>DATJIW010000054.1:0-138406 GCA_035492775.1 Vicinamibacterales bacterium
AACACCGGCCGCCGGCCTGTCGCGCTCAGCAACCGCTCACCCAGTTTGCTGTCGTCAGCCGCTTCATCGGTGCGCCACCCGGGATCCCGGAGGTAATACGCGTACTTCCACTGACCCTCCTCCGGCGTGTGGACATATACGCCCGCCGGTGCGCCCTGACTCTGAACGCGGAGGAGACAGTCGCGCAGCGTCTTCATCGGTGTTCCGTCGAACTCGACCTGCGCGACTTCGAGCGCTCTCACGTTCCGATACGCATCGAACGGCAGAACGATGATGAGCAGCACCGAAACGAGCGCCACAGGGATAAGACGGAAGAAGCCCGCGACCGTCATCAGCACAAGGGCGGCGCCCAGAGGCCGCGATATCGTCGAGTTCCGGAACAGCGTGACACCGCCAATCCTGATCCACACCGATCCGAAGATTATGGTCAGCATCCCGACCGCGACGGCGATGCCCGCGATGGTGACGAGCGTGCGGCGCAGCCAGAGGGGAATGGCGTCAGACCTGCGCGGCGGCCACACCCGCTCGAGCAGTCGCGAAATCCCGTCACGGTGGTTCTGCGCCGTCCTGATGACCGCCATCGGAATGAGTCCGGCGCCAAGCGCGAGCGGCGGCACGAACGGATACGCGTAGTGATAAAGCTTTGACGTTCCGGCGGAGATCGCGGCCATCGGCAGCAGGAACCATACGAGGAGCAGCTTTGCCGGATCCGAATGCCGTTTGACCGCCAGGAATGTCAGGAACGCGAAGCCGGCGCAGACCAGAATCAAGTCGTGCGCCCATGACAGGTCGGATGCGAGCGTCGTCAGATAGAAGCACCACGGCTGTACGTGCTTCGGGTCGAGATACGACGTGAACCGCGTCATGATGTGGAGACCGAAGATCACCGCCCAGAACTCTCTGCCGCGAAGGTGGAACTGGTAAACGAACCACGGCAGGATCAGTGCGGCAGTCAGGACGGTCGTCGCAGTCCACGCGCGCCAGTCCTCCAGCAGCCTCGCACGCCAGCGGCGCGAAAGCGCAGCCATCGCGATGAGCGCGACCGGCAGGAACGCGGCCGCGACGAATTTCGTCATGAACCCCAGAACGAACCAGAGTCCGACTGAGATCGCATGCAGCCAGCGCCGGCCGCGCGTCGTCGCGTCCGCCCAGCAGAGCGCGTGGAACATGCCGCCGCAATACGACAGCACGAGCGCGGCCTCCATATTGTTGCTGCGCAATCCGTGATCGAGCACGATCCGCTGATAGGCGAACAATACGAGTACTGCCGTCAGGCCGCTGACGACGCCGTCCATTTTCAGCCCGATCGCATAGACGTACAGGAACGCCGCAATTCCGAACAGGACGTCCCAGACTCGATATCCGAACTCGTTCTGCGGGATGAGACCGGCGCGGACGGATGCGGCGACCAGCCAGAACTTCAATGGCGGCTTTTCGAGGAATGCGACGTTGTCGAACGGAATCGACTTCGGGTTCAGCCAGTCGCCTTGATCGAGCATTCGGTCGATGGCGAACGCATAGATCGGCTCGTCACCCTTGAAATCATTCCCACCGAGGTCGACGAAAAGCGGGAGACCGAACGCAACGACGATGACGACCGCGCCGAGGAAGGCAGTGATCCGCGGAGCAATCAACGGCTCACCTCGAGCTCGACGACCGACCAGGCACGATCCGGGTCACTCCCTATCTGCGCGAGGCGCAGATATCGCGCGTCGCGCCCGGGAAGCGGAATCGTCAGCGGGACGTCTCGCGGCGAGCGGACCGCCGCGTCGTAGGTGGCCAGCGCGGTATCACCCGTCCATACAGTTTGCCAAACCGATCGGTTCGTGGAAATCGAAACCTCCAACACGCGCGGGTACTCCGACGAATAACGGCCGAGCGCCAGTACCACCGCGGCCGGGCGCTCCATGGATCCGAGATCCACCACGATGCTTTCCTGTCCCAGTTGATTCGGTGCATGCCATCGGGAGACCAGATCTCCGTCGAGGACAGCGCCGATGTCCCTCGTGTTCGTCGAGGCTTCGACACGGGCTATCGCAAGCCGCGGACCGAGCGGCGGAGTCACCATGGCCGGAGCGGCAGCAATCTCGTAGACGGTCCATCCCGGCGTCACGATGGTCATCTTCGCCGTGTCCACGGACGCGACGAGATCGCGCCATCGATGCTCCAGGTCGAACTCATGGCGGACCACGACCTCGATCGGTCCGCCGGAGGCCAGGTGTTGAAAGATCTCCGTCTCTCCACGCGCCAGGAGGTCCCCGAGCGCATAGTGCTGTGGCGCGACGTATCCGCTATAGCCGTTGAACACCGGACGCGCATCCGCGATGGCTCCGTACATCGCCTCGGTTTCGGTTGCTCTCAAAGGGAGCATCAGGCGTGCGACGGCGGCGGAGTGCGTGACCTGCATCCCCGGATCGGGAAAGAGCATCATGGCCGCGGGCCAGCCGTCCAGCAGCAGACCGGCGACAGCGGCGGCCACGAGCAGACGCCGCATGCCTGCGGATTTCGTACGCGCAACGGCGAGAGCCGCCGCCACGGACAGGCAAAGAATTGAAATCATCCAGAATCGGGCGGGCACTCGGATGCCGTCGAATCCGGGCAGCAGCATCA
This sequence comes from Vicinamibacterales bacterium, assembly GCA_035492775.1. GTDB lineage: Bacteria > Acidobacteriota > Vicinamibacteria > Vicinamibacterales > 2-12-FULL-66-21 > DATJFQ01. Next base: position 2,611 of record DATJIW010000054.1, read on the forward strand.
GAATCTCGTAAGGCCCCGACACGCCGATGGGCCGGCCTTTGTACGCCGGCCGCGGGCCGAGCGCCAGCGTCCACATCGCCACGGCCGCCACTGTGTAGAACGCGAAGTGCTGTCGTGTCGAGCGCGACTCCGCGTCGGCTCCGCGCGCGCGCGCGCCGGCGATCCCGGCAACGAGAATCAGGAGAATCGTGGCGCCTGGAAACAGTTGCGATTCGAGCTGATCGACGGCATGCACGCGGTTCCAGATCAGCGACTCCGGCGCAGCGCTCGCGAGGCCTGCGATATCGGCGCTGTAGTATGCGGTTTCGAACGGTGTGCGATGGAAACCGTAAGACGCCTGGATTCGCTTGTACCCTGCGAGCACCGGCATCGCCAGTGCCGCGGCAACGACCCAGCAGATAGCGACAGTCGCAAGACGTCTCGGAGTCCACCGCAGCGCGAATCTTGCGAGCCACAGCGCAACAAGCACCGAAAACAGAAAGAAATAGTAGCCGGACGTGAGCACCTGCAACAGCCATGCGCCCGCGAAGAGGATGGCCCAGCGGAGCCGGCCGTCTTCCGAATACATGTGCAGGCCCACCATCGAGATCGGCATCCAGAACGCGGAAAGCATCTGCAGATGCGCCAGGTGCGTCAGCCGAAACGGGGGGAATGCGAACGCGACCGCCGCGACCAGCGCGGCGCCGTGCTGGCGGGTGAGGACGAATCCGAGCCCGTACGCCGAAACGCCGCTCAGGAAGAAGCTCAAAAGAAATGCGACGTTATACCCGAGGAGCGGCTGTCCCAGCCAGAAGAATGGAGCGGTGATCGGGGCGATCCCGAGAAACGTCTCGGAGAACGCAAAGACACCGTGCGAAGGATAGAAGGCTGGTGCATTCCACCATCGCTCGGTCAAGGGCATGACGTGGGTCGACCACCACAGGATCCACGTCACAAGCAGAGGGTCGCCGGTGTCGTGCGGGATCGCGTCTGTGAGATGCAGCGACAACGGCCAGGTATACGCGGCAGTGACGCAGGCGAGAAAGGCCGCCGCGGCGCCGGCTCTTGCCGCGTCCCCCGTCCGGTTGCGGATGTGCATCAGGTGGTGAGGACGACCTTGCCGATGTTCGCGCGGCTCTGGATGAAGCGATGCGCATCCGCGGCCCGCTCGAGCGGAAAGGTTCTCGATACCACGGGACTGAGACGTCCGGCGTAGAGTTCCTGAAGGATCAGCTCCATCAGCGACTGCAGCGGGCGCCGCTCGTCCCAGAGATGACCGACGTTCAGTCCGAAGACACCGCGGTTCCGGTTGATGAGCGACAGGGGGCCGAAGTTCGGCATCGTCCACCACGCGCGGAGCATCCTGCCGAGGCTCCTGCGCTCGCCCGCAACCGAGGAAACACCGACCATCACCAGCCGCCCCATGGGCGCGAGCATCCGGTAGCTCTCTCCAAAGCTGCGCCCGCCGATCGGATCCAGCACCACGTCGACGCCGCGGCCTTTGGTCAGCTCGAGTATCTCGTTGCGAACGTCGGCGTGCCTGTAATCGATCGCATGCTCCACGCCGAACGACGCGAGCGCGCTGTGCTTCGCTGCCGACGCCGTGCCGTACACGATCGTTCGCCGGAGCCGCGCGAGCTGCACCGCAGCGATGCCGAGTCCCCCGCCCGCGTTGTGGACGAGGACCGTGTCGCCGGAAGAGATCGCCGCCATACGGTACAAGGCGATCGCCGCGGTGAGATAGGTGACGGGAACGCTCGCCGCTTCCGCGTCGCTCAGCGCGTCCGGAAACCGGAACGCCTGATACGCAGGAACGACGACGTAGTCGGCGTAGCCGCCGAAGCGGGTAAGGGCGACGACGCGATCGCCGGCGTGCGGCGAGTTGACGCCGGGACCGGCGGCGTCGACGATCCCGGCCACTTCGTATCCGACGACGGCCGGCGGACGGGGAGCATCGGGATACAGGCCGATGCGCGCCAGAATGTCGGCGAAGTTCACGCCCGCCGCCCGCACGCGGATGCGCACCTGGCCCTCTCCGGGTTCGGGCACCGGCGCCTCGCGCAACTCGAGCACATCCGGAGAGCCGTGCCGCGGAATGACGACCTGGCGCATGAAAGCGGCAGGGTAGCACGGGTCAGCTGTCCGAAGTCCGTCGTCCCGCGAAGGTCCCGGCCGAAGTCGAAAGCGAAGAGCCTGCCTCGCCGGAGGCTTCGGCTAGACGCCCGCCAGGAGTGCGAGGAGCGCCTTCTGGGTGTGAAGTCGATTCTCGGACTGATCGAACACCACGGATGCCGCCGAATCGATCACGTCGTCGGTCACTTCGTCGCCACGATGCGCGGGAAGGCAATGCATGAACAGCGTGTCGGGCGGCGCGGCCGCCATCAGTTCCGCGTTGACCTGGAACGGACGGAAAATCCCGTTCCGCGCCGACGCTTCCGCTTCCTGCCCCATCGACGCCCAGACATCCGTGTAGATTGCATCCGCGTCGGCAACGGCTGCCACTGGGTCGTGACACACGGACACCCCGCCGCCGAATCGGGCGACCGCTGCGACGCTCTTCACGACCGCGTCAGGCAGCGCGAATCCTGATGGCGATGCGACGATGACGCGGGCGCCGAGCATCGCGGCCGCCTGCGCGAGCGACGCGGCGACGTTGTTGCCGTCGCCGACGAAGGCGATCGTCCGGCCTTCGAGCGAGCCCCACTGCTCGACCAGTGTCAGACAATCGGCGAGCGCCTGACAGGGATGCTCCTGGTCCGTGAGTGCATTCACGACGCAGAGGTTCGGCGCTGCAGCGGCGAACCGTTCGAGGCGGTCCTGCCCGTACGTCCGGATCACCACGCCGTGCACCCAACGCTCCAGGTTGCGGGCGACGTCCTCCAGCGTCTCGCGACCGCCAAGAGCCACTTCCGCCGGCGGTTCGATGACTTCGCCGCCCAGTTCCCGCACCGCGATCATGAACGTCGAGCGGGTGCGGAGCGATGGCTTTTCGAAGAGCAGTGCCACGTGCTGGCCGGTCAGCGGCTTTGCCTGCGGGGTGTTTGCGCGTCGCGCCGCTTTCATCGACGCGGCGAGGTCGAGACACGTCTCGAGCTCTCGCGGCGAGAGATCGAGGATGGACAGAAACTGTGTCGGCACCCAGGGCGCCACGGGTTGGACGGCCGCTTGACGGGTCATGTTCGGTACTCCGCGTTGATGCGCACGTATTCGGCGCTGAGATCGCACGTCCACATCCGTGCCGTGCCGGCCTCCTGCGTTCCGAGGTCGACTTCGATCGCGATGTCGTCGTTTTGCAGGTGCCGTGACGCCTCCTCCGACCGCTCGTCGAACGGTCGTCCGTCGGCGAACAGGATCGTGTCGCCGATGCGCACCCGGGCGTGATCGAGCGCGAACGCGACGCCGGCGCGACCCGCCACCGCAATGAGGCGGCCCCAGTTCGGATCTGCGCCGTGGATCGCCGTCTTGACGAGCGGCGAGTTCGCGATCGCTCGCGCGGCGCGTTTCGCCTCGGCGTCGGATTGCGCGCCGGTCACGCGCACCGAGACGAGCTTGGTGGCCCCCTCGCCGCCGCGAACGATGCCGAGCGCCAGCGGCTCGCAGACGCGTCGCAGCGCTTCGACCAGCAGCCCGCTGTCAGCTGCGCCGAGCTTCACGCCGCTCGCGCCGTTCGCCAGTGCAAAGACGCAGTCGTTGGTCGAGCATTCGCCATCCACCGAGATTGCGTTGAACGTCACGTCGGCCGCCTGGGTGAGCGCGCGCTGCAGCAGGGACGGCTCGACGTCCGCGTCCGTCGTCACCACGGCGAGCATCGTCGCCATCATGGGCTCGATCATGCCGGAGCCCTTGGCGATGCCGCCGACAACGAACCGGCCATGCGGAGATTCGACGGCGATGGCCGCCTCCTTCGGAAACGGATCCGTCGTCATGATTGCGCGGGCGGCGGCAGCGCCGCCGTGCGCCTCGAGACCGTTCGCGGCGCTCAGGATTCCGGCGACGACCCGATGACGATCGAGCGCGACGCCGATCACGCCGGTCGACGCGATCAGGACCTCCGCCCGGCCGGCGCCAACGGCCGCCGCGGCGGCGTCGGCCATCGCGTGTGCCGCCAGGAGACCGTCCGAGCCGGTGCACGCGTTGGCGCACCCGCTGTTGATCGCGACAACGCGGGCCCGGCCGCCTGAGGCGGCGAGCCGTTCCTTGGACACGAGGACCGGCGCCGCCTGTGCCTTGTTCAGGGTGAAGACGGCGGCCGCCGCAGCGGTGCGCTCGCTCGCGATGAGCGCGAGATCCGGGGCGCCGGACTTCTTGATGCCGCAGGCGATGCCCGCGGCCACGAAGCCGGCGGGGGCGCACACCGCGCCGTCGAGCACAGTAAAGCTGCAGTCGGCGACCGTCATGCCGGAATGCGCTCCCGCGCCGGTCCTTCTTCAATCAGGCGCAGGCGCTCGACGCTGGCGCGGCGCGCGGCGGCGATTCGAGGTGCCGCGACGACCTCGACGAGCCGCAATCCTGCGCCGTGACGAAGCGCGAGGGATACCGCGTACTGCCCGCACCGCCGGAAGAGCGCGCAGCCGGCGCAGTCGCGCGCGATCTTTTCCGGGACCCAGGCGTGGGGAACGATCGAGAAGCCGAGGTGGACGAAGTGCGATGGCTGATGGGTGAAGGCGCTCAGCGTCAGAAAGCCAAGCGCCCGTCCGCGCGCAGCCACCGCGTTCACGAGCGCCGCACCCGTTCCGCGCCCGCGCGACTTCTCGCTGACGACGAGCGAACGGACCTCGGCGACTTGATCGCTGAGCGGCGCCAGCTCCGCGCAGCCGATCAGCTCCCCATCGGCGATGGCGACGATGAACCGGTCCGCGTGCATCGCAATCTCCTCCGGCGAGCGCGGGAGAAGATGCCCGTCAGCGACGTTGGCGGCGATGAGTGCGTGAATGGCTGCAGCGTCAGCGAGTGTTCCGACGCGAAGTTCGGCATTCATGAGCGAGTCTCCTGGGTGGCCGCAGACAGCGCCGCCTCGAGCAGCGGGACCGCTTCGTCGATTTCGCGCTCGGTGATGACGAAGGGCGGCAGGAGCCGTACGACGGTGTCCGACGTGCGGTTGATCAACAGATGACGCTCGAAGGCATCCTGAACGACTCCGGCTGCAGGCTTGTCGAGTTCGAGACCCCACATCAGCCCGGCGCCGCGAACGGACTTCACGCAGGCGTGCCGCGCCGCGATTGCGCGTAGCTTCGATTCGAGATACGAACCGGTTGTGGCTACGTGCGCGAGAAGCCCATTCGCGGTCAGCTCCTCGAGGAACACCAGCGCCGCGCGGCAGGCGAGAAGATTGCCGCCGTAGGTGCTGCCGTGATCGCCCGGACGTGCAGCATCTGCAACGTTCCGCGAAAACAGTGCCGCGCCGATCGGAACGCCGGCCCCGAGCGCCTTTCCAAGTGCCATCAGATCCGGCCGCAAGCCCAGACGCTGCGAATAGAACGGCACTCCCGTTCGTCCGCACCCGGATTGCACTTCGTCCGCAATGAGCAACGCGCCAGTACGCGCACACGCGGCCGACAGCGCTTCCGCCGTGGCCTGCGGCAGCGGGCGGACTCCTCCTTCACCCTGAATCGGTTCGACGATCACCGCAGCGGTGTCATTCGTGATTGCTGCCTGCAACGCACCGGCATCATCGGCCGGCGCGAAGACGATCCCCGGAACGAGCGGCGCGAACGGGGCGCGATAGTGCTCATCCCACGTGACCGACAGGGCACCCGCGGTGCGGCCGTGGAACGAATGCTCGAGCGCGACGACTCTGGAGCGCGGTGCCCCCTGCGCGTGCCAGTAACGGCGCGCGAACTTGAGGCAGGCCTCGACAGCTTCAGCGCCGCTGTTGCAGAAGAAAACGCGGTCCAGACCGGACAGCTCCGCGAGCTTCGTCGCCAGCTCTCCCTGCAGCGGATGATGGAACAGATTGGATGTGTGCAGCAGCGTTCCCGACTGCTCGGCGAGCGCAGCCGCAAGCCGCGCATGCCCGTGGCCGAGCGACGCGACACCGACACCGGAGATGAGATCGAGGTACCGCGTGCCGTCGCTGGCGAAGAGCGCGCAGCCCTTCCCCGACTCGAACACGACAGGCGAGCGGCGGTATACCTGCAGGACGTGGGCGTCGAGAACAGCGGGATCCTGAACAGTCGTCAACATCGGATTGTTGCGGCCTCCTGAGCCGCGACGATCGTTGTTCCCCGGCCATCGGCATATTTCGCGTCGCGCCCGTCGACGATGCGCACCAACCGCACGCCGCCATCGACCGCCGCAAGCGCGGCGTTGAGTTTCACGACCATGCCGTCGCGCGCGGCGCCCCCAGCGACCATGTCGCGCACGGCACGCGCGTGGAGCCATGCGCAGGTGCTGCCTGTCGCGTCATACACGCCGGGCGTCGAGCCCGCGATGATCAGGCGCTCCGCACCGATCGCACGAGCCAGGTGCGCGGCGAGGACGTCCGCATTGACATTCAGAAGTGTGCCGTCAGGCGACGTTCCGAGCGTGGCAATCACGGGAACGTAACCGATCTCGAGCAGATCGCGCAGGAGCCGTGGCGCGTTGTCGTTGCACGGAATGCCGACGAGCCCGGGGGCGACGTCCTCTCCGGCAGCGGTCCGTATGGGATCGGCGATCCGGCAGACGGCAAGTCGTGCGTCGGCTCCCGTCAGCCCGACGGCCTCCACGCCCGCCGCACCAAGCGCCGCGACGAGGGCGGTGTTGATTCGTCCCGCCAGTACCGAGACGACGCTGTCGAGTGCTGCAGCGTCGGTGATGCGAACGCCATCGACGAAGCGCGGCGCCGCGCCCCGCGCGCGGAGATCCGCATCGATGGCGCGCCCGCCGCCATGGACGACGACCACGGGTCCTGCGGCGACAAGCGACCGGATGCCGTCCGCCGCGACCGCTATCGCGCTGGCGTCTTCCAGCAGCTCGCCGCCGAGCTTGAGCAGAGTGAGCATTCAGTTGAGCCCCATCGCTTCGTCGAAGCCGAAGGCGACGTTGAAGTTCTGCACGGCCTGTCCGGCCGCACCCTTCACGAGGTTGTCGATGCACGCGACGACAACGAGTTGTCGCCGCGGCTCGTGGACGCGCCATCCGATGTCGCAGAAGTTCGTGTGCGCGACGTGCTTGATTTCGGGAAGCTCCGAGCCCGTCAGGCGCACGAACGGCGCGTCGTCATACGCCGCGCGGAAGACGCGAGCGACATCGGTCTCGGTCGCGCCGGGGCGCAGGCGCGCGTAGATCGTTTCGAGAATGCCCCGATCGATCGGCAGCAGATGGGGCACGAACGTAACGGGAACGCCAAGCTCCTGCTCGATCTCCGCCGCGTGACGATGTGCGAACACGCCATATGCCGAGAGGCTCCCGTGGCACTCGCTGAAATGCGTGCGCTCGGTCGGGGTCTTTCCAGCACCGCTCACGCCCGACTTCGCATCGATCACGAACGGCTCTTCGAGCAGGTCGGCCGCGATGAGCGGCTGGAGCGCCAGGATTGCCGCGGTGGGATAGCAGCCGGCACACGCGACGAAGCGGGACGCCGCGATCCTGTCGCGGTAGCGTTCCGTGAGACCGTAGGTCGGCGTTACGCCGGCATCCGGCGTGTGCGGATACCAGTGGCGGCGCGCGTCGAGGTCCCTCAACCTGAATGCGCCGGACAGATCGAACACGCGCATGCCGCGCGCGAGCAGATCGGGCGCAACGATGGCGGACGCCTGTTCGGGCAGGGCAAGGAACACGGCATCGCAGTCGCCCGCCAGCGCATCGGTATCGAGGGGCTGGACCGGCCCGTCCCAGACGTGCGACAGCGCGCGGACGCGCCGAGGCTCCGCCCCCGGGCTGCCCATGGCGGCCGTCAGGACGGTGCGCGGGTGTCGGGCCAGCAAACGGATGAGCTCGATACCGGAGTAGCCGCTCGCCCCCGCCACCCCGACCCGCACGACACCGGAATACATATTCATCGGAACGACTAGATATACACGGTAGCGCGCGCTTAGTCAACGTTATCGGTGGCGAGTATGCAAGACTGTATGTATAATCATTCCTTTGCCATGAAGTCGTATCGCCAGTCGCTCGTCCTCGAGCTCATCGACCGGGAGCCGGTATCCAGTCAGGAGCAACTGCGGGACAAATTGCGCCAGCGCGGCATCGAAGTTACGCAGGCGACACTCTCCCGGGACATCCGCGACCTTGGCCTGGTCAAACGCGCCGGCGACGGCGCGTACCGCCGTGCTGCCCCTTCAGAGATGCCGCAGGATCCCCGAGCATCACTCCGGCGTGCGGTGGCGGATTTTCTGCGGCGGGTCGAGCCGGTTCAACAGCTCGTCGTCATTCGGACGGATCCGGGACAGGCGCAGCCGCTCGCGGTGGCGCTCGATCGATCGCAGCGTGTTGACGTCGTCGGGACGATTGGCGGAGACGACACGATCCTGGTCATCTTCCGCAACGACGCGGATGCGAAGCGGTTCGCAGCCGAGATCGAAGAATGGGCAAAGGGATTATGAACAACGATCGCGTTGTGCAGGCGTTTTCAGGCAGTGCCGTCGCCGCGGAAGCGGTTCGCGCGCTGGCAGGGCGCCGCGATGTCGTCACGCTGACGCTCGACATCGGCCAGGGGCAGGATCTCACGGGTGTCCGCGAGCGTGCGCTGGCGAGCGGGGCCGCCCGCGCCCACGTCCTCGACGTACGCGAAGAGTTCGCGCGCGATTATTTCTGGCCGTCCGTGCAGAGCGGCCGCATCGTCTCGGCGCATCCGGGCGAGCTGCTCGTGCCGCTCCTCGCCGCCAAGCTCGTGGAAGTGGCGCGCATCGAGGGAGCGGCAACGGTTGCGCACGAATGGAGCGGCAGCGACGCCGGCCGCGTGGCCGATGCCGTCGAGCGGCTCGCGCCGGATCTCGAGGTGCTGGCACCAGGGGCAGCCGCAGGGATCTCGGCCGCGGATGAAGCCACGCTGTGGAGTTCCGCCCGCCTGCGCACGACGGCGGGTTTCGAGTTGACCATCGACGCGGCGGCTGCTCCCGCCGATGGGGCATCGCTCGAGATCGAGTTCGTCGGAGGTCGACTCCATTCGATAAACGGGATCGAGATGTCGCTCGTCGAGGCGATCGAGAGTCTGGAGACCGTCGCGGGAGCCCATGGTGTCGGCCGCATCCGGTTGGCGGACGGATCGCGGGTCGAAGCGCCGGCGGCGCTAGTACTCGAACTCGCATATGGCGGACTGACCGCGGCGGCGCCGATCGCCGATGCACCGCCCGAAGGCATCGTGTCGATGCGCCTGCAGCAGGGGCGATGCGCGATCGTGTCGTGTGTCGCGCGCCACGCGGGTGTCTCCACGCCCGCTCTGGAGCGTCGCTGATGGCCCACCTGTGGTCTGGCCGGTTTGCCGGCGATCCCGACGCCGAACTGTTCGACTTCGGAGCCTCGTTCCGCTTCGACCGCCGTCTGCTCTCGGACGATGTCCGTGGCAGCCGCGCGTGGGCTGCGGCGCTGGCGGCGGCAGGTGCGATTCAGACGGAGGACGCGCGGAAGATCGACGCCGGGCTGGCGGCGATCCTCGAACGCGCCGAGCGGGAGCCCTCGTTCGTCACCGAGGCGCAGGGCGACGAAGACGTTCACGCATTCGTCGAACGCGAGCTGATCGAGCGCATCGGCGACGCCGGGCGCCGGCTGCACACCGGCCGCTCGCGCAACGAACAGGTTGCCGTCGATCTCCGGTTGTACGTCCGCCGGCGGATTCCCGTGATCCAGCAGGCGATAGCACAGCTCGTTCACGCATTCGTCGAACTCGCCGGCCGCGCGGGCGACTCGCTGATGCCCTCCTACACGCATTTGCGACGGGCGCAGCCGGTCCTCGTCGCACATTTCATCCTCGGTCACTGCGCGGCGCTGCGACGGGATCACTCACGTCTCGGCGTGGTCTTGACCGAAACGGACGACCTTCCGCTCGGCTCCGGCGCCGTCGCCGGGACGAATTACGCGATCGACACCGCCGCGCTGGCTGCTGCGCTCGGTTTTTCGCGTGTGGCGCGCAACAGCATCGACGTGAGCGGCGATCGGGACTTCGTTGCGTCTCTTCTCCACGCCGCTGCGCTCGGCAGCGTGCATCTGAGCCGCATTGCGGAAGATCTCATTCTGTTCACCGCCGAGGAATTCGCCTTCTTCGATCTGGCCGATGCCGCCGCCACCGGAAGCAGTCTCATGCCCCAGAAGAAGAATCCCGATCCGATGGAACTGGTGCGCGGAAAGGCCGGACGCGTCATCGGCCGCCTGACCGGGTGGCTCGCCACGATGAAGAGCCTTCCGTCCGGATACAGCAAGGATCTTCAGGAGGACAAGGAAGCGCTGTTCGACGCCGAGGACACCTGGATCGCATGCCTGCACGCGGTCCGGACCGTCGTCTCGGGACTCGCGATGAACGCGGCAGCCTCTACGCGCGCGGCTTCAGGGTTTCTTCTTGCGACTGACGTGGCGGACTATCTGGTGGCGAAAGGACTCCCGTTCCGCGCTGCGCACGAAGTCGTCGGTGTCATCGTCCGCCGCCTGTTGGAGGAGGGACGGACGTTTGAGGACCTCACGCTGGAGGAGTGGCGCACTCACTCAGAGGCCTTCGACGCAGACGTCCGCGACGTGCTCAATCCGGCGCACTCCGTCGAGCGAAAGCTGACGCCGCAGTCGACGCATCCGCTCGCTGTCGCTGCGTCGCTCGAAGAGACGCGTGCGTGGTTGGAGACTGCGCACGCGTGAAGCGCATTTTCGAGTCGACGATCCATCCACGTGCGTACAGGAAAACTCCCAACTCCCCTCGCGCCGGGGGAGTCGGGAGTTGGCCGTTGGGAGTTACCCGCCGTCAGAACTTGAAAGCCACACCCAGCGATCCGCGCCAGAAGTGGAAGTTGCTCAGCCCCAGACCCGTCGTGTTGTCGCTCGATCCGGTGAACGAGCGGAAGTATCGGATGTCACCGCGAATTCCGACGTTCTGCGTGAAGTAACCCATCACGCCCGCACCGAGATCGAAGCCGAAATCGTTCTTCGTCGTGACGTCGAAGAATCCGGTCGCGTCCTGAAGGTTCGTGCGAACCAGGCCGACGCCGCCCACGGCATACGGCCGGATCGATCCGCCATGACCGCCGAGCGGCGCGCCGACGATGACGTTGCCGGTCAACGTCGTCACGTTGCTGTCGTTCGTGAAGTCGAACGCGTTGTTCGTGGCGGTCCCGGTTTCGAAGAAGTTCGGCGAGTACCCGAAATCCGCTTCCCATCCGATGATGCCGGCGCCCATCTGAGCGACCGACACGCCGTAGTTGATCTTGTGCTCGAACTGGTTGGAGAAGCTCTCTCCAGCGATGGCGTTATTCACGTCCGCAGATCCGCCGAAGTTCCAGCCGACGAACGGCGTGATGACCCAGTCAGCAGACGCGGTCGCCGGCGCGGCGGCAAACGCCGCGGCGCACATAGCGGATGTAACGATCAGTTTTCTCAACATCGACAACTCCTGCGTATGCGGCGCGTCAGGCCGCCTGTATGAACCCGCTGTGGCCAGTGCAATCGATATGCCCCGGAACAGGGCCTAAACAGTGGAGTTGTCCGCGGCCAGGTTCAACAACTGCCAGGCGCGGCGGATGTGGGGTTCCGCGCTGCGCAGGTGTCCGATCGCGAGACGGAATGCGTACCTACCGTCGAGCTTCGTGTGGGAAAGAAAGACCTCTCCGGATCGATTCACCTCATCCAGGACGCGCTGATGCGCCTCGTCGCTGTGATCCTGCCTCAACCGGAAGCAGACGACGCTGAACGGAACGGGCGCGGCCAGTTCGAATCGATCGCTCGCGTCCACCCACTCCGCGAACAGTCGTGCCAGGCGCATGTGTTCGGCGATTCGCTCGCGTAGACCATTCGCGCCGAAGTGCCTGAGTACCATCCAGAGCTTCAGCGCGCGGAAACGGCGTCCGAGCTGGATGCCCGTGTCCATCAGGTTCCTGACGCCCGCCTCGCGCGTGAGGAGGTATTCAGGCGTGAGCGAAAACGCCTGGCGGATCGTGTCCATGCGGCGGCAATACAGCACGCTGCAGTCGAAAGGCGTGAACAGCCACTTGTGGGGATTGACGACAACAGAATCGGCGGCGGAAACGCCGTCGAAAATCCATTCCCAGCCGGGAACCATCGCGGCGACGCCCGCATACGCCGCGTCGACGTGCAGCCAGAGGCGTTCGCCGCTGCAGATCGCGGCGACGGCATCAACCGGATCGACACTGGTGGTCGACGTCGTGCCGACCGTCGCGACAACGGCGAGCGGCAGGATGCCTGCGCGGCGGTCATCGCCGATTGCGGTCTCGAGCTGTCGGGGGTCCATCCTGAACTGCGCATCCGCGGGAATGCGGCGAAGCGCCGAGCGACCGAGGCCGAGCAGCATGACAGCCTTGTCGACCGACGAATGCGCATGTTCGGAGCAGTACACGCGGACGCGGGGAACATCGGATCGTCCCGCGAGCCCGCCGCCGCGGACATCCGGCAGTGCGGCCTCCCGCGCCGCCGCGAGCGCGTGCAGCGTCGATATCGAGGCCGTGTCGTAGATGACGCCTTCGAACGTGTCGGGGAGGCGCAGCAGCGATCGGAGCCACCCGAGCGTTACTTCTTCGAGTTCCGTCGCAGCGGGCGATGTCCGCCAGAGCATCGCCTGCACGTTCAGTGCGGCGCAGAGGAATTCCGCGAGCACGCCGGGTGCGCTGCCGGTGATCGCGAAATAGCCGAAGAAGCCTGGATGATTCCAGTGCGTGATGCCGGGCAGCACGATGCGCTCGAAGTCGGCCCAGATTGCCTCGAACGGCTCGCCGTGCTCAGGCGCCGAGACAGGAAGTGCGGCGCGAATCGACCCGGGTGCTACGCCGGAGAGAACAGGGTAGGTTTCGGAGTGCTCGAGGTAATCCGCAATCCAATCCGCGATGCGATGTGCCTGCTGCCTGAAGTCATCCACACCGACAGGGTACCGCGTCGCGGCTGGTTCGCGGCTTCATTGCTGCCTGCGCACCTGAATGGTTGCAGGCGCCGCAAGGCGAGCCGTGACGATCGTCCCGGGCTGGAACGCGGCGGGATTCCGATCACCCGCCATCACGATCGCCGTGCCGCCGCCGGCCCCGGCCATGCCGCCGATCATCGCGCCCTTGCCGCCGCCGAGAATGGCGCCGAGGATCGCGCCACCAACGGCCGCGCCGCCGATCTTCTTCGTGCTGTCCGCAGCAGGCGCTTCGCCGTCCCGCATGATCGTTTCCGTCCGGAGCGGAACTTCGCTGCCGTCGCCGAGCACCAGCGTGTGGAACCGGATTGCGAGGTGCGCTCGATCCCTGACCTTACCGCCGCGGTCGACCTGCGTCACCGACCCGAGCACGCGCGAGCCCGCCGGAATCGCCACGCGCCCGTCGACCAGCACGTCGCGCGTCACGCGTGCCTCGACTCGATCTTCCACGCGTGCGTGCTCTGACGTCAGCGCCGACTCGAGTTGCAGCCCAATGACGGAAGACGCCGGCAGCACCAGTTCCTCGAACTGCGGCGCCCGGGGCGCCTCAGCCGCGGCGCTCTTCGTTTGCTCCGACGCTGATGGCGGTGGCACCGACGGCACGGGCGCAGGCGATGACTCGACGGCTGGCGCCGGGGGAACCTGTGACGCAACCGGATGGGCGCCAGCTGGTGCGGTCTGTGCCGGATGGTTCTTCGCGACGACGTCGACCGGCCTGGATGACGCCGGCGGTTTCACCGCGTGCGACTTTGCAGCCGCGGTCGGAGAAGAACGCTCTGCTGCCGCATGGCGCTCCGGGGCTGCCTTCACCGACGCCGCGGGAGCAGGCGTCGAAGGCTCTGGCGTCTGCGCCGGGGCGGCTGATGGCGGAGCGGGTGAAACCGTGGCTTCGGTTTCACGGACGCCCTGGTCCTTGGCCGCGGTGGGCGTCGAGGCCGACGTTGGGGCCGTGATCGGCTCAGAAGTGACCTGAACCTCGGCCGCATTGTGTCTCGCCGCGACGTACGCGCCGCCGGCAGCCGCAGTCAAACTGCCGAGCGCCAATAGTCCGAACACCAGAGGCTTGGAAAACATGGATCGTCCTGTCGTTATTGCTGTCAGCCGGTTGAGCAAGGCCCGTACCCTCTAGAAACTGCCGCGAAACAGCCGTTTCCACCAGGGGGACCGCCGCCGCGGGGACAGTCGCTGTCCTCCCCGCAGGACCCCACGGCGCTGTAGTTTCCCTGACAGGCCCTGTTTACTGTATTTCGGCCGGCACTGCCGTTGCACTATAGGGGAGTACGGGAGGTTCCATGCGTCGTCTGATGATCGTGATGGGGATTGCCGCGATGTCGTTCGCAAACCGCGCAGACGCGCTGACCGTCCAGGACGTGATCGAACTGTCGAAGGCGGGTGTTTCGGACCAGGTTCTGCTTGCGTTGATCGACGTCGATCGCCGCGTCTACACGCTCGATGCGGACTCCGTGAAAACGATGAAGGCGGCGGGAGTCAGCGACACCGTTCTACTGGCGATGATTCATGCGGGCCGGGACGACAGCACGCCGCCATCCGACGTGCAGTCGCCGATGCCGGAGGATGCGCAGTTCGATCAAGAGCCGCCGCCCGTTGACTATGGCAACGTGACGGAAATTCGCGAGGTGCCGGTTCCCGTGCCGGTGCCCGTCGCCGTTCCCGTTGCGGTGCCGGTCGTGTCCGGCGACCGTCATCACAACCGCATATCGACGATCGTGACGACTGATACCGGAGCGGCTGTTCGCGTCAACGTGCCGGTTCCGGCGAACTGCCTGAAAGCGGAGCCGGTCTACTGGGGTAATGGCGGCAAGCGTCGTCCTGGAACGTGGGAGCCGCCGCCGCAGATCGTCTGCCGGTAGCCGTTCCACGAGTCGCGGGATTCTCGGGACCAACCGTCGGACGGCAGGCGGCACCAACCGTCGAACGGCAGGACGTCCTCACGCTGATTTCTTCAACTCGTCGCGGATTCTCCTGCCAGCCGCGAGTGCTGCGGGGAGCAGCGCGATCGTTCCAATCAGCAGATCACTGGGCTTTGGTTTCGGCGATTCCGCCGCCGCCGGCCGGTCGATATCGCAGTTGACGTCCTCGGGTATCGGCTTGATCGGAATCTCGCCGTTCGCGCGCTTCTCCTCGTACCGGCGCTCGGCGCGCGCGCCGATGGCTTTCTTCTCGCCGGCTACGCGCTCGCCAGGATCCTTTCCATACGGCGACGCGTGCTCGATCTCGGAGTTCAGTTCCGCACCGACGAGGAGCGCCAGTCCCGACACGTAGAACCAGAGCATCAGCACCATCACTCCGCCGATCGCGCCGTAGCTCGCGTTGGCATTCGGCACGAGCTGGTAGTACAGCTTCAAGCCCAGCGAGACGAGAATCCACAGCGCGGTGGCCAGCAGCGAGCCTGGCGTGAGCCACACCCAGTCCTGCTCGACGTCCGGCGCAAAGTAATAGACCATGCCGATCGCCGTCGCGACGAGCGCGAATACGACGGGCCACTGCAGAATCCACCATGTCCACTTGAATGCGTCGCCGAGATGCATCGAATTCGCAAGATGTTCGGCGAACGCCGGGCCGGCAAGGACGAGGAACATCGACGCGAGAATGAACATGGCCAGGCCGACGGTGAGCCCGACCGCCGTCATCCGCGTCTTCCACCACGGACGCGACTCGGTCACGTCGTAGCAGGTATTCATCGTGGTGATGATCGAAACCATCGCGCCAGAGCTGCTCCAGACCGTCGCGAGAAACGCGAACGTCAGCAGTCCGCCGCTGTTCTTCTCGGCCAGCTGCCGGAGCTGCGTGTTGATGATGTCGATCACCTCTCGTGGCGCGACGCGCCCGAGCATCTGCACCACGTTGTCAGTCAGCGATGCCAGCGGAAAGAAGCTCGCGACCGAAAGGACGAACAGCAGAGCCGGAAAGAGTGCGAAGAAGAAGTAGTACGCCTGCTGCGCTGCCAGATCGAAGATGTTGTCGGTCCACGCCTCTCGGCCCGTGCGCTTGAAGACGTCCATCCAGCTCAGAGGTACTTTGAAGCGCGCCAGCATGCCTGGTGCACTAGCAAATCCTGTGCTATAAACCCGCCCGGACCAGAACGCACGGCTCCCAACGCGCAGCTCCCAGACACCGACTTCGGAACTGGGAGTGGGAGATCGGGGCGCATCTGGATCACGGCAATTGGAGGATTCATGCGAGGGTCCCGACGCTCTGCCGGCGTAGCGATCGCGCTGGCGCTGGCCGCGACCATGGCGAGCCGCCCGGCGGCGCAATCGCACCCGGTCACCCAGAAGCAGAAGCTCGACGCGGATTACACGGCGAAGATCAAGGAATACCTGCAAGACCCGCGGATTACGACCGAGCTCGTCGATCATCTTCCGGCATCCGATACGGTGCCGACGCCGTTGAAAGTGCTGGGCCATATGCCCGGCACACCCGGCGAACTGACGCACAACGCGGACATCAATCGGTATTTCGATGCCATTGCGAAAGCATCGCCGCGCGTGAAAGTCTGGCGGATCGGCAAGAGCGAGGAAGGCCGCGAGATGATTCTCGCGGCGGTAGCCGACGAAGCGACTATCAAGAATATCGACAAATACAAGTCGATGATCGCGCAGCTCACAGACCCGCGTAAGACAACACAGGAACAGGCACAACAGCTGATCAAGACTGCCAAGCCGATTTACTACTTCAATAGCGGCATGCATTCGCCGGAGACCGGCGGCCCCGAGATGCTGATGGAGCTGGCTTATCGCCTCGCGGTCGAGGAGACGCCCTTCATCCAGAACATCCGCAACAACGTCATCACGCTGATCACGCCGGTTGTCGAGACCGACGGCCGCGACAAGGAAGTCGACACCTACTATTTCAACAAGAAGCAGCCGGCGGGCGCGCCCCGCCTGCAGTTGATGTACTGGGGCAAATACGTTCAGCACGACAACAACCGCGATGGTATGGGGCAGTTCCTCGCGCTGACCCGCAACGTCGAGAAGGCCAACCTCGATTGGAAACCGACGGTCCTGCACGACCTGCACGAGGCGCAGACGTACCTTTACGCCTCGA
The DNA here is from genome assembly GCA_035492775.1 of Vicinamibacterales bacterium. Classification (GTDB taxonomy): domain Bacteria; phylum Acidobacteriota; class Vicinamibacteria; order Vicinamibacterales; family 2-12-FULL-66-21; genus DATJFQ01. The sequence goes on from DATJIW010000054.1 coordinate 19,685, forward strand.
CCGGAACCGGTCCCTACAACGACGCGATCGATCCGATCACGATCGACGAGTGGTGGATGCTCGCCGAGAACGACGTGATGGAAATGACGAAGCGCGGGGTGCCGGGCGTGTGGACGTACGGCTTCTACGACGGGTGGGTCCCCAACTACATGTTCTTCATCGCGCACGGCCACAACGCGATTGGACGCTTCTACGAGGTTCAGAGCTATGGGCCGGATCCTTATACCGTCACCCCCGGAGCGACGACGACGAGCCGGGAGTGGTTCCGTCCAAATCCCCCGCTGCCGTCGATCAAATGGGGTCCGAGGAACAACACGAACATCCAGGAATCCGCCGCGCTCTTTGCATTGAGCCACGTCGCGAAGAACAAGGAGCTGTATCTCGAAAACTACTGGCTGAAGAACAAGCGAGCGGTCGAGAAGGGAAAGACAGGGCCCATCTACGCGTGGGTGATTCCTGCCGCGCAGTATCGAAAGGCGGACGCGGCCCAGGCCGTGAACGACCTGCGCGCGCAGGGTCTCGAGATTCACCGCGCTGCCGCCGCCTACAAGGCCGGCGACATCGACGTCAAGCCGGGCGATTACATCGTCCGCGGTGATCAGCCGTATCGAACGATCGCGGACATGTATTTCTCGGTGCAGAACTACGCGCCGGCCAATCCGCGTCCGTACGACGACACCGGCTGGACGTTCCAGTACATGCGCAACGTGTCGATCAAAACGGTCGGCGAGAATGGCAAGGCGCTGCTCGAGCAGCCGATGACGCTCATCACCACCGACGTCCAGGCGCCTGGCAGCATTGAAGGCACGGGACCGGTCCTGATCGTCGAGCACACGACTGACAACAACCTGATGCGATTCCGGTTCGCGAATGCGAACGTGAAGATGCAGGCCGCCGAGAGCGATTTCGACGTGAACGGCCGCACGCTTCGCGCCGGCGCGTTCATCATTCCGAACGCCGACCGCGCTGCGCTCGAGCCGATGATCAAGGCACTGGGTCTGACTGCATATGCCGTCGCGTCGGCGCCCTCGGTACGCGTGCACGATCTCGACGTGCCGCGCATCGGCTACGTCCACAGCTGGTCGCGCACGCAGGATGAAGGATGGGTGAGAGCGGCGCTCGACACTTATGGCGTGCCCTATACCTACTTCGGCGATGTGAAGCTGCGCGAGGGCAACCTGCGCCAGAAATACGACGTGATCATCTTCCCGCACGTCGGCGGGACAGCGCAGTCGCAGGTCAACGGCATCCCGAAGGTCGGCAACACGCCGCTCCCTTACAAGAAATCAGCGGAGTTCCCCAGTCTGGGCGCAAACGATTCGTCAGACGACATTCGTGGAGGCATGGGATATGAGGGACTGATCGAGCTGGTGAAGTTCGTCCAGCAGGGCGGAACGCTCATCACCGAAGGGTCGACATCGACGATTCTGCCGGAGTACCACGTCACGAGCGGCGTGGCGGTCGAGAATCCGTCGAGGCTGTTCGTTCGCGGATCGATTCTGCGGGGAATCTTCACGGACAAGACCAGCCCGCTGCTCTATGGCTACCAGGGCAAGGAAGTTCCGGTGTACTTCAATCAGGATCCCGTGTTGGCCGTCAGCGCTGGCAGTGGTTTTGGCGGTCGCGGCGGCTTCGGCGGCGGCGAGGAGATCCCTGGCGTCGGGATGAACATCACGCCGATGGCGTCTGCGCCGCAGCAGCAGCTGGCGGCTTACGATCCGGACTTCGGCACCGAGCCGGAGAATCTCACGACGCGGCCGTCTCCGGCCGACGTTGCGGCCGTCCGTCAAGGGCTCGGCGGGGGGCGCGGTGGCGGCCGCGGAGCGGGGGGAGCAGCCGGCCGAGGCGGCGCAACGGCGGGTGGGCAGCGTGGTGCCGGCGGCCGCGAAGGTGCGGGCGCAGCGCTGCCGGACGCGCCGCGCGTGGTCATGGAGTTCCCGTCGAATCCCAATGACATGCTGCTGTCAGGCACGCTCGCCGGTGGCGAGGCGCTGGCGAATCGTGCGCAACTCGTCGATATTCCGCTCGGTGACGGCCACGTGGTCTCGTTTGCCATCCGGCCGTTCTGGCGATGGCAGACGCAGGGCACGTATTTCCTGGCGTTCAACGCGATCCTGAATTGGAACGACCTGAACGCCGGCAGGACGGCGGCGGATCCGGCGGTCGCGCCGGCGGCCCGTTGAGGGCGGGGGGCGACTAAACCCTTCTGTACACGGGAGTAGAAATCCTTTGCATTGCAAAGTTGAGTTCAGTTACACTAGTGTGTCGGAACGGTAATGTCCTTGTCCCCAGTTGAGGTCACGCTCGAACTGACACCGCGGTCCCGCTTCGACATCATCGATGTGAGGCGGCGGTTGCGGGTCGACCACGGCGACCTGCTCGATGGCTATTCGCGCCATCTGTACCATTCCTTTCACACGACGGCGGGATATCTCGAGCAGAGTCTCGCGGCGCGTCTGACCCGAGAACGCGACACCGTCGCGCCGTATGTCGAAGCGTTCAGGGCCATGTTCCCGGAAGGCGCCGGATACGAACACGATCAGCTGCACCGGCGTCAGGATTTGACGACCGAAGAGCGCGCCGTCGAGCCGCAGAATGCGGACTCGCACCTGACCTTCATGGCGGCTGGGCTGAGCACGTGTGTGAGCTACGTGAACCGTCGCGACGAGGCGGTTTGTTTCGTCGATCTCGATGGCGTCACGAACGGCCGCCCGCGGCGTCGCCTGACGTCGATTGTCGGGTTCAATCGCGAGAAGGAAGTCGGTCGCATTCGCATACCGGTGCCGGTTTCCGATCATCCGGTGGATTCGATCAACCTGAAGGATCCGCGGCTGGGGATCTACGACGAGATCGTGACGCTCGTCACGCGGCACGGTGTGACGACGGGACGGGTGAGGCTGGAGCTGGCGCGCGGCGAACGTCAGGCCGGCCTGACGGTGAACGAGTACGAAACGCTGCTGATGCGGCAGGACCTCGCCGACGTGCTGCGCAATCCGTTCCGCTTCGCGGCGGAGAAGGGGCGGAGCATCTTCGCGCATCCGCGGGCGATTCCGTCGAAGGCGCTCGACTACGCAAAGTACGACATGGTGCGTGCGATGAACCAGGTTCTCGACGTCACCGGGCTGCGCGAATCGCTGCTGGAGCGTCTGTTCGCGCGGGCGATTGCCGTGCCGGCAGGACGGTTCCTGCGGATGAAGCGCTCGGTCAACCTGCGCGTGCGCGAGAGTGATGGCCGCGGCGTCATTGCGGACGGCCGGTATCAGAGCCCGATTCTCGTGCAGTGGCACCGCGCCGATCGGCGCACCCGCATCCTCGAAGCCACCCTCACGCGCTTCGAATAAGGCGAAATGGGGACAGTCCCCTTTTTTCGCAAAAAATGGGGACAGCCGGTGATCGTCATCGCGCGTACTGGCGCAGGCATGTCGCTTGCCCTCGCCATGTCATGCCCAGACGCGCTCGTATCTCACCGGACGGCTTCGTCCAGCACGTGATCAACCGCGGCGACCACCGCGAAACGATCTTTCACACCCGCGCCGATTTCGCTGCATTCCTTGCATTTATGGCCGCCGCGGCGCGCCGCGTCCCCATGCGGATCCTGGCCTACTGCATCATGCGAAACCACTTCCATCTGCTGCTCTGGCCATACAAGGGGATCGATCTTTCTGCGTACATGCAGCTCCTGATGAATCTGCACATTCAGCGGTACCTGAGACAACACCGCCCCTCCAGTCCCGGTCACATCTACCAGGGACGGTATCGGAACGTCATCGTGCAGAGCGGTCCTGAAGTCTTGAGGGTTGCACGTTATGTGGAGGCGAACCCGCTCGTTGCGGGGCTGGTGAAGCGCGCTGACGACTACAAGTGGTCGAGCCTGTGGCGTTTCGCGGAACGTCCCGGACGGCCGAAACTGGAACCCGACGTCATCGAACGCTCAAGAGCGTGGCTTCAGTTCGTCCATGAATCGATCGGCGAGGAGTCGACGGCTGAGATTGGACGTCGGATCAAGAAAGGCCTGCCTATCGGCGATGACGAATGGACGGCTCGGGTGGTGGCGGCGCATGGACTCCAACACGCGACGCGTGGACCGGGTCGTCCTCGCGTGTACGAGGTGTTACCGCCGTAGCGTTGACCAGGCTGTCCCCATTTTTTGCGAAAAATGGGGACAGTCCCCTTTTTTGCAAAAAAATGGCGGCTGTCCCCTTTTCCGGGGCCGCGCGCGCAGCGCGATAAGATCGCACGGTGGATGCGATCGTCGTCGGCGCAGGAGTCATCGGGTGCGCCATCGCGCGTGAGCTCGCAGACCGCGGCGTCGCATGCACCATCGTCGACGACCGCGCGGTTGGTGCCGGCGCGACGCAGGCGTCCGCCGGTATGCTCGCTCCGTACGTCGAGGCGCATGACGCGGGCCCGCTGCTCGACCTCGGCGTACGAAGTCTCGCGCTCTACGACGCCTGGGTCGACGCCATCCGCACCGAATCCGGTCTCGACGTCGAGTATCGCCGCATCGGTACACTCGAGATCGCCCTCGACCGTCCGCACGCCGGAGAGCTCCGCGCGCAGTCGGGCACGCGTCTCCAAGGCCGCACATGGCTCGATTCGGCAGCGGTCAGCCAGCGCCTGCCGTCGCTCGCATCCGTCGAGGGGGCGCTCTTCACGCCGGCGCACGGCTACGTGTCGGCGCACGACCTCACGCACGCCCTCGCACGCGCGGCAGAACGCCGCGGCGTCCGTTTTCACTCCGCACGCGTCAGGCGAATCACCTGCGACGCGAACGGGTTCACACTGGAAACAGGCGCGGGCACGCTCGCGGGTTCGTTCGTCGTCCTTGCCGCCGGCGCATGGACCAACGGCATCGCGATCGACGGCGCGACGGTCCCGCCGATTCGTCCGGTGCGCGGCCAGCTGCTGCACCTCGGGTGGAATGAGCGCCCGCTCGACGTGATCGTGTGGGGACCGGAGTGTTATGTAGTGCCGCGGCTCGATGGGACCGTGCTCGTTGGCGCGACGGTCGAGGACGTCGGCTTCGACGAGCGCGCGACCGCCGCAGGGGTCCGCGATCTTCTCGACGCTGTCTGCGATCTGATTTCGGGCGGATGGGGCGCGGCGTTCCTCGAAGTCCGCGTGGGACTGCGTCCGGCGACTCCCGATGATCTGCCGGCCATTGGCCGCGACCCCGCGATCGCGAAGTTGATCCACGCGTCAGGCCATTATCGCAACGGTGTACTTCTCGCGCCGATCACCGCCGCCGCAGTCGCCGATATCGTGACCGCCGATCGCGATGACCCGGCGCTCCAGCCATTCGCGCCGGGACGATTCCGGTAAGCAGCCTCGCTCGCCAGGACGCGCGTCCCGCCTGACGCCCTTACAGTCCGCCGCCGCCACCGCCCGTCGTCGTTGCCCCGGTCGTGGTCGCACCGGTCGTGCTGACCGTCGCGCCGGTGGTGGTCGTCGACGACGACGTCGCAGGAATCGTAACCGTGCCGCCGGAGACAGGCGACGCGAGCGCCCCGGACGGATTCACGCGCTGCACCGTCTCGAAGGCGATGAGCGCGAGTTGATAGTCGAGCTGCGCCTGCAGCTCGTTGTTTCTCGCCACCGCGAGATCGCGCTGCGCCTGAATGACGTTGAAGTTCGTGGACATCCCGACTTCATACCGCTTCTGTTCGGCATCGAGCCGCTGCTCCTGCAGCTCGCGCGCGGCACGCGTCGTATCAATCCGCTGCCGATTCTGGTCGACATTCAACGCCGCCTGCCGGACGTCGCGCACCACGTGAAGCTCGGAGCTGCGGAGCGACGCCTGCAACTGCTCGCGCGAGAGTTCCGACTGCGCCAGCAGCGATCGATCCACGCTGCGACCCAGCGGATACGTCAGGGTCACGCCGACGGTCCACGTCGGGTAGTCGGATGCGAACACCTGCCGCAGCACATCTCCGAATGCCGTGCCCGGACCCGGCGTGATCGTTCCCGGAAACCCGCCGGTGCGAATGAGTTCCGTTCCGCCGAGCCCGTTGGTCAAGTACTCCGCGTTCACCCGAAGATCCGGCAGCACCTGGTTCTTCGCGAGCGTCACCTGCGTTTCGCTGATGTCGATCTGCTTGCGCGTGCGCTGCAGGTCGGTGCGCTGCGTCAGCGCGTTGCGCACCGCCGCGTCGATGTCGACCACTGGACCGATCGGAGGCACGACGTCGGTCGGCTGCAGCCGCACGGACCAGTAATCCTGTCTCTTCGGGTCGAGAACCAGGATCCGAAGTTCATCCTCCGCCTGCCTCGCCTGCGTCTGCGCAACAATCAGGTTCTCGCGACGCTGCGCCACCTCGGCCTGCGCCGACACGAGGTCGAGCGGCGGAGATTGTCCGACGTCCACCCGGGCGCGATTCGTCCGCTCGAGCTCGAGCGAAAGGTCCAGCGACTGCTGCTGCACGCTGACGGCGGCGTTCGCCAGCACGAGGTTCCAGTACGCCCGCTCCGCGCCGGCAGTCACTGTCGTGGCCAGTTCCTGCAGTCCGATGTTCGCGATGTCATTCGTGCGCTCGGCCGTGGTGACCTGCGCGCGAAACGGATCGATCCTGAAATTCCGGAGCAGGGGCTGCGAGACGATGCCCTGCAGGCTGGCGGTCACCGACGGGTTGAAATTGGACAGCGTGCTGCTCGCGTTCGTGCGCGCGGAGTTCCACGAGACGTTGTAGCTGGCGCCCCCCCATGGCAACTGCTGCACCAGCCCGACGTTGCCCGTCCAGAGATCGGTCCGGACACCCTGCGTTCCGAAAAAGACGCTCGTCGGCGGCGCCTGCTGGACGTTCTTCTGCAAGCCGCTCTGAAATGTCGGCAGGAAGACGGCTCGCGCTTCGGCCACTCGCTCGGTGGTAATGCGCGGCTCGTACCCCGCCGCCACGAGATCCGGATTGTTCGCGGTCGCCATCTGCACCGCCTGCTCGGCGGTAAGGGCCAGCGCGGCGGAGGTCTGCGCCGGCGCCGCCGCCTGCGCCGCCTGCGCGGGCGACGGCTGGGTCCCTGTCTGCGCGTTCGCCCGGACGGGGATCGCCAGCGCGATCAGAAGCGCTCCAGCCGTCGCTGTGGCCGCGCGCCCGAACCGCAGCCACGACCGCACGCGCAGCCGCGAGAGGTCGTCGAGGAGCGAATACGCAACGGGTGTGACGACGAGCGACAGCAGCAGCACGAGTGACTGTCCGCCGATGATCACGAACCCGATTGCGCGATTCGTGCCCGCCCCGATGCCGCTCGAGAGCACCAGCGGAATCATGCCCGCGACGAAGGCGAACGTCGTCATCAAAATGGGCCGCAGCCGATCCCGGCTGGCCTGCAGGACTGCCGCATCGCGTTCCATGCCTCGCTCCCTGAGCTGGTTGGCGTGATCGATCTGAAGGATCGAATTCTTCTTGACGACTCCAAACAACACGAGCAACCCCAGTGCTGAGAAGATGTTGAGCGACTGCCCGGCGATGATGATCGACAACAGCGCGAAAGGCAGCGTGAGCGGAAGCGACAGCAGAATGGTGATCGGGTGCAGCCACGACTCGAACTGCGCCGCCAGAATCAGGTACATGAACACCAGCGACAGTACGAACGCGATCAGGAAATTCTGAGCCGCCCGGCCGAGCTCTCTCGACCGTCCCGCAAACGTAGTACTGTAACCCGCTCCCATGTTCAGCGCATCCGCCGCCTTTGTCATGGCGTCCATCGCAGGCGTCTGCGACGCGCCTGGAAGGAGCCCGGCGAACACGGTGACCTGGCGCTGGCGGTTGAGACGGTCGATGTTGCTTGGCGCGGTGCCGTTGGTCAGATCCGCGATGTTCCTGAGCGGCACGCTCCCGATGGTGGAAGATGGCACCGTCAGCTCGCCGATGGACGCCGCGGAAGCGCGCTGCGCACCCAGCGCGCGGACGTGCACTTCGTACTGCTCGCCGTTTTCGTCGTAGGTCGTGACCTGGTCCCCGCCGACGAGCAGGCGCAGCGCCTCCGCCGAGTCCGCGATCTGGACGCCCAGGTCCGACGCTTTCAGCCGGTCGATGTGCACCGAGATCTCGGGCTTCCCGACATTCAGCGACGTATCGACGTCCACGACCCCGGGCATGCTGCGCGCTGCAGCGGCCACGGAATCGGCGTAGTGCTGCAGCTTGTTCAGATCCGGACCGCTGATCGTGAACTGAATATCCGCGTTCTGGTTGCCGCCGCCGCCGATGGTCGCGATCGGCCGTACGCCGGTCCGCAGATGCGCCGCTGCGAACGTCGGGAGGATGCCATCCCGCACCTGGTTCATCACCGCGAACTGATCCCGCGAGCGTCCTGACAGCGGCTTCAATCGTACGTAGATCGTTCCCGCGTTCTGCGTCTGCGCGGGATCGTCCGCCACGGTGACGAGCGTGTAGTCCACGTCCGACAGCCGCCGCACGTCAGCCGCGATCCGGTTCGCAATGATCTCCGTCGAGTCGAGGCTCGTGCCTTCCGGCGCCCTCAGAGCGATCTCGAATTGGGACTGGTCATCGTTGGGCAGGAAGTTCTTCTTCGCGACCGCGAACAGCGGAACGCTGCTGAGAAGCACCAGCACCGCCATGCCCGCCACGATCCCACGGTGCGCGAGGGCCCATGAAAGCGTGCGCGAGTACCGCCGATCGACGGCGGCGAACACCCGGCTGTCCTTCGACCCGGTCCCGTGGGTATCGCCCTCTTTCTTCCTCGGCACCTTGATCCATCTCGCGGACAGCATCGGCGTCAGCGTGAAGCTCACGAGCAGCGATACCAGGATCGCGAACGACATCGTCAGGCCGAAGCTCTTCATGAAGCGTCCGACGATCCCTCCCATGAAGCCGACGGGAACGAAGATCGCGATGAGGGACAGCGTCGTCGCCAGCACGGCGAGGCCGATTTCCTTCGTCGCCTCGATGGCCGCCGTGAACGGCGGCATCTGCTTCTCCTCGACGAAGCGGTAGATGTTCTCGAGGACAACGATCGCGTCGTCGATGACGATTCCCACCGCAAGCGTCAAAGCGAGCATCGTCATCGAATTCAGCGTGAAGCCTTCGTACCAGATCAATCCGAAGGTCGCGATGATCGACGTAGGGATCGCGATTGCCGCGATCAGCGTCGACCGCCAGTTCCAGAGAAAGAACAGGACCACGATCGCTGCGAGCGCCGACCCCAGCACGAGATGGTCCTCGACGGTGTCGATCGAAGCCTTGATGAACTCCGACTGATCGCGGACGACGCGGATCTCGTACCCGGGCGGGGTGAGCGCTTTGAGGTCGTCGAGACGTTCCTTGATCGCCTCCACCACTTCAACCGTGTTGGTGCCGGACTGCCGGCGGATGGTCAACAGCACGGTGGGAGCGCCGCTGATGTTGGCCTTCGTTTCAGCGTCCGCCATCCCGTCTTCGATCCTCGCGACGTCGCGCAGCAGGATCGGGTGTCCGTCGCGCTGCTTGACGACGATGTCGCCAAACTCCTCGACGGACTGCACGCGCCCACGCGTCCGCAGCGTCAGCGCCTCAGGACCGGCTTCGACGCGGCCTCCGGGTACTTCGGCGTTCTGCGCCTGAAGCGCCCGCGACACGTCGGTGACGGTGAGGTTGTAGCCCTGGAGCCGACCCGCATCCAGCCAGACGTTCACCTGGCGCTGCCTGCCGCCGACGACGAGTACCTGGCCCACGCCGTTGACGCTCTCGAGCTGCCGCCGAAGCGTCTTGTCGGCGTATTCCGTGATGTCGCGGATCGGCTTGTTCGCGGAGACCGCGAGCGTCAGCACCGGTGCGGCATCCGGATCGAATTTCTCGACGGTCGGCTGATCGATGGTCTTTGGCAGGAGCGGGATGACACGATTGACGCGATCACGCACTTCCTGCGCCGCGATGTCGGCATCCTTTTCGAGGAGAAACGAGACGACGACGGTCGAGACGCCCTCAGAGGAGGTGGACCGCAGTTCGTCGATGCCGCTGACCGTGTTCACGGCTTCTTCGATCTTGTCGGAGATCTCCGTCTCGACTTCCTCCGGCGCCGCGCCGGGCATTGCCGTCGTGACGACGATGGTGGGAAAGTCGACCTTCGGATACTGATCGAGGCCGAGCCGCGTGAAGGCGAACGCGCCCACCACGGTGAGCGCGAGAATCAGCACGGTCGCGAAGACGGGGCGCTTGACGGAGATGGATGCCAGCCACTGCATGGACGTGCCTTATCCTTCGATCTGGACGCGGACGCCGTCGGCGAGCTTCCCGCGCGGGTTTGCCGCGACGCGTTCACCGGCCTTGACGCCGCTCACGATTTCAACGCGGTCGCCGACCTTTTCACCGGTCGTGACGATCCGTTCTTCGACCGTGTCGCCGTTGACGACGTAGGTCCGCGGCGTACCCGAGATGACCTCCACCGCGCTGACGGGTACGAGCAGTGCCGGCGCCGGATGGGGCTGCTGCAGAAGCGCGGTCGCAAAGAGTCCCGGCTTGAGGCGACCGTCCTTGTTGGACGCAACCGCTTCGACCGTGAGCGCCCGCTGGTCCGCTTTCAGCGTGGGAGAAACGAACCGAACGCGGGCGGGAAAGACCTCTTCCGGATACGCGTCGACACTCAGGCGGACGGCCTGACCCTCGGACACCTGCGCCAGGTACTGCGCCGGAATCGTCAGCTGAACGCGAAGCGGATCGACCCGGACGACAGTCGCGACCTTCGTGCCCTTCGTGACGTAGTCCCCGGCGGTCACGAGTCGCTCGGCGACGATGCCGGAGAACGGCGCACGAACGACGGTATCCGCGGCGGATTTCTTCGCGAGATCGACGCGCGCGCGCGCCGCCTCGAGAGAACGGTACGACTGCTGCGCCACGTTCGCAGCCGTTTGATATTGCTGTCGCGCGGCGCGAGCCGCTGCGAGCTTCTGGTCGTACTCAGCCTGCGAGACGACCTTCTGATCGAGCAGCGACTTGATTCGGTTGAGATCGGCCTCGGCCCAGTCGAGCGCGGCCTTTGCGTTCAACACCTCCGGAACGCGTTCGGGATCGAACGGCCGTCCGGCCGTCAGGCCGAGCCGCGCTTCGATCTGCGCGGCGTTCGCTTCGGCTTCACGCAGCGACGCGTCGGCTTCGGTCGCCGAGATGCGCGCCACTGGGGTTCCCGCCTCCACGTGCGTTCCGCGTTCGACAGGGGTGCTGACGACGCGTCCGGCGGCTTCGGCCGCCACGTCCGCCTGTTCGTCCGCGGCGAGCGAGCCGGTGACCCGCACGAAGCGATCGATGGCCTGCGATGAAACAACCGCCGTTCGCACGGCAACCGGCGCCGGCTGGGGAGCTGCCGCGGCGGTGCCGGCATTACCACCGAGGCAGGCAGCGGATGCCATTGCAGCGGCTGCGGCGGCCAGAAACACTATGAAGCGCAACTGACGAATCATGACGGTCATTCCTCGTTATCGGGATCAATGCAGGGAGAGAGTGAGCAGTTCAACGCGGCTCCGGCGCGCAGGCCTTGAATAGCGGTCTCCAAAGTGACGCGCGCGAGCGCGTCACCGTCTTCACCGGGCGCGAGACGATCGCACAGACGCAATGTCGCGGCGCCATGGACGGCGGTCAGCAGGACGCGGAACACTGTGTGCGGCGGCGTGCCGCGCGGAAGGGCGCCTCGCTCGGTGGCATCCTGAATCCGCACGACCATGTCGTGCTTCATCTCGCCGACGAATCCGAAGCGGTCCCAGTCGCGGCTGATCCTCGGCACGCTGCGATCCAGGAACATCAGTGCGAAGTACTCGGGATGCGTCTTGCTGAATTCGTAGTAGTGCCAGAACAGCCGCCGCAGGTCCTCGATCGGATCGGTGCCTTCCGACACGGGGCTGCCGGTCGTGAAGAGCAGCCGGAAGCCCTCTTCGGCGAGAGCGAAGAAGATGTCGTCCTTGCTCGGGAAGTACCCGTAGATGGCGGCCGGACTGTATTCGATGCGCTCCGCGATTTTCCGGATGGAAACGTGCTGATAGCCGTGGGTTACGAACAGCTCGCGCGCTGCGTCCAGAATTCCCCGAGCGACCGCCTCGCGTTCCCTGTCGTGCCGTTCTTTGACGCCCAAGTCGTTGATCCTGCTGGATTTACGTGGCTAATGAAATACTAGTTCTGAACACCGTTTAGGATATTAACACCGTTAGACGTGCCGGTATTCCCGAAGGTTTCGGGTTTATGCTGCGCGTATGCGACCGACGCGACTGAGCGAGGATGAGATTCGAACGGCGCTGGCGGAACTGACGAACTGGGCGCGCGAGGGGGACGCCATCCGGAGGCAGTTCACCTTCGCGTCGTTTCCGGACGCAATAGCGTTCGCGACGCGGCTGGCGTTCGACGCCGAAGCGGCCGATCACCACCCCGACGTCGCCATCAATTACAAGCGCGTGACCCTGACGTATTCAACGCACAGCGAAGGCGGGCTCACCGGGAAGGACGTCGAAGGCGCGCGCACAGCGGATCGTCTCGCCGCGAAATTTCTATCATAGGACGTCACCGAAACGGCGCCAGCGCACGTTCGATCGCACTCCACGGCATCGGCCGCGCGTGCATGCTGAAGATGCGATCCACGGCGAGTCCCTCTCGCGTGATCACATCCTGTACTTCCTTCAAGTACTCGGGCATGAAAAAGTCGCCGGACGCGCGCTGCTGGATTTCATCAGAGGTATAGAGGAGTCGCAGCGCCGGCAGGTAGACGAACAGCATGCGCTCGCCGTTTTCCTCGCCCGCCGGGTAGATGACAACCTGTGTGTCGCCGCTTCCGATCGTCGTCTTGTTCGAAACCCAATGAAACTGCGCCGCTTTCGGCGTGCGTGCCAGCCTGTCCGGATGCGCGGGATCGCTCGCCGCCAGGAGCCGCTCGAGGATTCCACGGTTCAGGTCGAGTGCGTAGACCGGGATTCCCCGCGCGACGTACTCGCGGATTCCCCCGATATGCGGCCACGCATCCGAGGTCGTGATGACCGCCTTGATCGTCGCACCGGGGTATCGTCGCGCGATTTCGTCGAGCACCTGCGACGAGTAGTCGGAGCTGATCGGCGCCTCGATGACGACCAGTCCGTCCGATTGCTGCACGACTTCGACATTCCAGCCGCCGCCGTACTGGACAACGCCGGCAGCGACGTCGATCCGCCGGTGTTCGACGTCCAGCTTCGCCGTCGTCGCGCGTGACTCCGGCAGCGACGCAAAGGCCGCCCTGACATCCGCGGGTATGGCGAACGCGCCGGCGTCTATCGTCGGGTTCGGCGTAATCTGCACGATCGTCGTGCTGCTGAGCGTCACGCCGTTCCACGTGCGATCGAACTGCAGCGGATAACGAATCCCGCCTGGCAGGAGCGTCCACAGCGAGTAGTAAAGCGTGTCGGTCACGGAGCCCCACACGCCCCACTCGTCGGGACGAAGGACTTCGACCGCTGTCGGCAGATCATCGTGCGAGTTGATGAGCAGACGCACGCGCCGGTTTCTCCAGCCGAAGGCGATGACTCGCTGGACGATACCCTGGCGCTCGACGTCCGCCGCCGTCACCAGGTCCGGCGCCGCCAAGGCCACGAACAGGACGCGCTCGGGCGCGAGGTCTACCCACTGAATCGTGTCCGCCGGACGCCATCCCACAGGCGCGAACCGGCTTCCGTCAGTCGACGCGACGGCCTCGCCGTCGAATACAATCGTCCTGACCTGATCCCAGGACGCCGACTGAAACGTCTGGCTCTGGACCTCGATCCGCGCGCGCCCGTGCGCAGAATCCCGCTGCTCGACGGTGGAGTGGTACTCAACGATGAAGGGTCCCTCGGGCCGCTCGGACTGCTCGATGTAGAACTCGTGGCCAAGACTCTTCAGCCGAAGAGTGGCCAGGCCGCGCAACGCGGCTTCGCCGCCCATGGCGTTGATGGACTTATTCAGCAGCTGGCGGGCATCCTCCGCGGACGCGGAGGTCGCGATCGCAACCGACAAAAGGCACAGGCACGCACGTCGAACCATGCGCGATTAGACGCGCGTCCAGGATTGTGCGGAACCACGGATGCAGCCAGACGCACCTGCCGTGCAGTCAATCGACAGCAGGCGGTGGCGAGCGTCAGCCGATGGGGAAGATCTTGTCGAGGCCGTCCGCAGGGCGCGGGATCACATGGACGCCGACGAGCTCGCCGACGCGGCGTGCCGCGGCTGCGCCTGCATCGGTCGCGGCCTTCACGGAGGCGACGTCGCCGCGAACGATCGCAGTGACCAGACCGGCGTCGACTTTCTGCCAGCCGACGAACAGGACGTTCGCCGTCTTGACCATCGCGTCGGCGGCTTCGATCATGCCCACGAGTCCGCGGGTCTCGACGAGGCCGAGCGCTTCGCCTGGCAGTTCCTTCGCCATACCTACGGGATTCTACGTGATCCTCCCGCGCGCGGCCACGGGTAATTTGTCGACGACGCGCCCGCCATCGACGAGCCAGACGTGATCGACGAGATTGGAGACGACGCAGGAGTGATTCGGCACGATCCGGACGAGATCCCCGGTGCGCAGCCGCGTCCCGCCGGACATCGCGCGGACGGTCGCGTGCTCTTCGGACAGGCGATCGATGACGAGATTCAGGTCGGGCGCGGTTTCGTCGGGCGATGCCAGCACGGCTCCGTACCCGCCGGCGTGACCGCCACGGGCGCCGTCGGTCGTCAGCGTCTTGGAGCCGCTGTCGAAAATCACCCGATCCCGCGCCGGATGGCTGACGACACGTGCGAGTACGGTCAGCGCGCAATCCTCGAATGTCGCCGCGCCCAGACCGACCTGCGTGCGGTCGTAATACGCATAGTTTCCGGGCCGCAACTCCGTCAGCCCGGTCTCCTCGAGGGAGAAACGGACCGTCGGCGTCGCCCCGACGCTGATCTCTTCGCAGTCGACTCCCGATCGTTCGCTGAGATCACGCAGCAGCTCCGCCTCGGTCGCGGCTATCGCGGCGATTTCCGCCTCGCTCGTCGCGCCATAGGCATGGCCGGCGTGGCTCAGAAGGCCGCGGAACTCGAGACCGGGCAGTCGCGCGATGCGCTGTACCACTGACGCGGCCTCATTCGAGACCGGATCGATTCCGCAGCGGTGAAAACCGACGTCGACTTTGACCAGCACGTTCAGGCGGCGGCCTGTCTGCTGTGCCGCGTTCGACCAGGCGTCTGCGATTTCCGGATCGTCCACGATGAACGACAGCCTCACGCGATCGGCAAGATCGAACACGCGGCCGGCGTTGACCGGATGCAGTGGGTAGGGAAGGCGGATGTCGGTGACGCCGGCTTCGGCGAACACTTCGGCCTCACCAAGCTTGGCGCAGCAGATCCCGACGGCGCCCCGCTCGATCTGCATCGCCGCAATGTGCGGCGACTTGTGTGTTTTGGCGTGCGGGCGCAGGCGCAACCCGCGCGCGGTCGCCGCCTCCTGCATGCGATCGAGATTGCGTTCGAGCCGCGACGACTCGATGAGGACGGCGGGAGTCGGAATGTCCGTGAGGCGCATCGCGCCCAGATCGTAACCCGGAGGTTCAGGCGACGAAACCGACCGGCGCGCCCGGCGTGAATCCGGGAAAGATCTGCGTCGTATCGCGCACGCCGAGGTGTCCGCGGACGATATCCGCGAACACGGCGCGGAAATCGGTCGTCACCGCGAGGTCGCGGCCCTCGTACCGCTGTCCAGGTTCGAGGCCCGGCCATCGGCCGTAGACGCGGCCGCCCCGCACGTTACCGCCGCCGACGATCATCATCGCGTTGCCGTGGCCGTGGTCCGTTCCGCGGTTGCCGTTCTCGGCCACAGCACGTCCGAACTCGCTCATCGTGACAATCACCACATCGTCCATGCGGTCGCCGAGATCGCGTGCGAGCGCGGCAATCGCGCGCGAGAAGTCATCGAGACGCCCGGCGAGCTGGCCCGCGCCGGCGCCCTGATTCACGTGGGTGTCCCATCCACCGGCCTCCGCGAATGCGATTTCGAGACCGACGTCGGCCTTCACGAGCTGAGCGATCTGACGCAGTGCCTCGCCGAACGCGGAGCGTGGATATTCGGCGTTGTGTTCCGGCTGGTACTTCGTCGGATCCGCCGATTTGAGCATACGGACCGCATCGAACGCCTCGCCGCCCGTACGGCTCAGCACCTGGTCGGCGGCCGCGGCATACTCGGACTCGAACGAGGCCTGCACCATGTCGGTCCCCTGACCGGCGCGGATCCCGAACTGGGCGATCTGGTTCATCGCGAGCGCCGGCTCCGTACCCTGCAGCGAGCGCGGCAATTGTGCCGCGAGCGCGACAGCGCGGAAAGGCGTCGCGTTGGCGTGTTCCCTGGCGTGCAGGCACCGGTTGAGCCATCCGTCCTGCGTGCTCTTGACCCCGGGCGTGGCGCTCTCCATGTAGTCCTGCGCGTCGAAATGCGACCGCGTCCCGTCCGGAGAGCCGCACGCATGAACAATCGCGAGCTGATGCGAGTCCCACAGCGGCTTCAACGCTGCCATCCTGGGGTGCAGGCCGAAGAAGCCGTCGAGATCCACCGCTCCCTCGGCTTCGTTCGGACGCGGGATCGCGATGCTCGGGCGCGACGCGTAGTAATCCCGCTCACCGAATGGCACGATCATGTTCAGCCCGTCGACCGCTCCACGCTGGAAGATCGCGACGAGCACTTTGCGCCGCGCCGGCGACGCCGCTTCGATCGTGCGCGAGAGGAACTGCGGCACGAACCCGAGGCTCACGAGCGCCATACCGCCGTTCTTCAGGAACACGCGCCGTGAAATCATGGCCGTCATCTCCGTTGGAATTCAGGCGATCCGAGGATGAGCGCAGCCGCCTGCCTGGGGTCCTGCGCCTTCGCAACCGTCTCTGACGTCGCGGTCGAGAGATCGGCAGCCAGGACGCCGCCGACCAGTTGATCCCGCGCGGCCGCCGCGGAGTCGAGGGCCAGGCCGGATGGTTCGATCCCGCGTATGCGGCCGCCCACGAGTTGCACAGCGAAATTCATCCGGTTCAACAGCGCGCCGGTGTTCACCCAGGCATCCGCGCGATCCGCGTAGCCCGTGGGCGGCTGGCACATGTACAGCGGTTCGCCGAGCTGTCGAATCGACTGCGCGAGCGGCGCGGCGTTTTGCACGTCGCTGCCGGTGGCGCGCACCGTCGAGACGACGAATTCGAACGGGGTCTTGACCTTAGCGCGGTACGTCCCCGCTGCGAAGAACTCAGGCGATGTGATGATGGTCCTGACGACTTCCCGGATGTCGCCGTCGGTCTCCCGGAATCGAGCCGCCGCCCGATCGACGAGCTCCGCGGGCGGATCGTCCGAGACGAATTTCCGTACGAGCTTGGTCGCGATGAAATGTGCCGTCGCCGGATGGCGGGCGAGGATATCCAGCACTTGTTCGCCATCGTGCTCTCCGCCGCCCGAAATCACGTGTCCGAGCACCAGCTTCCTGCCGTTGTCATGGATGCGCGGCTCGAACACGAAGCCGCCGCCCTGCCGCGGCTGCCGGATGGTCCAGCCGGTAAAGCACCGCGCGACCTCAACGACGTCCTGCTGCGTGTATCCGCCGTCGACGCCAAGCGTGTGGAGCTCCATCAATTCGCGTCCGTAGTTTTCGTTCAGGCCGCGCTTCTGTCGAGGCTGCTGCCCGGCCTCCCCGGAAGCCGCCGGGAAGGGCTCCGGCCGACGTGCCGTTCCCGCCGCACGCCGCATGGCCGCGCGCTGGCGCAGCCGCTCGCCGAGCGCAGGCGCATCGGGATCGGCGCTCTGCCAGTTGTCGAGGTAAAAGAGCATCGCCGGGCTCTTTGCGGTTGCGCCGAGCAGATCCCGGAACTTGCCGAGCACGTGCGGACGGATGACCTCGCGTTCGTACTCGGTGAGATAGATCGGCGTCGCCCCCTTTCCCGCAAACACATTGAAGTGGTTGAACCAGAAATCGGTCATCACTTCTTCGAGCTGACGGTCGCTGTAAACGGCACGCAGGATCTTCTGCTCGCTGAGCTCCTGCAGCACCTGCCGCTCTTTCTGTCCCGCTGCCATCTGCTCCGGCGTGCGCATCGGCTTGCCGTCCTCCGGATCTGAAGCGGCGTTCGCGGCCTTCGCCTGCCGCCGCGCGCGCATGGCCGGCTCGAAGTAGTGTTCCGCGATGTCGCGCGACGACTTATCGAGGGTTTCGAAGCCGGCGAGTCGCGGCTCGAGTGCGGAATCGGAAATGCGGTCAGGTCGGAGTTGCTGCTCGATGTAGTTGCGAAGGCCGATCTGACGCACCCGCTCGACGTCGCCAGTGCGGGCGCCGAACCCGATCCTGTTCAGCACGTGGGTGATGGTTCGGTCGTCCGGGTTCGGCGGGACAGCAGACTTCGGCTTGTCGGCGGCCAGGGGGGCGACGACGACAGCCGCCGTCAGAAGCGCGGGAGCGGCGCGCCGGAATGCCGGCGCGATAAGTGACTTCATGGATGACCTCTGATCGACCCCTGCCAATTAGACCGGAGGACGGCCCGAGGCGTTTAACCGTCAGCGGTGCTTGAGGATTTCCCTCGCAGCGTTTTGTCCCGACCCGCCGGTCAGGCCATTTCCCGGGTGGGTGCCGGATCCGCACAGATAAAGCTTGTGGATCGGCGTCCGGTGCTGGGCCCAGCCGAGCGTCGGCCGCATCGTAAACAACTGATCGAGTGCGAGTTCTCCGTGGAAGATGTGTCCACCACTCAGACCGTAGCTGTGCTGCAAATCGGCGGGCGTGATCACCTGCTGGTGCTCCACGAGCGCGGTAATCCCCGGCGCGTACGCCTCGAGCGTGCGGAGCACGATGGACGCCAGCGTTCCCCGCTTGGATTCCCAGGTCGTGCCGTCGCGGAGCGTGAACGGCGCGTATTGCATGTACACGGACATCACGTGCCGTCCGGCAGGTGCCATCGACGGATCCGTCAGCGTCGGGAACGAGACATCCAGATACGGCTGCTCCGAGATTTCACCGTACTTCGATGCGTCGAATGCGCGCTCCAGATAGTCGATGCCCGGACCGACGTGCACCCGCCCGCGCAATGTCGCGGCAGCGTCCACGTCGCCGAGGCCTCTGAACGAGGGGAGCGCTGACAGCGCGATGTTCAGTTTGGCCGCCGTCCCCGGAACGCGGTAATTGCGAATGCGGGTGAGAAACCCCGGCTCCAGCTCGATCGGATCGATGAGTCCGAGGAACGTCTGCTTCGGATCCACGCCCGACACGACGACCGTAGCGGGAATCTCGGTGCCATCGGACAGTACGACGCCTGCGACCGCGCCGTCGCGGATGTCGATCCGGGCGACGTCGACGCCGGTACGGATTTCGGCGCCGGCCTCGCGCGCCGCTTCGGCCATCGCGTGCGTCACAGCGCCCGGCCCGCCGACGGCCGTCACGCTCGACCCGCCGGGCTGCGGATCGTTGGCAGCCGCCAGCAGCAGCACGGCACCACTCCCGGCGGACCACGGTCCCATGAAGGTGCCGAAGATGCCGGGCGCCGCGATCGTCGCGCGCACGATATCGGTCTCGAACCACTCGCCAACGAGATCGGCGGCCGCCATCGGCCCCCACCGGAGAAGCGCGAAACTCTCGCGGCGTCCGAGCGCGCGGAACCTTCGTCCCGTCTTCAGCAGCTCCCACAGCTCTCCCTTCGACGGCGCGTCGACCGATGGAGGGATCATCTCGAGCAGTTCGCGGAGGAAACCGCCGACCTTGGCCAGCGATGCGCAGAACTCCGGAAATTTCGCCGCGTCCTTCGACGAGAACGCGACGATGTTACGCGCGGTCCTGGGCGCATCGGCCGTCATCAACAGCGCGCGGCCGTCTTCGGCAAAGGCCACGATGCGCGGATCGGGATGCACGAACGTGACGCCGCGCCGTTCCAGCTGCATGTCGCGGACGATCGACGGCCGGATCGGTCCGAGTGTGTGGGCGAGTGTCGCCGCGCGATACCCCGGCGCGAACTCCTCGCTCGTCGCACACCCGCCGACGATCGGCCTCCGCTCGAGGACGAGCGGTTTGCGTCCCGCCCTGGCGAGATAGAAAGCGGTGACGAGGCCGTTGTGGCCACCGCCGATGATCACTGAATCGTGCATAAGCTCCAGCTGTTCGATGTCCGACTACTTCGTTTCCTTCAATATCCTCATCGCCGCGTTGCGTCCGGGCGCTCCCATGATGCCGCCTCCGGGATGCGTGGCCGAGCCGCACATGTAAAGATTTTTTACCGGCGTCCTGTACTGCGCCCACCCTGGCGCCGGACGGAGGAAGAACAGCTGCTCGAGCGTCAGCTCTCCCTGGAAGATGTTGCCTTCGCTCAGTCCCCACTCGCGCTCGAGATCCAGCGGCGTCACGACCTGCCGGTGAAGGATGAGGTCCTTGATGTTCGGCGCGTACTGCGCAAGCGTGTTGACGACGGTGTCGCCGAACGCCTCCTTTTGATCGTCCCAGGTGCCCTCTTTCAGGTGATAGGGCGCGTATTGGACGAAGCAGGAGACGACGTGCTTGCCGGGCGGCGCGACGGACGGATCGGTGAGACTCGGGATCACCATGTCGATGTACGGACGTCGCGAGAACCGTCCATATTTCGCATCGTCGTAGGCACGCTCCATGTACTCGACGCTCGGCGAGATCGAGATCGCGCCTCGAAGATGCGGTCCCTCTCCAGGCAGGCACGTGAAGTCCGGCAGCGCGTCGAGCGCCATGTTGACCTTGCCCGATGACCCGCGGAACTTGTAGCGGCGCACGTCGTCCATGAAGTCGGCCGGCAGGTGTTCCTCGCCGATCATCCTGTCGAACGTCTGACGCGGGTCCAGGCTGGACGCGATCACGTTTGCCGTGAAGTAGTCGCCGTTGTCCAGTACGACGCCCACGGCCGTCGCTTCCTTGACCAGAATCTTCGAGACGGCTGTTTCCTTGCGAATCTCGACGCCTGCTTCGACCGCCGCCGCCGCGATGGCGTTGGAGATCGCGCCGGTGCCGCCCCGCGACAGCCCCCACGACCGGAAGGCGCCATCGATCTCTCCCATGTAGTGGTGCAGGAGCACGTAGGCGGTGCCAGGCGAACGGACGCCGAGAAACGTTCCGATGATGCCCGAGGCGGACATCGTCGCCTTGAGCACGTCGGTCTCGAACCACTGGTCGAGAAAGTCGACGGCGCTCATCGTCATGAGCTGGACCTGGTTGTATTTGTCCTGGTCCGAGAGCGACTGAAACCGGCGGCCGAGGAAGAGCAGATCCATGAGACCCCGAGGATCCAGCGACGTCGGGTCGGGTGGCGTCATGTTCAGAATCGGCTTGACGAAGCGTCCCATTTCGACCATCGACTTGCCGTATTCCTCGTACGCCTCCGCGTCGACCCGCGAGTGCCTCGCGATCTCGCGCCGAGTCTTGGCGTGGTCGTTGACGCGCCACAGATAGTCCCCGCTGGGCATCGGTGTGAACGTGCCGTCGAGCGGGAGGATTTCAAGGCCGTGTCGAGGCAGGTCGAGCTCCCGGATGATTTCCGGCCGCAGCAGCGAGACGACGTAGGAACAGACGGAATACTTGAATCCCGGAAAGATCTCTTCCGTGACGGCCGCGCCCCCCAGCACGTGACGGCGCTCGAGCACGAGCACCTTCCTCTTCGCGCGAGCCAGGTACGCTGCGGTGACGAGACCGTTGTGGCCGCCGCCGATGACGATTGCGTCGAAATGCATAGTCGAATGCCGATGAGCGATGGCCGATGAGCGATGAGCGATAGCCGATGAGCGATACCCGATGAGCGATACCCGATGAACGATGGTCGATGTCCGATACCCGATGACCGATGCCGAATGTCCGGACTGCGGAGAACCGCACACGCGGACGGACTGTCCCGACTGTGGTGATTTTAACGGGTCGACGAGAGGCCGGCGGAGCGGGTCTGGTTGCCGAGCAGCAGCACGTGCACGAAGAGGTGAGCCGCCGGGCGCATGGACGGGTCATTATAATGCACCCATGCCGATTGGAACCGCCGTCCACGACCGTACGTTCGCGCTCTGCGAAAGCCTGAATTACCGCGAGTGGTCCGGCTATTACGCCGTCAGCGCGTACGAAAGCCACCACGAGCACGAGTACAACGCCATCCGGAACGCGTCGGCGCTCATCGACGTTTCACCGCTGTTCAAATACCTGGTCACAGGGCCCGACGCCCCACGGCTGGTCGATCGGCTGATCACGCGCGACGTCGCGAAGATGGCGGTCGGCCAGGTGTTCTACACGCCGTGGTGCGACGAACACGGCAAGGTCATCGATGACGGGACGGTGTCGAGGCTCGAGGAGCAGACGTTCCGATGGACCGCGGCTGACCCGAGCCTTCGCTGGTTCCGGCAGAACGCCGAGGGGCTTCGCGTCCAGATCGAAGACATCTCCGAACAGGTCGCGGCGCTGGCGCTGCAGGGACCGACGTCGGCGCGGCTGCTTCGCGCCGTCGCGCATGCCGAGATCGAAAAGCTGAAGTACTTTCGCGTGACGAGCGGCACGATCGGCGGCGTCCGCGTCGACATTTCGCGGACCGGTTACACGGGCGATCTGGGATATGAGATCTGGATTCCGGCCGAACACGCGGTCCGGGTCTGGGACGCGCTCATGACTGCCGGCCGGCCGTACGATATCAAGCCGGCGGGAATGCTCGCGCTCGACGTGGCGCGCATCGAGGCGGGACTGCTCCTCATCGAAGTCGATTTCTTCAGCAGCCGGAAAGCGATGATCCCGGCGCAGATGTATTCACCGTACGAGATGGGTCTGGGACGCCTCGTGGATCTCGACAAGGGACGGTTCATCGGTCAGCAGGCGCTGCGCGCCGAACACGTCCGGGGTCCCCTGCGGCAGATCGTGGGCCTCGAAGTGGACTGGAACGAGGTCGAGCGCCTCTACGACAGCATTGGCCTTCCGCCCACCGTTGCTGCGACGGCTTCACGAGTCGCAGTTCCCGTATACCGGAACGGACGCCAGGTCGGCCGCGCGACCTCGACCACGTGGTCGCCCGTACTGAAGCGCATGATCGCCCTCGCGACGATCGATCGGCCGCATTACGCCGACGGCACGGAGCTCCAGATGGAAATGACGGTCGAGGCGACGCGACACAAGGTCGGCGCGAGAGTGGTCAGGACGCCGTTCTTCAATCCGCCACGCAAGACGAAGCTGGTCAGTTGGTGAGACTGGTGAATTGATTTCGTCGGGCAACAGGTTTCGCGTTACCGATGAATTCGAAGTCTACGGCCTGTCGTGGGTGATGGGAATCGGATGGACGGTCGTCCTGATTTGGTCCGCGACGGCGCTCGGCACGGGCGTCTACCGCGCGCCGCTTTCATGAAAGGCCACGATGAACCGATCGAACGCGTAGAGGAGATCTTCGCGATTCGAATACGGACCCGGCACATATGCGCGTGAGCTGATGCCGGCCTGCGACAGCTCGCAGACATGCCAGTCCTGACGGTTCGTCAGGTCCCAGAACTCCACGCAGTCCGACGGGTTGAAATCGGCCCGCGCGAGCTCGGACGGCTGAAAGTGCCACTCACAGACGTTGATCGTCCGGTCGACGGCGATCGGCCACAGCGAGTGCACCATCATGTAGTCCGGATGCAGGCTCAGGAGCATGTTGGGGAAGATCGCGTAGTAATACACCCGGCGGCGATCTTCGGGCGACAATCCTGGCAGGAACTCGCGGCTGCAGGTGCCATCCCACGTGAGTGTCTGCACGCCCGGGCGCAGGTCCATGCGCCCGCCCATGTAGGTTGGACGCAGCGGTTCGTTTTCGCCGCTCAGATAGTGCGAGAGCTTGTTGAGCGCCGGGTGCAGATTCGGGCAGTGCAGGCACTCGTTGTAGTTCTGGATAATCAGCTTCCAGTTCGCCTTCACGTCGTAGACGATACGTTTGCCGAGGCGGAGGTCCTGCATGCGCCAGTCGCGGAATTTGTCGACGAGCGGCCCGAGTTGTGCCGTGAGCGGTTCCGGACCGGATGAGAGATTCAGGAACACGTGACCGTCCCACTCGTCGGCGTGAACGCCGAGCAGGGGGTAGTCGCGCTTGCTGAAGTGCGGTACTTCGTCCATGTGCGGCGCGCCGATCAGACGACCGTCGAAATCGTACGTCCACGAGTGGTAGGGGCACTGAATGCTCCCGGGAAACTGCCCGGTGGCTTCCGTGCACAGCTGCGTTCCGCGATGCCTGCACACGTTGTGAAACGCCTGCACCCGTCCGGACTGGCTGCGCGTGACGATGACGTTGTAGCCGTTCAACTGCCGGAGCACGAATTGCCCCGCGCGCGCGACTTCCTCCGACCGTCCGGCGCAGAACCACATGCGTCCGAACAGACCATCGAGTTCACGCTGGAACAATGCCGGATCCGCGTAGTACCGCGCCGGCAGCGTCCTCGCGGTGTCCGGCATGACGTCGCGGGGCTTGACGGCAATCGTGGTGTCGTCCATGTGGTCATGATACAACCCTGCACGTGACCGGAACAGGAGCGCTCCCAGAGGGCGGCCTGAAGCGCGTGCTCGGCCGATGGGACCTCACGGCCATCGGCGTCAATCAGGTGATCGGCGGCGCGATCTTCGCGATGCCGGCGGTCGTTGCCGCACGAGCGGGCGTGTGGAGCGCGTGGTTGATCGTTGCCGTTGGCGCGGTGTCGCTGCTGATCGCCGCATGCTTCGCCGAGGTGTCCAGCCGCTTCGACGCGACCGGTGGTCCCTACGTCTACACGCGTACGTCGTTCGGCCGTTTCCTCGGATTCGAGGTCGGCTGGATGCAGTGGTTCACCCGCGTTGCGAGCTGGGCGTCGGTCATCAACGTGCTGGTCTCGTCTCTCGGGTTCTACTGGCCGCTGCTGACGACGGGCGCCCTCCGCCTCGTCCTGCTGGCCGTCATCATTGCCGTGCTCGCCGGCATCAACATCGCCGGCATTCGGCAGAGCGCGTGGGTCGTGAACGGCCTCACGATCGGCAAGCTTGCACCCATCGTCCTCTTCATCGCCGTGGGACTTCCGGCTGTCGACCCGGCACGGCTGCATGCCGTCCATTCCCTGTCGCCTGGCGACGCCGCCGCGACGGCGCTCCTGCTCGTGTACACCTTCGGCGGCTACGAGGTGATTCCGGTGCCGGCGGGGGAGGCGAAAGATCCGCGGCATGCCGTACCCTTTGCGCTCATTGCGACGATCGTTGTGGTTACCGTCGTCTTCTTAGGCGCGCAGATCGTCTCGCTCGGGACGTTGCCGGACCTGGCCTCGTCGAAAACGCCGCTGGCCGATGCGTCCGCGCTGTTCATGGGCAGCGCCGGGGCCGCGCTGATCACAGTCGGCGCCGTCATCTCTACCCTCGGCAACAACATGGGGCAGGCGCTGTCGGGATCGCGCATGCTCTTCGCGCTCGCCGACAAAGGTGACTTGCCGGCGTTTATCGGACGCGTCGATCCCCGGTTCCGGACACCGGTGAACGCAATCCTCGTGACGGCTGTCGTCTCGTTCGTGCTCGCCGCAACGGGTACGTTCGTGACGATGGCTGCTGCCAGCGCGGTGAGCCGTCTGTTCATTTATTTCTTCACGTGCGCGGCCGTGCTGCGGCTGCGGCGGACGTCAGGCGCCGCCCCTTTCCGGGTGCCGCTCGGGCCCGTGATTCCTCTGGTGGCGATCGCCATCGTTGCCGCAATCCTCTTCGGCGCAACGACGGAACAGAAAGTCGGCGGGCTCGCGACGGTCGCGGCGGGCGCCGCATTCTTTGCCGTCGCCGTGTGGAACGGACGGCGCGAGCGCCGGAAGTCATGGTAGAAATGCGCGATGGTCCCGCGTCGTCATCGTCTGCTGCTTCCGTTCTTCTTGACTACTCTCGCCGGTGCAACTCCCGCTCAGCGCGCCGCGGCAACGCTCACACCGCAGGATCTCGCCCGGCTGTGGGACGCCGAGCACGTATCGCCGCCGCTGCCGCCGCTCATCGATCACGCCGACGTTCAACGACGTCTGCATGCGCTCTCGGAACGCAATGCGAATCTCTTTCAGATCGAGACCGTCGGCCAGTCCGTCGAAGGACGCTCGATCGACATGGTCACGATCGGCCGCGGATCGCGGAGGGTGCTCCTGTGGTCGCAGATGCACGGCGACGAGCCGACGGCAACGGCCGCCATCTTCGACGTTTTTGCGTATCTCGACCGGCACCCGGACGACCAAACCGTCCAGCGGATGCTCTCCGCGCTGACGCTCTATGTGATCCCGATGCTGAATCCTGACGGCGCGGAACGCTTCCAGCGGCGAAACGCACAGGGCATCGACATCAACCGCGACGCGCTGCGGGCGCAGACCCCGGAAGGCCGCGCCCTGAAAGCGGTCCGCGATCGTTTCAACCCCTCCGTCGGCTTCAATCTGCACAACGAAAACTGGCGCACCTCCGTCGGCGATCCGCCGAAGCCCGCATCGATTTCGCTCCTGTCGGTGGCGTACGACAAAGCGCTCGATGAGAACGCCGGTCGTCGGCTGACCGAGAAGCTCTGTGCCGTGATTCGCGATTCGCTCGAGCCGTTTGCCTCGGGGCAGATTGGACGCTACGACGATGCGTTCGAAGTGCGCGCGTACGGCGACAACCTGACGCTCTGGGGGACGCCCGTCGTGCTGATCGAGACAGGCCCCTATCCGTCCGCTGATCCGGATCCGCCGCTCGTCAGGATGAATTTCGTGGCGATTCTTTCCGCGCTGGATGCGCTCGCAACCGGTCGTGTGGACAAGGCCGACACATCCCGATACGAATCGCTGCCCGTGAACGAATCCCGCTTGTTGACGGTCCTCGTGAGCAACGCGACGGTCGTCAATGGAGCGGGCGTTCCGCCGTTCACCGCCGACATCGGCATCAACGTCAACAGGCGCGTCCGGATCGTTGACGGCAAACGAACGTTGGTGCGTATCGGCACGATCGACGATCTTGGCGATCTGCGCACGGATGGTGCCATGCGAACGATCGACGCGACCGGTCTCGTTGTCGCGCCGCTTTACGATCCGGCGGTCCAGGAAGGTCAGGAGATCACGCTGCCGGACTGGGCGTCGCGGCCCTCCGGTCCCACGATTGCCACAGGCCAGCCGGGAGCGCTGCTGTTCCTTCGTCCCCTGGACGGCGGCCGGTATCGCGTGCAGATGATCCTGACCGCCGAGGAGAAGTAACCGTGCAAAGAGCGTTTTTGTGTGCCGCACTCCTGATTCCCACCGTCCTTGCCGCACAGGCACAGCCCACGGCGCAGGACCAGGCGGTGACGGTCCTCCGACCGGCCCGCGTATTCGACGGCGATGCGATCCATGAGGGCTGGGCCGTCCGCGTGCGCGGAGATCGGATCGAAGCCGCCGGACCGAGCGCTTCCATCGATGCCACCGGCGCCGCCGTCGTCAACATGCCGGATACGACGCTGACGCCGGGGCTCGTCGAGGCGCATTCGCACGTGCTGCTGCATCCGTACAACGAGACGGTCTGGAACGACCAGGTGTTGCACGAGGGCATCGGCCTACGGGTTGCGCGAGCAACGAATCACTTGCGCGCCACGCTGATGGCCGGCTTCACGCTCATCAGGGACCTTGGAACCGAAGGGGCGGGATACGCTGACGTGGAACTGAAGGAGGCCGTCGAGCAGGGAATCATCCCCGGCCCGCGGATGCTCGTTTCCACGAGAGCGATCGTTGCAACGGGCGCCTACGGGCCCAAAGGATTCGCCCTCGAATGGCGAGTGCCGCAGGGAGCGGAGGAGACCGACGGTGACAACGTGATCCACACCGTACGCGACCAAATCGGCCACGGCGCCGACTGGATCAAGATCTACGCGGACTATCGCTGGGGCGCGCACGGCGAAGCCGAGCCGACGTTCTCCGAACAGGAGCTGCGCATGATGGTGGAAACGGCGCGCAGCAGCGGACGCCCCGTCACGGTCCATTCGACGACGCCGGAAGGGATGCGCCGATCGGTGATGGCCGGCGTCGAGACCATCGAGCATGGCGACGACGGGACGCCTGAAGTTTTCAAGTTGATGAAGGAGCACGGCGTTGCGCTGTGCCCGACGCTTGCGGCAGGCGACGCGACCTCGCAGTACGCGGGATGGAAGAAGGGGTCGTCGCCGGAACCGGCGTCGATTACGCGGAAGCGCGCGAGCTTCAAGGCGGCGCTCGACGCCGGCGTCACGATCATCAACGGCAGCGACGTCGGCGTGTTCACGCACGGCGACAACGCGCGCGAGCTCGACATGCTGGTCGCCTACGGCATGACGCCGATCGACGCGCTCCGCAGCGCGACGTCAATCGCCACGCGCGTGCTGCACATGGATACCCGCATTGGAACGATCAAGCCGGGCATGCTCGCGGATCTGGCGGCCTTCGACGGTGACCCGACGCGCGACATCTCGGCGTTGCACCATGTCAGGTTCGTGATGAAGGGGGGAACGGTCTACCGCCCGTTCCAGTAGCGTCGGCTTAAGGGCTGCCCGCCGGTTACGAAGTCTTGCGGCGGTAGACGACCCGGCCGTCGATGACCGTGACGTCGACGGTCGCCGATGCAATCGATTCCGGCGGCATCTTGAAGATGTCGCCGGAGACCACGACGAAGTCGGCCAGCATGCCGTGCTCGAGCGTCCCCTTGCGGCGCTCGTCGAACGATGCCCAGGCCGCCCCGGCCGTCCAGGCATTGATCGCTGCCTTCAGCGCCAGTTCCTGGTCTGGAGCCATATGGCGCTCCACGATTGCCGCAATGCTGGCGAGCGGATTCACCAATCCATCAGGTGCGTCGGTGCCGAACGCCAGGTGCGCGCCAGCCGATTGCAGTGAGCGGGCCGGCCAGTGAAGGACGTCCAGCGACGGTTGATCGGCGCCCGTCTGGTGGTCGTCGGCCGCGCCGGCGAGCTCCGACGGGAACAGGACGGCCAGCCATTTGCCGGACTTGAACGCGTGGAGGTCGTCCGCGTTGACGTCCTGCGCGCCTTCGAGTCTGTGGCGACGATCCGCGCTGCGGTTGGTGTTCGTGCGCGCCGCGGCCTCGAAGGCGTGCAGCGCGTCGTGCACCGATGTCTCGTCTGGCGTTTCGACTGCGACCTGCCAATCCTGCCTATCGATTGCGACGACGGTCTTCGCCAGTTCCGCCGCCGGCTCGCCGGCTCTCACGTAAGCCACGCCGGTCTTGATGAGCGGATCGTCGGGGAACTCCCGGGCGATGTCCGTCAGGTTTGCCGCCGCGCCCGGTCCCGCGGCCACGGGTACGCCGATGTAGACGCGGACGTCTTCGCGTGCGTGCGTGTCGGCCCGCAGTGCCTTGTACAAGTCGATGTCCGACGGCTGCTCGACGAAATCGTGGACGCTCGTGATGCCGTGCCGCGGCGCGTCGTCCAGCGCTGTGGAGAGCGCCTCGGCGCGATCGTCGCGGGACGGCCGCGGCATCGAACGCCGCAACAGATCCAGCGCGGATCCTCGGAGCACTCCCGTCGGCTCGCCCCGCCGGTCGCGCTCGATGTCGCTGGCTTCGGTCCGTGTGCGCCGCGTGATGCCCGCCGCACGGAGCGCCGCGGAGTTGACCCACGCTGCGGCGCGGTCCTGCGACATGATCACGACGGGCCGATCGGCGACGATGCCGTCGAGTTGCGACTTTGTCGCGTCGGCAAAGGAGGATGGAATCCAGCCCCGGCCGGTGATCCACGCCGACTCCGGATGCGTTTCTGCCCAGCCCGTAAGGCGTTCGGCAACGTCGTCGAGCGTCGCCGCGCCGGCGAAGTTGACCTCCTGCTGCGCCAGCCCGGACGCGATGAGCGACGCGTGCGCGTCGTTGAATCCCGGAAGAACGGCGCCCCCGTTCGCGTCGATGACCTCCGTCTGTGGACGGCGATAGCGCATCACCTCGCGATCGCTGCCGACCCGGAGGATCGTGTTTCCGCGGACCGCGATGGCCTGCGCTATCGTGCCGTGGGCGTCGGCCGTGTAGACGTGTGCGTTGTGGATGATGAGATCGACGGGGCCCGAACTATCGTCCCGCTGCGCGCCGACGATCAGTCCCGCAATGAGGGTGGCGGAGACGATCGCAACGACAACGTATGTGGTAAGGCGCGCGGCCATGCCCCTCCCCCGAGAGAAGGCATTCTACCCTACCAGGCCGGGCTGCAGCCGTCGCGCGTAGTAGAGTCTGGGACGAGCGTCATGGACATCGCCATACTCGGCTCCGGTGCTGTGGGGGGGTATTACGGCGCGCGGCTCGCCCGCGCAGGAGAAAACGTCACGTTCGTCGCTCGCGGCGCGCATCTGGCGGCAATCCGCGAGCGGGGTCTCGCCGTCCGCAGCCCGCTCGGGGACCTCGTCGTCTCGGCCGGCGCCGAAGAGGAAACCGCTCGCATCGGACCTGTGGACGTCGTCATCGTGGCGGTCAAGGCTTACGACAACGCCGTTGCGCTCCCGATGATCCGCCCCCTGCTTGGCGATCGCACGGTTGTCCTGACCCTGCAGAACGGCGTCGACAGCGCTGCCGAAGTGGCGGCGGTCGCCGGCGAAACCCGGACGCTCGGCGGGACGACGTACATCGCCACGGCGCTCGAATCGCCTGGCGTCATCGTGCAAACAGGAACACACCGGCGGGTGGTGTTCGGCGAAGTGTTTGGCGTTCTGCCGCGGCTCTCGGATCGCGTGCGGCAGCTGCAGGAGGCGATGGCGCGCGCGGACATTCAGGCCGAAGCCGTCGCCGACGCGCGGGTGCCGATCTGGGAGAAGTTCATCCTGCTTGCCGCGGTCTCCGGATTCTGCGGCGCTTCGCGGCTGCCAATAGGGCCGCTCTGGGGGGATCCGGTTACACGGGCGCGTTTCATCGACGCGTGCCGTGAGGTCGAGCGCGTTGCGCGCGCCGAAGGCGTCCCGGTCGCGACCGACGTCATCGATCGCATCCCCGCTTACGTGGACAGCATTCCAGGTTCGATGCGCGCATCGTTGCTGATCGATCTGGCGCAGGGAAAACGGATCGAAGTGGAATCGCTGCAGGGATCCGTCGTCCGGCGCGGCGAGCGCGCCGGCGTACCGACGCCGATCATGGCGACGCTCTACGCGCTTCTGCGCCCGCACGCGGGAGGCAAGATATGAATTGGTGAGTCGATCACCAATTCAGCACTTCACGAATTCGCCGCTTCGTTACGAGTGGAACGAGAGTTCCTTGCGCATCCGGCGCCACGCGCCGTCCGGCTGCGGTTCGAACACATGGCAATGCGTCATGTCACCGCCGTAGACGTGCAGGGTCACAGACGGTGAGTCCGAGAGGTTGCCCAGCGTGTGGTACTCGAACGGCGGGATCAGGCAGCCTGCGGCGCCGCGGCCTGCCTGAATGCAATTCTGCTGCGCAAAACGAAACTCTCCGTCCTGCTCGGAAAGCAAATCGTACTGCGCCACTTCCATCGTGCCGTCCATCACGCACTCGACGCACCAGATGCCGGCGTGGTCGTGGAGCGCCGTCTTCTGTCCGGGACCCCACGTCATCACGACCATCGAATAGCGGCCCTGCGGATCCCGGTACAGCAGCCGGCGGGCGTACGTGTCGGTGCGCGGCTGGCGCAGGCTGTCCGGAATCTCGAGCGCGCCGGTCCTGAGGCCGTCCTGCAAAACGTGCTTCACGATGTCGGTCAGGCGCGAAAGCGGCTGCACGGTCACCGCTTCGTCCAGCTGCTGGCGGACATCGGTATTGAGAAGTGCTGAATCGCTCACGTCGCCTCCAGTTCGCGGTACGCGGACATGCCGCCTTCCACGTTGACGATCCGTTCGATGCCCTCTCGCGCGAGAAGACTTGCGGCAAGACTCGAACGGTAGCCGGCTTCGCACATCGTAACGACGTGCGCCCCCCGGGGAATCTCAGCGACGCGCGACGGCAGCTCGCCGAGAGGAATGTTCACGGCGCCTTCGAGATGGCCCGCACGATATTCCTTCGCGGTGCGCACGTCGATGAGCGTCAGAGCCGCGTCGGATGCACGCGCCGCCTGAAGGCGGGACACGGACATGACCTCGAGTGTCGCGACGGGAAGCGCGGCATCGCGCCAGCCCTCGAAACCGCCGGCAACGTAGCCTTCGATGTGGTCGAGACCAACGCGGCGCATTTGGGTTGCGGCTTCCTGCGCCTGCGCGGAATCAGCCGCGACGAAAACGATGCGCTCGTCCGCCGGCAGCACCCATCCCGCCCAGTATCCGACCTTGCTGCCGTAACCGAGGTTCAGCGCGCCATACGGATGCGCTTCCGAGAACGATGCGGCGGGGCGCAGATCGATGATCAGCGCGCCGTCGGCGGAGAGGGCCGCGGCCGCGGCGGGTTTGAGCGCTGGAATGGCGCGCGCCCCCTTGACGAGACCCAGCAGGGGTGCGCCCTCCTGGTTGACGCGCTTCATTCTGGCGAAATACGGCGGCGTATCCGGTAGATCGCTCAGGAGGGCCCGAACGAAGGCGTCCTCGCTCGAAAACTGCAGCATCGGGTTCTGCCGCCGCTCGATGCCTATCGTCGACGACGGTTCACTCCCGATGCCGGCGCCGCAGAGCGACCCCGAGCCGTGCCCCGGATGCACCTCGACGGCGTCGTCCAGCGTCAATGCGCGCTTCAGCGACGCATACATCTGGTGCGCGAGCGCTTTCGTCTGTTCCGTGCCAAGAAGGTCGGGACGGCCCACCGAGCCGACGAATATGAAGTCGCCGGTGAACAGGCGCGACGGTTTGCCTGGAGACTCCGAAAGGATGGAGATGTGTTCGGGCGTATGGCCGGGTGTGTGCAGAAAGGTCAGCAGAACGTCGCCGATCTGCAGCGTGTCACCGTCGGCGATTTCGTGGTTCTCGTAATGCAGTGCCGAGCCCGGGCCGCAGATGACGCGTAGCCCCTCCGAGGCGAGCTCGTGCGCGCCCGACACGAAATCCGCGTGCACATGGGTCTCGATCGCGCAGGTGAGCTTGACGCCATGCTGACGCGCCGCCTCGAGATATACGGAGGCATCGCGCCGCGGATCGATGATGACCCCTTCGTGCGTCCGATCGCAGGCGATGATGAACGACGCCTGGGCGAGGCCTTCGTCGTAAAAGCGCAAAAACATAGATTACTTTCGGTTGCAGGCCTCAGCCTGCGCTACCTGTCGAGCCGATAGGCACCAGCGACAGGCCTGAGCGGGCGATCGAACCACAGTGGCCGGCGCAACCCGCCCGGGCCTGGCGCGGGGCGCGTGTTCTGCATCCATTCTTTATACGCCTCGTGCGCCAGATCCGTATCGACCTCGATGTCTCCGTAGTGGTCACCGGGTGAGGCCTTCTCGAGGCGGACGCGCTGATGCCAGCAGTGCATGCCGCTCACCGGGTCCGGCTGCACGGGAAACGTGAGGTTCTGATGGACGCCGACTTCGTTCCACCAGATCCGCTGGCTATCGGGGTCGCCGCTCTCGAAGGGCTGGGCGCCGTGCACCTGCCGCATGCGATAGCGTCCGGTGCCTGACTTCACGATGGACACCAGCGCGGTCGCGGTGCGCGCCCCGCCCGTGTTTTCCTGCAATCGCCACCGTCCGAGGTGGTGCGACATACCGAGGACGCCCGGGCGGATGCCTTCCGTCACCCACGCTCGCGTCACGAAATGCCCGATGCGGGTCCGCACTCGAACGAGATCGCCCGTCTTGATACCGTACGCGCGGGCGTCCTCCGTGGCGATCCACAGAGGGTTCGTGTGGGAGATCTCGTACAGCCATTTCACCGCGGACCGTGTATGCACGAGCGTTGGCAGGCGGAAATTTGGAAGGAGGTCGAACTCGTCCCCCGCCCGATCGAGATTGCGCCAATAGACGTGGCTCGGCACGTATCGGGGCACCGCGTGTTCGGGCCACTTCCAGGCGGCGAGCGTCGGCGAATAGAACTCCAGCCGGCGCGACGGCGTATTGAACCCGACGCGAGCCGCACCATCGACGACCACGCCGGCGACCATTCCATCGCGCAGCACGCTCGCCCCGTCCGCCGACGTCGTCGTGCCCGCGAGTTCGTCCGCCGACAACGCGCGCTCGTTCCCGCGACTGTAGGACTGTTCGGAAATCCTGAAGACGCCGTACTTCCGCATGTACTGCAGCGGCGTGAGCTGCTCGCGCGCGGCGGCCTCCGGCAGGCCCGGCACCGAATGCTCGAACATCCAGCCGTAGTATTCGTCCATCGTGATGGGCTGACCCTCACGATACGGACTCTCGAAGTACCGGCGGATTCCAAGCGAGCCGTCCGGATCGATTTTCCAGCTGAGCGCGATCCAGAACTCGGATTCCTCCCACACTTCGCCGGGATTCGTTTCGTACGTCGCGCTGGTTGGCTCACCGCGTTTCTCTTTCGCAACGCGAAGCACCGGCTGCCGGAACCCGAGCCACTGGCCCGCGTGAGTCTCCTGACTCATCGTGTCGTGCCGCTCCGTCCCGAGGCCCATCGGCAGGATGTAGTCGGCGAACCACGCCGTCTCGCTCCACGTTGGAGAGAGCGACACGTGCAGCCCGACTTTCTCGCGATCCTGCAGCATCTCCATCCAGGAGAAGCCGTCGGGATTCGTCCAGAGCGGGTTGTATACGCGGGTGAAGTAAACGTCGATCTTCCCGCGGCCCTCCTTGAGGAAGTGCGGCAACAGGTAGCTGAGTTCGTGAAAGGCGAGAGGGAACTCGCGGGGAAAGAGCAGTTCGTTCCAGTATTCCGGCGGCGGAGGCGGATTGGGGTGCTTGGGAACGAACTTGTTCGTCACGTGCAGGTTCACGCCGCCGACCGATCCCACACTGCCCGTCAGGACGACGAGGAGATAAAGACAGCGGGTGATCTGCCATCCCCAGAGATTGCCCGCGGCCGCCGCGCGCCAGCTGTGCGTCGCGAACTGGTTGCCGGCCGCCGCAATCGCACGTGCCGCTTCGACGATGCGATCCGGCGAAACACCGGTTTCCGCCGCGGCGAACTCCGGCGTGAATTCCGCATAGAGTTCGCGCAGCGCGGTGATGAAACTCTCGAACGTCGGCGGCAACTCGGGCCGGTCCGACGCGAGGTAGTCGCGCCAGTTGACCCAGTTCCGCACGAAGTCCCGATCGTAGAGTTCCTCGTCCAGCAGATACTTCGCGATCGCGAGCAGCAGCGCGCCTTCTGTCCCGGGGTATGCCGGTAGCCAGAGATCCGCCTTTGCAGACGAGTTCGACAGCCGGGGATCGATCGTGATGAGCGTCCCCCCTTTGGACTTCGACTCCATGATCCGCTGTGCGTGCGGGTTGAAATAGTGTCCGGTTTCCAGGTGAGACGAGAGGAGCAGGATCGTTTTCGCGTTCGCGTAGTCCGGGGACGGCCGGTCCGCGCCGGTCCACAGGAAATGCCCGAGGCGCGCGGAAGAAGAGCACACGTTCGTGTGGCTGTTGTGACCGTCGACACCCCAGGACTGGAGCACGCGATTGGCGTAGCCGTCCTCGCCCGGACGGCCCACGTGATACATCAACTCGTGCCGTCGTCCTTCGACAATCGCCTTCCGAATTCGTGCGCCGATCTCCTCGAGCGCTTCGTCCCACGTGACGCGCTGCCAATCGCCGGCGCCCCGCGCCCCCGTTCGCTTGAGCGGATACAGGATGCGGTCCGGATCCTGAAGCTGGTTTGGCGTGACCACGCCCTTGGCGCACGTGCGGCCGCGGCTGCCGGGGTGAACGGGGTTGCCTTCGATCTTGCGGACCTGCAGCGTCTGCTTGTCGACATAAGCGAGGATGCCGCAGGCGGACTCGCAGTTGAAGCAGATGCTCGGAATGATCCAGTAGTTGCGGCGATCCTTCCTGGGCCAGCTCGTCGACTCGAAGTCGGTGTAATCGTCCCATTCGGATGGGTCGGGATGGCTCTTGAACATGGTGAAATCCGGCGTCAGCTCAGCGGCACGCTCTGGCCCGCCTCCACCCAGATGTACTCCCAGGCAGCGCTTCCGGCCAGGGCCAGGACGGCGGCCATCACGAGCGACAGCGGAATCGACGTGAGGACGAGCAGCACCGGCAGCACGCCGCCCGCGGCGATCGCGACGCCCCAAAAGAGCCGCGAGTAGACGCCGTGGCGGATCGTGTGGAGCGCCAGCTCGTGGTGCCGCGTGGGGCTTGGCGCGAACACGTTGTCGAACAGCAGAATGAGCACGTGCGCCGCGACGGAGCCTCCCAGCACCGACGCGAGCACGTCGACCGTTGCGGCGTCCGGAGGCGACACGAACAGCGACGCTAACAGCAGCGCCGCCGCTCCCGCGGCACCGGACTGCGCGACGAGATGGATTGCGGCGTGCGGCCCCTGCCAGAGATCACGGCCGAGCCCTTGTGCGAACAGGAAACCTGTGTAAGACGTCGCGAGAAGCGCGACGATCGCCACGGGCCAGGCGAGCGTCGTCAAGACAGACGTCGCGTGCAGCCATCCGAGCAGCAGCCACAGCGTCGTCAACGCGCCGTGCGCCGTCAGAAACCACGCGCCCCAGACCATCCACGAGCGCCAGTTCGAGCGCGTCAGGATGTAGTAGAAGCGTTCCGGCCGCTCGAGATCGACGATGAGCACGACCGCGGTCAAGGCGATGGTGACGAGGGCGATCGCCGGCGCGACGATCGTCACCAGCGATTCGCGCGATCCGAGAAGCCACAGCAGCGCCGCCAGCAGCATCGCGCCGGTCGACACCGCCTTGAAGAAGAGATACAGCACCATGTCGACGCCCCAGGGCTTGGCGTGGGGCGTGTCATAGTCCACCCGAGGGTCGCCGGGCGATTCGGGGTCGGGCATCGGCGCGCCAATCGGCCGCAGGTGCACCTGGCCTTCCTTGTAGTACAGCGGACGCGCCGAGTTCTCCGGACGTATCGCGCTCTCCTCGGCTGCGATGTAGAAGATTTTCGGTCCCGTTCCCTTTTCGGGCTTCCGGACGGTGAACGCCTCCCGCTGAACGATTTGCGCGACCGCGCTCGACGGGTCGTCCAGGTCGCCGAAGATGCGGCACTCCGTCGGGCAAACGCTGACGCACGCGGGCAGCAGCTCGTTTTCGACGCGGTTCGCGCAGAAGTTGCACTTCTCCGCGGTGTGCGTATTGGGATCGATGAACAGCTGGTCGTACGGACATGCCTCCATGCACGCGCGACATCCGATGCAGCTGTCTCCGTGCAGATCGACGATTCCGTCACGGCGCTTGAAGAGCGCGCGCGTGGGACAGATCCGGACGCACGGCGCGTCGGTGCACTGGTTGCAGAGGACGGGAAAGAAGAAGCGGCGCGTGTCGGGGAAGGTCCCTTTTTCGACGGTCTTGACCCAGCAGCGGTTCACGCCCACCGGAATCTGATGCTCGGCTTTGCACGCGATCGTGCACGCGTGACATCCGATGCATTTCCGGAGGTCGATCGCGAACCCGTAGTTGGCCATGTGGAGGACGCCACTATATCGCAGAAAACAACCCCGAAAAGGCGTGTGCGGCCGCGGCTCTCACGCCGTGCTCCACGAGCGGGAACGTCGAGAGGATGTGGTCGAGATCGCGCGCGCCCAGTCCATAGAGATCCGCAACGCGCGCGTTCAACTCGGCTTCCACATCCGGTGCGCGCGTGCGCGAGATCCGTTCGGCGAGCAGGGCGATATGGCGGACCTCGGCACGGTCAGGCGGCCAGCATGGCACCGGCAGTCGATGTATGACCGCCGCAGGAACGTGCGTGCCGCCGCGAAGACGGATCAGATAGTTCGCCACGAAGCTGTTGAACACGCCGCAGAGAAACCACTGCACCTCGAGCGGCAACGGTGTCTTGA
Organism: Vicinamibacterales bacterium; assembly: GCA_035492775.1. GTDB lineage: Bacteria > Acidobacteriota > Vicinamibacteria > Vicinamibacterales > 2-12-FULL-66-21 > DATJFQ01. The sequence continues at coordinate 57,368 of DATJIW010000054.1, forward strand.
GGCAGAAAATCGTATGCGTCGTTACGGTCATCGCAGGAATCATCGCCGCGATGAGTGTGAGCCGGTTCGACGAGGACGCGACCTCGCGATACCCGAGCCGTGGGCGCGCGAAAGGGCGTCCGCCGAGCGCGCGGGCGGCATTGCTCTCCGGGATGAATGTCGTTGCGCGGGAGGGGTCGACCTCGAACGGCCCGATCAGCTTTCCTTCCAGCACTCCGAGTCCGCTCGACGCAAAGAGCGGCTTGTCGTCCGTCGCGTTCAACTCGCGGCCGAATCGTGCGCCCCATCCGTCGGTCGAAGCCAGCGGCGGCACGCGCGAGAGTACTTTGGCGAGGATGGCGCGGTCCGCCTCCGACGTGATCTCCGGTAACGCGAGACTCTCGCCGCTGAAATCGCGCACGAGTGACAACGGAACGTGCGCTGCCTCCGGCACCGCGCCCTCGTCTGGCACGTGATCGAGCACGTCGGCAGCGTGCAGTCCGAACCGGGCCGGCAGCGTCATCGACGTCCCGCCTCGCGTTCCCGTCACGAGCGAGAACCGGATGCCGCGATGAATGGGAAAAATCGCGGCGCGGTTGTCGAATCCGAGCAACGCATCGATGCGATTCTGCTCGAAGAGTACCCGTCGTAGATGTGACGAGCCATAATCCGCGAGCAGGCCGGATGGCATCAGAAGGCCGAAGCGGCCGCCCGTGCGGGTGAGTTTCAGCATCCGTTCTGCGAAGAGTTGATACAGATTCAGGTGTCCGTCGGCCTGCCACGTGTAGCACCCCGACTGTCGGGCGAACCGAGTCAGCCTTGCCGCCTCGGTGCCGCGCAGCATGTCCCAGGGTGGGTTGCCGAGAACCGCATCGAATCCCGGTTCTGCTCGCGGCCGTCCCTCGTCGTCGAAGAAGACCTCCGGAAATTCCATCTCCCAGTGAAACGTCTGCTCGCGACGCGCGGCGTCGTCCAACGCGGCGCGCCAGCGGCGTTCGATGTCCGGTGGCAGCCCCGACGCGTATCCGACAATCGATTGTTCGAGCGCCGTCCAGAGCTGGGGCGCCATATCGTCGGCGACAAACCACGCGCTGCACCATGCGTCACACAACATGCGCCATGCGGCGAGCGGCGCGCCTGACCGATCGAGGGCCGCCAGGGTCCGTTCCTTCTCGCGCACGATCGCCACCGTGTCGTCAGGAGTGTTCGCGACTCGAACGCGTTCGTTCACAGTTGCCGCAATCGACGCGTTCATGGCGTCACCCACGAAGAGCGGCAGCGGCCGCAGACCAGATCGCGATCGCTTCGCCGGTGCCGGGGGCTGACGTTGCACATCGCGCGGAGAAGCGCCGACGAGGCTGTTTCCGGCGCGCAGGTGGTGATCGAGAAAGGTGAGTGGGCGGTCGGCAGCGAGCGTGGACAGCCAGAGCGACAGCCGCGCCAGCTGCACGGCCGTTGGATTTCGATCGACGCCGTAAAGGCAGCGCTGCGCGACCATCCGTCGGAATCCCGCTCTGACGGCCGGCGAGAGATCGTCCGGGCCGATCGAGCCTTCCTGCAGCAGCGCGCGCTCGTAGGCCTCCGCCAGATACCGGCATGCCGCGACGAGAAATGCGCCGGACCCCATCGCAGGATCCAGTACGCGCACCGACAGCACTCGTTCAGGAGGAGCTCCGTTCACCAGGGGGGCGAGCGTTCGCCTTACGAGGTATTCCGTCATCGGACGTGGTGTGTAGAACGTGCCGGTTGCTTTCCGGCGTCCGGTCGAGACGAGCCGAACCGTGCCGCCCTCTCGCACCGGTACGAAGTCGAGGACGCCTTCGTACACGGCGCCAAGCTGCTCGACACCAAGATCCGTGTAACTGATTCGCTCGCGGCCTGTGCGGCCTGACCGTGTCGTGAGCGCGCTCAACGCATCTGCGGCATCGTTGTCGCTCAGCCGTGTCGTGTCCGCCAGGGGAGCCGACGCCGGCGCGAACAGTCGTCCGTTGAACGGCGTCACCTTGAGCGCTCCGGCACGGCAGCCGCTGTGCGCGAGTCGCGAGATCGCCTGCAGCGCCTCCCACACGCCCGAGCGCCCACCGCGTTCGACGACGCTTCGGAGCGACTCGATGGTGTAGCTGCGGCGATAAGTGGGATGCCAGTCGGGCACGAGCCCGCGGGCTTCCGCAAACAGGAGGAAGAGGACGCGATAGATGACCGTCAGCGCGTCGGACATACCCGCGGCGAGCGGTGCTTGCCCCCTGCGTCGGCAGAACCCGCTCGTCAGCCTGAGGAGCGCCGCCTCCACACCTGCTTCGAGGGTGCGGCTGACGGCCACGCGATGCCGATCGCTGCTGGCTGCCGCCGCGGCTGCCTCCTCGAACTCACCCGAACCGCCTCGCGCCAGAAGCGCCGCAAGCGCGGAGGCGGACTCCAGATCGTCGGCAAGCACCTCGAGATCAAAGCCGGTGCTGCGCCTGGCGTATGCGGCGCGAGCGTCAACAATGAGGAACTGCCGCCCGTTGATTCCGATCCACCATCGCGCGCCAGCCGTCGTCCGGCGCGAGTGTTCCCGAAGCCTTCGCAAGTCGGCGCCCCAGCCGCCGACGATCAGGATCCCGTCGGTTGCCGCTCGGACCGCGACGAATTCACCGGCGTCCTCGATCGCGGCATCGTCCAGGCCCAGCGCGTGAACGAGCGGAAGCGCAAGACAATCGAGCACCTGCCGCGGCGAGCTTGCCGCGCCGATGGCCGCCAGAGCGCGTCCGATGAGCCGACATACCGCGCGCGCTCGATCGGTGTCGGTCCTCATCGTGCCGAGGACTTCGCGTGCGAAGAGCGATCCGGAGATCGCCTTCACGACATGCCGCTCCACATGATCAGTACGGCCTTGACGTCGACGTGCTCTTCGAGCATGCACGCGCGACGGAGTCGTTCGAGCCGCCGGTCGGCCTCGTGCTGCCGGTCTCGACGCTCGGTTTCTACGACGGCGTCGTCCCGCTCGGCTCGGTTGTCGAAGAGTCCGCGCTGGAGCTGTGGTGACGGCGCGTCCGTCGCGTTGAGCGCAATCTCACGGTCAATCTGAGACGTAGTCGCTTCGAAATACTCCGAGCGCGATGTCTCCCGAATCTGCGCCAGGTCAGCGAGGACGCAGCGCCGAATGCGATCGCGATTTGTGTCGATGAACGCGATAGCGAGTTCCCGCGCATCCGAGGCGTGTGCAGGCATTTTCGGCACTGCATCGGCGTGCAGCGCGCCGGTTCGACATGCGATGAGCCGTCCCGTGGGTTCTCGGAGCGTCCACTGTGCGACGACGAAGAATCCGCACGGCAGCGCAGTCGTTGCCTGAAGGGACGAGATGACGATTTGGGATGCCGGTTTCGACAGCCGCGAACGCACGTCTGGGGCTCCGAGTGAAGCCAGGGTGAGCAGCCGTTCGGCCTCTTTGAGCGCCGTATCGGGAATGGGCGATGTCGCAACGGCTCCGCGGTCTGGACTGACATCCGGAACGCCGTCCCCGCCGATGACGACGCCTGCAATTCGTACCTCGTCCAGCAGCGCCGCAAGAGGGTCGCCGGGACCGAGCGTCCGGGTTACCCGCTGAAGCCGTCGAGTGATGTTGGCGATGACGAGATCTTCAGCGGTGTCACGCGCGACGAGAGTAGCCGCGTGCACCGGCCGCCGCTGGCCGAGGCGGTCGACCCGGCCTATGCGCTGCTCGAGCCGTGCGGGGTTCCACGGCAGCTCGAAATTGACGACGAGGCGGCAGCACTGATGAAGGTTCAGTCCATGGGCTGCCGCATCGGTCGCGAAAAGGAGGCCACCTCTTACGTTGAATGCCGATTGCACGTTGTCGCGTTCGGCCGGCGTCATACCGCCGTGAAGCCGCAGCGCCGATGGAAAGGCGCCGGCGAGATCGGACATCGTGTCGCGGAATTCCGTGAAGACGACTGCGGACTCCGCGCCGATCCGCCGCAGCAGTCGTCTCAAATATCGGGATTTCGAGTCGGCCATGGCGGCTTCGTCTGCCGCGAGGACCAGCCTCTCCAGCCAGCGCATCTCGCGCGCCTGATCCGACATGCCGGGTGCGCTGAGGGCGCCCGAAGGCTCATCGTCTTCGGATTCGATATCGCCGCCGAAGAGTGTCAACTGAATCGCCGGGACGGCCGCGACTGTCAAGAACCGTTGACGCCGTCGTAACGACCTCGCGAGCGCCGCGGCCGAGGAGAGGGCGCGCTTTCGCAGGACGATCGCCGCGAGTCGTCCTTCGGGCGACGGCGCCCGCGCCCACACTTCGTGGCAGTACCGCTCGAGCATCCGTTGAAGACGGCCTTCCAGATCGGTGAGCCGGACTCGTACGAAGCGATGACGACGACGACGTGAGTCGCCGACGTCGTTGCGCGACCGGCGGAACACGACGACTGGTGGCGATGTTTTCGTCGCGCCCAGGGACATCAGGGACGCATACGCCGCGTCGTCGCCGGAGAAGGGTGTTGCCGTGACGAGTACTACCGCGCGTGATCGCCGGGCGATGGCGGCGACGGCGCTGTGGCGATCGGTCGGCGCAGCTGCGACGTGCGCCTCGTCCACGACGAGAAGATCCCAGGTCAGCGCGCAAGCCGATGCCAGCACGTCGGACCGCTTCAGATAATCCAGCGACACGACGTACACACCGGGCGGCGTCCATACGTTGATGCCGACCGGAAGGTCGTTCACGGTGCGCATCAGCCATCGCGCATCAACCTGGTAAGCGTCGATGTCGAAGAGGCGGGAGAGTTCCTGCGCCCACTGAAGTCGAAGACCGGCGGGGACGGCGACGAGCACGCGGTGCTCGGTGGCGCGCGCCACGGTGTCGGCAATGATCCACCCGGCCTGTGCGGTCTTGCCGAGGCCGACCTCGTCGGCGAGCATGACGCGGCGTGCCCCGGCCGCCATCGCGAGAGCGGGTGCCAGCTGGTAGGGCAGGATCGCGCGTTCCCGGTTCGCGCTTGCAGTACGTCCCGGTATTTCACGAGCCGACGTATCACGACGCGGAGTCAGGAGATGAATCGCGTCGCAGTCACGGGCCGCGAGGTCGCGGATCAGGCGAAGCCAGCGTTCGGGCTCGTGGACCTCATATCGCGTCGGCTGATGTTCCGCGACCGGTCGATCGAATGGCCAGAGCAGGACGACGACGTCGTCGTCGAGGGAATCGAGGTGAAGTTCGTGGCAGTCGTCGTGTGGTTCGCAGGTCACCAGCTGCCAGACGCGACCGCGAACCAGGACGCGGGCGCCGGGCTCGATGCCCGGTGGCAACGGCTGCAACACCCGATCGCGTGCGCGATGGGAGTTTTTGCCACCCGAATCGATATCCACGGGCATGTTGCGGCGGCCGATCCGTCAGCCGTCTGCCCTTGGCAATCCCCGTACCGTGAAAAGGGGACAGTCCCCATTTTTCGCAAAAAATGGGGACTGTCCCCTTTTTTTGCGAAAAATGGGGGCTGTCCCCTTTTTACGCGCCGGAGTTCAGCGAGCGCGATTCGGCGAGCGCCCGGCGAGACAGGATCACGGGGCCGGTCTGGCCGTCCGGACGACGACGGTCGCGGCTGGCCGCCACGCGGACGCGACGGATCCGAACGCCACGTGCATAGGCGACGCCCGCAATATGCGGCGGAACCGCGAGGCGCTCGATGATCTCCCGCATGTCGCTGCCCGGCCGACGCTCCTCTTCGCCCTTGTTCTCCAGCCGCGCCCACGACGCCAGCGGACCGAGATTCGGCGGCGCCTTCTTCGGCGCCGGTACCGGCGCCTCCGCGACACGCATCGGCTGCTCCGTCGTGTCGAGGTCATCGTCCGCTTCGACTTCGATCGTTGCCCGCACCGCCGTATCGGGCGGCTCCATCGCACTGACGGGCTCATCAGCCAGACAGTTCAGATCGATTTCCTCCTCGTCCGACACATCCGCGTGTGCGGCGGCGGCGGCGATCGGAAGCGCCGTCGAAGCGACGGGGTCAGCGTGCGGTGTCTCGTCAGGAACGACGTACTCGATCGAGATTTCATCTGCCGCCGCTCGAGCGCCTTCTACAGGGTCTATGGTGAACAGCTCTGATGCGATGTCGGCGATCGGATCCGGCGAAAACTCGATAGACGGCAACTGCAGACGCCCGTATGCCTCGATTTCCTCCGGAGTCGCGATGACGCGCTCATCGAATTGAAGGCTCTCGACGGCCTCATCGATCTCGGTCAGCTGCGGTGTGGCGCTCGAATCGATCGCCGATTCCACCGTCGTGAAGTCTACGGGCAGCTCCGTCACGCCCAGCGACTCCGGCAATGATTCCGGCAATGATTCCGGCGCAACGCCGGTGGGCGGTACGAATGTCTCGAACAGCTCCGGTGTTTCGGTCCGTTCTCCAGATTCGAGCAGGTGATCGGCCGGAAGAAGCGCAGATTCGATCGGCTCGGACTTCGCAGCTGTGTATTCGATCGGCGGGGGCTCGTACGCCGCCGGCTCCGGCGGCGCGCTCGCGGTCATGTCGATCTCCGGCACAGCGGCTTCGAGCGGGTGACCGGGCAGAGATGACGGCTCGAGCAGATGCGCCGCAACGGCATCGTCATCCCGGGCGAGCACCGGTTCAACTGGATTCACCGACGCGGCAGCTTTCGGCTCCAGAGGAGCAGCCGCGGCCGCCGCACCGTCGCTTCGGCGCCACTCGAACGGAGAGTCCCATGACGTTGTCGCGCTCGGCGGCGGCACGTCTCCGTCCTCGCTCTTCGGCGGCGGGGCGACAGGCTTGATCGGCGAAGCTGCGGGCCGATACTGCAGTTCTTCGGCGCGCTCCCTGCGCTTCTGCTCGGCCTGCTCCAGGAAGACGCGGATTTCCTGCGCGAACAGATCGGGGTCGCATCCCGCGACGGCAGGCGCCGCTTCCTTCCTCCGGCGGAACGCTTTCAGCAGCCCGCGTCCCGCACCTGGGGCATCGTCCGCGCCGGCCGAGGCCAGCTGCGGGATCGTATGCGTCTGCAGGTGCTCCGCTCCCTGCAGCCCGCGCAGGTGCGCCACCAGTTCGTCTTCGGCGCGCGGCGACAGAAGCGCGCTGAGCAGCATCACGTCCGGTACCGCGGAGCGCATCGCTTCGAGCGCAGCCTCACGCGAGTCGACGATGACGACGTCCGCTTTCACTTTCTCGCGGACGATGCGGGTCAGGATTTCCGCCTGTCGGAGGTCGGGTTCGATCGCAAGAACGAGCGCCACTCAGCTCCTCAACATGAATACGGTGAGCACGGTACCCACGGTAGCGAAGATCACCATCGGCGAATTGTCGATTGTCTGATATCGCGCCGACACCCAGAGCGCGTGGCCGACGTCGCCGAGTCGATGGTCGAACGGCGATATGCTCCCGGGCGAAAACAGATCCGACAGCGTGTCGCGCACGCGCGGGTCGAACATCGTGAGTCCGAACACCACGATGACGAACACGACTGCCGACAGCGCGCTTTCCCGCATTCCAACTTTCATATCGGCCCCCGTGCCTCGGTTCTCCCCCGGCGATTCAGCGTCCTTTTATTGGCAAGCGATGTGCCGCTCGATGTGCGGGGAGTGGTCGCGGCTGCAACTGACGCTCCTGCATGCGTTAAGCCGCGCCGCGGCGCGCGCTGGAGGCGTGCCGGGAACAAGCGGCGCGCGGCGGGGCTCACGAAATTTGCGACGCCGGTTACGGAAGTGGCGGATCGCGCGCCGCTGCCGCGTGTGCGCAATGGCGCATTTCTGCACCCGTTCCGGCGCCGGTACGGCCCGCAACTGACAGAGCGTCATCGCACTTGCGGCGTGTGCGGCTGACGCGTCTGCACGCCGTGGCATGTCGGTTGCGATTGGGCTCGGCCGTGACGCGGCGCAGTTGCCGCGGCGCGCACAGCAACAACAGACGCGGCACTTGCCGCACTCCGCATCGCGCCGACACGCGATGCTTTATCACCCTCTCAGGGGGAGGAACTCATGCAGCTCGTGACTTTCGTCCAGTCGATCGTTCGCAACTTCCGCCGCAACGAGGAGGGCCAGGACCTGCTCGAGTACGCGCTGCTCGTCGCGCTCATCGCGCTCGTCGCGTTCGGCGCCGTGCAGGCCGCGGGCACCAGCGTCAACGACATCTTCAACAGCATCGCGACGCAGCTCGCGGGCGTGGCGTAGGTTCGACCACCGGTTCGCGCGGGATCGGCGTGGGCCGATCCCGCGTGCTCGTCGACGTCAGGGGGAAGGAGCGGAGGACATGCAGTCGCCCAGGGCTGTTGCCACGCTGATGAAGCTGGCACAACGCAATTTGCGCAGAGAGGACGGGCAGGACCTCCTCGAGTACGGCCTGCTGGCCGCGTTGATCGCGCTCTTCGCGCTCGGCGCCGTGGGGACGGTCGGCCAGACGATCTACACGTTGTTCTGGAACCAAATTGCCAACAATTTCTAGCTCCGCCGCCGTGGTTCTCGCCGCCGGGCTCACGGCCGCCGGTGCGCTGGATTTTCGGACCCGGCGCATTCCGAACGACCTCACGATGGCAATGGCGGTGACGGGGTTCGCGCTCTCCGTCACGCATGTGAACGGGATTTCGCCGGCGGCGTCGCTGCTCGGCCTGGTGATGGGCCTGCTGCTGATGCTGCCCGGCCACGTGCTCGGCGCGACCGGCGCCGGCGACGTGAAGCTGATGGCCGCCGTCGGCGCGTTCATCGGGCCGGCTGCCGTCATCACCGCATTTCTCGCGACGGCAGTTGCGGGTGGCGTGCTCGCGCTCGTCATCGCCGCACGCCGTGGCCGCGTAGGCGCGACGCTCGCGCACACCGGCAGGCTCGTGACGGATCGCAGCGGGACGAAGCCGATCGTCGAGGCGACGGGGACCGCGAATCGATTCGCGTACGGACCGGCAATCATGATCGGCACGCTGGTGGTGGTGCTCAACCAGCTTCGGGGGTAGTCAACATGCAACGCATCCGATCGGAACGCGGCAACGCACTGATAGAGACGGCAATCACGCTGCCGATCCTGCTGCTCGTCTCGGTCTCCATCTTCGAATTCGGCCGCGCGTACCAGACGTGGGAAGTGATGACGAATGCCGCGCGCGAGGGCGCGCGCATCGCCGTGCTCGACGGCACCACCGACGCCGAGATCCGCGCGCGGGTCAATCAGTACCTCGGAATCGGCGGCCTGACGTCGCAGCCCGATGGAAACATCTCCATCGATCACACCGTGTCCTTCACCGGCGATCCAACGGGCCCGAAGGGATCTCTGGTGCAGATCAGCTATCCATTCGATTTCATGGTGCTGAACCCGGTCGCGAAACTCGTGGTGTCGGACAGCACACTCGGGTCGTCCATCGAGATGCACGCCTCGGCCCTCATGCGGAACGAGTAGGGGACTAACTATGCGCAGCCGAATCTTTGCCGTTCTCGCGATCGCCGTCCTTGCCGGCGGAGGTCTCGCCTACGGCACGTACAACATGATGAACAACCAGCCGGTGAAGACCGCCGCGATGGCGACCCAGCCGGTCGTCGTGGCCGCCGCGGATCTCTCGCTCGGCAGCGAGTTGAAGAAGGAAGACCTTGCGATCGTGAACTTCCCGCAGGGTCAGGCGCCGCAGGGCTCCTTCGGACGCATCCAGGACGTGGTCGGACGCGGCGTCGTCTCGGCGATGGTCAAGAACGAGCCGATCCTCCCCGCGAAGCTGGCGTCGAAAGAGGCCGGCTCCGGGCTGCCGCCCATCATTCCCGACGGTATGCGCGCCGTCTCGGTCCGCGTGAATGAAGTCATCGGCGTGGCCGGGTACGTGCTGCCGGGCACGCACGTCGACGTTCTGACGACGCAGAATCCAGACAATCAGCCGGGCAACGTCACGTCCAAGGTGATCCTCTCCAACGTGCAGGTGCTCACGGCCGGCACGCGTCTCGAGCAGGACCAGGACAAGCAGAAGCCCGTGCAGGTCACGGTCGTGACGCTCGCGGTGTTCCCCGATCAGGCTGAGCGCCTGGCGCTGGCGAGCACCGAAGGCAAGATTCAGCTCGCCCTGCGCAACCCGCTCGATCAGAGCGCGCCCGCAACGCCAGGCGTGAAGCCGGCCGGGTTGCTTGGCGCCGTGAAGGTAGCCGCAGCGCCGCAGCGCATGGCATCGGCGAAGAAAACCACCGGCCCCGTGACCCAGGAGGCCCCGGCTGCTCCCCCAGCACCCAGCGTCGAGATGATCCGCGGCGAGAAGCGGACGACGGAAGTCATCAAGTAGACGGAGGACTCATGAGACCCGCACGGCGAGGGCCGGTCGCGCGCGCAATCGCACTGGCCGCCTACATCATCATCATTCTCGTCGCGGCGCCGCAGGCGCAACAGCAGGTGGCGTTCACCGGCACGCCGGGCGCCATCAGTGCCGGCCCCGCCGCGACCACGCCGGAAGCCACGGCGATCGATCTGTTGGTGGGGCGGTCCACGATTCTGAATGTCGGCTCCACGATCTCGCGCGTGTCCTTGACCGTGCCGGACGTGGCCGACGCGATGGTCACGACACCGCAGCAGCTGCTCATCCATGGCAAAACGCCAGGGACGATTTCGCTGTTCGTCTGGGACAAGGCGGGCGGAATCAAAACGTACGAAGTGAACGTCCGCCGCGACCTGAGCCAGCTCGTCGAACAGGTGAAGCAGCTGTTCCCGGGAGAGCCCATTACCGTCTCGGGGAGCGGCAAGGACGTCGTTCTCTCCGGCACCGTCTCGTCGAAGTACGTCGTGGACAAGGCCGCGGACGTCGCAGCCGGCTACGTGGAGAAGAAGGAGAACGTCGTCGACCTGCTGAAGCAGCAGGAGGGCGTCACGTCCAACCAGGTGCTGCTGCGCGTGCGGTTCGCGGAAGTGAGCCGGAGCGCGCTGCAGGAGCTCGGAGCCAGCTACATCCTCAATCAGTTCAAGAACGACTGGGACGCGCGTGCGACGACGCAGCAGTTCCCCGCGCCTGAATTCGATTCGAGCCAGTCCGGCGGGCTGACGTTCAGCGACTTCCTGAACGTGTTCCTGTTCAACACGAAGCACGGCGTCGGCACCGTGATCAAGGCGCTGCAGACGAAGGGGTTGTTCCAGAGTCTGGCCGAGCCGAACCTGATTGCCAGCAACGGCAAGGAAGCCAGCTTCCTCGCGGGCGGCGAATATCCGTACCCGGTCGTGCAGCCGGGATCGGGCGGCAACGCGATCTCGATCACGTTCAAGGAGTTCGGCGTCCGGCTGAACTTCACTCCAACCGTGCTGAGCGGCGACATGATTTCGCTGAAGGTCCGGCCCGAAGTGAGCGCGCTCGACTTTTCGAACGCGATCACCCTCCAGGGATTCCGCATCCCCGCGCTCTCGACCCGCCGTACCGAGACGGAAGTCGAACTGCAGGACGGCCAGACGTTCGCAATCGCCGGGCTGATGAACAACACGCTGAACCAGACGTTGTCGAGAATCCCGGGCATCGGCGACATTCCGGTTCTCGGGTACCTGTTCCGCAGCCGCGCGTATCAGAAAGACCAGACCGAACTCGTCGTGATGATTACGCCCCAAATCGTCCGGCGTGGTTCGACAGGCGTGTCCGAGGCGCTCCCGTCGATCGAGGAGCCATTCCTGGAGGGGCCGCATCACCCGATCGCACCGCCGGCGCCGTACGTTGGATCACCGCGATTCCCGCCGGCTCAGGCGCATCCGGGCGGCTCGAACGATCAACAGCACAAATCGCAGCCGCAAGGCGAAGCGCAGCCCGAGTCCGTGACGTCGCCGGAGCCTGCACAGGCGGTAGCGGCAGCGCCACAGTCGCCTGCGGCAGCGCCCGCGCCAGCACCGGCCGCGACAGCGTCGCAGCCGATGACGAAGGAGCAGAAGCGCCAGGCGGACGCGGCGGCGAAGCAGCAGGCGGCGGCAGACAAGAAGGCCGCTGACGAGAAGGCAGCCGCCGACAAGAAGGCGGCCGAGGAAAAGGCGGCGGCCGACAAGAAGGCCGCCGAAGAGAAGAAGGCCGCCGACGAGGCTGCGGAGCGCCAGAAGGCGCAGCAGCAGAAGCTCGATCAGGAACGCGCGAAGCGTGAGGCCGAAGTCGCCAGGAAGAATGCGGAGGCCGACCGCAAGAAGCAGGAAGACCAGAAGAAACACGAAAAGTCGCTGGCCGACGCCGCCGCGCGCCTTCGCGACGCCCAGGCGGCGTACGAGGCCGAAGCCGGCAAGACCGCGCCTCCGCCGCCGGTCAAGCCGGGGGGTGGTGGCAACTAGGACCTGACGTTCGGAGAGCCGGTTTCAAAAACGCGGGCGCCTGCCTGAGCGGGTGCCCGCTGACGCGCGTCGGGCAACACGCGAGGGAGTCACATCATGCGCCGCATCGAAAAACTTCGCCGCGATGAAACAGGCATGACGTTCGTTTTCGTCGGTCTGGGTTTCATGGCCTTTCTCGCCGCCAGCATGCTCGCCATCGACGTCGGCATGCTGATGACGGCGCGCAGCCAGGCGCAGAACTCCGCCGACTCAGGGGCGCTTGCGGGCGCGACCGCGCTCGTGCTCGACAACTGGAACGATCGCACGCCTACGGGGCCGGCGGTCACGAACGCATTGGCGGCGTCGCATTCCAACGAAGTCATGGGCGCGCAGGTTTCCGTCACCGCTCCCGATGTCGAGTTCCTGACGAGCCCGACGACCGGCGAGCAGAACCGCGTGAGGGTCACCGTCTGGCGCAGCGCGGCCCGGGGGAATCCTGTGTCGACCCTCGTCGCGCAGTACTTCGGCATTTCCAGCGCCACCATCGGTGCGGTCGCCACAGCCGAAGCGTCGCCGGCCAACGCGATGGACTGCGTGAAGCCCTTCACGATCCCCGACAAGTGGATTGAGAAACAGGACAAGACGTGGTCTCCGACCAGCACCTTTGACGCCTACGACAAGAAGGGCCAGCCGCTCGCGAATCCGGACATCTACAAGCCGGCGTACAACGCGGATGGCACCCCGAATCCCGACTACACCGGCTACAACATGGAGCGGGACAAGGGAACCGAGATGATGATCCGCGCGGGCACCGGCAACGACATCTCGGTGTCGTTCTATTTTTCGCTGGCGATGACGAACGACACCGGCGGCGATGACTATCGATGGAACATCGCCAACTGCAACACGACTGTCTATGGATGGGACTCCAAGCTCGTCCAGGAACCTGGCGACATGATGGGTCCAACGGTCCAGGGCATCCAGGAGCTGGTCGACCGAGATCCCGGTGCGCAGTGGGACGACGGGACGAACACCGTCATCAAAAGCGCGTTCGGCCAGCACAGCCCGCGCATATTCCCGATCCCGCTGTATGACCCGGCCTACTACGCAGCCGGCAAAGCGAACGGCCGCAACGCGAGCCTGAAGACGGCGAACTGGATCGGCTTCTTCGTCGATAACGTGTCGGGCAACAACATCTACGGCCGCATCACACCCATCACGGGCATCTATCAGAAGGGCGGCCCCGCTCCGAACGCGGCGCTCCCGAAAACAATTCGTCTGGTGCAGTAATGGCTCAACTCACCGCGCAGATCGTCAGCTATGACGAAGAATTCAAACGGCACGTCTCGAAGCTGATCCGCGCCTGCGGCGTACCCGTCGGCATCATCGAGGGGGGACGCTCTGCCGAGGGCAGCGCACCGGACCTCGTTGTCGTGGATATTCGAGTAGATGCTTCGTCAGGCATGGTGGCCATCGAGCGGCTGCGGGCCAGCAGCGGAACTCTATCGATTTTTGCGGTCGCGGCGGCGGCGGAGCCAGACCTGATCCTCCAGTCGATGCGGGCCGGCGCGAACGAGTTCTTCGCCTGGCACGGCACAGAACAGACTCAGGCGGCGCGCGCGATGGAGGAGTCGTTTCACGGCGCCGTCCGACGGACGGCGGCCCGGCGGGACGCGGCGAGCGCCGGTGCCAAAGCGCCCTGCGTCACTTACGCCTTTCTGGGTGCCAAGGGGGGCGCCGGCACGACGACGGTTGCCGTCAACTGTGGTGTCGAACTCGCGCGCCTCACGAAGCGCTCCACGATCGTCGTCGATCTCAAATCGCACCTCGGTGAGGTCGCGCTCTTTCTCGGCGTGCGCCCGCGGTTCACCGTGCTCGATGCCATCGACAACCTGCATCGCCTCGACAAGGACTTCCTCAGGGAGATCGTCGCGAAGCACAAATCCGGACTCGACATTCTGTCGGGATCCGAGCAGTTCGATCGTCCGAACGCGCAGGACGCGCCGGCGGTGGAAGAACTGCTGCGCGTGCTGTCGCGGATCTACGACTTCATCATCATCGACGCGGGGAACGTCATCAACGCCTGCGTCGCGTCGGCGTTGTATGCCGCCGACACAATCTTCATGGTGACCAATCCGGACGTGCCGTCCATCCGGAACGCGCAGCGGCTCGTCGAGCGGGTACGGCAGCTCGGCGCCGGCAGCGAACGGATCAAGGTACTGCTGAACCGCGCGTCCGACCAGCACCTGATCGCGCCCAAACAGATCGAGACGGCGCTCGGCTATGGAATCCACCACACGTTCGGCAGCGATTATCGGACCGTCTCGACGGCGCTCAACTCCGGAGTACCGCTGACCACCACCAACCACTCGGAAATCGCGGCGCAGTTCGACAGCTTCACCCGGCACCTGGTCGGCATGACCGAGGAAGCCAGGCCGGAGGCGGACAAGCGCCGGGTGTTCCTCGGCCTCTTCTAAGACGACTGAGACTTCATCAACTCGCCTTCACCCAATCGCGCCATGAGCTCACCTTTGTCGATTCTGTCGAACCCACAGCCTGGACCGGGATCGTCCGGCGGCACACCGCCCCCGCCCGGACGGCCGGCTGCCGCAGCCGTGACGCCGCGCGCCGAGGCACCGCGTCCCCAATACCTGGAACTCAAGGGGAACGTTCACCGCAAGCTGCTCAATCGCCTCAACCTCGAGGCGCTCGCGTCGGTTGAACGGTCCCGCGCGGAGGGTGAAATCCGCACGCTGCTGTTCGATCTGATTGCCGAAGAGAACTTCCCGCTCAGCATGGCCGAGCGCGAGGCCATCTATGCCGAGATCATCGACGAGGTATTCGGCCTCGGCCCGCTCGAGCCGCTGCTCAGGGATCCGTCGATCAGCGACATCCTGGTGAACACGTTCAAGTACGTGTATGTCGAGCGCTCCGGCAAGATCGAACGCGTCCAGACGACGTTTCAGGACGACCGGCATCTCTCCCGCGTCATCGACCGCATCGTCAGCGGCGTCGGGCGCCGGGTCGACGACAGCTCGCCGATGGTCGACGCGCGCCTTGCCGACGGGTCCCGCGTCAACGCCATCATCCCGCCGCTGGCGGTCGACGGTCCGCTGCTCTCGATCCGCCGTTTTCCGGCCGAGCGCCTGAAGGCCGAGGACCTGGTCCGGATCCGGTCGCTCACGCGCCCGATGCTCGAGTTCCTGGAGCACTCCGTCCGCGCGCGGCTGAACATGATCATCTCGGGCGGCACCGGCGCGGGCAAGACGACGCTGCTGAACGTCCTGTCCGGTTTCATCTCGGAACGCGAGCGCATCGTGACCATCGAGGACGCGGCGGAATTGCAGCTCCATCAGGAGCACGTCGCGCGGCTGGAAACGCGGCCGCCGAACGTCGAAGGCAAGGGCGCAATCCGCCAGCGGCAGCTCGTCATCAACGCCCTGCGTATGCGTCCCGACCGCATCGTCGTTGGCGAGGTGCGCGGCGAGGAAGCGCTCGACATGCTGCAGGCCATGAACACCGGCCATGACGGATCGCTGACGACGGTTCACGCGAATACCCCGCGCGACGCGCTGTCCCGTATCGAAACCATGATTGCGATGGGAACGATGAATCTGCCCGAGCGCGCGATGCGCCAGCAGATTGCAGCGGCGGTCCAGATCGTCTGCCAGCAGTCGCGCATGAGCGACGGCACGCGCAAGGTCACCAGCATTTCGGAGATCACCGGCATGGAAGGCGACGTCATCACCATGCAGGAGATCTTCGTGTTCGAGAAACTCGGCGTGTCGCCCGAAGGCAAAGTGATCGGGCGGTTCCGCGCTACTGGCGTCCGGCCGAAGGCCTGCGAGCGTCTGAAGGCCTCGGGCATCCATCTGCCGCCGGACATGTTCGAGGGCGTCACGGAGGTGCGGTGATGTTCGCGGCGGTCTTCATGTTCCTGCTCGGCGCCGGCCTGGTCGTGGCCGCGTATTACGCGGTGACCGCGCTGCCCGGCGCGCTCGCGCAGCGCCGCCTCGATCAGCGCATCGAAGAGGTATCGCACACGAGGGACGACGACGACAAGGATCCGGTCGGCCTGCTGAAATCACGCCAGGACGGTCCTCTTCCGTCGATCGAGCGCATGCTCGGCGGCACCGACCAGGGCTCGCGGCTTTCGAAATGGGTGGAGCAGTCGGGCGTCAAGATCAGCCTGAGCGCGATCCTGCTGTTCGCGGCAGGCGGCGGCTTGATCTTCGGACTCATCGCGGCAAGCGTCATGCGGATGACCGTTGGATGGTTCGTCGGCGGCGCGATCGGCGCGGCGATGCCCTTTGTCGTCCTCAACATCAAGCGGAAGCGCCGGCTGCGGAACTTCGAGGAGAACTTCCCTGAAGCGCTCGACCTGATCTCGCGCGCGTTGAAAGCCGGCCACGCGTTTGCCACCGGCCTGAAGATGGTCGCCGACGAGATGTCGGAGCCGATCGGCCCCGAGTTCCGGAAGACGTTCGACGAGCAGAACTTCGGGCTTCCACTGAAGGACGCGCTGAACAATCTCACCGAGCGCATTCCACTCCTCGACGTGCGGTTCTTCGCCACGGCCGTGCTGATCCAGCGTGAGACGGGCGGCAATCTCTCGGAAATCCTCGAGAACCTCGCGCACGTCGTCCGCGAACGCTTCAAGATCCTGCGGCAGGTGCGGGTCTATACGGCGCACGGCCGGTTGACCGGGTACGTGCTGCTCGCGCTGCCGGTATTCCTCGTCATTGCGCTGTCATTCATCAATCCGGAGCACATGCAGCTGCTCTTCCGGGAGCGAATCGGCCACATGCTGCTCGGCGCCACCGTCGTCATGCAGACGATCGGGTACTTCTGGATCCGGCAGGTCGTGAAAATCGAGGTGTAGCGATGACCATGATCATGCCGCTGCTCGCGTTCGTCTTCGGGTCGGCCGTCGTGGCGGGCACCGCGTATCTGCTGATGCCGTCGCGCGCCGTCGCCATCGATCGGCGTCTCGAAGAGCTGACGCTCGAGCGCGAGGTCGAAGAGAAACCGCGGTTCCAGCGCGTCATCGGCGTGCTGAAGCGCGTTGGCGATCGCGCGCCGAAGTCTCCCAAGGAACTCGGCACCCTGCGGCTCCGTCTCGTGCAGTCGGGGTTCCGGCGGCCGGAGGCGCTGACGATCTTCTTCGGCATCCGCATCGTGTTCGCTCTTGCGATGTTCACGTTTCTCGCATCGCCGCTGATGGCGCACCCGAACCTGCTGTACGCCCTCGGCGGGCTCGGCCTCGGGTACGTTCTGCCGGGGATGGTGCTTGCACGCCTTGCCAAGCGCCGCTCGCACCGAATCCGCCTGTCTCTGGCGGACATGCTCGATCTGCTCGTCGTCAGCGTCGAGGCGGGTCTCGGCCTCGATCAGGCAATGCAGCGCGTCGGTCAGGAGCTGGCCTTCGCATATCCGGCGCTCGCGGACGAACTCCGCCTGGTCAACCTCGAACTGCGGGCCGGCAAGCCTCGTCCGGAGGCCCTGCGCAACCTGGCGGATCGGACCGGCGTCGACGACCTCAGCGCGCTGGTGACGATGCTGATCCAGACCGACAAGTTCGGGACGAGCGTGGCGCAGTCGCTGCGCGTCTATTCGGAAACGCTGCGCACGAAGCGCCGTCAGCGTGCCGAGGAGGCCGCGGCGAAGACGGGCGTCAAGATGGTGTTCCCGCTGGCCATCTGCATCTTCCCCGCAATCTGGGTCGTGACGATTGGGCCGGCGGCGATCAGGTTCATCCAGGTCATCGTGCCGATGGCCCACCACGGACGGTAATGCGACGATGACAACCGCCACCGCACCCCCCACCGCGCCCGCACCCGCACCCGCGCCCGCGCCCGCACCCGGCGCCGCATCGCGTGCCAGTCTGGCGCCCACACCATCCGCGCCGCCGGTCACGCTTGCCGATACGGGGCTGCATCCGGACACGCTCGGCCAGCTGCTGCTGAAGACGCTGGTCGCCGGCGAAAACAGCGGCACTCAGCTCTCCGACTCGCTGCGCGTGCCCTACACGGTGCTCGACGCGCTCATCCAGCATGCGCGCATCGAAAAGCTGATCGAGGTTCGCGGAACGAGCGGCGCCGGCAACGCCGGGTACCGCTACGCTCTCACGGATCTCGGCCGCGAGCGCGCCGCGAGGTTCCTGGAGATCAGCCGGTACATCGGACCGGCGCCCGTGCCGCTGTTGCAGTACAACGCGTACGTCCGTGCGTGCATGGCGGCCAAACCGTGGGTCGATCGCGAGATCCTGACCAGCGGGTTCGGCGACCTGATCGTGTCCGAGTCGCTGCTGAATCAGCTCGGCCCGGCGGTGAACTCCGGTAAGGCACTGTTTCTCTATGGCGCGCCCGGCAATGGCAAGACGGTGGTCGCACAGGGCATCGGGCAGTCGCTCGGGGGCGACATGTATACCCCGCATGCGATCGACGTGGACGGCCAGACGATCACGATGTACGACCCGGTCAACCACATTTCCACGAACGGGTCGGCTGACACCCAGAGCGTCGTGATGGCGACGGCGATCGATCGCCGCTGGGAAAAGATCCGCCGGCCCGTGGTCGTGGTCGGCGGCGAGCTGACGCTCGAGATGCTCGACCTGACGTTCAACCCGATCGCGCGATTCTACGAAGCGCCGATCCAGCTCAAGGCCAACGGCGGCGTCTTCGTCGTCGACGACTTCGGCCGCCAGCGGATTCCGCCGCGCGATCTGCTGAACCGCTGGATCGTGCCCCTGGAAAGCCGCGTGGATTACCTGACGCTGCACACCGGGCGCAAGTTCGAAGTGCCGTTCAATGTCTTCATCATCTTCGCGACGAACCTCAAGCCGGAGTCGCTGGCGGACGAGGCGTTCCTCCGCCGTATTCCGTACAAGATTCCGGCAAAGAATCCCACGCTGGACGAGTACGGCCGCATCTTCGAGATGAACTGCCGGAAGCGCGGCCTCCGATACGACCCGGTCATGATCGAATACCTGCAGCGCCGCTATTACCAGCCGCGCAGGCTGCAGATGCGCGCCTGCCACCCGCGAGACTTGATCGAGCAGGTGGTCGACATGTGCCGCTACCAGAGCCGCGAGCCGCTCATCACCCGTGAGCTGCTCGACGCGGCCTGCGCGAGCTACTTCCTCGAAGAGCAGGAATCTCAGGCCGTCGAAGCATGAAGCGACAGATGATGGCGGCGCTGCCGTCGCCGTACCCGGCAATGACTGTGGACGCCTCCGCTGAACCCCAGGTCCGCCCGTTCGACTCCGTGGAATTCTCCGCGCGGCTGGCCGTCGGAATCGTCTTCACGTTGTTTGCGATCCGCATCGCGAGAGATGCGATTGCGACCGGCCACATGACCGGCGTCCTGCTCCTCGCGAGCGAGAGTCTCGTCGTCGTTCTCACGATCGCCCGCCGCAGCGCCTGCATGGTCGACCGAGCCTGGAAGACGCGCGCGTTGACGCTGCTCTCCATGGCAGGCCCGCCGCTCGTCTATCCGGCGCACGTGATGCCGCTTGCGCCCGAAGCGATAACGGTGACGGTATCCGCCGTGGGGCTGCTCGTCGTCATTGCCGGCAAACTCTCGCTCGGCCGCAGCTTCGGGCTGCTGCCTGCGAACCGCGGAATCGTGTCGAGCGGATGCTACCGCGTGCTCCGGCATCCGATCTATCTCGGCTACCTGATCACGCACGTCGCGTTCGTCGCGGCGAATCCGAGCGCCTGGAACACCTCGCTGATCGTGGTGTCCGACCTCGCGCTGCTGGTGCGCGCCGTCTACGAGGAGCGGATCCTCGCAAAGGACCCCGAGTACCGCGAGTACATGGAGCGCGTGCGCTGGCGCATCGTGCCGTCGTTGTTTTAGGCGAGGTCCACGAACGTCGCGCCGAGGCGCGACGCGTGATCGTCGTCGAACGCCGCGACCAGCGGATGGCCCTCCAGCACTTTCTGCACGATCCCGCGCTGAACGCCCGCGCCGCGTCCGTGAACGATGCGAACGCGGCGTAATCCCTTCGCGTGCGCCGCGACGAGATATTCATCGACCACCGACGGGATGTCCTTCGGCTGGAAGGAGTGAAGGTCGAGCTCCGGTCCGATCGGCACTACGTGTGACAACGACGTTACCCTGTCCAGTTCCGGTTGCCAGCCCTCAGTGCCGTGTCCTCTTCAGCTCTTCTTCTTCTCGTAGGTCGCTGTTACCGTGGTCGAGATGCCGCCGCGCGCGGTGAAATCGCCCACGACGGTCATGCGCCGGGGTGCGCAGGCGCTGACGAGGTCGTCGAGCATCTGATTCGTCACAGCTTCGTAGAAGATGCCTTTGTTCCGGAAATCCAGGATGTAGTACTTGAGTGCCTTCAGCTCGACACAGCGTTCGTCGGGAACGTATGTGATCCGGATTTCACCGAAGTCGGGCAGCCCGGTCTTCGGGCAGAGGGATGTAAATTCGGGACACCGGATGGCTATCTCGTAGTCGCGGCCCGGCTGAGGGTTGGGAAAGGTTTCGAGGGGTGCCATCGAAAAATCATAGCATTCGGCCCGGAAATCGACGGATTCCGCTCCTGTTGCGATTGACACCGGAAAACGGCGCGGATTAGGATACGCCTGAATTTCACATAATTTCTCCGCTGCTGCCGCACGCGCGCGCGGTCGTCAGACGGTTCTTCAGACAGCGCGCCCTAGCAAGGGGATCGACACATGGCAGACGCCCGCAGGATGGGCAAGTCCGAACTGTTCTCGCACTTTGCAGATCGGTTCGAGGTCAAGCGCACGCAGGCGCGTGAATTCTTCGATGAGCTGACCACGCTGGCGGAGAAGGAGCTGAAGCGGTCCGGTGAGTTCGTGCTGCCCGGGATGGTGAAGCTCGTCGTCCAGAAGCGGAAGGCCCGGATGGGCCGCAATCCGGCGACGGGCGAGGCCATCAAGATTCCGGCCAAGACCGTCGTGAAGGCGCGGATCGCGAAGCAGCTGAAGGATTCCGTCCTGCCGAAAAAGTAGGCGGATCGAACAGCCGTCGAGCCGTCGGGAACACAGGGTTTCCGGCGGCCTCCCCGTTCTCTCTCCGCATTCCTCTCTCTACGCTGCTTTCGGCCCCGACCCCAGCGTCCGGCTGTACATCATCGCCGGCGCGAGCCGCGCGACTTTCGTCGACAGACTCGTCATCGAATCGTCGTCCAGGATGATCCGTTCGCCCGGCAGCATGATCTCGCAGCAATATCGCCGCGTGCCCCGCGCAGTTTTCCGCTCGAAGAAATGGGCAACGTACGATCGGCCCTCGACGTCGACGGTTTCGGTGTGTACCAGCGTGCGGAACATGTACCCTCCTTGCCCGTGAACCCTGCCATTGCTATCCCGCGATGAGCGCAGCGGGCCGCGCTTCGGTGCGCGGGAATTCCATGACGAACGTCGTGCCTTTTCCGACTTCGCTCGCGACGGTGATCGTGCCGCCCAGCTGCTCCACGATCTTTTTCGAGATCGCGAGTCCCAGGCCCAGGCCGCGGCGCTTCGTCGTGACGAAATCCTCGAAGACCGCGTGCAGCCGGTCGGCGGGAATCCCGCAGCCGGTGTCGTAGACGCGGATCTGCACCCGCGTCTCCTGTAGCCCGGTGGCGGCAACGACGAGGCCGCCGGGTGCCGTCGCCTGAATCGCGTTGAGAATCAGGTTGCGGTATACCCGGCCGAGCGCGAACACGTCGCCTTCGATGAAGAGCGGCTCCGTTGCGAACTCTGCGCGCAGCGTGAGGCCGGCTGTCTCGGCGTGCGGCTGCATCGCTTCGACGGCGTCCGCGACGGTCTTGTTGATGTCCACCGGGAAGCGCTCGAGCGGGATCGGCTTGGCGATGTTCCGGAGATCCTCGAGCACGCGCTTGACGATGACCATCTCGCGGTCGACCGTCCGGCGGAACGTTTCGCGGTATTCCGCATCGTCGGCCATCTTCACGATCAGCTTGCAGCTGTTGCCGATGTTCTGGATCGGATGCGAGAGGTCGTGGACCAGCCCCGCGGCGATCCGGCCGAACATCGCCTGGCGTTCCTGTTTTCGGACGTTCTCCTGCAGTTCGACGAGGCGGTCGGCCATCGAGTTGAACGCGTCTCCGAGTTCGCGGATCTCATCCTGGCCGCTGAGCGCGACGCGCGTTTCCAGCTTGCCTTCCGCGATCGATCGTGTGACACGCGTGAGCGCAAAGATGCGGCGGATGAACGAACGGCCCCAGACATACCCAACGATGATCGTGACGAGCAGCGCGATCGCGATGACCGCGATCAGCTGTCGTTCGAGACGGCTCGCGATCGCGTAGGCTTCGGCGGTCGGCTGTTCGACGACGACCGTCCAACCGGTCTGTTTGACTGGCGCCGCGACGGCGAGTACCTGCGTGCGACCGTCCTCGTCCAGGTATGTGGTGCTGGCTTGCGAGTGGCCCGCGCGGAACTGATTGGCGTAGATCACCTCGCGGTTGTCGCGGTTCTGATCCTCTCTGGCAACCTCGCGCTTTTCATCCGGGTTGCCGTGGGCGATGAGGCGGCCGTCTTCGCTGATGATCGCGGCGTAGCCCTCGTTGCCGACGTGGATCGAATCGACGGTCCGCCACAGCTGCTCGAGCGCGATCTCGCCTTCGATCCACCACTGCCCGCCGCCTGCGCTCTTCAGAGGAATCGCGATCGTAGTGGTGGGCAGCAGGTCGTCGTCGACGCGCACGGGGGCGATGACCGCGCCCGCGGGCGACACGGACGGGCGCGGGAGGCGGGAGGCGCCCAGCGCGCTCGTCGCCAGCGCATGTCCGGAAGCATCGAAGAGCGTCAGCTCGCGGAACTCGGGGAACGCGAGGACGTGGTCCTTGAGAATCCGGTTCTGCTGCCAGGCGTAAAGATCCGTGGCGGTCAGTTCAGCGCCGAGCGACTGCAGTACGCGCACGTTGTCGCGCATGTACAGGTCAATCTCCGCCGCCACCTGGGTCGCGACCTTGAGGTTGCCGTCCGTGACCGACTCGCGGGTGCCGTTGCGCAGCGACGTGACCGACGCCGCGCCGTACAGCACGAGCGGCGCCACTGCGGCGGTGGCGATGAGCAGCACGAATCGGGAAGTGATCCGCTTCATCGTTCCGCGAACTGGCGCCCGTCAGAAGGTTTCCATTGCCAGATGGAGTAAATGATGTCGCGCGCCGGCTGTGGCGGCACCGTGAACTTGGTCGATACCGCCCGCGTCATGGTCTGCCAGGCGAGAAAGACGGCCGGAGGATCGCTCGCGAATACGTCCTGGAGCGCGGCGGTCTGCTTCCGGATCTCGTCATCCGATGTCGCCGCGCGGATCGCATCCAGTGAGGCATCAGCAGCAGTGTACCCGGTGAAGTTGAACGTGGGCGCGTCGGACCGCGGCGAGTGCCAGAACATGTACACAAAGCTGAGAGTCCTGGCATTTGCCATCTCGAACAGGAACATGTCGAACTGTCCCGTCCGGATCTGGGGGACGAGCTGCTTGAGCGGGACAGGCTGCAGAACCAAGTTGATCCCGACGGCATCCAGCTGCTTCTGCAGCATCAGCGCCGTTCGCGTCAAACGCGAATCGTCGGCCCACACGAGGCAATTTATCCGGATCCGGCCTGGCGGGTGGGTCGCGTCGCCGGGCTTTACGGTGTAACCCGCGCTCTCCAGCCGGCGGTCCGCAGCAACGGGATCGAACTGGATGCCCTTTTCAGGGCTGGCCGCCCAGAATTCCGGCCAGATCGGATCCGACGCCGGTCGTGCACGGCCATGGAGCCCTTCCGCCACGATGCCGTTCTTGTCAATTGCCTCGTTGATCGCCCGTCTTACTTCCACGTTGGAAAGAATCGGATGACGCACGTTGAAGGCGAGCACGTAGTAGTACGGCTTCGGAAACGAGTAGGCCCGGACAGCCGATTCAGCGGCGACGAAGTCGAGCGCCTCGGGGCTGACTTCCTGGAGCATGTCGATGTCGGACCGCATGAGCGCGGCCCACGCGTTTCTCTGCGTCGGGTACGACGAGACCGTAATCGATTGAATGTTCGGCGTGCCTTTGTAGTACTTGTCGAAGGCGGCAAGAGTTGCGGTGGCGCCGCTGTTGAGCAGCTTGTATGGTCCCGTGCCTACGGCAGGCGTGTCAGGACGTGTGATGGGTAGAACGCCCAGATCGTCCAACAGAAATGTGTCCGGTGCCGGAAGGACGATGTCGATGCCTGCCGGCGTCGTTTCGATCCGCTTCACGCTTGCCAGTGCGAGGCCGTTTTGGTCCGCGACCGCGCGCCGAACCGAGTCCGCGACGACATCAGGCGTGAGAGGCGTTCCATCGTGGAACAACACGCCCTGCCGCAGTTCGATGTGCAGCACGGTGTGGTCCGCATTCCACGCCCAACTCTTGGCCAGCCGTTCTGCGGGCCGGCCGTCGGTCGTGTTGATGATCAGCGACTCCGTGGTCAGCAGTCCGATGACGTTCGGGACGCCGGACGCGCCGCCCGCCGAGGGCGGAACAGGAACCCCGATTCGGAGCGCAGAAACATGCGGCGTACGTTCGTCGGTGCGCGAACAAGCGGAGAGTGCGGGGAGGGCTGACAGAACCACCAGCGACACCAGCGATCGAGCGCACGTCGTCATGCAGAGAAACTCTCTACAAGT
This sequence comes from Vicinamibacterales bacterium, assembly GCA_035492775.1. Lineage (GTDB taxonomy): Bacteria > Acidobacteriota > Vicinamibacteria > Vicinamibacterales > 2-12-FULL-66-21 > DATJFQ01. Next base: position 82,164 of record DATJIW010000054.1, read on the forward strand.
ATCGGCTGATCCGGCCTCGAGCTCCAGTCCGGCGGGACCCAGCGGCTGTCGCGGAAATCGGCGCGACGTGTCCGGGGTGATCCGTACACGCGCGCCGACGTTGCCTCGAACGAGGCGTAAGAGGCGGTGGTGACGTTACTTCTCGTTGTCCGCGGGCGGACAGTCCATGACCCACGGACAGACGATCTTAGCGGTCGCCTTGCTGTCGCTTTTCTTGATGACGGTTACTTTCATCGTTCACTCCTGCGCGCCGCGGCGCGCGATGCCGGGAGCGTCCTCCCGCGTTTACGGCCAGGGATCTCGTTCGCGTTATCGCAGGTCGTCGACGACGACATCGACCAGCCACGGCCGGATGGCGCCGTTCTTTTTCAGGTCCTGCGTTTTCTTGTCGCGCATTGTTCTCGTACCTCCGTCGTATGGAACGGCGTCGTCGTACGAAACGACTACGCCGTTGCCGCGTACGTGCGCGCGGCATCACGCGCGAGCGCCAGGACGCCCGCCTCGAAACTGGTTTTGTGGCAGTTCGGCGCGTGCATGTCGCCAAGCTCGTTGTGGGCCGCGACCGTGCATCCGCCGGCGCACACCGGGATGAACGCGCAGTCCTGGCACATCTTCCACGCCGAGAGCCGTTCGAAATTCCTGAGCGCCTGGGTCCGGAATGCGTCCTCGCGCCCGTCGATGTGTCCGATCGACTGGCGCGCTTCGCCGGCGAACCCCGGGCACGCGTACAGCGATCCGTCGGGCCCGATCGTGTGCGCGTGGGATCGGTGAATCTCGCACGGGCCCATGTGGACGCCGTCAACAGTGTTGAAACCGTGCTTCTTCGTCTCCTCGCGAAGGAACGCCATCTTCTCGTCGACGACGCTGCAGGCATCGCATGCGCTGCTGACGCCCGTCCCCGCCGACGTCATGCACGCGCCGTTGAGCGGCTTTCCCTCGGAGCCGACGGCGGTGAGCGGGATGATGCCCTTGCCGGAGATCTGCGTCTCGCGGATGACCGGCTTGAACGTGACGCGTCCGAGCTTGTCTGCGAAGTCCTGCTCGCTGAGGAAGTCGAGGAGCGCCGGATACGAATCGACGGTCTCCACGTCGAAGTTGCCGCCGATCGAAATCTTCGCCAGGCTGGCGACCTGCTGGACGTTCGCGATGATCTTGTCGAATGTTCCCTGGCCGCCGCGGAGCGGCCGCATCCGATTGTGCGTGTCGCGATCCCCGTCGAGCGTGATCTTGATGCCCGAAAGGCCGAGTGGATTCAACCGTTCGACGACCTCGCGCGTGAGCAGCAGGCCGTTGGTAATGATGCTGATCGAGAGCTGGATGCCGCGCTCGGCGCACGAAGCGTGCAGGCGTTCGGCCAGGAGGTACACCACCGGCAGGTTCAGCAGCGGCTCGCCGCCGAAAAACGTGAGGATCAGCCGCGACGGCTTGAGCGCGTCGAGCCGCCCTTCCGTCCACCCGGCAACCCGTGCCGCGGTCTCGAGCGACATCTTCGCGGCGTGCTTGTTGTAGTCGCCGTGGTCGCCCTGGATGCAGTAGCCGCACGCGAAGTTGCACTGCAGCGTCGTCAGTACGGTGACCTTCACCGTGTCGGCGCCCTCGCGAACCTCGCGGAAGTACTCCTCGAGCGCGAGCCGTTCACTCTGACGGCTGTTGACGACGAACCCGTGCTCGGCGAGCAGCTCCAGCGTGCAGCGCTCTTCGTCGGTGAGCGGGGCGGACATCCGATCGATGCGATCGAGAAAATCGATGACGTCGGGAGAGACCACGATCTGCGCGTCAGTGAACGTGTTCATGAGGAACACGTCGCCGTTTCCGTCGATCGGCGCGCGCACGTTGAACATCGATGACTGCATAGCGCTGCTGCTGTCGTTGAATTCGCGCCCCGTCAGGGTCGCGCCTACCCGCGAAACTGCAACGGGTGTTCCGATGAAAGGCAGGTTGTCGAAAGAGTCGTAAAGGTGCGCGGTGGTGCGCGGGGCGCCGTTAATTCCGGCGGTTCGATCGGACTCTATGTGACGCCGGAACGGGTCGGGTCCGCGCCGCGGCGCGTGAAAACGCGCTGTCAACGGCCAACGCGTTGTCCGCACCGGCCAAGAAGTTGGCCGCTCTTGGTCCGCGGATTCGGCGCCGTGTCTCTCACGCCCCGCGGATCTTGCGCGCGAGGTCGTTGAGTTCGAGCCGCTGCATCTTGTGCTTCAGCGTGCTGAGCGGCATTCCGAGATATCGCGCGGTGCCGGTCACGTTCCAGTTGCACTTCTCCAGCGCGCGGAGAATGAAGTTGCGCTCGAAGGTGTCGCACGCGTCCTGGAACCGCGTTTCTTCCGACGCCGGGCTCGAATCGAGTTTCGCGAAGTGATATTCGAGCGGCAGGTCCTCGTCCGTGATCCATTCCTTGTCGCTCACCGCGACCAGCCGTTCGATCAGGTTTTCCAGCTCACGGATGTTGCCCGGCCACCAGTAGGACGCCAGGATCTTGAGGGCCGAATCCGCGATCTCTTTGACCGGCTTGCGGAACTTCGTCCGGTACCGCGCGAGGAACAGCCGGGCGAGTTCGGGCAGGTCTTCGAGCCGCTCGCGCAGTGGCGGCATCCGAATCGGGATGACGTTGATCCGGTAATACAGGTCTTCGCGGAATCGCCCTTCCTTCACGGCCCGTTCGAGGTCGGCGTTCGTGGCGGCAACCAGCCGGAAGTTCGTCCGGATTGGCTTCGACCCGCCGACGCGCTCGATCTCGCCTTCCTGGATCGCGCGCAGCAGCTTTGCCTGCAGATCGAGTTTGAGGTCGCCGATTTCGTCCAGGAAGAGGGTCCCGCCGGCGGCCAGCTCGAACTTTCCGAGCTGCTGCCGGTGCGCTCCCGTGAACGACCCTCGTTCGTGGCCGAACAGTGTGCTCTCGACCAGCTCATGCGGAATCGCGGACATGTTGACCGCGATGAACGGAGCGGAGACGCGTCCCGACTCCCTGTGCAGCAGCCGCGCGAGCAGCTCCTTGCCCGTGCCGCTCTCGCCAAGGATGAGCACCGTCGCCGAGAGCGCCGCCACCCGGTTGACCAGCTCGACGATGTCGCGGATCTGCTTGCTGGGGCCGATGAGGAATTCGCGCTCGCTCTGCTCCGCGACCTGCGCGCTGAGCGTGATGACCTGGCGGTTCAGGTCCTGACGCTCGCACGCGTTGCGGACGAGCGACCGCAGTTCGTCGTAGTCGAAATCCTTCGTTATGTAGTGGTAGGCGCCGTTCTTCATCGCCTGCACCGCGGTCTCGACTTCGTTGATGGCCGAAATCATGATGCACTCGACGAGGCTGTAGTTCTCTTTGATGATCTTCAGGACGTCGAAGCCGCTGATCCCCGGCAGCCGCACGTCGAGCAGAACGAGATCGATATCTTCGCTCTTCATCAGTCCCAACGTGCCTTCCCCGGTTGCCACACTGATGACCCGGTAGTCGCGCTTGAGGATCGCCGCCAGGGTGTCACGCATCCCCTGATCGTCGTCGCAGATCAGGATGGTCTTTTGTGGGGTCATTCGCCGACGGCATTCTATCGTGGAGGCGGCGCTCTCGTGATAACGTGAACCGGTTGTGCTGGTGTTGACCGTCGCGGCCGTCGCGCTGCTGTGCGCGTGGGCGTCCTGGGTCAGGGCCGGAAGGCTGGCCCGGAAGCTGGACGCATTGACGCAGTCGTACTGGGAATTGCGGTACGACTACACGCGTCTTAGATCGCAGGTTGCGCGGCTCGACCCGGGGGAAGCCGAAGCCGAACCCGCCCCCCCTGCCGCGCAGGGCCAGGTCGCCTTCGTGCCGCTGGCCTCCATGAAGAAAAAGAGTTGAGATGGCATCCGAATATGACGTGATAGTGATCGGGTCGGGGACCGGCGGCTACGTCGGCGCGATCCGGGCCGCCCAGCTCGGCCTCCGGACCGCCGTCGTCGAACGCGCGCCCGCGCTCGGCGGCACGTGCCTCAACTGGGGATGTATTCCCACCAAGGCCCTGCTGGAGCACGCGCATTCCCTCAAGATCGCCCAGCAATGGAAGGAATGGGGTCTGACGCTCGGAGAGGCCGCCCAGTCGATCGGCCTCGACATGAATCAGGTCCAGGCCCGGAAGGACAAGATCGTCAAGCAGCTCACCGGCGGCGTCGAGTTCCTGTTCAAGAAGAACAAAATCGACTGGATCAAAGGTTCGGGCCGGCTCGCGGGCAACGGCAAGGTCGACATCACTGAAGGTGCCAAGCAGACGCTCACCGCCACCAGGGAGATCATCGTTGCGACCGGTTCTGCCCCCCGCAGCGTGCCGGGCATCACGATCGATCGTAAGCAGATCATCACGAGCGACGAAGCGATCGGCCTGAAGGCCGCGCCGAAGTCTATCGTGGTCATGGGGAGCGGCGCGGTCGGCGTCGAGTTCGCGTCGATCTTCCGGCGTTTCGGTGGCGACGTGACGATTATCGAACTGCTTCCGCGTCTGGTGCCGGTGGAGGACGAAGCCGTCTCGGCCGAACTGGAGAAGTCGTTCAAAAAGCAGGGCATCAAGGTCATGACCGGCACGAAGGTCACGAGCGCGAAGGCGGGGCCGAAGGGCGTCGATCTCGAGGCGCAGACGCCGGACGGAAAAACGACAAAGCTCAACGCCGAATATCTGCTCGTCGCGACCGGCCGTGGGCCGGTGACGACGGGTCTCGGGGCGGAAGACCTCGGGCTGCGGATGGAGCGCGGCTATGTGTTCGTCGATCGGGAGTACCGGACGAACGTGCCTGGCATCTCGGCGATCGGCGATGTGATCACGTTCGACGCGCCGGGCCACCAGCAGCTCGCGCACCTCTCTTCCGCGGAAGGCATCGCTCTGGCCGAGCGGATCGCCGGCAGGGAATTCCGGCCCATCAACTACGAGCAGGTCCCCGGGTCGACCTATTGCGATCCCGAGATCGGCAGCGTCGGGCTGACGGAAGCGAAGGCGAAGGAGCGCGGCTACGATGTCCGGGTCGGCGTGTTCAAGTTCGGCGTGCTGGGACGCGCCCGCATTGCGAACGAGACCGAGGGGTTCGTCAAGATCGTCGCCGAGAAGAAGTACGACGAGATCCTCGGCGTTCACATGATCGGGCCGCGCTCGACGGAGCTCGTCGCCGAGGCGACGCTCGCGCTGCGCCTCGAGTGCACGGTCGAGGAACTGATCCGTACCATCCACGCGCATCCGACGATGTCCGAAGCCGTCAATGAAGCGGCGCACGCGGCGCACGGGATGGCGATTCAGGCATGACGTCTGTCTCCGGGTTCCAGTTCCCGTTTTGCTGAAGATGCTGGACACTGGAAGCCGGCAACCGGAAACTCGTTGAGATGTCATTCAACGTCGAAACATCTACGAAGGCGTCAGAAGCTCTTCGTACGAATCAGCTTCTCGAGATGTACTACTTCGCGCGCCTGGCGCGCGACGTGGAAGAGCGCCTGGTCATTCTCTTCCGCCAGTCGAAAGTGATCGGCGGTCTCTATCGCAGCCTCGGCCAGGAAGGGGAGTCGGTCGGCACGGCTTACGCGCTGGAGCGTCGCGACGCGGTGCTGCCGCTCATCCGCAACATGGGCGCGTTGATGACGGTCGGCGTGCGCCCTCTCGAGATCTTCCGCCAGTACATGGCAAAGGGGACCGCGAACTCACGCGGCCGCGACCTCAACATCCATATCGTCCATCTGCCTGATGCCGACGCCGACGAGCCGGTCATCGTGGGACCGATTTCGATGCTCGGCGATTCCATTCCCGTTGCAGCCGGCATTGCGATGGGCTCGCGCGCCAGGGGAGGCGACCGCGTCGCGATGGCGTGGATCGGCGACGGGGCGACGAGCACGGGCGCATTTCATGAAGGGTTGAACTTCGCCGCCGTGCAGAAGATTCCGCTCATCGTCGTGGCCGAAGACAACAAGTACGCGTATTCCACGCCGATTTCCAGGCAGATGGCGATTACGCACATCGACGAGCGCGCAGCTTCGTACGGCGTGCCGCACGAGATGGTGGACGGGAACGACATCCTGGCCGTCTACGACGTCGCGAAGCGCATGGTCGATCGCGCGCGCGCAGGCGGCGGTGCTCAGCTGATCGGTATCGACACGATGCGCATGCGGGGACACGCGCAGCATGACGATGCGCGTTATGTGCCGAAGTCGGTGCTGGAGGAATGGGCGGCGAAGGATCCGATTGCACGATTCCAGCGTGTGCTCATCGAACGCGGCGTCGCGACGGCGAAGGAGCTGGCGGATATCGATCGCATGACGAAGGACTACGCGGCGAAGGAGGCCGACATCGCCGTGGACGAACCCATGCCCGATCCCGAGTCGGTGCCTCGAGGCGTGTACGCCGGCGACGATTACGCCGTCCCGAGGGTGGAGCTGGTGCGGTCGCCGTTTGCCGCTCGGGTTGCGGCGCCGGCGGATCACTAAAGAGGCACGAAGGCCAACGGAGGATGCCGGAGACCTGTCGCGCCCGCGCTTCGCGCGGCGGATCGCCGCAGGCGGCCGGCGCGACAATCGACGCACCGGTTCGTTATCCGTCGCGTAGAAGCTAGTGCAGCCTCCGTGACATCCGTGGCCTCTTAGTAACGACGGTCTTGACATATGCCTGTTGTGACTTATCTCGAAGCCATCCGCCAGGCGCTGTTCGAAGAGATGGCGGCCGACGAGCGCGTGTTCGTCATGGGCGAAGACGTCGGAGAGTACGGCGGCGCGTTCAAGGTGACGGAGGGTCTTCAGGAACGTTTCGGCGGCGCGCGCGTGATCGACACGCCGATTTCCGAGCAGGCCATCGTGGGATCCGCCATCGGCGCCTCGTACATGGGACTGCGGCCGGTGTGCGAAATCCAGTTCATCGATTTCATCGCCTGCTGCTTCGACATGCTGACGAACTTCGCGGCGACCAGCCGCTACCGAAACGGCGCCGGTGTCCCGATTGTCGTGCGTGGCCCGTGTGGCGGCGGAGTCGGCGGCGGCCCCTTTCATTCGTTGAACCCCGAAGCGTTCTTTCTGAACACACCCGGGCTCAAGATGGTCGAGCCCTCGACGGCGTACGATGCCAAGGGGCTGCTCAAGGCCGCCATTCGAGACGACGACCCGGTGTTGTACTTCGAGCACAAGTTTCTCTATCGCCGCATCAAGGACGAGGTGCCGGAAGAGGACTATGTGGTGCCGCTCGGACGCGCGGCGGTGCGCCGCGAGGGATCGGACCTGTCGATCATCACGTTCGGCGCGATGGTCCATACCGCGATGGACGCGTCGAAGCAGCTCGAAGCGGACGGCGTCAGCGCCGAAGTGATCGATTTGCGCTCGCTCGCGCCTCTGGATCGCGAGGCGATTCTCACGTCGGTGTCGAAGACCAGCCGCGCGCTGCTGCTGTATGAAGCGCGCCGCACGGGCGGCATCGGCGGTGAGCTGGCTGCCATCATCGCCGAGGAGGCGTTCGAGTACCTCGACGCTCCCATCGTCCGGATCGCGTCCCAGGATGCTCCGGTCCCCTATGCGCCGCCGCTCGAGGCGGCATTCCTGCCCAGCGTGGCGAAGGTCGTCGATGCGGCACGAACGTTGGTAAAGTACTGACATGCCCACGAATGTCGTCATGCCCCAGATGGGGGAATCGATCGCAGAAGGCACCATCGTTCGATGGATCAAGAAGGTCGGCGACAGCGTCGACCGTGACGAACCGCTGTTCGAGATCTCCACCGACAAGGTGGATGCGGAGATCCCCTCTCCCGGTGCGGGCGTGCTGACGGAAATCAAAGTCAAAGAGGGAGAGACCGTCCCGGTGAACTCGGTCGTGGCCGTGATCGGGGACGGCAGCGGCAAACCCGCGTCCGAAACCACCGCGGCGCCGGCCGCACCTGCCCGCGCATCTGAGATGCCGGAGAGCGCGGCGGGGCAGCCCGAGGCCGCCCCGGCCGTCGAAGCGGTTGTTGCGGGAATCGAGCGCGTGCCGGCGGAGCGGGGCGAAGCGGCGACTATAGAGGATCTGCGACGGCAGAAATCTTCGCCGCTCGTGCGCCGCATCGCGCGCGAGCACAACGTCGACATCCAGCAGATTCACGGCACGGGCATCAACGGCCGCGTCACGAAAACCGACATCCTGGGGTTCATTGAATCCGGTTCCACCGCGGCCGTGCCCGCTGCCCGCCCGCCGGTTCCGACCGGCCATGTCCCGGCGTTTCGTCCCGGCGAGCGCGTCGAGATCGTCCCGATGACGATCATGCGCAAGAAGATCGCCGAGCACATGGTGATGAGCGCACACACCTCGCCGCACGTGTACTCGGTGTACGAGGTCAACTTCGGACAGCTTGCCAAACTGCGCGACAGGAAAAAGGCCGATTACGAACGCGCGGGAGCGAAGCTCACCTACACGGCGCTCATCGCGAAGACAGTCGTCGATGCGCTCCGCGCATTTCCCGTGTTCAACGCCTCGATCGACGGCGACAAGATCGTTTACAAGAAGGACATCAACCTCGGGATCGCGGTGGCGCTGGATCAGGGGCTGCTCGTGCCGGTCATCAGAAACGCAGACGAAAGAAATCTCCTCGGATTGAGCCGCGCGATCGAGGACCTCGCGTCGCGTGCGCGCTCCAAGAAGCTGAGCCCGGAAGAAGTGCAGGGCGGCACGTTCACGATCACGAATCCCGGAGTCTTCGGAGCCGTGTATGGCCTGCCGCTGATCAATCAGCCGCAGGTGGCGATTCTCGGCGTCGGCGGCATCGAAAAGCGCGCCGTCGTCGTCGACGATGCGATCGCGATCAGGCCCACGTGCCACATCTCGCTGGGTTATGACCACCGCTTGATCGATGGAGCCGACGCGGGCCGCTTCCTCGCGTACATCAAGGAGCGGCTGGAGCGCTTCGACGAGGCATGGATGTAAGGCGCCTCGGCCTCATCGGCTATCAGGAAGCGCTCGACATTCAGAAAGACCTGGTCGAGCAGCGCCGTAACGGTGTCATTCCCGATCAGCTTCTCCTGCTCGAGCACCCGCCCGTAATTACGCTTGGCGTGAAGGCCCGCAGCAGCCGGTCCCACGTCCTTGAGAGCGACGCCTCCCTCGCTGCGAAGGGCGTCGGCGTGTTCGAGACGGGGCGCGGCGGCGACGTCACTTATCACGGACCCGGTCAGCTGGTGGGCTATCCGATTTTTGACCTGAAGCCCGATCGGTGCGACGTTCACCAATACGTCCGCGATCTCGAAGAGGCGCTCATCCGGGCGGTTGCAGGGTTTGGTATCCCGGCACGGCGCGTGAAGGGGCTAACCGGTGTGTGGGTCGGCCCGGACGATTCCGAAGAGAAACTGGCGGCAATCGGCGTTCGAATTTCGCGCTGGATTACGAGCCACGGTTTCGCGCTCAACGTAAACACCACGCTCGAGCATTTCGGCCTCATCGTCCCGTGCGGCATAACGGATCGCGGTGTAACGTCAATGCAACGTCTGCTCGGCCGCTCGGTATCCATGGATGAGGTTTCCGCCCACGTCGTCGCGGCATTCCGAGAAGTGTTCGAAGCGCCGCGCTTTCAACCACTTACGTAGAAGCGTCGGGAATCTGGAATAAGAGGGGACCCTCCGGTGTTCTGGATCCATACGGAGGCCACAGATGCGTGAGCAGATTGCCGAACGCGCGCTGATCGGCCGCATGCGCGACAGGGATGTCTCGGCGGTTGCCGACCTGGCGTCGCTCTACGGCCCACGAATTCAGCAGCTCGCGTTCCGCTACCTCAAGAACTGGGAAGACGCAGAGGAGGTCGCGCAGGACGTCCTGATGAAGGTGTATCGAAAGATAGAAGCGTTCCGCGGCGACGCGGCGTTGTCGTCGTGGATTTACCGGATTACGTTCAACACCGCGATGTCCCGCCTGCGGACGGCCCGTTTCAGCCGTCCGGCCGAAGTGCAGCAGACGGATATCCAGACCGAGAACGCCGAAGTCCTGAAGCCGGAGCCTGCCGACTGGTCGTCGCTCGCCGATGAATCGGTGATGCGGGTCGAGATGCGCCAGAAGCTCGTCGAAGCGCTGACGCACCTGCCCACGGTCTATCGGGTGCCAGTGCTGCTTCGGGATATCCAGGGGCTCTCGACGGAAGAGGCGAGTGCCATCCTGCGCGTGAAACCGCAGACGCTGAAGTCGCGCCTGCACCGCGGACGGCTCATCCTCAGGAAGCACCTTGGAGATTTCGCGGGAGGCGTCGAGCTGCACTCCCGCGAACAATTGGTGAATTAGTGAACTGACGAATTGGTGAATCCACCAATTCACCGTTCTCTCAGCGAAGCCCCCGCTCAAACTGCGTCCTTTCATGCCGGCTCAGCGCCGGATCGAGCGTTCGTCCGACACCGCCCTTCATGATTTCAACCGGCACGGCTGCAACGAGGTTGCGGCCGATGCCGGGGACGTCGAGCACGGCGAAGCACGTGTAACGGCGGCGGGAGCCGGAGGCCAGCGCCTCCGAGATTCGTGCCCCGGCGCTCGCGAGCGTGAATGGCGACGGCGGCCAGAGTGCCGGCAGCCGCGCGGACAGCGAGGCTATTTGATGTGCCGGCAGGACGCGCTCGATCGGCTGGTTGTAGGCCGTCGCCGACTGCCACGCGATCACCGCCTCGGCCGGCGGCACTCCTGCAACGCTCAACGACACGTCTACCGGACTGGCGTCGACGAGCGCGGCCGTGCAGGCGCGCAGCGCCGACTCGAGCGCCAGCGGAGCGGAGCCGACCAGTCGTCGCGCGCTCACGTGCAGTTCGCCGGCACTGCGCGCCATCAGCTCGCGCTGACCCCCTCCCGCGAAAACGAACGGCGCTCTCGGCTCGACTGCGGCGATCTGCCTGACGAGCGCCAACCCTCCTTCGCCAGCGATCTCACCCGTCGCGAGCAAATCGGCCAGGACGATGGCGTCGGCTCCGGCCGCTGCGGTGTAGTCCGCCGCCGCGGTCAGCCGCGCACTGAACGGCTCCACCGGCGATGACTGCTGGATATCGAGCGCCTTGCCTTCCGCTACGCGCACGTCGGGATCGATGAGCCTGATCTGACGGACGCGGCTGCGCAGGGCGAGCTTCTGCGCGAGCGCGCCGCCCACTGCACCGGCGCCGATGATCGCAATCGTCGACATCGCGAGTGCAATATTCTATAGCCATGGTTGCGATCGTCACCGGCGGCTCGAAAGGGATTGGATTCGCCATCGCGCGCGCGTTCATCAAGCAGGGCATGAACGTCGTAATCTCCGCGCGCAAGGACGGCGAACTGGCGCGTGCAGTCGACGAGCTCGGCGGGGCCGAGCGCATTGCCGCCGTCCGGGCCGACGTCCGGCGGGCTGCCGACGCAGATCGGCTCGTGAACGAGACGGTGCAGCGATTTGGCGGAGTGGACGTCCTCGTCAACAATGCCGGCATCGGCCGCTTCGCGAACGTGGCGGACATGCCGATCGAAACATGGCAGGAGGTCATCGACACGAACCTGAGCGGCGTGTTCTACTGCTGCCATGCCGCGGTGCCGGAACTGCGGCGCCGCAACGGCGGCTACATCGTCAATATCGCCAGCCTCGCCGGGAAGAACCCCTTCGTTCAGGGAGCGGCGTACTGCGCATCGAAGGCAGGCCTGATCGCCTTCAGCGAAGCGCTGATGCAGGAAGTGCGGCACGACAACATCCGGGTGAGTTACGTCATGCCCGGGTCGGTCTCGACCGACTTCATCGGGCGGAACGCCGACGACTCGTGGAAGCTGACGGCCGACGATGTGGCGCAGGTCGTGCTGGATCTGGTCACGCTCGATAACCGCGCGCTCGCCAGCCGCGTCGAACTGCGGCCGTCGCGCCCGCCGCGCAAGTCCTGAAACCGCGGATGACGACCAACGTCGCCCATTACAACCTGCTCGAACGCATCGGGAGCGGACCCCTCGGCGAGTTGTATCGCGCACGCGATACGAAAGTCGGGCGCACGGTTGCGCTGAGAGTGGTCTCACATTCGATCGCGACGGATCCGGCGCGCTTCTCGCGGCTTCTCGCCGACGCGCGCGCCGCGACGGGCGTCTCGCATCCGAACGTCGCGACACTGTTCGACGTCGGCGAGGAAGTCGAGCACCCGTACCTCTCGCACGAGTTCGCAGCCGGCCGCCTCCTGTCGGAGGAGATTGACGGTTCCCCCATCAATCCCCGGCGGGCGCTCGATCTCGTGCTGCAGATCGCCGACGGGCTTGCCGACGCCCACGCCAGCGGCGTGATCCACGGCGATCTCCGTCCGGATACGATCATCGTCACCGCCAAAGGCAGCGCGAAGATACTCGAGTGCGGCTTCGCGTCGTGGACGCGCGGCGGCGCGCTGCGGGTCCAGGCCGCGCAGGATCTCGATCGCCTGCCGTCGGACGCGAACGACGTGGTTGCCTATCTGTCGCCGGAACAGGCGGTCGGCGTCGCCAGCGACGTTCGGAGCGACGTGTTCATGCTCGGCACGCTGGCGTACGAGATGCTCACCGGGCGCAATCCGTTTTCGGCCGCCGCCCCGGCGGACACGGTCATCAACGTCATACGTCGAAAACTGCCGCTGGTGTCCGAAGCGAATTCAGCCGTTCCGACTGAAGTCGACGGCATCGTCGCGCGCGCGCTGTCGCGGAACATCGAGGACCGCTATCAGACCGCGGCCTCCTTCGCCGCCGCTCTGCGTACGATTTCGACCATGCTCGACGTCCGGGAAGGGGATGCCGCGACGCCGTCTGGGCTGATGCCGCTCGATGACAAGCCGGACCGGCACGGCACGGCCGTTCTGTTCGCCGCGCTGGGCGTTGCGGTCCTTGCCGCGATAGTCGTCTGGTGGTTCCTCGCGCGCAGCTGAAGCCGGTCAGCAATCTGTGAGCACCGACTGCAGCCTCGCTGCGTCGATGTTCGCCCCGGTCAGGATCACGGCGGTCCGCCTGCCCTTCAGATTGACGCGTCCGGAAACCACAGCCGCGACGCCGGCAGCGGCGGCCCCTTCGCACACCAGATGTTCGTTCATGACGACACCCGCGAGCGCCCTGCGCACGTCGTCTTCATCCACTACCGTCATGCGCCGCACGAAGCGTCGCACCAAGTCGAAGGTGATCGTGTCCGGATCCAGATTCCCCGTGAGTCCGTCGGCTATCGAGGGCTCGACGTCGATCGGGACGATCCGGCCGGCGGCAAGGCCGGCGGCGAACGGGGTCGACGACGCCACCTCGACGCCTACCACTTCCGTCGCGGGCGAGAGTGCGTCGATTGCGATTGCGATTCCGCTGACGAGTCCTCCGCCTCCGACGGGCACGACGACGGTGTCGAGCGTTTTCAGCTCGTCCAGCAGCTCGACGCCGATTGTGCCGGCGCCGGCGATCACATCGGGATGCGAATACGGTGAGATGAACAGCGCGCCGTCAGCCATGGCGAACGCCTTGGCCTGGCGTTCGGCCGCGTCGTAGTCCGCGCATGGCCGAAGATCTGCGCCGCAGGCGCGGATGGCGTCCACTTTTGCCCGTGGCGCGTCCGCGGCAATGAAGACGACGAGGCGCAATCCCAGGACGCGAGCGGCATGAGCCATTGCGCGGCCGTGGTTCCCCGCCGAGGCGGTGACGATCGCGCGCGCGGGTGCGGTCTGCGCCACCTGGAGCAGCGCGTTGAACGCGCCGCGGATTTTGTAGGAGGACGTCGGCTGGACCACCTCGAGCTTCAGAAAGACTTCACCGCCGGACAGTCCGGTCAGCCAGTCGGATCGCCGCGCCGGAGTCCGGAACACCCGGCCGTGTAGGCGCGAGGCCGCATCGCGGATGTCGTCGATCGTGATCACGCGCGGGGTGCGCTAATCAGCGCTCAAAAGAATATCGGCGAGCCGCGCCGCGAAGGCAGACCGCGGAAGAACTTCGTCTGCGCCCGCGCGCTTTGCCGCGTCGATCAGATCGACCTGGACGTGCGATGCGAAAGCGATGGTGCGGACAGGGTTCTCCGCCTTCAAGAGTCCGATGACCCGCACCGGATCCGTCTTCCCGCTGTTGAGATCGAAGATCGCCAGAGATGGCTTGAGCTCGCGTACTCGCGCGAGGATCTCTTCCGGAGTGCGCGCGAACGCGACCTCGACGCCGGCCTGCTTTGCCGTTGCGCGTATTTTCGAGCGGAAAAGGAGGTCGTCGACCGCCGCAAGCACCATCTCGCGATCATACCTCCCGGGGGAAGGGCGAGGGGCGGTCAGATTCGCTCTTGCCGGTACAGCGCCGCGCCGTTTCGCCAACCCGAAACGAGGAAGGTGATGAAGAGTCCCGCTGCGCCGATCAGACCCCCGGCGTCGAACAGCAACGCCGACGAATTCCACAGTGAGACCGACGGCGACCGCAGCAGGGCGAGCGTTCCGGCGGCCAGCACCAGGCGCAGTTCAGTCGGACCGATCCGCCAGAACGACATCTGAAATCGTCCGAGGGCGTGAACCGCCAGCGCGACTTCTATGACGAGCAGATAGTACGCGGCGAGGAACGCGAGGGCCACCTCCATCGTCATGAATCCGCCAAGGACGAGGCCGCCCGTCAACCACACGAATCCGAGCGCATCGAGCACGTGGTCGACGTAATAGCCGTAGCGTGGACGCTCGAGGTGCCGCACGCGCGCGACCGTTCCGTCGAGGCTGTCGCCGAACCAGTTGAGTGCGAGCAGCGGGAACACGAACAGCAGGGCGGCGCGCCAGGCGCCTCCCGCCCAGAACGCGAGTCCGACGCCGAGCATCCCCGCCGCGCCCGCGGCGGTCAGCGAGTCGGATCCGACGCTCGCTGGAAGACGCTCAGCCAGACGCACCAACAGCCGCCTTTCGGCGGCCGCCAGCAGGCTGGTCTGAACGCGAACGGCCGGAGTGTGAATGGCATCCATGCCATCGAAGGCGAAAATCCGCCGCGGAGTGGCTCACGGGGGCCTTCCCGGAGTGCGAGGCTCAGACGAGGAATGGATTCGTGCGCCGCTCGTGCCCGATCGTCGTCATTTCGCCGTGTCCCGACCACACCGGCGTCTCGTCCGGGTAGCTGAAGAGCACGGTTCGAATCGATTGGAGCAGCGTCTCCATGTCTCCGCCGGGAAGATCCGTGCGTCCAATCGAACCGGCGAAGAGGGTATCGCCGACGAACAACGTTGAATCCGGTTCGTCGCCGCGGCTGACGGCCAGGCAGACACCGCCGGGGCAGTGCCCCGGCGTATGGCGGACCCGGGTGACGTATTTCCCGAACCGGATCGGCCCTTCGCCGTCGTAGAAGCGATCCACGGGTGGCTGCGGCTCGGCGCGGAAACCAAACGCGAGCCCCTGCTGGACAATGCGTTCGTACAGGAAATTGTCATCGCGGTGCAGCCACACGGGCGCCGACGTCGCTGCCTTTGCGCGTCCGACGCCCGTTATGTGGTCGAGGTGCGCATGAGTGAGCAGAATATGCCGCACCGTCAGGCCCCGGTCGCGAACGACGTCGATGAGCATCTCGACCTCGTCTCCCGGATCGATGACGACGGCTTCTCGGGTGTCTTCGCAGCCGAGCACGAAGCCGTTCTTGAAGAACGGTTCGACCGCAGCCCGCTCGAGAATCATCGCTTGACCAGCAGCTCGACGCGGCCGACGCCAAGCTTGTCGCCGTCGTGCAGCGTTGCGCGATCGGCCCGCTTGCCGTTGACGTAAGTGCCGTTCGTGCTCTCCAGATCGATGACCTCGAGCTCCGACGCGCCGGCGGTGATGCGACAGTGCAGCCGCGAGACGAGGGGCGCATCCACGATGAAATCAGCCCTCGCCGCGCGACCGATGGTCTTGATGCTGCCTGGCAGGATCCGGAAGGTGAACGGAATTTCGGCCCCGTCTTCCGTTGCGAGCACCCACATCAGTGTGCGGCTGCTCCGAGCAGTTCGCGCACGCGCGCGTGGACGACGTCGCCGTCCCTGGTGATCAGCGTTTCACGCGTGATCTCGTCGTTCAGATCGAGCTCGAGCGATGTCTTCTTCGCTCCGTCCTTGCCGAGCAGATGGGAAAGGAACGTGACGATGTTCTTCGAATACATCTGGCTGGCGTGATACGGAACCAGCGCCGGCGGATTCGACGGCCCGATGATCGAAACGCCGTTGTGGATGACGACCTCATCCGGCTGCGTGAGCGCGCAGTTCCCGCCGCGCTCCGCGGCGAGATCCACGACCACGGATCCCGGTGCCATGGCCTCGACCATCTCCTGCGTGACGAGAGTGGGCGCCTTCTTGCCCGGTATCAGCGCTGTCGTGATGACGACGTCCGTTGCCGCCACGACGCGGAGCATCATCTCGCGCTGACGCTTGTAGAACGACTCGTCCTGCGCTTTTGCGTATCCGCCCTTGTCTTCCGCGTTCTGGGTTTCGAGCTCCATCTCGACGAACCGCGCGCCGAGGCTCTGCACCTGCTCCTTGACGGCGGGGCGTACGTCGTACGCTTCGACTCGGGCGCCAAGCCGCCTCGACGTCGCGATGGCCTGCAACCCGGCGACGCCGGCGCCGACGACGAATACTTTGGCGGCCGCCAGCGTGCCCGCGGCCGTCATCATCATCGGGAACATGCGCGGCAGACGGTCGGCTGCCAGGAGCACGCCCTTGTATCCCGCGATCGTTGCCATCGACGACAGCGCATCCATGCTCTGCGCCCGCGTGATGCGCGGCATCAACTCCATGGAAAACGCGGTCACGCCGCGTCCCGCGAGCACTCTCACGTCGTCAGGTGAGCCGAGCGGATCGGCAAAACCGATGACCACCTGCCCCGGCCTGAACGCGCTCACGTCGCCCGGAAGCGCGCGAACCTGCAGAAGAATGTCCGCTCCGGCGTACACGTCCGGTCGTGATAGCACGGCAGCGCCCGACTGCTGATATGCGGCGTCCGTGAATCCCGCCGCGGTGCCGGCTCCGCGCTCGACGAGAATCTCGAGCCCGCCCTTCTTCAGCACAGCGACCGACGCCGGAATCAGCGCGACGCGGGTTTCACCGGGCCAGGTCTCCTTCGGGACTCCAACCTTCATGGCAGCGCCATCTTAATCCAATCCGTAATCGCGGAGGCGACCTTCGGGCTGACCGTCTTGTCCTGCAGCGACCCGTACTCCGACACCTCACCTGTTGCCGCCGGTACGAGCAGATGATTGACGCCAGGAATGTGAACCACTTCCGGCGCGCGAACCTTCTTTCGTGCGCGTGCGAGGTCGGCCAGCTTGTCGGCCTGGTCCGGCGACACCTGCGCATCCAGATCGCCCTGGATGACGAGCAGCGGCTGATTGACCTTTTGCATCACACGAGCGGGATCGTACGCAAGGAAACTCCGGAACCAGGGAATGTCGGCCTGCTTCCGCAGTTCCGCTGGAATGCCCTCCCAGCCGGTGCCGGACAGCACTGCAGCCTGGATCTTCTTCTGCAGGTCGACTTTCGCCTGCTTATCCGCTTCACTGCTCGAGGACCGGTCGAGAAGATGCCGTTGCTGCTGAAGGATGAGATCCGCTCCCGAGACGCCTGGACCGGCGATGGACACGACCCCATCGATCTGTTTCTCGCGGGACGCCGCGAGCAGCGCCACGGCCGCACCTTCGCTATGGCCGACGACAACGATGCGGCGAGGATCGACATCGGGACGCTTCGCGATCCATTTCACCGCCGCGACTGCGTCGTCTGCGTAGTCGTCGAGCGTGGCGGAGTCGGTGCGTCCGCCGCTCTGGCCGACGCCGCGTTTGTCGTATCGGAGCACCACCGCGCCATCTTTCGCAAGAGCGCCGGCGAGCTGCATGAAGATCTGGATCCCTGCAACGGTTTCGTCACGGTCCGTCGGACCGGATCCTCCTATCAGCACGATGCCGGGGGAGCGCAGCCTGCCGGCAACCGCCGGCGGCGTGGTGACGGTGCCGGCGAGCGTGAAGCCATTGGCTGCTATCTGCACGTCCGAGTCGGTCGGATTTCTCGCAATCGAGGTGCGCACGGCGACACTCGACGCGTCATCGCGAACGACGACGAGGCCGGCGCTCGGAATTTCGAAGCGCACGAGCCTCGCGCGATCGTCCACGATGACGATCGCGGCAACGTTTGCGCCGATGTTGGCAATCATGACGTCGTACCGGCGCGCGTTGATCGCGGAACCGCCGCCCGTCAGCGTCTGAGGCTGCACGGAATTCACCGTCAGCTTGATTTCTGCGGAGGGCGCCACGTAGAGAGGGAGGACGGCGCCGGCGTCGCTCGTCCAGAGTCGTGCCGCCAGCGCCTCGTACGCGCCCCAGAAATGGTTGGGCAGGACGATCGTTCTGGCGCTGGTCTGATCCTCTTTCGAAACTGTTTTGCCCTGCTGCGTGATCTCGTTGATGGCCGTCGTAGTCGTGAAGGACGTCGACAGCGCTACCGATGATTTCTGCTGGATCGCCGCGATGCTGAGCTCGAGCGGCTGCCAGTCAGGCGAATACTTCATCTCGAACCGCGTGATCGTGAGATCGATCGGCGGCTCGATCCGGCCGCTCGACGTAATGACCCAGCCCGATGCATCGCGCGCTACGGCGACCGTCTCGCGGCCGATCTGCTGTCCCTGAATCATGATTTTGAATGCGGCTTCGCCGGTCGCGGGGGCTCCCGCGGCCTGGGTCTGTGCGAACGCCGGCGCCGCGGCGAGGAGCGCCGCCGCCACGGCGGTACAATTGAAGGGCATTGAGAAAGGATAACAGCAGAGCGTACGCTGCGTTGGCGACCGGGGCTGCCGTCGTGCGACGCCTGGACGTTGGTCGTCTGCTCGTGACCGGAGCCGATCGCCGCAGCTATCTTCAAGGCCTTCTCACGAACGACATCGAGGCGCTGACGGCCGGAACCGGCTGCTACGCCGCGATGCTCACCGCGCAGGGGCGGATGATCAGCGACATGTATGTCGACGAGCTTGGCGAAGCCATTCTGTTGCGTGTGCCCGCGACGCTCGCCAGGCAGGTCCACGAGCATCTCGAACGATTCGTCTTCAGCGAAGACGTGCAGGTCGAAGACGTGACTGATGCGAGGGTGCAACTCGGGGTATATGGCCCGAATGCGGAGGCCGCCGCCACATCGCTGACTCCAGTCGAACGGCTCGCGCAGGACGACCTTCCTGGCGTGGCGCTGATCGTTCCAGCGGACGAACTCGAGACGGCGCTGGCGGCCCTTGCCACAGAGGGCGCGATCGAAGCGACGCTCGACGACTTCGACGTCGCGCGCGTCGAAGCCGGCGTGCCCCGATTCGGCGTCGACATGGATTCCGCCACGATTCCGCTCGAGGCCGGCATCGAAGATCGCGCGATCTCGCGAACGAAGGGCTGCTATGTCGGCCAGGAAGTGATCGTGCGCGTGCTCGATCGCGGGCAAGGCCGTGTCGCCCGTCGGCTGGTGCAGCTCGTGTTCGATCCCGGCGCCCCCGTTCCCGTGCACGGCGCCATCGTCCATGCTGGCGATCGCGATGTCGGCCGCCTGACGAGCGCCGTTTTCTCGCCACGCGTCGACCGGGTCGTCGCGCTCGCGTACGTGCATCGCGAATTCGCGTCGGCCGATGCCGTCGTGGTCGTCGACGGCGCTCGCGCAACCGTGCGCGGTGATTGAGAGTCGACGGTCAGCGCTGCTGCAGCAGGAGGGCGATCAGTTCGTCGTCGGCAGGGGGAAACCGTAGCGTGGCGAGTTCGGCGCGCGGCACCCACCGCATCTGCTGCCCCAGCTGAGGTTCCGGATCGCCGCGCAGACGGCATCGCACGAAGTGCAGCTCGATGGTGCGTTCCGGGTATTCGTGCGTGACAGCGAGAAGCTCTCTGCCGACGTCGGCATCGGCCGCCAGTTCTTCGATCAGCTCGCGCCGAAGGCATTCCTCGAGCGATTCGCCGTCCTCGCATTTGCCGCCGGGGAACTCCCAGTACCCTTCGAGGTGCACGCCCCTTTGCCGCTGCGTGATCAGGTAGCAGCCGTCGCGCTCGATGACCGCCGCGCCGACGACGAGGCGCGGGCGCATCAGGCGGACGACTTCGATTTCCGCGCCGCCGTTTTGGCGGCGCAGTCCGGCCGCATGGGACACTCATCGCACGCTGGATTGCGCGCGGTGCAGACGGTCGCGCCGAAATCCATGAGGGCCTGATTGAAATCGAAGACGTTCGATCTCGGCAGGACCGTTCGCGAGACGGTCCAGAGGTGTCGTTTCATCGCGTGAGCCCTGGGATCTCCTTCTCCGACGAAGACGCGAAACAGAACCCTGGCGACGTTCGTGTCGAGGATCGCCGCGCGCTGTCCAAATGCGAAGCTGCGCACGGCGCCGGCCGTGTACTCGCCGATGCCCTTGAACGACAGCAGCGTCTCATGATCGGACGGCAGCTCGCCGCCGTAGCGGGCGACCGACTCGCGGGCGATTGACTGCAGGCGCCGCGGCCGGATGTTGTAACCCAGCGGACGCCAGGTCATGGCGACGTCGGATTCTTCGGCGCCTGCGAGCGCCTCCAGCGTCGGATACTTCCCCAGCCACTCGTGATACTTCGGTATCACCCGGTCGACCTGCGTCTGCTGAAGCATCACTTCGGAGACGAGGATGTGATAGGGATCGCGCGTACGACGCCACGGGAGATCGCGTCCGTTTCTGCGGTACCAGGCGAGCAGCCGCCGCCGGAACCGCTGGCGCGCCGCGGGCACTTCGTGTCGGGCACCTCTGATACTCTTCAAAGCAGGTGAAAATCTACACCAGGACCGGCGACAGCGGAGAAACCGGTCTCTTCGACGGCACCCGCGTCCCGAAGGACGATCTGCGCGTCGCCGCTTATGGCGACGTCGACGAGCTCAACGCCTGGATCGGGTTCGTTCGGGCGACGATCGAGGACGGCGAGCTGCGCGTTATGCTCGAAAACATTCAACGCGATCTGTTTGCGATCGGCGCCCGGCTGGCCGACCCGCAGCACAGGATTGCCGATCGGGTCACGAAAGCCGCGGCCGTCAGCGACAACGACATCAGTCGTCTCGAGCAGTGGATCGATGCGCTCGACACCGGACTGCCGCCGCTTCGCCGTTTCATCCTGGCCGGCGGATCTCCGGCCGGTGCGGCGCTGCACGTTGCCCGCACCGTCTGCCGGCGCGCTGAGCGTGCGATGGTGACACTCGAGCGCGCGCATGGCTCCGCGGCGTTCGAGCCGCCGCTTCTCGTCTACGTCAATCGTCTGTCCGACCTGCTCTTCACGATGGCGCGGGCTGCCAACCGACGGAGCGGCGCGACCGAGCTCGAGTGGTGACGCCGCAGGAGTACTGCGAGGCGCTCGCGCGCGGCCATTACGAGAACTTCCCGGTCGCGTCGCGGCTGCTGCCGTCTGCCATGCGGCCGCACGTCGCCGCGGTCTACGCGTTCGCGCGAATCGCGGACGATCTGGCAGACGAGGGACGCGCGGCGCCCGCCGACCGTCTCGCGGCGCTCGACGCGTGGGAGCGGCGCCTGGTGGCGACGACATCGGGCCAGCCGGATCCGGGCGGTCCGCATCCGCTCGTTCTTGCGGCAATCCGCGAGACGGCTCGCGTCTGCGATTTGCCGGTGTCGCTGCTGACGGATCTTCTCAGCGCCTTCAAGCAGGACGTGGCCGTCGTTCGATACGCGACTTGGTCGTCGCTGCTCGATTACTGCCGCCGGTCGGCCAACCCCGTCGGCCGCCTCGTCCTGAGGATTGCCGGCCATCGCGATCCGCGCCTCGACGCCGCGTCCGACGATGTGTGCACGGCGCTGCAGCTGACGAACTTCTGGCAGGATCTCGAGCGCGACTGGCAGAAGGGCCGCGTCTACGTCCCGGCGGAGATTTCGGTCGCAGCCGGTGCGCGCGAAGAGGACCTCGGCAAGGACAGACTCACCCCGCAGTGGCGCTCGGCGCTGGAGGAGTGCACCCGTCGCACACGCGTTCTGTTTTCCACCGGCCGGGCGGTATGCGACGGAGTCAGCGGGCGACTGATGTGGGAATTGCGCGCGACATGGCTAGGCGGCAGCCGCATTCTCGATGGGCTGGAACGTGTGCAGTTCGACGTGTTCGCGCACAGGCCCGCCCTCGGGGCGGCCGACGTGCTGCCAATCGCGTGGCAGGCGCTGACGTGGCGCAGGACGGTCATCGCCGCCCGCGCCGTGGCCAACTGACGTGGCCCGCGACACCAACTTCTATTACTCGTTCCTGGTCCTGCCGGCGCGGAAACGCAACGCGATCGTCGCGGTTTGGGACTTCTGCCGGGCCGTGGACGATGCCGTAGACGAGGCGGCGTCGGGCGATCAGGGAGCGGAGCGGATTGCGATGTGGCGCGCCGAGCTCTCGCGCTGCTTCGACGGCGCACGTCCTGAGACTCCCCAGGGGATTACACTCCAGCCGTACATCCGCGAGTTCAACCTGCCGCGCACGGCGTTCGACGCACTGATCGAAGGCGTCGAGATGGATCTGCGCACCGTGCGATACGAGACGTTTGCGGAGCTGTACGAGTACTGCATCCGCGTCGCGTCCGCCGTCGGCCTGATCTGCGTCGAGATCTTCGGATATCGCAACCCGGCGACGCGCCAGTACGCCACCGATCTCGGTGTCGCGCTGCAGCTGACGAACATCCTTCGCGACGTCCCGACGGACCTTGCGCGCGGCCGCGTGTATGTTCCGACGGAAGATCTCTCGCGACACGGCTGCACCGAGGCAGATCTGCGGCGCGAAGCGGAACACAGCGGCGGGGTGCGTTCCAGTGAGGTCAAGCGTCTCCTCGCATTCGAGGCGCAGCGCGCCCGTGAGTACTACGCCCGCGCCGCGGCCGTGCTCCCGTCGGAGGACGCCAGGAGGATGGTGGCTGCCGAGATCATGGGAGCCATATACCAGGCGATCCTCGAACGCATCGAGGCGTCAGGCTATGACGTCTTCAGCAGCGTCATTCGCATCCCGAGGCCCCGCCGTGCGCTGATCGCCGCCTCCACGTGGGCGCGCGTCCTGCTGGGCCTGTGACGATGAGCGACGACCGGTTCGACGTCGCGGTCATCGGCGGCGGCGTCGCGGGTCTCGCCGCGGCCACGGCACTTGCCGAAAGCGGCCGTCGCGTCGTCGTTCTCGAAGCTCGCGGACAGCTGGGCGGGCGGGCGACGGCGTTCGTGGACCGCGAGACCGGAGAAGTCGTGGACAACGGCCAGCACGTCCTGTTTGGCTGTTACCACGAGACGTTCAAACTGCTGCGGCGCATCGGCGCCGAATCGCACGTCACCGTACAACGGTCGCTGACGATTCCCTTCATCGCGCCCGACGGTACCCGTTCGGTCCTGCGGTGCCCGCGTCTGCCGTCGCCGTTCCATCTGCTTGCTGGCGTCCTTGGGTGGGGGGCGCTTCCGTGGCGTGAGCGCCTGAGCGTTCTTCGCCTCGCGCCGGTGCTGATCAGGCGACGGCCGGGGTCAGACCCCGGCCGGTCGGTTACAGACTGGCTGACGCAGCATGGCCAGCGGGGCAGGATCCGAAGCTGGCTCTGGGAGCCGCTGGCGGTCGCCGCGCTGAATCAGTCGCCGGACGAGGCGTCCGCGCACGCGTTCCTCAGCGTATTGGCGGGGTTGTTTGGTCCGGATCCGAACGACGCGGCGCTGGTGCTGCCCTCTCGTCCGCTGAACGAGATGTACGCCGTGCCGGCGAAACGCTACATAGAGGAACGGAAGGGCAGCGTACATCTCCACGCTCTGGCGCGCGTCCATGTCGGCGACGGCGCCGTGAACGGAATCGACGTACGTGGCGAGCGCCTCGAGGCCGACCGCGTCATCGCTGCGGTCCCGTGGTTCGCGCTCGAGCCGCTGATCGTCGGCGATACCACGCCGATCACGCCGTTGCTGAACGCCGCGTCCGCCATGACGTCGAAGCCGATCGTCACCGTGAACCTTTGGTACGACCGGACCGTCATGGACGACGTGTTCGTCGGATTGCCCGAGCGCAGCATGCAATGGGTATTCGACAAGCGGCAGGCGTTCGGAGAGCGCGCATCCCATCTCTCGCTCGTGTCGAGCGGTGCCGACGCGCTCGTTGCTCGCGATAACGCGTCGCTCATCGCCCTTGCGGCCGAGGAGGTCTGGCAGTCAATCCCCGGCGCGAGAGACGCCAGGATGCTGCGTGGTACCGTCGTCCGCGAAAGACGTGCGACTTTCTCGCTCGCGCCGGGCGAACCGCAACGACCCGGCGGTCGCACGGCCATCAAAGGACTCTTTCTGGCCGGCGATTGGATCGATACGGGTCTTCCAGGGACAATCGAGAGTGCGGCGCTCGCCGGGCACCGCGCCGCGACCGCGGTTCTGGGCGAATGACCGCTGCGAGATAAATGACTTCTGTCGTCGTTCACTATCAGGAGATCGCGCTCAAGGGGAAGAACCGTCCGTGGTTCGTCGCACGGCTCGCACGCAACCTGCGTGCGGCGCTGGCCGACGTCGGCGTGCGTGACGTCCGCGTGCTGATGGGGCGAATCGAGGTCGCGCTCGGGCCCGACACGAGCTGGCCCGCCGTGCGCGATCGGCTGGAGTTGGTGTTCGGCGTCGCCAACTTCGCGCGCGCGGGCCGCGCCCCGCTCGACGTGGATGCGATTGCCGGTGCGATTCTCGAGGATCTCGGCGATACGCAGGCGGCGACATTCAGGGTCTCGGCGCGCCGCGCGGACAAACGGTTTCCACTGACGTCGCCGCAGATCGAGCGCGAAGTCGGCGGCCGCATCAAGGAAGCGCGAGGCTGGACCGTCGATCTCGACGAACCCGCGTTCACGATTTACGTCGAAGCGCTGACCAACGAGGCGTTCTACTTCTTCGGCAAGGAGCGCGGCGCCGGCGGACTGCCGGCAGGGAGCAGCGGCCGCGTTGCCTGCCTGCTGTCGGGCGGCATCGATTCGCCGGTCGCGGCGTGGCGCATGATGCGCCGCGGTTGCCGCGCATTGTTCGTCCACTTTCACAGCTATCCGATCCTGTCGCGTGCGTCGCAGGACAAAGCGCGCGAGCTGACGTCGCTGCTGACGCGGTATCAGTACGAGTCGCGGCTGGCGCTCGTTCCTTTCGGCCAGATTCAGCAGCGCGTCGTCCTCGCTGTGGCGCCGCCGCTTCGTGTCGTGATCTACCGGCGTCTGATGATGCGCATCGCCGAGCGGATCGCGCGCGAGCATCGGGCAACAGCGCTCGTCACGGGCGAGGCTGTCGGACAGGTCGCGTCGCAAACGCTCGACAACCTCGCAAACATCAACGACGTCGTGTCGCTGCCCGTCCTGCGTCCGCTGGTCGGAATGGACAAGGACGAGATCATGCTCGAGGCGCGTCGGCTCGGCACGTATCCCATTTCGATTATTCCCGATCAGGACTGCTGCACGCTGTTCACGCCACGTCATCCGGCGACCAGAGCGCGCCGGTCGGACGTCGAAGCGGCGGAGCAGTGGCTGCCGATCGACGATATCGTCCAGCAGGCGTGCGGCGAAGCGGCCTGGGAGGCGTTCCGGTTTCCCCGGTGAGTTGAGGATAGAATCGGCGGGGAGGAGACAGGCCGTGAAGATCACACCAGGCAAGCTGGCGGGAATGAAGGCCGTGGCGGACGGCAGAGGCGTCATCGCCGCCGCGGCGATGGATCAGCGCGGCTCGCTCAAGAAGGCGCTTGCGAAAGAAAAGGGCAGCGACGTCGGCGATCGCGACATGGAGGAATTCAAGTCCCTCGTGACGCAGGTGCTGACGCGGCATGCGAGCGCGATCCTCCTCGACCCGGAGTGGGGCATTCCTGCCAGCCGGACCCGCGCATCGGGCTCGGGACTGCTGCTGGCCTACGAGAAGACCGGCTACGACGCGAATACGCCGGGACGGCTGCCCGACCTCCTCGACCTCTGGTCGGTGCGCCGGCTGAAAGAAGCGGGCGCGGACTGCATCAAGATCCTCCTCTACTACACGCCGACGGACGCGAAGTCCATCAACGATCACAAGCACGCGTGGGTGGAACGGATCGGAGACGAATGCCGCGCCAACGACATTCCGTTCTTCCTCGAGTTCGTCGGGTACCAGGAAGGCCTCGACGAGAAAGGATCCGAGTTCGCGCGCACGAAGCCCGGGATCGTCGCGGGGAGCATGCAGGAGTTCACCAAGGATCGCTACGGCGTCGACGTGATGAAAGTCGAAGTGCCGATCAACATGAAGTACGTCGAGGGAGCGAAGGCGTTCGGCGGGACGAAGGCGTATTCGAGACAGGAAGCCATGGACTTGTTCAAGCGGGCGGCCGAAGTCGCGACGCGGCCGTTCATCTACCTGTCGGCCGGCGTCAGCAATGCGGAATTCACGGAGTCGCTCGAACTCGCTGCGGAATCAGGCGTCCCGTTTTCCGGCGTTCTGTGCGGCCGCGCGACGTGGAAGGATGGCATCGGCGTCTACGCGAAGCAGGGAGCCGACGCCTTCCGCAAATGGCTGGAATCCGAGGGCGTCAAGAACATCAACAACGTGAACGCCTGCCTGAAGCCCGCGCATCCATGGTTCGAGTGCTACGGGGCACGCTCGGCGGAGGAACTGGCGTAGTCTCCGTCGGCAGACGATTCCGGGGCTCGCACTCACTGAGTGGGAACCTCGGCGGTACGTTCAGTTCTTCTTCAGGATCTCGACTCCACTGACCGGGCCGAGGCATGTCGTTCCGGAGTACGGAATCCGGATCGAATCGGCACCCAGTTCCGCCGTCCCGCTGAGCGAGACCGGGCATGAGGGCAAATCTGCGGCGGTCGCCGTGCCGCTTCCCGACCAGCTCACCGTCCCTCCATTGAGCGTGCCCTGCGCCGTGCCCGATACGTTCAAGCCGCCGGCACAGGTCGCGGAGAAGGATCCTTTTGCGCTGTTCGACGTCTGCTCCGTCGCGTGCCATTGAAAGTTGGTGCACGATGACGGCGATGGAACGACGTTGGCGGATGTCCACAGGCCGAGCAGCGCGCTCGCGCTGTCGACGGCAGTCGGAGACGTCATCGAACTGGTGTGCTCGAAATCGATGCAGGCCGTGGTTGCGGTTGCCGCAGCTGCACACAGGAGCGCCAGGATGTGTTTCTTCATAGCTGTATTCCACAGAAAACCGGTCGCAGGTCCGGCGTCGTTTCAGTGTTTCTTCGCAGGGAGGCCCGGGGTCGACTGGGGAGCTTCAGTATAGGGCAACGGTCGACAGATATCAAAGATTCCCGGGACTGGAATCCGCGCCGAGGTAATCGCGGAGCGCCTCGGAGGTGCTGCGGAACGCCAGCTCGTTCCACGGGAGCGCGCCCGTGCTGAATACCCGTGCCTCGAGGCACTCCTCGTCGCTGCAGAGCTCGCCGCCGACCGCTGTTGCAGCGTAGACGATGATGACGGGCACCGTTCCCGGATACGAATAAACGTTCACGAGGCGGTCGATGCGCACGTCGAGCCCGCATTCCTCCCGCGCCTCGCGCACGGCGGCGCTGCGGACGTCCTCACCGCGATCGACATAGCCGCCAGGAAACACCCACAAACCGTATCCTGGCTCGATTGCGCGGCGCACGAGTACGACGCCGCCTTCGCGCGTCTCGATGATCGTGCCGACGGCGACTTTCGGATCGAGATAGAACACGAAGCCGCAGCGGGCGCAGACGAGCCGTTCCGGATCGCCGGCCTTGAGGCTCCGCGCCTCGAGTGCACCGCCGCACGACGGGCAGAAGCGGTACTCCACGTGTGAAATACTACCCGGTATGTCGATCCTGAAAGTTGCGCGGATGGGTCATCCGGTGCTGCGCGCCAGGGCGAAAGCGATCGATCCAGGCGCGATCACGTCGGCTGAAATCCAGCAGCTCATCGACGACATGTTCGAAACGATGCGCGAGTATCAGGGCGTCGGGCTCGCGGCGCCGCAGATTCACGTCGGCCTTCGCCTGTTCGTCGCCGGCTTTCCACCGTCGCGCTCTGCCGAAGCGGAGGACGACGAGGAACGTGTGCCGTTGATGGCGCTCATCAATCCGGAGATCACCCCGATCGGTGCGGACGTCGACGAAGACTGGGAAGGCTGCCTCAGCATCCCGGACATTCGCGGCAAGGTCCCTCGCGTTCGGGAGATTCAGGTGCGCGCGTACGATCGGCGCGGACGCCGCATGGACATGAAGGCGCGCGGCTTTACCGCCCGCGTGATCCAGCACGAGACGGATCATCTCGATGGCGTGCTGTTCTTCGATCGGATGAAGAGCTTCGAGACGTTGACGTTCCTCGACGAGTTCGGGCGTTACTGGAACTCGCGCGACGTGCCTGAGGAATAGCTCGCTAAACCTTTCGTTTCCTTTCCAGCTCGCGCTCGGACTGAAGTCGCTCCAGCTCGACCGGCGAATGGTCGGCGAATGTCATCGCGTCCGCAATCGCGCGATGTCCCGCCGCATCGCCGATCAGGCGATGCATCTCCTGGCATACGCGCCGGTACGCCGGGTGTCCCTGCGGAGCGGTACGCAGTTCGATCAGGTGCATCGCCTCACGAGCATTCATCTGCACATAAAAGCGGACGCGGTACGCCATGGCGACCGCGTACGGCGCGACCTCCGGCTGGCCCGACGCGACGATTGCCTCGTAGAGACCGGCGGACTGATCCATGATGCGCGTCCAGTCGTCCAGCACGCCTGCCGTACCAAGCGCGTCGGGTTCGGAATAGCCATGCCGCGTGGAGAGCGGCTGCCATTCGAGCGTCAGCAGCCGGTGACGCTGGAGATCGCGGAACGCACCGTAATCGGTCAGGACGTCGAACCGGTACGACGTGCGTTCGAAGGCGCGCCCCGGTTTATGGCGCCGATTGGCCCTCGCGCCGACGTACTCGCGCAATACCGATGCGCGGTCGTCTGTGCCCATGGCCCGCGCGACGGCGAGCAGCTGGTCGTCCGGCAGCGCGGAAGAGGCGTATAACGCGGCGGCGACAGTTTTGATCTCACCGTCGGGATCGAACTCGGTGAGCGTCACCTCCGGGCGTTCCTCGGCGGCGACGTTCGCGAGCAGCGCTCGCGCGCGGCGCTCCACGGCGGTCCGGGTCTCCGCGAGATAGCGGCTCCAGCGATCGCCCCGCTCCGGTTGATCGACCCGAGTCAGGAAAGAAGGAATGACTTTACGCAGTTCGACGAGCATGTCGTCGGCGCATTGGCGCACTTCGAACAGCGGATGGGCGCGCATCCGCAGGAGCAGGCTTTCATACGCCTGGCCGGTGCCGTAGATGCCGACGTTCGACTGAGTAGCGGCGGGCAGCATGCCGCGCATCGTGTCGAGCGCCTTGGCGCGGGTCGCTGCGCGATGAACCGCGTCGGAATCGCCCGGCGCCTTCGGAAACGTGGCGGCGAAGTGTGCCTGGACGATCCCGATCGACCGCGCATAGGTCTCGAAGACGTCGTCCATGTGGCGCACGTAGCGGTCGCGAAGACTGCCCTCGAGTTCTGGCGGGATGTGATATCGCCACAATCCGTGCAGCCGGTCCGTGTACGGCACGTATCTCGTCGACTGTTCGAGATACGCCATGAGGCGTCCCCATTCGAGTACTTTCGTGAGCACGTTCGATACGTACTCGCAGGCGATATGCGCGCCGCCGAGCTGCGCGACCGAATCGTCGCCGTATTCGTTGAACACTTTCGCGTACAGCCGCTCGGCTCGTTCGCTCGCCGCATCCGACGGTATTCCGGCGGCGGCTCCGGCGCGATGTTGAGCCCCGGATCCTGGCGTGTCGAGCGATCGCTGCCCGGCGAATTCGTCGAGGAACAGACGCCGCAGCGACTTTGCCGACCGCGAGTACCGCGCGAAGAGCGCGCCCTTGACGGCCTCGGGCAGGTTAATGAGCGCGAATACGTGCTTGTCGGTGTTCGTGAAGTAGGGGGCGAGCGCCGCCCGCTCTTCGTCGCTGAAGGTTTCCGGTGCCGTGGTTGGCGTGAGCACGGTCGGTAATCGTAACGCGTTTTGCCGCCGGCCACGTGCCCCGTTAGCATCACGGTATGTTCGTGTACCGCCTCGAAGTCCGCTTCCGCGACTGCGATCCGATGGGCCACGTGAACAACGCCGTCTATCTGACTTATCTCGAACAGACGCGATTCGCGCACTGGCGGTCGGCGTGGGGTCGCGGCGCGCCGCAGCTGCCCGACGGTATGCCCGGCGTCATCCTCGCACGCGTGGAATGCGACTACCATCGGCCCGTCAGGTACGGAGAAGCCCTCGAGGTCCGCCTGCGTGTGGCCGGGATCGGGCGGACCAGTTTCCGGTACGAATACGAGATCGTCGATCAGACTGCGCGCACTGTGGCCGTCGCGAAAACCGTACAGGTGATGTACGACTACGAAGCAGGCGGGCCGGTCGCGATCCCGCCGGAGATCCGCGCTGTGCTCGAGCGCGAGATGGAGCCGCCGGCGACGGATGGCGTGTGATGGAACCTCTTCTCATTCCAGCGCGGAATCCGTCAGAGTGGACGGGGCCGACTGGAAACAACACCTGGCTGCTGGCCGGCCGTGAACCGGCGATCGTGGACGCCGGTGTCGGTGACCAGGGGCACATCGACGAAATCGCCCGCGCGTTGAACGGCGTGCCGCTCCGGCGCGTGCTGATGACACATGGGCATCCGGATCACGCAGGCGGCATTCCGGCGCTGCGCGCGCGCTGGCCGTCCCTCGTCGTATGTCGCGGACCGATCGGGTCGGGAGAAGAACTGAGAATCCCGGCAGGCGACGGCGAACTGATCGTCGTCCCCACTCCAGGCCACGCGCCGGACCACGTGTGCTTCTACGATCGCACGTCGCGCGACCTTTATTCCGGCGACATGGTGCGCCTCGGGGGTACCATCGTGATTCCTGCAGGACAAGGAGGGAGCCTGCGCGAATACCTGGCGTCGCTGGAACGCATCCGAGCCCTTGCGCCGAAGCGCCTGCTGCCTGGCCATGGATTGATCGTCGACAATCCAGCGGAAGTGATCGACGAGTACATCGTCCATCGGCGGATGCGCAGTGAACAAATCGCTGCTGCCATCGCCGCCGGCGCGACGACTGTCGAGCAGATCGTCGACCGCGTTTATCCGGGAATCTCAGATCCGCTTCGAAAGGCAGCGGAAGACACGGTGCGGGCGCACCTGGAAAATCAATGAAGTGGTGATCGTCTTCACCACTTCTTCCTAGGCGGGCTGGAATCCCGGCGGCACGTCGGGGAGACGTTCCGGTTTTCTGACGGCCTTCGGCAGGGCGTCGCGAACGACCTGCTCCAGTTCCTCGAGATACGCGGTGAAGCGTGTGCGGCCTTCGCTCGTCAGCCGATACAGCGTGTGCGGCCGTCCGCCCGCGGCACCGCGGAACGCCTCGACGAGGCCAGCCTGCTGTAGTACGTCGAGATGTCGGCTCAAGTTGCCGTCGGTCAACGCGCACAGCCGTTTCATCTCCGTGAACAACACCCCTTCCGGGCGGGTCACGAGCGATGTCATGATGCCCAACCGCGCCTTCTCGTGGAGGACGCGGTCGAGCCCTTCGTAAGCGAATCGTCCCGGTTGCTCCGGGTGTGGTTTCCTTGCCATTACTGTCTCTCGAGATTCCACCACAGAACGCCGGCAGCCAGCAGCTGACCGACGGCGAAGGTCACGCCGACCGACCACGCGTTGAGCGGCGCTCCTGGACGCGCGGTCCACAACAGTACTGCCCCGGCCGCGTAGTAATACAACGCGACCCATCCCGTCGCCCGCGGCAGATACAGTCGCGAAGCGAACACGCCGACCCCGAAACAGAGCGCCCACACGCCCGGAAGCAGCGCGACGAGCGCCGGATCGAACCGAACGACGGCGGCTGTGACGAGTGCGCCGGCGCCGATGCCGGGCAACACTTGCCCGATGACGCGCCGCGTCCGGCGCCGCGCGGCGCTGTCTTCATGGACGGCGTAGTTGTAAACGATTTCGACGGCGCCGACGAGTGCGGCGCACCCCGCTATCACGGCCCAATAGGAGACAAAGCCGAGCGGATCGCGCGATACACCCTCGGGCTGCAGCCAGGCCGCGAGCGCGCCAATCGCTGCGGAGCCGGCCATTGGAACGGACCGATAGCCCCGGAAGACTTCTGCCTTTGCGATCTGCCGGTGGATTTCCGCGATGTCGTCGAGCGCGCGGGTCAGATCCATCACACTAGCTTTGCGCGAGAGAGCGACAATGTCAACTCCGCCCCGAAACGTCGCACTGCAGAAGCGATACGATGTCTGCGATGCCGAGTTACGCCAATCCGCAATTGCTGACGACGCCAGCGGAGCTGTCGGAACGGATCGACTCGGGACGACCGCTGCTGGTGCTGGATCTCCGCCCTGCCGAAGCGTTTGCGCAGGGACACGTGCCCGGGGCCATTCACCTCGATCTCTGGGGCGTCTCGCTCATCGACACCGATCCGGCGCCGCTCGGTGCCTTCATGTGGATGATCGATCACCTCTTCAATCTTCGGGGCGTCGATAGCGTCACGCCGGTCGTCGTATACGACGAGCAGTCCGGGATGCGTGCCGCGCGCGCCTTCTGGTTCCTCGAATATCTCGGACATCAGCACGTCCAGATGCTCGATGGCGGGTTCAACCGCTGGATCCGCGAGGGACGGGCGCTCTCGCGCGACGCGCACACGCCCCGCAAGACCGACTGGACGGGGACGCCAGAGGCGGCGCGCCTTGCGACGTGGCGGGACGTGCAGGCGCGTCTTGGCAGCGCAGACGCGGTGATCGTCGATACCCGAAGCGAGGCCGAATACTTCGGAACGACCGTCCGTGCCAGGCGCGGCGGCGCCATTCCCGGCGCCGTGCACGTGGAGTGGACCAGGAATCTCGACGACAACGGTGCGTTCAAGTCCGCAGACGAGCTGCGCCGGCTGTACGAGAATCACGGTGTGACTCCGGACAAGGAGATCGTCACGTACTGCCAGGGCGGCTACCGGGCCGCGCACACGTACATCGCACTGCGCCTCCTCGGGTATCCGCGCGTCCGCAACTACACAGGGTCGTGGAAGGAGTGGGGCGATCGGGAAGACCTGCCGATCGAGCATCCGACGCCGGGGACGGCGGTTCGCACACACCCATGACCGAGACACTTCACGCACCCGAAACCGTACGCTTCGCCGACATCGAAGACGCCGCGGCCACGCTGGCGGGGCAGGCGCATCGCACACCTGTGTTCACGTCCCGCGCGCTCGACCGACGCGCAAACGCGCGGCTCTTCTTCAAGTGTGAAAACCTTCAGCGGGCGGGCGCGTTCAAGTTCAGGGGCGCATTCAACGCGCTGAGCCGATTGACGGTTGAGCAGCGACGCCGAGGCGTCCTCGCGTACTCGTCCGGCAATCACGCCCAGGCGGTTGCCCTCGCCGGCCGCGAGCTGTCGGTGCCGACGACGATCATCATGCCGTCCGACGCACCGACGGTGAAGATCGACGCCACGCGCGGCTATGGCGGCGAGGTGATTCTGTACGATCGAGCGACGCATTCGCGGGAAGATCTCGCGGAGCAGATCGCATCCGAACGCGGGCTTACGCTCGTCCCGCCGTTCGACAATACCTGGATCATCGCCGGACAGGGCACGACCGCGCAGGAGCTGATCGAAGACGCGGGGACGCTCGATTACCTGCTGGTTCCCTGCGGTGGCGGCGGTTTGCTGTCGGGCTGCTCGATCGCGGCCGCCGCAATGGCCGCCTCGTGCAGGACGATTGGAGTCGAGCCGGCCGCGGGAGACGACGCCACACGATCGTTCAAAAGCGGAACGCTGCAGACGGTGCACAATCCGGACACGATCGCCGACGGCGCCCGCACGCCGTCGCTCGGGCGGATCACGTTTCCACTCGTCCGTCGCTACGTGCACGACATGGTGACCGCGACAGACGATCAGCTGATCGACACGATGGCCGTTCTGGCAGGGCGGCTGAAACTCGTCGTCGAGCCGACCGGCGCGCTTGCCGCGGCCGCCGTGCTCCACGGGATCGTCCGCGTCGAAGGCAAGCGTGTCGGGATCGTGCTGAGCGGCGGCAACGTCGAGTTGTCGCAGCTGGCACGATGGACGGGGTAGGGGACGGCGCTACGCGCGGTGCTCGGTGCTCAGTGCTCCGTGCTTCGTGCGAGTGCTACGGCCGCTTCGCGGGTTCGGCGGGGTCTTTGCGGCGGAGTGAATGCAGAAACTTGAGATTGGCATTCATCGCACGGCGGCAGAGTTGGGACATGCTGCGGGCGTCTTCGGTCGAGAAGTAGCCGCGCTCACGTCCATCTTCGATGCAGTCCTTGACCTCACCCAATGAGCCTTGCGCGATGCTGTAGTACGGGCGCATTTCGGTGTGGCGGAACTTGTAGAACCCTTCGGACTGGTTCCGGCACGCGGACGCGACGGCGTCGCGGATATTCGAGGAGAAACGCCGGTCGCGCGCGGCGGGGGTGGCATCTCCGGTTTGCGCGATGACCAACTGCCGCAGTCTATCGGCGAGCTGCCAGCAAATCAGATCTTCGTGGTCGCGAGGCATGCCACCGCTCCTCGCATCCCCGATGCCGATTGCGTTTGCCCATTAATCCACAGGAGAATGCATACTGCGTGAAAAAAGTACGCAATTGCAGCCGCCGTAGACGTCCGTGCAAGTGATCAGTTGCTGCACCGAGCACCGAGCACGTAGCACCGAGCACCCGGCACCGAGCACCGAGCACCAAGCACCGAGCACCTGTTTATGGATTCCGTCATCGACTACATCAATACGCATCGCGACCAGTACATCGACGAGCTGAAGACATACCTCGCAATTCCGAGCATCAGCGCGCTGCCGGAACATAGCCAGGATGTGCGCCGCTGCGCCGAATGGACGGCGGACGAAATGCGCCGCATCGGCATGCAGAACGTGCGGCTGGTCGAAACCCCCGGGTACCCGGTGGTCTACGGCGACTGGCTTGGCGCCGAAGGCGCGCCGACGATTCTCTTCTACGGCCACTACGACGTGCAGCCGGTCGATCCGCTCGAGCTGTGGGAGTCGCCGCCGTTCGAAGCCACCGTGCGCGACGGCGAGATCTACGCGCGCGGGTCGGCCGATGACAAGGGGCAGGTGTTCATGCATTTCAAGGCGATCGAAGCGCACTTGAAGCAGAACGGCCGCCTGCCGTGCAATATCAAGGTGATCCTCGAGGGAGAAGAGGAGGTCGGCTCCGAGCACCTCGACACGTTCGTGAAGGAACACGCCGCCGAACTCTCCGCCGACGTCGTCGTCATCTCCGACTCGCCCATGTTCGACCGCGGCGTGCCATCGATCTGTTACGGCCTGCGAGGCCTGGTGTATTTCCAGGTCGATCTGCGTGGCACGAAGACGGATCTGCATTCCGGTTCGTTCGGCGGCGCCGTCGCCAATCCGGCGTTCCAGCTCGCGAACATCCTGTCGCAGATGAAGGATCGCGGCGGCCGCGTGCGCATCCCGGGGTTCTACGACGACGTGCGGGAGCTTCGTCCGGAAGAGCGCGAGCAGTGGCGGCGCCTGCCGTTCAACGAGAAGCGCTACGCGAAGGAGCTGGGTGCCCCCAAGCTGTGGGGAGAGACGGGCTACAGCACGCTCGAACGCGTGTGGGCGCGTCCCACGTTCGAGATCAACGGCCTGCTGTCCGGGTTTACCGGCCAGGGCGCGAAGACGGTCATTCCCGCCGTTGCGATGGCGAAGGTGAGCATGCGCCTCGTGCCCGATCAGAACCCCGATCGCATCGCCGAACAGTTCGAGGCCTACCTGAACAAGATCGCGCCCAAAAGCGTGGAGTTGAAGATCACGCGGATGCACGGCGGCAAGCCGTGGATGACCGATTTCGACAACCGGTTCGTCCAGGCCGCCGGCCGCGCGATTCAGAAAGGCTTCGGAAAGGAGCCGGTGTTCAACCGCGAAGGAGGGTCGATTCCGGTCGTGGCGACGTTCCAGGAGATACTCGGTCTGCCGTCGGTGCTCTTCGGGGTTGGGCTTCCCGACGAGAATGCGCATGCGCCGAACGAGAAACTCGACCTCGGCAACTTCCACGGCGGCATCATCGCCTCGGCATTTCTGTACGACGAAATCACGAAGGGCTAGTCGGGTTGGGGCGGGCGGGCCGAAGCCCCCCGGTTGAACGATGAAAGGGATCATCCTTGCCGGCGGATCCGGCACGCGGCTGTATCCGCTGACGCGCGTCGTCAGCAAGCAGCTGCTGCCGGTGTACGACAAGCCGATGGTGTATTACCCGCTCTCGACGCTGATGCTGGCCGGCATCCGCGACGTGCTGGTGATCTCGACGCCGGCAGATCTCCCGCGATTCGAGCAGCTCCTCGGCGACGGCCGCCAATGGGGCATGAGCTTTGAGTACGCCGGCCAGCCGGAGCCCAACGGTCTCGCGCAGGCGTTCGTCATCGGCCGCGGGTTCATCGGCTCCTCCGGCGTGTCGCTCATCCTCGGCGACAACATCTTTCACGGCGAAGGCCTCACAGCCCTCCTCCAGCGCGCGGCCGCGAAGCCGCGCGGCGCAACGGTCTTCGGCTACCCGGTGAAGGAACCGCAGCGTTACGGAGTCGCGGAGCTGGACGCCTCGGGCCGCGTCATCGGTATCGAAGAAAAGCCGGCGCAGCCGAAATCGCGCTACGCCGTCACCGGGCTTTACTTCTACGACAACCGCGTTGTGGACATCGCGGCGGGACTGCGTCCCTCGAAACGAGGCGAGTACGAGATCACCGACATCAACGTCGCGTATCTCGCGGCTGGCGACCTGGAGATGGAGATCTTCGGCCGCGGAATGGCCTGGCTCGACACCGGCACCCACGAGTCGCTCTACGACGCGTCGTCGTTCATCGAAACCGTGGAGAAGCGCCAGGGCCTGAAGATCGCTTGTCCCGAGGAAATCGCTTACCGGATGGGTTACATCGACGCGGAACAGACGCGCCGGCTCGCCGCCCCCCTCGCTGGCAGTTCTTACGGTCAGTACCTGCTGTCAATTCTGAATCCGCAGCACCTCATCTCCGTTTCGCGCCAGCGCGTGCAAGAAGGCGTCGTCGACCCGCTGTAAGGCCCCGTCCGTCCTCCGGTTCCGATGACTCGAGCGTCACCGCGCCGCAGGCGAGGCGTGTCCGTCGTGCCGTTTGCTGTTTCAGTACAATGCCTCCCCATGGCGCTTCGCGTCGGGTTCGACATGGACGGCGTGCTGGCCGATTTCGCGCGCGCATATCGCGAAATCGAGGAGCGCGTGTTCGGTCCTGCGGCGAACGCCACACGTCCGGGCGATCCTGAAGAGGATGAGGCGGCGGAGGCGACGACCGAAACAGCCGCCTCGGCCGCGGCCGAGCCTGCCGAGGTCACTGATCCGGCAGTCATAGTGCAGAATCTCCGACGGCGGCGCGATGTCGTCTGGCAGACGATTCAGGCGACGACGAACTTCTGGACGACGCTGCAGCCGCTCGAGCGGGGCGCCGTTCGGCGCATCCACGATCTGGCGGCACGCGACGGCTGGGATGTGTTCTTCATCACACAGCGGCCCGCGACCGATGGAGAAAGCGTGCAGCGGCAGACCCAGCGCTGGCTGGTACAGTGTGGGTTTGAACTGCCGAGCGTTCTCGTGATTCACGGATCGCGGGGCGAGGCGGCTCGTGCGCTGCGGCTCGACTATCTGGTCGACGACAGCGCGCGCAACTGCATCGAGGTCAAGGCGCAGGCCGACACGAAGGCGCTACTCGTCACGAACCCCGCGGACGACGCGACGGCGGAGAGCGCCCGGCGGCTGGGAATCGGAACGGTCGGATCCATTACCGAAGCGCTCGACCTCATCGACCAGGCGAGTCTGGCGAAAACGCATCCGACGCTGCTGCACCGGCTCGCGAAGCTGGTGCGCTGGGAATAAAAGCCGATGGAATCCTTTGGCCGCTACCAGCTCCACGAGCAGCTCGGTCAGGGCGGCATGGGTGTCGTTTACCGTGCGCACGACACCGTGCTCGAGCGGATCGTGGCGCTGAAGCTCGTCGGAGTGTCGTACACCGACGATCCCGAAATGCGGGAGCGCTTCTTCCGGGAAGCTCGCGCGGCCGCGCAGCTCACGCACAAGAACATCGTCACCGTCTACGACCTCGGCGAACACGACGGGCGCCCGTACCTGGCGATGGAATATCTCGCCGGCGAGGATCTTCAGCGGCGGCTGGCGCGTCCCGACCGGATGCCGTTCTCGCGGCGCCTCGAGGTGGCCTGCGAGATCTGCGAGGGTGTCGCGCACGCCCACGCCCACGGCATCGTCCACCGCGATCTGAAGCCGGCGAACATCTACCTTGCGGAAGACGGCGGGGTCAAGATTCTCGACTTCGGTCTTGCGCGGCCCATGGCATCACAGCTGACCCAGAGCAACATGCTGGTCGGCACGATCAATTACATGGCGCCCGAGCAGGTCCGCGCCGAGCGCGCCGACAACCGGTCGGACATCTTCTCGCTCGGAGTGGTGTTCTACGAGCTGTTCGGAGGACGGAAGGCGTTCGAGAGCGACTCGGTCGCTTCCACGCTCTACAAGATCCTCGAGGACGTTCCCGAGCCGCTCTTCAATCTCGATTCCGAGATTCCTCTGTCACTCTGGAAGGTCGTCGAGCGGGCGCTCGCGAAGAACCGCGAGGATCGATACCAGCAGGTGACCGCGCTGCTCGGGGACCTGCGGGAGAGCGCCCATCCCGCCCACCCATCGGTTACATCGTGGCCGGGTACCTTGACCCCGCCCTCCATCACAAGGGCGGATTCCATAGCGCAGCCGCCGCTGCCCCCTTCGCCCTCCACTGCTGCCGCACCTTCTGCGACTCGGCCGCCGATTCGTCGGACGGCCCTCTTCGCTTCAGCGATCGCCGTCGCAGCCGCGGCAGTCCTTGGCGCCGCGTGGTTCCTGACGCACGGCACCGGGCCTCAGCCTTCCGAGTCGACTCAAAGCGCCGCGCCATCGTCATCGCCCACGCCGTCAACGCAGCCCGCTCCGGCAGCGCCCGGCGCGGGGACAGCTGCGCAATCGATCCCCCCGCCGCCAACAACCGTGCCGGCGCCCGCGGCGGATGAAAACGCTCGAAAGAACGACGGTGCTGCAATAGCGGCGCGACAGCAGGCGGAGGCGGCGCGAAGCCGCATGACGGACCAACGCGCGGCTGCCGAAACCGCAGGCGCCCCGGAGCACGCTGTTGCGGCGTTCCGGAATGCGACGCGCCGCGCCCAGGACGGCGAACGGCTGTTCAAGACGGGGAAATACGATCAGGCGTCGTCCCGCTATTACGAAGCGACCGGCCTCTTTCGCGATGCCGAAGCCGCTGCGCGGAGCGCGACGGCCCCGCCCCGTCCGACCGTCCCGTCCGAGCCGCCGCCGCAGAAAGCGCCGCAGCAGGGCACCACGACTCCTCCGGGGACGAATGTCGCCATGCCGCCGCCGCCCGTAGTGGTGCCGCCGGCGCCGCCATCGTCGCCTGCGTCGTCGGTGCCTTCGTCGCAGCCTTCGGCTGCCGCACCAGCGCCGGCGCGGCCGTCACCTCCGGCTGCACCGCAAGGGCCCACCGACGAAGAGCGTGTCAACGAACTCGTGAATCGCTATCGCGAGGCGCTGGAAGCGCGCAGCCTCGAGCGGGTCAAGCAGCTCTGGCCATCGCTGTCCGGTGCAGCCGAAAACGCGATGCGCGACGAGTTCCAGCACGCCACGCGAATCTCCGTCGCCATCGCTTCGCCACAAATCGCCATTGCCGGCGCGACTGGCCGTGTCACGTTTCTACGGGACTACTCGGTCTCGACGATCGACGGTCAGCACCTGCAATCCAGCTCTCGCGTGACGATGGACGTACGGCGGACGGCGGGCGGTTGGGTGATAGAGTCGGTTCGTTTCTCCCCGCGGTGAACTGTGGAGGCGCGCTTCGGCTGCGCGCGAGTCGTCGCGTCGTCCGTTGGAGACGCGTTCGAGGACAAACACGCATGCGAAAAACGACGTTTACGGTTGCGCTGTGCCTTTCGTTGATCCCGGCCGCGGCTTTCGCGCAGACGCGGATCTCGAGCCTCTCGACGCTCTTCGAGGACATCTTCGGACCCAACGGGCTCGTCGTCAGCAGCGACGACGTGCAGCTGGATGGGACGAACCATGCAGCGCACTTCAACAGTTCGTTTCAGTCCGACTTCCGCCTGATGGACATCGCGCTCACCAGCCAGTTGACCGCTGTTCCGGTGCCTTCTCCCGCGTCCGGGTTCACGTACAAGTTCGATCCGGCGACGGGCACTTTCGTGCGATCGACAAGGAGCTTCGGCCCAATCCTGACCGAGCGTGGTGAAACGATAGGACGCGGGCGGATCGCGTTCGGCACGAATCTCCAGTACTTCTCGTTCGATCAGCTCGACGGCGTTTCACTGGCGAGCGTGCCCGCCGTGTTCCGCCATGACGCGTACCGGACCACCGCGGGACGGTCCGACGTCATCGCGACGGAGAACGCGATCACCGCCAACGTGACTCAGTTCACGGGCGCGCTGACCTACGGCGTCACGGATCGGATCGACGTCTCCATGGCCGTGCCGCTGGTGCAGACGAGCGTCACTCTGGTGTCCAACGCGACGATCGAGCGCGTGGGAACCGGAACCGACCTCGGCGTGCACTACTTCCTCGACCCGAACGCACTCGGCGGCCACGGTACCACGCACCAGTTTTCCGCCAGCGGGCAGGCGACCGGGATCGGTGACATCGTCCTGCGGACCAAGGGGACGGTGTTCCGCGAGGGCGCCCGTTCGCTGGCTGCGGGACTGGACGTCCGGCTGCCCTCGGGGGACGAGAGGAATCTGCTCGGATCGGGCGCTGTTGGCGTTCGCCCGTTTGCGGCGTTCTCGGCGAATCTGGGCGCCGCCTCGCCGCGGCTGAACGTGGCATATCAGTGGAACGGCGACAGCCTGCTGGCCGGCGACGTTCGCGAGGGGGTCAAGGGGGACATGCCGGACCAGCTCTTTCTATCCGCCGGCAGCGACCTGAGCGTCAACCCGCACCTGAGCCTCGTGTTCGACTTCATCGGACAGCGGTTCCTCAAGTCCCCGCGTCTCAGAACGTTCCCTTTCACCGCCGTTGGCCCGCTGGGGACGGTCGACCTGACGGACCTCCGTTTCGATACGGATTCGTTCTGGACGTCGAGCGGCTCTGCGGGCTTCAAGGCGAACGTCGCGCCGAGGCTGCTGGTGAACTTCAACCTGCACTTCGCGCTGTCGCATGCGGGACTCACCGATCGCGTGACGCCGCTGCTCGGAATGGAGTGGAGTTTCTAGACCGGCAGATTGTTGAGACCGCCCGGCGGCCGTCAATTGAATCCTGCGACGCGACGACGAAGCGTTTTCACGTGTTCCCAGATCTGGGATGATTCGGATGCTTCTTCCGAGTGTCCGTCTTGTTCGTCCTCGAAGACTGTCGCTTCCTCACGCGCATCCGGCGATTCGGTCTCGGGCTTCGGCATCATGCGAAGGTACTGTTCGAGATCGCGCAGCGCGGAGGCGAAGTCGTCCATGTGATACGCGAGAAGCCCGCGGTCGCGCAGCTCGCCGATCGCGGACGGGTCCACTGCCAGCAACAGATCGGCAATGAAGCGCGCCTGAGGAAACGAGCGCATCCGGACGTACAGGCGCTTCAGGTTCACGAGCATGCGCACGATGATCTGCTGACGCGTCGCGGTGGCGAGGAGCGCGGGATCGAACGCCGCGTCTTCTCCAATCTGCTGCCGGAGGAGATGACGGCAGTCGATCTCCGACAGCAGCGCGCCAGCATGGAACGGATCGATGATGATGTCGTCTCCCTCGACCGCGGGCGCGCGCACGAGGAAATGGCCGGGGAAGTTCACGCCTTCGAGGCCGACGCCCGCGCGCCGGCCGAGTTCCAGGTAGATCACCGCCAGGCTGATAGGGATTCCAAGCCGGCGATCGATCACTTCGTTCAGGAAGCTGTTGCGCGGGTCTTCGTACCGATCACGATTCCCGCTGAAGGCGAGCTCCTCGTACACATACGCGCTCAAGGCAGCAATGCGTTCTTCCGTCCGCTCCGCGGTGCAGCGGCCGACGCGTGCGGCCGCGGCTTCGCCAAGGCGATCGATGTGCTGCAGGTACGGCGATGGATCGAGCGCCGGATATTCGACCCGGGCGATGGCGAGCGCAGCTGGCGCCAGCGCGTCTCCCGGCGCGTTCAACGCCGCCAGCAGTTCGTCGATCGCTCTCGGTAGCCGTGCCTGGAGATGCGGCACGAAGCGATTATAGAGAATTCCTGCTCCCTCGACAGCTGATAGATCGGAGCCGTCAACCTCGAGCGAGCGCTGTGATGAACTCCACCGTGATTTGCTCGATGCCATCGACGACGACATCGGCCAGCGATGTGAGGCTGTCGGGTGGATACGTGCTCGCGACGGCAACCGTGCGCAGACCGGCCGCGCGTGCGGACTGCAGCCCTTGATGCGAATCCTCGATCGCCACGCACTCCGAGGCGCGGACGCCGTGGCGCTCGACGGCGAGCAGATACGGATCGGGCGCCGGCTTCGATCGGTC
Source organism: Vicinamibacterales bacterium (assembly GCA_035492775.1). GTDB lineage: Bacteria > Acidobacteriota > Vicinamibacteria > Vicinamibacterales > 2-12-FULL-66-21 > DATJFQ01. Next base: position 124,557 of record DATJIW010000054.1, read on the forward strand.
GGTGTCGTCGGCCGAGACGATGAACTTGAATGCGTCGGACAACGCCGCACCCTGCAGCATCAGATCGATCTCGCGTCGCAGCGATCCCGAGGCGATGCCCAGCGGCCACTCCGCGGCGAGCGCCCGGACAACGCCGACCGCGGCAGGGAAGAGAACGTTCTCTCGCGTGACGAGTGCTTCGAATCGCCGGCTCTTCTCCCGGATCAGCAGTTCGAGTTCCTCGTCTGCGACGAGCAGTCCCTTGTCCGATGCGATCTGGCTGAACACACCGACGTCATCGAGACCGAGATAGCGGTTCCAGTACTGCTCTTTCGTCAACTCGATCCCGGCGGCCGCGAGAATCTCCTGATACGACCGGAGATGGAACAGCTCCGAGTCTGCGAGCACCCCGTCGAAATCGAAGACGATGCCGCGGATCACCGGTGCGACTTGGCCAGCTTTTCGCCGGCGCGAATCGGAAGATCGAGCCGGTTTTCCGCCGGCGGGATGGGACAGTCGTAGGACGGGTTGTAGTAACAGAACGGGTTGTACGCCTTGTTGAAATCCACGTCGTATATCCCCGTGGCCGTCCGGTCCAGATCCAGATAGCGGCCCCCGGGGTAGGTTTCGGTTCCGTTGCTCAGATCGCCGAACGGAACGAACAGCCGTCGCATGTCGTTTTCGTCGGCTTCGACGAATGCGGTGAGCGTGAGCTGCCGACCCTTGAGCGTGAACGACAGCCGTCCGACCCGGCGCATCTTCCTCACTTGTCCGGTCGAGGTCGGCATCTCCACGACCGGACCGTTGGGAAGGTTGTCGAGCGACGCGGGCGTGCGGTAGGACGGGTCGATAGGGAAATACACCAGCGGAGGGAACGCGGCACGCTGCGCCTCCGGAACCGGCGACTGCGACGAACCCCGCATGAAGGCGTCCTTCTCGGCGCGCCATTTCCGGACCTCTTCGCCGTAGGACACCGGCCGCGCCTCGCAGCCGCACAGTACGGCAGCGAGAACCAGCAGCGCCAGCGTCCGCTCCATCACGTGCATATAATAGTGTTCCTTCCGTTAGTACCGTTTGTACTGAAAGGGGAACCCTTCCGTTTGCCGCGTCATCTGCTGCTTGCCGTCATGATGCTGTCGTACGCCGCGCTGCCGGGCTGCTCCCGCGAGACGCGAGCGGATGCGGCCGGTCAAACTGCCAGACCCGTGAAGACGGAGCTCGCGCAGGTGCGTGATGTTCGCCGTGAGGTCGAGGTCGTCGGTACGCTCGCGGCCCGCGAGGAAGTCGTCGTGTCGTCCGAGGTCGCGGGCCGCGTGGCCAGGCTCGCGCACGATCTCGGCGACAAGGTCGAGGCCGGCGCCCCGCTCGTCGAACTGGACCACGAAAAAGCCGGTTATCGCGCCGACGCGCAGCGGGCGGCGCTGGCGCAGGCGCGCGCGAAGTACGGCGCGCCAGCAGACGGCGAGCTCCCGTCACTGGATCAGGTTCCCGAAGTCGTCAGCAGCGCCGCGCAGCTGGCCGACGCGAAGCAGCAGCTCGACCGCGCGAAGAGCCTTTCGGCCCGCAAGCTGCTTGCGCAGTCCGACCTCGACGCCGCACAGACGCGCTACGACACGGCGAAAGCGGCGCACGACCAGGCGCTGGCCTCCGCACGCCAGCTTCGCGCCGACATCCAGGCGCAGTCGTCGTCGCTGCAGCTCGCCGAGCGCGAGCTCCGCGACACCGTCATCCGCGCGCCCTTCGAAGGCTATGTCGCGGAACGCCTCGTCGCTCTTGGACAGTTCGTCGAGCCGCAAACGCCCGTCATGCGGATCGTCCGGCTGCAGCCGCTGAAACTCACGGCTCAAGTGCCGGAGAAGTTCGCGCCGTGGATCCAGACGGGCCGCCCTGTCGTCGTTCACGTCGACGCCTATCCCGAGCAGGCGTTCGACGGCAGGGTCGTTCGCATCAGCCCGTCGGTGGACTTGAAGTCCCGCGCGTTTGCGATCGAAGGCGAGGTGCCGAACCCCGATGGACGCCTGAAGCCCGGCACCTTCGCGCGCGTTCAGATTACGACCGATCACGTCGATCGCGCCGTCACGATTCCCGCGTCCGCCGTCCAGAGCCGCTATGGCACGAACCGCGTCTTTGTCGTGCACGACGGCGCGCTTGCAGGGCGCGAAGTCGTCCTCGGCGACCGCATCGGCGATCGCGTCGAAGTCAGCAAGGGCCTCGACGCCGGCACCCCGCTCGTCGCCAGCGACGTGGAGCAGCTCGCGGACGGAATGAAAGTCTCGACGAAGTGACTACGGTGCCTACACGACTTCACGATTACCAATTACGGGAGATGCAGGTCCGCGATCGGCACCTTGGGCAGCTGGGTAGTCGTGAAGGTGCGTAGTTGACCGGCGGGCGTAAGTGAAATGTCTATAGCTGAATTCTGCGTCCGACGGCCGGTGTTCACGACGATGCTCGTGACGCTGCTGGTCGTAACGGGCATCTTCTCGTTCCGCGATCTCAGCGTCGACCTGCTGCCGAAGGCGGACCCGGCAACGGTGGCGGTCAACATGACGCTGCCGGGCGCGAGCCCGGACGAATTGAACAGCGCCGTGGCGGAGCCCACCGAGCAGGCGCTCAGCAGCATCGCCGGCATCGACGAGATGAACACCACGATCCGCGAAGGCAGCGTGCGGATCACCGTGAAGTTCGTGCTCGAGCGCGACATCGACGGTGCCGCGCAGGACGTCCGGGAAAAAGTCGCCACTGCGATCCACGATCTGCCGCCCGAACTCCTGCCTCCGGTCATCACCAAGGTCGACCCCGACGCCGATCCGGTGCTCAGCTTTGCGCTGTCGGGGCCGCTCCCGATCCGGGCGCTCACGGAACTCGCCGACAAGCAGATCCGCAGGGCGATCGAGACCGTGGACGGCGTCGGCGACGTGACGATTTCCGGCGGCCGCGCCCGCCAGATCCGCGTCACGATCGACGTCGAGAAACTGAACGCTCACAACCTGACGGTGCAGAACGTCACGGACGCGATCGTCTCCGAGAACGTCGAGATTCCCGGCGGCCGCATCGAGCAGGGTGACGCCGAGCTGACGCTCCGCACGCTCGGCCGTCTCGAATCCACCGGGCAGTTCCGCAACATCGTCGTCGCGACGGCGAACAAGGTGCCGATTCGCCTGAGCGACGTCGCGACGGTGGAGGACTCGACCGAGGATCCGACGACGGGCGCGTTCCTCGATGCGAACCGCGCCGTCGTCATGGACGTGCGGCGCCAGTCCGGCCAGAACACCGTGCAGGTGGTCGAGGCGGTGAAGAACAAGCTGGCGTCGCTTCGCGCTCAGCTGCCGCCTGAAGTCCGCATCACGACCACGCGCGACGACTCCAGCTTCATCCGGGCGTCCATCGCGTCGCTCGAAGACCATCTGGTGTTCGGCAGCCTCTTCGCGAGCATCGTGATCATGATCTTCATCCGGAATTTCCGCGTCGTGCTCGTGGCATCGCTGGCGATTCCGGCATCGATCATCGCGTCGTTCGCGCTGATCCGCGCCGCGGGGTTCACGCTCAACAGCATGACGCTCCTGGGTCTCACGCTCGCCGTCGGCATCGTGATCGACGATGCGATCGTCGTGCTCGAGAACATCTTCCGGCACATGCAGGAAGAAGGCACGCCGCCATTCCATGCGGCGATCAACGGCACGAAAGAAGTCACGCTGGCTGTCATCGCGACGTCGGTGTCGCTCATCGTGATCTTCCTGCCGGTCGGCTTCATGACCGGCTACACGCAGCGGTTCATCTATCCCTTCGGCTTCACGATGGCGTTCGCGGTCATGGTGTCGCTGCTGGTCAGCCTGACGCTCACGCCGATGCTGAGCGCCCGGATGGTCCGCACCGACGGCCGCGTCCATCGCCACGACGAAGGATTCTTCGGGAAGGTCGATCGCGGCTACCGGCGCTGTCTCGAGTGGTCGCTCGATCACCGCGGCCTGATCGTCGGCGTCAGCGTACTCGTGTTTGCGTCGACGTTCGTGCTGAGCCGCATGATCGGGCGGTCGTTCCTGCCCAACGAGGACATGGGTGATTTCCAGCTCGTCATCGACACGCCGGAGGGCACGTCGCTCGAGGGGACGGAAAAGGCCGTGCTGATGCTGACGCCCCAGCTCAAGGCGATTCCCGGCGTCGCGCATGTGATGCCGACGATCTTCGAGCGCGTCAACCACTCCCACATCCTGATCACGCTCGACCCGCTCGAGGACCGCAAGCTGTCGCAGGACCAAATCGCCGATCGCGTTCGGAAACTGATGGCCGCGTATCCAGCCTTCAAGCCGACCGTCGTGATTCGAACGCCTATCGGCGGCGGCGAGACAGCGTCGTATCCGATTCAGGTGAACCTCACCGGGCCCGATCTCCGCCAGCTCTCGGGCTACGCGCTGCACCTGCTGTCGGACGTGCAGAACATGCCGTTCATCAGCGACTCGAAGGCGGTCGTGAATCTGAGCAACCCCGAGCTGCGCGTCAACGTCGATCGCCAGCGGGCGGCGGACCTCGGCGTGCGGGTCTCCGATCTCGCGCAGGCGCTCCGGCTGATGGTGAGCGGCGAGGACGAAATCTCGAGCTATCGGGAGGCGGGCGAACGGTATCCCGTGACCGTCCGCGTGCGCGAGGATCAGCGGTCGGACATGAATGCCATCGGCGCGCTGATGGTGCCGTCGACGTCGGGTGCGCCGGTGCGCGTCGACAACGTCGCGCAGCTCGCGCGCGGCTTTGGACCGACGATCATCCAGCGGTTCAACCGGCAGTTCTCGATGTCGATCTTCGCGGATACGAAACCGGGGAAGCCGCTCGACCAGGCAATCCGCGAGATCCAGGCTGCGGCGAAGGCGCTCGACCTGGCGCCGGGCTACGGCGCGAAGTTCACCGGCCAGTCGAAGCTGCTCGACGAAACGACGACCAACATCGTGCTGGCGCTCACGCTGGCGAGCATCTTCATCTACATCGTGCTTGCGATGCAGTTCGAGAGCTTCGTGCAGCCGCTCGTCATCATGACGGTGCTGCCGCTGTCGGTGCCGTTCGCGCTGTTGACGCTCTGGATGACGGGGCGCGTCCTGAACCTCTGGAGCGCGCTGGGCGTGCTGCTGCTGCTCGGGATCGTGAAGAAGAATTCAATCCTCCAGGTGGACTACACGAACGTCCTGCGGCGGCAGGGGATGCCGCTCCGTCAGGCGCTCGTGCAGGCGTCAGAGACGCGGCTGCGGCCGATCCTGATGACGACCGCGGCGATCGTTGCCGGCCTCATCCCGACAGCGCTCGGCACGGGCGCCGGCGCCGCCCAGCGCGGCGACATCGCGATCACGATCATCGGTGGCCAGTCGCTGTGCCTCTTCCTGACCCTGCTGCTGGTGCCGGTCAGCTACTCGCTGGCCGAGGAAGGCATCGAGCGCACGAAGCTGCTCTGGCGCGCCAGGGTGCGGGGCGAGAGTCCGGCTGAAGCTTAGGGTCTCTCCGCTGTTAACTGCCAACTGCCAATTCCCAACTCCTCAAGGCATAACCGGTTCTTTTTGTCAGGGCGAAATGGGGACAGCCCCCATTTTTTGCGAAAAAAGGGGACAGCCGCCATTTTTCGCAAAAAAAGGGGACTGTCCCCATTCTTCGCAAAAAAAGGGGACAGCCCCCATTTCGGCGCATACGACCGGCGGGGAACGAGCGCCTCGCGGCACGCACGCTGGGAGACGGCAGAGCTTAGAAAGGATACGCCCGGCGATCAACCGCTGCAGCCGCCAATACGCGCCGCAGTGAAACGACGTCGACGGGCGGAACACGCAAGATCCGCTCGGCTTCGTCCACGTCCGGCATGCGGCCCATGGCGCAGAACGCGATCCGCGCCGCGTCGCGCGCCCGCGCGGCCCCTTCGGCCACGCCCACCTCTGCGGCCGCACGATGGAGTTCGGAGCCCGCCGCCATCGCCCGCAGCAGCGCGCTCTCCGCCGCGTAGACGTCGATCATGAGGTCTGCAGCCGCACTCAGCACTTCCTGCTGATCGCCGAGCTGCTCGCCGTAACACCCGAGCGCACGGTCCAGGACGAACGCGGTCGTCCGTTTCATCGCCCGCACCGTCGCACCGACAGCGCCCTCTCCGTCGACTCCTCCGTCGGCCGTTCCGCTCAGCAGGCTCTGGATCGGCAGCGACCCTTTCGCCGCGCGCCGGACCGCCAGCCCGGGTATGAGCAGCCGATTGATTTCGTTCGTCCCCTCGAAGATGCGATTCACCCGGCCGTCGCGATAGCGGCGCTCCGCGGGATAGTCGCGGACGAAACCGTTGCCGCCATGAATCTGGACGTTCTCGTCGAAGATGAAATCAGCCGCCTCGCTGCCTGCCACCTTGACGATCGACGATTCGATCGCGAACTCCTCGAAGGCGGCCAGCACCCGCGCCGGCGAGTGGTCGCTGCCGATGGCGGTGTCGATCTGCCCCGCCGTCCTGTAGAGCATCGCTTCGAGGGCATACTGCCGGACCGTCATCTCTCCGAGCTTCTGCGCGATCGCGCCGAACGACGCGATCGGTCTACCGAACTGACGCCGGTCGGACGCGTAGCGGACGGCTTCGTCGATCGCCACCCGTGCGCCGCCGCTGCACATCGCGCCCAGCTTGAGCCGTCCGTAGTTCAGCGTGTTGAACGCGATCCGGTGGCCCTTCCCGATTTCGCCAAGCAGATTCTCAGCGGGCACGCGCGCGTCCTGCAGGATGAGCGGCGTCGTCGACGAGCCGAGGAGGCCCATCTTGTGTTCTTCCTTGCCGCTGCTGACGCCTGGGAACGCGCGCTCCACGATGAAAGCCGTGAAGTGCTCGCCGTCGACTTTGGCAAAGACGATGAACACGTCGGCGAACCCGCCGTTCGTGATCCACATTTTTTCGCCGCTCAGCCTGAAGCTGCCATCCGCCTCGCGTGTCGCGCGGGCCTTCGCACCGAGCGCATCCGATCCGGAGCCGGACTCGCTCAAGGCGTACGCGCCGATCATTTCGCCGGACACGAGTTTCGGGAGGTACTTCTCCTTCTGCCCCTCGGTGCCGAAGCACACGATTGGCGTGATGACGAGGCCCGTCTGTGCGCCAAACGTCGTCGCGAACGACGCGCATCGACCGACGGCTTCGCCGACGATGATCGACGAAATCTTGTCGAGGTCGAGTCCGCCAAACGATTCGGCGACGTCGGTCGCGAGCAGCCCGAGCTCGCCGCACCGCTCGATCAGGCGCCGCGCAAGCGCCCAGTCCTTCTGTTCCAGCCGATCGAGCACGGGCAGAACCTCGCCGTCAATGAACGACTCGGCGGTCTGACCGATCAGCCGCTGCTCGTCATCGAATCGTTCGCGGGTGAAGATCGCCCGCGGCAGCTGATTTTCGACGAGCCAGGCACCGCCCAGCAGCGTGACGTTCTCGTTCACTGCATCACCCGTCGCCGCGACACGTTCATCACCCATTCGCGGCACTTTTCGGATCCTCGAAGTCTCCCAGCAGATCCTCGAGCGCTTCTCCGACCTCCACGGTGTGCCCGTCGAACAGGTGGTCGGCTGCGTCGATCACCACGAGCTCCTTCGGCTCCGGCAGCTCGCCGTAGAACTTCCACATGTCCTGAATCGGGCAGACATCATCGGCCTCACCCTGCACGAAGAACTTCGGCTTGGTGCTGGCGCGCGCCGCGGTGAAGTCGTATCCCTCCTTCGTCACGGGCGGCGCGATGCCGATGAGCACCGAAACGCGATCATCCATCGCGCCCGTCTCGAGCGCGATCCACGCACCGAACGAGAACCCCGCAGCCCAGATTGGCAGGCCCGGATACTTGCGTGCGACGTAATCGATGGCCGCTGTGAAATCGCCCATCTCGCCCGGGCCACCGTCGAAATGCCCCGCGCTCTTACCGACGCCACGGAAGTTGAAGCGGAGCACCGCGCAGCCCGTGCGCACCAGCCCCTTCGTTCCCTGATACACGGCTTTCGTGTGCATCGTACCGCCGTGAGTCGGCAGCGGATGCGCGAAAACGACAGCGGCGCGCGGCGACCGTTCCGACGGTTCGTCGATCAGCGCTTCGATGTGGCCGGCGGGGCCGGCGAGGTCATGGATCGCGGGCATCGATGAAATCGCTCAGTATGCGGACGAAGCGGTCCGGCCGCGTCAGCATGCCGAGATGCCCCGTCCCGTCCATCATCGCGTACCGCGCGCCTCGAATGCGCCTGACGTATTCGCGAGTCGATTCGACGGGCACCACGCGGTCGAGCGCGGGATCCCCCGTGACCACGAGCGTCGGGACGTCGATCGACGCGCAGTCCCGCGCGACATCCACCTGTTCCTGCATCCTGACTCGGGCCGACATCAGGTGGGGCATCATCGGCGCTAAGAGCGCCGACGCCAGATACCGCGACGTGAAGCTCGCGCGCGGTTGCCACTCGGGAAGGGCCGCACGCAGTTCGGCGCCGAGACGTTCGAACGCCGTCACACAGAACGCGGGGACCGAAAGCCACGGCCGGCTCGCATAACGTGCCTGCCGCGCCGACGGCTGCCAGCCGGGGCCCGGCGCCGATACGAGAATCAGGTGACTGACCCGGCGTGGATGACGCGCGGCGTAGCGGACCGCGATGATGCCGCCGTAGGAGACGCCGCAAACCACGGCGCGATCGAGGGAGGCGCGATCGAGCACCGCGTCGAGCTGACGAACAAACGAGTCGAATCCGAGCTGCGGATCGATTCGTGACCCCGAACCGGGGTCGCCGCAGAGGGAATAGCTCACCGTCCGATAGCGCGTCGCCAGTGCGTCGAGCGCGGGCCGCATCCACTCCCACCGTCCCTGGATGCCCGGCACCACGACGACAGCCGTGCCCGTTCCGCGGTCGAACGTCTTCATTTCCACCGCGTGAGGATCGATTCCCGATCGAACAACGCGACGCTGAGCATCAGAAGCAGAAGCCAGGCGAGCGCCAGCACCGCGCAGAGCGCCAGGAGCAGCGGCGACGTGATCACGAACGCGCCGGCCACCTGCCCGACGAGCATCAGGACGAGCGGCAGCACGAGGAGCACCGATATCTGCTGCGCGCTTCGCGGGTCGTTGACACGCGAGGAGATCGCGATCGTCAGCTGCAGCGACGCCAGCGACGCAAGCGGTCCCAGCAGCAGCGCCAGGATCAGGCTGCGGCCGCTCACGAGGGTCCGGGCGACCCCAGGCGCGGCCACGCTCGTTGTCAGCGCAACATAGAGCGCGAGCCCCAGGAACTCGATCAAAAGCGCGGGAAGGAATGCCGAAAGGACCTTTGCGACGAGCAGCTCCGCCGTCGTCAGCGGCGTCGTCAGCAGCGGCTCCAGTGTGCGGCCCTGCTTTTCTCCCACCACGGCGTACGCCGCGAGCGACACTGCGCCCACGATCGGCGCGACCAGAAACAGGAAGAGAAACTGCTGGAACATGAACGCCTGCGCGGCAGATTCGGGCGGAAGCGAGTCCAGCCCCGGCAGGCGCGTGCGCGCGAACTCCAGCACCTGTGAAATCGTCCGGTCGCTCGAGAGCGACTCTCCAGTCATCGCCGGCAGCACGACGGCCACGAAAAACGGCAGCACGAGGCAGACCGCGACGAGCACGACGACGGGCAGGATCGCCGCGGGGTTCGAGCGCATCTCCCGCAGCTCCTTGCCCATCAACGCCGCAATGCGGTGGCCATTCATTTCGGTTCGCCCTCAGACGCTGAACCTTGCGCGGTGGGCGAAATCCGGTCATCGACAGTTGGGAATCGGGAGTCCCGGCCCGGGAATTGGGCGTGCGGCGTCGGAACTTTTCCGGGCTCCGCCAGGAGCCTCAGATACACGTCTTCGAGCGACGCCTCGTCGTCAGTCACTTCCAAGATCGCGGCGCCCGCCTGGACCAGCGCGCGGACGATGTCGGGGATCGTTGACGCGCGGCCGTTCGCGGACATCGAGAGCGTCATCCCGTCGATGCGCAGATCAGCGGCGCCGGCGCGCTCCGCCGTCCGCGCGAACTCCGGCATGGCATCGGAAGCGGCGTCGAGGCGCACGCGCAGCCGATGGCCGAAAACCTCACGGCGCAAGTCGGCCGGTACCCCGATGGCGATGAGGCGCCCGCTGATCAGGGCGACCCGGTCGGCGACGCGCTCGATTTCATCGAGGTTGTGGGTCGACACCACGACCGCGCGGCCTGCGCCGCGAAGCTGGGAGAGCAGGTCCCGAACGACTCGCGCCGTCTGGGGATCGAGGTTGGCCGTGGGCTCGTCGAGGAGGACGACGTCCGGTTCGTGTACGAGGGCGCGCGCGACGGCGACCTTCTGTTTCATGCCTTTCGACAGCAGCACGACGCGATCGGCGCGTCGCGGCCAGAGGTCGAAGGTTTCCAGCGTCCGCCGGACGGCCTTCCGCGGGTCGGGAACAGAGAACAGGCGGGCGTACACGAGCAGGTTGTCTTCGACCGAGAGCTGATCCCAGAGCCCCGGCGTTTCGGTGAGGAACCCGATGCGCTCGCGCAGCGTCTGGGACGAAGCGTGGACGAACGGCTGTCCGTTGATCCGGATGGTCCCTGACGTCGGCGGGATGAGGCCTCCGAGCATCCTCAGGGTCGTGGTTTTCCCGGCGCCGTTGGGGCCGAGCAGACCGAACACCTCGCCGGAGCGGACCTCGAAGGACACGTCGTCGACGGCGATTCGCGCCCCGAAACGCCGTGTGACGTGTTCGACCCTGACCACGGCCCTATGTTACTAACGCGGCGGAATTTGCCAATGTTGAGTTATAGTGGCGATACCCCCATACACAAGCAGGTTCAATGTTGGACGCACAACAACAGCAGGCGCTGATCACCCGGCTCAATCGGATTGAAGGCCAGGTCCGCGGGATCCGTCGTATGGTGCAGGAGCCCCGTCTGTGCGTAGAGATCCTGCAGCAGCTCGCCGCCGCGGAAGCGGCGCTGAACCGCATCAGCCTCGCGGTCTTCAAGTTCCACGTCGAAAAGTGCGTTCCCGAGGGGATCGCCAAGGGGGAGCCGGAGCGTACGCAACGCCTCGGCGAGCTCGTAGACATTTTTGATCGGTTCGCGAAGTAACCAGGGCAGTTAGACCGGCGCGCCGAACCAACGGTTCACGTGTTCGGTCTGTCCGGATCCGGTCCCTTGAATCCGGACACCGGGCGTTTTGGATTTTTCGTCCCACGACTCGCGGTAACTTCCGCTAAATCACTGAAAACAAACGCGAACGTTTGTATTGCAAACGTGGCCTTTTCCCTGCATAGTGTGACGTTCACGTTCGTACACCGTCCGTTTACGCTATTCAGGTTCTCTTCTGTCGTGGAGGATGGAAAGATGAAAGTGAGAATAGCAAGACTGGTGACGTACGCCGCTCTGGCCTTGGGCCTGGTCGGCGTGTCTCCAGCCGCGGCGCAGGTCTTCACGGGGCGGATCGACGCCACCGTGACAGATAGCACCGGCGCCGTGCTTCCCGGAGTGACCGTTGACATCTCGGGTCCGCAGGACTCGACCGCCGTAAGCGATGCCAAGGGCGAGGTGCACTTCCTCAATCTCGCGCCCGGCACGTATACCGTCGCCGCCAAGCTTTCCGGCTTTGGCGACTACATGAACAAGAGCGTGCCGGTTCAGATTGGACGGGCCGCCGACTTGAAGATCACGATGGCAGTCGCCGGCGTGAACACGCAGGTGGAAGTCACCGCGGAAGCCCCCGTCCTCGACCCCAAGAAGACGAACACGTCCACGAACATCACGCAGGAGGAACTCCAGGAAGTGCCGTCGTCGCGCGACCCGTGGGTCGTGCTGCAGACGGTTCCCGGCGTCGTCACCGACCGCGTCAACGTCGGCGGTGCTGAATCCGGTCAGCAGTCCGCCTACGTGGCCAAGGGCGCGTCGGGCGGCGAGAACACGTGGAACATGGACGGTGTCGCAATCACCGACATGGCCGCGCTCGGTTCATCGTCCACCTACTACGACTTCGACATGTTCCAGGAAATGAACGTCTCGACGGGCGGCACCGATCTGAAGGCCGCGACACCGGGCGTGCAGATGAACATGGTGCTCAAGTCCGGCAGCAACACGCCGCGCGGCTCGGCCCGCATCTACTTCGAGAACGAGAGCATGCAGGCGACCAACCTGCCCGACGAGCTCAAGTCGACCATCGGCGCGAAGACCGGCGGCAAGGGCAACCGCACGGATCAGTACAAGGACATGGGCTTCGAACTGGGTGGTCCGATCCTGAAGGATCACGCGTGGGCCTGGGGCGCGATCGGCAACACCGACGTTCGCCTGCTGACGCTCGCCAACACCCCCGACAAGACCCTCCTGAAGGACTACTCGTTCAAGGGCACCGGTCAGATCAACAGTGATATCCGCGGCAACTTCACGTACTATCGCGGCGCGAAGCTGAAGTACGGCCGCAGTGCCAGCACGACCCGTCCGCCGGAGACGACGGTCGATCAGGGCGGTCCGACGCAGGTGTACAAGGGCGAGGGCAACTTCGTTCTGGGCCGGAACGTGTTTCTTTCCGGGCAGGTCTCTCACGTGCACGGCGGGTTCTTCCTGACGCCTGAAGGCGGCCTCGACACGGCGCCGTATCGCGACGACGGGGGAATCAATCACGGGTCCTGGAGCAAGTACAACACGCTTCGTCCGCAGAACGCGGTCCAGGTGGACGGCAACTTCTTCCGCGGCAAGCACGAGATCAAGTTCGGCTACGGCTGGCGAAAGGCCGACGTCGACTCGAGTTCGATCATTCCAGGCGCGAACAGCGTTTGGACTTACTGGCAGGGATATCCGAGCATCGAAGCCGACATCCTCGCGTATGGTCATACGACGTCGACCAGTGCGACGTATACGAGCGCTTACGTCGGCGACACGTGGTCGATGGACCGGCTGACGCTGAATCTCGGCGTGCGCTGGGGCCGCTCGGCGGCATCGGTCAACGGGTTCACGCAGGCAGGCAACCCGCTGCTCCCGCAGTACCTGCCCGATCTGACGAGCACGGACGCGAAGAACGTCATCGACGGGAAGGCGTTCACGCCGCGCGTCGGCATGACGTACGCGCTGGATTCGAGCCACAAGACGCTGGCCCGCGCGAGCTACGCGATGTTCGCGTCGCAGATGAACGCAACCGAGGCGGCGTTTGAATCGGTGGTCGGCTACCGCGGTGTCTACCTCTACAACGTGGTGGACACGAACGGCAACAAGATCGCGGACCCGGCAGAAATCCAGGCGGCGCTGGCTCCCGGCCTCGCGGCGCTTGTTGATAGCGGCGACGCCAACTTCTCCGGTTTCGACCTGAACAATCCGGCGAACGTCGGACCCCCCAGCGCGACGGTCGGCTCCTACAGCGTTCCACTCACCCATGAATTCCAGGTGGGTATCGATCGCGAGCTGATTCCGAATCTGGCGGTGAGCGGCACGTACACGTACCGCCGGTTCGTGAACTTCAATCGGAACGACCTCGGATTGACGTCCACCGATTACGCCCAGGCCGGAACGTTCACCGGAACGGCGGACCCGGTCGGCAGCTACAGCGTGCCGTACTACGCTGCCATTCCGAGCCACGTTCCATCCAACCGCGACGCCACTATCTACCAGACGCGGAAGGACTACTACCAGCAGTACCAGGGCTTCGAAGTGTCCGCTGTGAAGCGGATGTCGAACCGCTGGATGGCGCGGTTCGGGTTCTCGACGAACAGCGACACCGAGCACTGGACGAGTCCGGCGGGTCAGAACGATCCCACGCCGACGCTCGGCAGCCCGAACGTGAATGGCGGAGACATCATCCGCTCCAGCGGTGGCAGCGGCAAGAGCTCGATCTACACCGTGCTGCCGAAGTACCAGTTCATCATCACGGGCCTGTATCAGGCAGCGTGGGGCATC
>DATJIW010000055.1:0-47442 GCA_035492775.1 Vicinamibacterales bacterium
TCCGAGGCGGTGAACAGACGTCCCGCCTTCAACGGAATCCGCATGGCTTCGAAATATCCCGGTGTGACGTCCGTCTGGAAAGGGGAGATGAGCGACTCGCCGGGTTTCATGACGTACCCTTCCGCCATGATGACGCTGTCGCTGTGGTCTTCCCCGAGCGGCAGGTTGCTCGTGATGCCGGCCGCCTCGACGCCGGGGATGGCGCGCACGCCGTCGAGCAGTCGGTCGGCGAACGAGAGCAGTGCGGGGTCGCCCTTGTACCGCGTCGACGGCGGCGTCACGCGCCCGGTCAGCACGTGATCCGCGTCGAAGCCCGGTTTCACCGCAAGAACCTGTCGGAAGCTCGCGAGCAAGAGTCCCGCACCGATGAGGAGCATGAACGCGAACGCAACCTGCACCGTCACCAGCGCGCCGCGCATGACCCGCGCGCCGCGGGAGGCGGTGCCGCTCCGCCCTTCTTCGCGGAACGCCTGACTCAGGTTCATCTGGCGGATTCCGAGCACCGGGACGAGTCCGATGAGCATCCCGACGGCCAGCGCGAGCGCGAACGTGAAGAGCACGACGCGCGTGTCGACCGTGACGGACGTCCCCTGTGGCGTCTCTGCCAGGCCGTACCGCGCCAGTGTTCGAACCCCCCACGCACCCAGCACCAATCCGCCGAGGCCGCCAGCGGCGGTGAGCAAGACGGTTTCGGTGAGCAGCTGACGCGCGATCCGGCCAAGGCCCGCTCCAAGCGCGTGCCGTGTGGCCAGTTCCTTCATCCGCGCGGTGGATCGGACCAGCATCAGATTTGTGATGTTGACGATCCCGATCAGCAGCACGAAGGCGACACCGCCCCATAACAGATACAGCGTTCCGCGCAACTCGCGCACGAGGTATGACTGGAGCGGCACGACAACCGTATGGAACCCGGCGTTTATCAGGATTTGCTTGAGTGCCGGAAACCGATCCAGGTTTCGCGCGTTCAGGGCGTCGATCTGCTGGCGCGCCTGCTCGATGGTCGCGCCGGGCTTCAGCCGGGCGAGATATGACCAGTTGTTGCTGTGGCGGGACTCGTCGGACTTCTGCTCTGCCGTGAACGCGAGCGGCATCCAGAATTTGACGTCGGGCTGCAGAAACGAGAAGCCCTTCGGCAGCACTCCAACGATCGCGTAAGGTTCCCCGTTGATCCGCATCGTCTGGCCGATCGCGTCGTCGCGGCCGCCGAACATCTGCTGCCAGCTGCCGTACGTGAGGATGACTTTGCTCGTGTTGCCGAGCTCCCCTTCCTGGTCTGTGAAGATGCGGCCGCGAACCGGCTGCACCTCGAGCAGCCGGAGCAGCGAAGGCGTTGCGCGCATGGCGGACACGCGCTGCGGGTTCCCCTCCTGGCCGATCGTGACGCCGGACGGGTTATACAGCGCCTGTTCGCTGAAGACCGACGTCTCGCGAAGCCGATCGTAATAATCCGGCACGCCCGTCGACCCGCGGTCGCCGACACCCGCCCCCGGGTAGGAGTTGTACATGTAGACCAGCTGCTCAGGATGCGGAACGGGAACCGGCTCGAGCAGCACGGAATTCACGACCGCGAAGATCGCTGCGTTTGCGCCGATGCAGATGGCCAGCGTCAGCAGGGCGGTGACCGTGAAGCCGCGCTCTTTGAGGAGGACTCGGGCGGCGAACTTCAGGTCCTGGACCAATCGTTCCATGAGCGAACCTCGATTCGGTACTGATACGGCGAACGCGGCAGCCGCGTTCCGACGAAAGCTGCCGCCTCAGACCTTTTGACATCCAACAGGAGAACGCAGTAGTCTCCTGTTGATTCTCAAAAGGAGTGCGGATGACGGACCCTAAACGCGACATCATGCAGGGCACCCTCGATCTGATGGTACTGAAAACGCTGGACACGATGGGCAGCCTTCATGGGTACGGCATCGCGCAGCGTCTGGAGCAGGTCTCGAATGACGCGTTATATGTGAACCAGGGCACGCTGTACCCGGCGCTACTGCGGCTGGAGCAGCGGGGATGGATCACCTCCGCGTGGGGCGTGTCCGAGAACAACCGCCGCGCCCGTTATTACACGCTGACGCGGGCCGGCCGTCGGCAGCTCGCCGCCGAGGAGGCCGACTGGCAGCGGACCGTTTCCATCATGACGCGCCTGCTCGGGGGCGAGGAGCCGGTGCAATGACGCTTCGAGAGCTGGCTGCACGCGTCGCCGGGACGTTCGGGCGTGGGAGGCGGGACGATGAAGTGGCCGAAGAGCTGGCGTTCCACCGCGAACAGCTCGAGGAGGCGCACCGTCGACGCGGCCTTCCACCCGAGGCCGCGCGCCAGGCCGCGCGCGCGGCGCTCGGCGGACACACACAGACGATGGAAGCCTTCCGCGATCAACGCGGGCTTCCCTGGTTCGACATGCTCCAGCAGGACGTGCGGTATGGCGTCCGCATGCTTCGCCGGACGCCGGGGTTTACCACTGCTGCACTACTGACGCTCGCCATCGGGACCGGAGCGAATGCCGCGATCTTTGCCGTCGTGAACGCTGTTCTGCTGCGGCCGCTCCCGTTTCCCAACGCGAGCCGCGTCGTAATAGTCGGCGACCGCGGCGCCGACGGACAGGTGGACAACGTTGGATTCGAGACGGCCGCGGACTGGCGCGTCAGAAGCAACAGCTTTGCGCAGATTGCGCTCATGAGGTCGTGGACACCGACGCTGATCGCCGCGGGTGAGGCCGAGCGCCTCGAGGGCGTTCGCGTCAGCGCCAATTATTTCGAGACGATCGGCCTGCAACCTGCGCTCGGACGGGCGTTCAGCGAGGCCGAAGACACGCCCGAGGGCCGCCGCGTAGTGATCCTGAGCGACGCGATCTGGCGGCGCCGCTTCAATGCCGACCCCGCCGTTGTTGGCCGATCGGTCCAGATTGCCGACGTCAATTTTCGTATCGTCGGTGTGATGCCGGCCGGCTTCGACCCCCTGGATGCCAAGCGGTATGAGGGCGGCGCGGACGTCTGGGCGCCGCTCGGCTACAGAATCGGCGGGGATTCGACTTGCCGCTCGTGCCAGCACCTCCGCGCCTTTGGCCTTCTGGCCCCCCATGTTTCCGTCGCGAATGCGGCGGCCGAAATGAACGCGATCCGCGCCGTGATGCAGCGCGAGCACCCGACCGAGTACAGCGACGGCACCATCGCCGTCGTCCCCCTTGACGATGCGCTGATGGGAGAGGTCCGGCGGCCACTCTACGTGCTGCTCGGCGCGGTCGGTTTCGTGCTGCTCATCGCCTGTGCAAACGTGGCGAACCTGCTGCTGGCACGATCGCAGTCGCGCGCGCGCGAGCTTGCGGTGCGTGCGGTGCTGGGCGCGGGGAGCGGCAGGCTCCTCCGCCAGATGCTGACCGAGAGCACCCTGCTCGCCCTCGGGGGCGGCGCCGCCGCGCTGCTCCTTGCGAGCGGGGCCGTGCACGCGCTCGAGCGGATTGCGCCCGTGTCGCTGCCGCGCGCCGATCGGGCAGGCGTTGACGGCGTCGTAGTTCTGTTCACGCTCGTCGTGTCGCTCGTGACAGGGACCCTCTTCGGCGTGCTGCCGGCGTTGCGCGCGGCGCGCGGTGCCCTCTCGAGCCATCTGGCCGTCGATTCCCGCAGCAGCGTCGGGGGAACCGGGCGGCTGCGCTCCGCGCTCGTCATCGCAGACCTCGCGCTCGCCCTCGTACTGCTCGCAGGCGCCGGCGTGATGCTGCGCACCACGATGGCGCTCATCCGGGTGCCGCCAGGCTTCCAACCCGATCGGCTGCTCACGTGGCAGTTGTCGCTGGCTGGCAATCGATACGCGGAGGACGCCGCAGTCGTCCAATTCCAGGAGACGTTCCTCCAGAAATTGCACGCGCTACCCGGCGTGACGGGTGCCGCGCTCGCCGATCAAATTCCGTTTGGGACCAACTACGATTGCCGAGGCTTCCACGTGAGAGGCCTCTCGAAGCAGAACTCCGCTGAAGACCCCTGCATCGAACGTTACGGCACGACGGCCGACTACCTTCAGGTCATGGGCATTCCCCTCAGAGACGGGCGGTTTTTCACGGCGGCTGACACCGCCCGGTCGCAACCCGTCATCGTCGTGTCGGAGGCGACGCGTGCGCTCGTGTGGGGCGACGCGAACCCGATTGGCAGCCAGGTGCGCTTCGGCAGCGCGATCCGCGGACCTTGGTACACGGTAATCGGGGTCGTCGGCGACGTGCACCACTCCGAGCTCGACTCGCCCGCGGCCCCAGCTTTCTACTCTCCGGAATCGCAGTTCACGGATTCGGATCTGGTGGCCATCGTACGGTCGACGACCGCCGATCCCGCGGCGCTCGCGCCGGCTGCACGCCAGATACTGAGGGACATCGATCCAGGCGTTGCGATGTACGACGTGGCGACGCTGGAATCGCGCATCGGCGATGCCATTCAGGCACCGCGGTTTGTGACGCAGATGCTGGCCGGCTTCGCCGCCATCGCGCTGCTGCTCGCCGCCGTCGGCCTCTACGGCGTCGTGTCGTTTGGCGTATCGCAACGAACACGGGAGCTCGCGGTGCGCATCGCGCTCGGTGCAACGCCGCGGCAGGTGCTCCGGATGATCCTGTCCAGCGGCGCCGCGCTTATCCTCATCGGCGTCGTCACTGGCATCGTCGCCGCAGGTCTGACGACTCGCCTGCTCGGATCGCTCGTCTTTGGCGTCACACCATCCGACCCGATGGCGTTCACCGCCTCCGTCGGCGTGCTCGTCGCCGTCGCGGGTGCCGCCCACGTGCTTCCGGCTCTTCGCGCGCTCGCGATCGACCCTGCGAGAGCCCTGCGCCAGGACTGACGCGGCCTGGCGCGGCGGTACAATCGACCGGATGAAGGTCGCCACCTGGAACGTGAACGGGATCCGGGCGCGTCAGGCGCAAGTGCAGGAGTGGATCGAGCGCGAGCGGCCCGACGTCGTGTGTCTCCAGGAGACGAAGGCTTCGCTCGATCAGCTTCCGGTCTGGTTGTGCGAACTCGACGGCTACTGGTGCTACTGGCACGGTGCGGGCGGATATTCCGGCGTAGCGCTGCACATCAGCCGCGGCTTCTCGCCGGAACAGCCGGCATTCGTGCATCCGGCCTTCGACTATGAGAGCCGTATCGTCACGGCCGCCGTCGGAGACACAACGTTCGCGTCGGTCTACGTGCCCAACGGCGGCAAGGATTTTCCAGCGAAAATGCGGTTTCTGGAGTCGTTCGATGCCTTCACGGCGGACCTGGCGTCGGCTGGCCGGCACGCCGTGATCTGCGGCGACATCAACATCGCGCGGACGGATCTCGACGTACATCCCAAGGAGCGGAAGCCTCGGGCGATCGGACAACTGCCTGAGGAGCGCGCACTGCTCGAGCGGCTGCTGTCGCATGGCCTCGTGGACACCGGGCGTGCGCTCGAGCCCGAAAACGACGGGTTGTTCACGTGGTGGGCACCGTGGCGGAACATGCGGCAGCGGAACATCGGGTGGCGCCTCGACTACGTCATCGCGAGTCAGCCGATTTTCGATCGCGTCCAGTCGTGCGTCGTGCAGCGCGACGTGGGCACCAGCGACCATGCGCCGGTCGTCGCGATCTTTGATCTGTGACCGAAGATATCCGTCGCACCTGCAGCACCGTCACGCCGCCGCGGACGCGTCGGCTCATTCAGTAGCTAGTGGGTGGAGTGCCACGCGGGATATTCTGGGCGTGGGTCATCCATGCGAGCCTTTCGTGCGGTACTCCTCCTTCTGACGGCCGGGACGGCCGTCCTTCCTGCGCAATCGCAGGCACCCCAACGGCCGCAGCAGCCCCCCACGTTCCGGGCAGGCACGAACGTCGTCCGCGTCGACGTCACCGTCCTCGACAAGCACGGACAGCTGCTGACGAACCTGACCAAGGACGACTTCACCGTCACAGAAGATGGCGTGCCGCAGACGGTCGACGCCTTCCGCCTCGTCGAGGCGAACGGCCAGCCGACCGATGACCTTTCTCTGCCGATCCGGTCGCGCGAGCACGCGTACGCCGAGGCCGCGCGCGACGACGTGCGGGTGTTCGTCATCTTCTGGGACGAGTACCACATCGAGCAGTTCGAGCCCGCCATCCGCGGACGCGCCGCCCTCACGGACCTCGTGCTCAACGCGTTCGGCCCGACCGATCTCGTGGCGATCACCGACCCGCTCACGCCATCGGACGCTATCGAGTTCACACGTGACCGGCGGACACTCGCAGAGGCCATCGCGAAACTGAAGGGGCGCCGCGGCATCTATCTTCCGCCGCGCAGCTCGTTGGAGCAGGCGCAGCTCTACAAGCAGCGCGACATCGAGCCGTTGCGATCGCAGGTTTCACGGTCCGCGCTCGAGGCGACCGTAGGATTTCTCGGCACCATCAAGGAAGGCCGCAAATCGGTGCTTCTCGTCACCGAGGACTTCGGTCCGATGGGCGGCATGGCCGATCAGTCGGACTGGCTGCGCGACTTCCTCCGCGCCGCGAATCAAAACAACACGGCGGTCTACACGCTCGATCCTCGAGGGCTGGGCGTTATGAACGACCTGCTGCTGTCGATCGCAGCGGAGACCGGCGCCGACTCGCTCCGCAGCAACGAACCTGCGAAACGCCTCCGGAACATGGTGTACGAGTCGAGCGCGTTCTATCTGCTTGGCTACAGCTCGTCGAAGAACCCGGTGGACGGGAAGTTCCACAAGATCGAGGTGCACGTGAACCGTCCTGGCGTGGACGTCCGCGCGCGGCACGGGTACTTCGCACCGACGCTTGCCGAGATGACCTCCGCACGCGCGGCGGCAAGCGCCGCGGAAGTACCGCCCGAGATCTCCCACGCTCTTTCCGAGCTCGTCGAAGGACCGGCGGACGAAGACGGCGATCTCTGGATTGGGGCGGCGCCCGGCCCGAAGGGTCCCCGGATGACCGTGGTGTGGCAGCGGGCGCCGGAGCATCAGAACGTTGCCGTGCGCATCCGCGCGGCGGCACCGGATGGTCGCATTTTCTTCGACGATGCGCTGAACGGCAGTGCGACGTTCGATGTGGCGCCGGGTACGGTGGAGGTCCGCCGCACGCTGTTCGACCGCGACGGCGTGTCGCTCGGGGCGCGCTCGAGGCGCGTCGACGTGCCGGACTACGCCCGCGTCCCGGTGGCGATATCCTCCCCGGAGCTGTTCAGGGCGCGAACCGGCATCGAACTTCGGACGATCGAAGCGGACGGCGCCGTGACACCGTACGCCGGCCACGAATTCGAACGCACCGACCGCGCCGTCATTAGGTTTTTCGTGACAGGCACGGGTGCCTCGCTCGCGACGATCAAGGCGAGACTGCTGAACAGGTCCGCCAACGCGCTCGTGGATCTTCCGGTCACGCAGAAACGGCCTGGCGAGTACGAAGTGTCGCTCACCATCGCATCGATCGCCCGCGGCGAGTACCTCGTCGAGATCACTGCCGTCACAGGCGAGGCCCGCGTGCAGGCCCTGGCGCCGCTGAGGGTCCGATAGCGCGGGCGCGTGGCGTCAGTCCCGCTTCGCCCACTCCTCCGCGATCGCGACAATGGCGCGAGCAGCGAGCTCGAGCTCCTGACGCGAAGTCCATTCGAGCCGGGAGTGAAAGTTATGCTCACCCGCGAACAGGTTCGGCGTCGGCAAGCCCATGAACGACAGGCGCGACCCGTCGGTGCCCCCGCGGATCGGCCGCTCGATCGGAGTGAGCCCGATGCGATTGAATGCATCCCGCGCGCGCTGCACGACCTCGGGATGCCGATCGAGTATTTCACGCATGTTTCGATATTGTTCCTGGCGCTCGATTTCCAACATCGCACCGGTGGCCTTCGCCGCGAGGCGCGCCGCGCGCTCCACGAGCTCGGCTTTTTCGTCGAGCGCCGACGTCACGAAATCACGCAGCAGCACGCGCACGCTCGTCCGGTCGACGCCAGCGTCGAGCTGATAGGGATGAACGAACCCCTCGTATCCCGACGTCGTCTCGGGCGACAGCGCGTCAGCGGGCAGGCTGTCGATGAACCGCGCCGCCGCCTTGATCGAGTTCACCATCTTGCGGGCGGCGAATCCAGGGTGGGTGTTGAACCCCTTGAACGTGACGCGCATCACGTCGGCTGAAAAGCTCTCGTATTCCAGTTCGCCGGCCGCCCCGCCATCGAGCGTATACGCGCACACCGCGCCGAAGCGGCCGACATCGAAGTGATTCGCGCCGCGGCCGATCTCCTCGTCTGGCGTGAACCCGATCCGGATCGTACCGTGCAGCACTCCCGGATGTGTCATCAGGTATTCCGCCGCCGCCATGATCGCGGCCACGCCCGCTTTGTCGTCCGCCCCGAGCAGTGTCTTGCCGGACGCCGTGACGATGTCGTTGCCGATCTGTGCGGCGAGGTCGGGGTTGTCCGCGGCCGTGAGGACCGCTGTCGGATCGTCCGGCAGCACGATGTCCGATCCATCCCACGAACGGTGCACGATCGGCCTGACGTTGTTACCCGGCATCTCGGGCGACGTATCGACGTGCGCGATGAAGCCGATTGTCGGAACGGCCTGCGACACCGTCGACGGAATCGTGGCCATCAGATAGGCGTTCGCGTCAACCGACACGTCGGTCAATCCGAGGCCGCGCAATTCCGTTTCCAGCAGACGCATCATCTCGAGCTGCCCCTGAGTCGTCGGGCAGGTCGCAACAGTGTCGTCGGCGCGTGTGTCGATGGTGACGTAACGAAGGAATCGGTCGAGCACGTTCATGATCGAGTGGACGAGCGCCGGACGAGTGCATCGATCGCGGCTGCAAGCTGCTGTGAATCGGATTCGTGGACGATGAGGTAATCGCTCCGCCGGATGGCGTCCAGCGTATTGCCGTCACGCGAAAGTTCGACGGTAAACACGTCCAGGCACGTGCGGAGGTAACGCACGATCGTGCGGAGCCCGCGTCCCTGATACGCGATCCAGTTTCCGAACAGGTGAGCGGCGAGCCAGCGCTGCACGGCCCGTGACTCGCGCGTCGTGGCACAAGCGACGGCTGGCGCCGCTGACAGAAAGGCGCTCCTGACGTGCTCGCACAGTTCGCCGGCATCGGGAGTCCATTCGGTCAGCTCATCAGTAATCAGCTCCAGCCGCGCGAGCGCCGTGTATGGACTTGCGTCCGGGGCCGTCAGCACTCTAACGGCACCCGACTCCCATTCCGAAAAGCTGTCCAGATCCATGAGCACGCCTTCGCGCAACAGCGGCGGGATCGCATCGGTCGCGTCGAGGCCTTCGAGCGGTCCGACGTCGGTCAGCGCCGGCGGCGCTTCGCAGATGTGGACTGGTCCGTCCTCCTCGAACAGAAGCGACGCGGCGGTCGGGCAGAAGTGCGACAGGGTGATCGTCCAGCCCCGCGCGTCATGAAGCGCAACGCGCGGAAACATGCGGCACGCGACCGGCAGGACATCCTGGCCGGCGGCGCGATGGATGCCGCAGTGGATCGAGGCGCCGCCCGTTTCCAGGAACACGCACGAACCGTCCGCGCCTCGTGCGGCGAAAGACATGCCGTCTCCATCCCGGAATGCGTTCGAAGGCACCAGATGAAGCCGTTCGGCGGCGAGCCGCTCGTCCCGGTTGAAGGGCAGATCCCAGCCGGTGCGGCAGCACACCCCCGAGTGCCGGCAGCGATACCGGGCATGGACGCTCAGAACTCGTGACGCCATCGACCGTGAATCAGCCCCAACGATCATATGCCGCGTTCGGATCCGCTTGCGTCTTTCGCTGTTCCGATCCGTGGCAGCAATTACAAAAAACGCATGGCGGGGTGTCCGAATCGCTGGAACTGCGCCGGAATTCGCGGGGCGAACCCGGCGTGACAATTGCTCGGCACGTGTCACCGCCATGTCGGACAGGGACACCTTCGGACCGCGGCTGAAGAGCGAACGGGAGCGCCGCGGGATCTCGCTCGACACGATCGCCAGCGTCACGAATGTCGGTGTCGAACTGTGGCAGGGACTCGAGCGCAACGATTTTTCCCGATGGCCGACGGGCATCTTTGCGAGGGCCTTCGTCCGTGACTACGCGCGAGCCGTCGGCATCGACGCCGACGACGTCGTCGATGAATTCTGCCGGCTGTTTCCGATCGGCGACCGCCGCGCGTCCCGCGTCATCCGCGCGCAGGCCGAACTGATCGGACAGGTCGCCGAGTATCAAGACGATGTCTCGATGATTCCGGGGGGTGTGGACCGTCGCGCGTCCGGCCGCACGGCCGTCGCACAGCGGCAGGCCCGCCGCGGGCGTCTCATGCCGCGCACCGTCGCGGCTGTTTTTGATGCCGTCGCCGTCCTGTCGGCCGCGTCAATCGTGACCCTGATCGCGCCCGTCGGATTCTGGGCGGCCATCGCGCTGACAGCGATCACCTATTACACGATCGGAACCGTTGTGACCGGCGCGTCGCCCGGATCGCGTGCGACTGATCTGCTGCGGCAGCGGATGCCGGCACTGTTCGTCGAAGACGGCCGCGCGCACGCGTAGCGACCGCTTCCGGCTACACTCTCCGCAACAGCATTCCCACACTCGGCCGTCGCGGCGAAGTTCGCCGAGGCGGTGTCCAACGTCCCAGAGGGCTTGATGACACGCCGGCTCGTGTGCGCCTGTTCGGTTCTCCTCCTCACCTTTTCACTTCGCGCCTATCCCCAACCCGTCCCGCCGCTGCGAATCGTGAGCGCCGGCCCGAGGGGAGAAGTCGCCAAGGCGGCGGAAGCCAACGAGATACGGGTCGTCTTCTCCGAGCCGATGATTGCCATGGCCGCCGTGCCGGCGGCGCTTCATCCGGCGTTTTTCCACATGACGCCGGCGGTTGACGGCACATTCCGATGGTCGGGCACGACGATCCTGATTTTCACTTCTGCCAGGGCGCTCCCTCTTGCGACGGAATACACGGTGACGATCGACACCGCTGCAGCCGCCGTCAGCGGACGCCGGTTGGCGCAGGAATACACGTTTGTTTTTCGAACGCCGACAGCGCGCCTGCTGAGAACGAACTGGTATCGCCCCGGCGGCCGCTACGATGCCGCTCCCCTGGTCGCACTCAATTTCAATCAGCCGGTCAAACCTGAGGACGTCGTCGCCCACCTCTCTGCCGCGTTTCAGCCGCATCCTTTCATCGCCCCCGCGATTGCTCCAGAGGCCCAGGAACGACTTGCCGAACTGGATCCGAATGCCGCACAGGCGCTCGCGAAAAAAATAGCGGAGGCGAGGACGGCCGCGCAGGCGACGGGCCCGGTTCAACTGCGGCTCGCGACCGACTGGGACAGGAAGCGGTTCGTCCCGTCGAAGGATCTCGTGGTCGTCGAATTGACCACGCTCGTTCCCCCGGAAAGTTACGTCAGGATTCAGACCGACGGCGCCGTTCCATCGCCCGCCGGACGCGCCGTATCCGGACGCGGGGAGCAGTATGTGATCGAGGCGGAGCGCGCATTCTTCGTCGATCGCGTTTGGTGTACCGTCGAGTGCGATCCGGACGCGGGAAACCCCGTCGAGTTCCGCGCGCCGGTCAAGACGGCGACGTTTGGTGCCGCGCTGAAAGCAGAGGACATCACCGATCCCGGGCGGCCGGTGCAGCAGCAGAAGGGAACGCCTCCACGGCGCGAGGCAGACACGCCGGACGATGAAACAGGCCTCACGGTCGAGGATGCCGGGTTCAAGGCGCAGCCGCCCGCGACCACCTGGCTCGTGACGTTGCCGCCGACGCTGACGGCAGCGGACGGACAGACCCTCGGCTACCCGTGGGCCGGGGTGATCGCCAACTGGCACCGCCGTGCGTTCACCAGCTTCGGCGACGGGCACGGCGTGTGGGAGACGGGCGGCGGCGCCCTGCTGCCGTTTTACGCGCGCAACTTCCAGAACGTGAAGCAATGGGCGGCAGCGATCGACCCGGCCGACCTCATGTCGACGGTCGTCGCGCAGCAGGAAAGCCATTTCCATACGGCGCCCGACGGCAGCGGCGTCGACCGGCGGCTCGGCGGCGCGGTCGATCAGGTCAATTCCCACGGACTGGATCTGTCGAAGGTGCTCAAGCCAAACGGCACCGGCTTCGCCTGGGCGGCCGTGCAGGATGGCCAGCCGATTGAACACGCGCGGCCTTACATGCAACCGGATGGCACGCCGATCATCCGGTCGACGATCGTCCAGGTCACGAACCTGGGGATCACCGTCAAGGACAGCCCGCTCAACACCTTGATCTTCGTCACGCGGCTCGACGACGGCGCGCCGGTCGCCGGCGCCAAAGTGTCAATCGTGAAGCTGGATGGGTCCGCACTGTGGACCGGGATCACAGCGGCTGACGGGACCGTCGTTGCGCCCGATACGCGGATTCGCGATCCGCAGCAGTGGTACCGCTTTGCCTTTCTCGTGACCGCCGAGAAGGACGGTGACGTCGCATATGTCGGCAGCGACTGGAACGAAGGCCTGATTCCGTGGGAATTCGGGATGCGCTTCAATCTGGAGGATGCCGATCCGCTTCTCCGCGGAACGGTGTTCACCGATCGCGGCGTCTATCGGCTCGGTGAAGAAGTGCATCTGAAAGCGATCCTTCGTCGGAACGCACCAGCAGGCGTTTCGTTGCTGGCTGAAGGAACGCCTGTTTCGATCACCGTTCGCGACGCCAGGAGCCGCGTCGTCGACCAGCGCATCGTGAAGATCAACGCGTGGAGCTCAGCCGATTGGACCATGACCGTGCCGGAGGACGGCGCGCTCGGTAACTATTCGGTCACCGCGATTCTGGAATCCGATCGTCAGGCTGGTGCCGCTCGGCGCCGCGAGCACGCCGCTGCGCAGCCCGAACAGGAATCCGCCGATCTCGACTACACCGTCTATTACCGCACGGTCCGCGGGGATTTCCTGGTCGCGGCGTACCGCCGGCCCGACTTCCGTGTCGACGTCACGCTCACCGGAACTGGCGATGTGATCGCCGGGAATTCCATCACGGGCGCGATTACAGCGCGATACCTCTTTGGCGCGCCGATGGTCAAGCGTCCAACGCACTGGACGTTCACGCGAGCGCGTGCGTACTCGGCGCCATCGAAAATCCTCGAGGCATTTCCATCGGATCGATGGATCTTCGTCGGAGAGTCCGACGAGACGTCTCCGTTGAAGCCGGATGTTGCTGCCAAAGACGCGGAGCTCTCGTCGAAGGGTGAGCTGCCGCTGACGTTGAAGACCGAGGCTGCGGCCGGAACGCCCTACATGTATACGCTCGAGGGGGACGTCGAGGACGTGTCGCGGCAGCACATCGCGAACCGGGCGTCGCTGGTCGTCCATCCCGCGCCGTGGTACATCGGCGTGCGACGGATTCCGTACTTCAATGAACAGCAGCGCGGTATCCACACCGAGTTCGTGGCCGCGGCGCTCGACGGCACGGCGGTCCCGGATATTTCCATCCACGTCACGCTCACCCAGATTCAATGGAACAGCGTGCGCCGAGCGGAAGGCAACGGTTTCTATACGTGGGACACGGAGCGGAAGGAAGTGCCGGCCGGATCGTGGACGGTGACGTCCGCGACATCGCCCGTTCCGATGGACATTCCGCTGCCGTCGGGCGGCTACTTCGTGCTCGAGGCACGAGCGGACGCCGACAACGGCCGGTACACCGTCACGCGCCAGAGCTTCTATTCGCTCGGCAGCGGATACACCGCGTGGCAGCGATACGATCACAATCGCATCGATCTCGTTCCCGAAAAGCAGACTTACCGCCCTGGTGAGACCGCGCGGATCATGATCCAATCTCCATGGGAGCGGGCGACCGCGCTTCTCACCGTGGAGCGGGAGGGTATTCGAAGCCACCGCCAGTTCGAGCTCACGTCGACACAACAGTCGGTCGAGGTCCCCATAACGGACGACGCGATCCCGGATGTCTTCGTTTCGGTGGTCCTCATCAAGGGCCGCACACCGCAGCCCGCGACGGCCAAAGACGATCCCAGCGATCCCGGCAAGCCCGCGTTCCGTGTGGGGTACGTCCACCTCGCCGTGGAAGATGCGTCGAAGCGTCTCACTGTTGGCGTTCACGCAAACAAGGAGGAATACCGTCCGGCCACCAGCGCGAAGGTGACGGTTGACGTGAAAGACCGCGCCGGTGCGCCGAGCCAGAGTGAAGTGACGCTCTGGGCGGTCGATTACGGCGTGCTGTCGCTGACGGCATACCGCACGCCGGACGTGCTCGACTCCGTCTACGTCGAGAAATCGCTCGCCGTGCTGACGGAAGACACGCGACAGCGGATCGTCTCGCGCCGCGTGCTGACGCCGAAGGGGGACACCGACGGCGGCGGGGGTGGTGCGGACTCGGGGACCGGCACGATCCGCCGCGACTTTCGTGTGCTGGCGTTCTGGCTGGGATCGGTCACGACCAATGCGAGCGGCCACGCGTCGGTCGACGTGAAACTCCCCGAGTCGCTCACCACCTATCGGATCATGGCGGTGGCGGCCGACAAGGCGTCGAGGTTCGGCTTCGCGGATGCGGAGATCCGGATCAACAAGCCCGTCACGTTGAAGGCGGCATTCCCGAGATTTCTTGCGGTCGGCGACAAGGCGTCGTTCGGTGCCGTCGTCACGAGCCAGCTGGCGTCCGCCGGCCAGGCGACGGTGAAGATCGAGAGTCTCGATCCCGACCTGATGATGTTTGCCGACGCCGCGCCGCGCACGATCGACGTACCGGCGCACAGTTCCGTCGAAGTGCGATTCGACGCCGCGGGACGCGCGATCGGCAGGGCGCGCGTGCGGGTCACGGTATCGATTGGCAGCGAATCGGATGCGTTCGAAGATTCGATTCCCGTCGAGGTGCTGGCGTCGCCGGAGACGGTGGCGTCCGTCGGACAGTCGGCCGACACGGCGACGGAGCGCCTGACGATCCCGTCAGGTGTCGTCACTGGCTTCGGCGGGCTGCACGTCGAGATCGCGTCGACCGCGCTCGTCAACCTCGGCGAAGGCGCGCGTTACCTTGTCGAGTATCCCTACGGCTGCGCGGAGCAGCGCGGATCGCGCGCGCTGGCGATGCTGCTGGCCGCCGATCTCGGCGGCGCGTTCCGGCTGCCCGGCGTCGATCCCGATAAGCTGCGTCCGACGGTCCAGTCCGCGTTGAAGGAACTCGAAAAATTCCAGTGCTCGAGCGGCGGCTTCGCGTATTGGCCCGGCGCGTGTTACACGACGTCTCCCTATCTGACCGCCTATCTGCTGCACGTCTTTCAAGTGGCTTCGGACCTGAAATACGACGTCGATCGGCCCATGCGCGAGCGCGCCTACAACTACCTGCACGAATCGCTGGCACAAACGCCGCCCGTGAACGAGGGGTGGTGGCCGATGTATACGGCGTGGCAGGCGTTTGCGGTGAAGGTGCTCGTGGAGGGAGGCCGCCGCGAGGACTCGAATATCACGAGACTTTACGGCTATCGCGATCGAATGCCGGTCTTCGCGCTTGCGTATCTGCACGACGCGCTCGTTGCGAAAGGGGAGACATCCGGTCCGCGCGAGGCGGAGCTGCGGGAGCGGATGGCGAATGCCGTCCTGCCGGAAGCGGCAACCGCGCACGTCGAGGAGCTGAGCGATCCGTACCTCCTTTGGTTCTGGAATTCGAATGTCCGCTCGACGGCGATCGTGCTCAATTCATTGGTGAAGAGCGGGCAGCCAGACGACAGGTATCGTCAGTTCGTCACGTGGCTGTTGCAGGTGCGTGAGAAAGGCCGATGGAGGAATACGCAGGAGAATGCCCTCGCGCTCGAAGCGCTGGTGTCCTATTACCGCAGGTACGAAGCCGTGGTACCTGACTTCACCGCGACCGCGTCGCTCGGCGGAAGGGATCTGATTTCGCACGCGTTCTCGGGGCGCTCCACCGATACGATCTCCGCAGACGTGCCGATGGCGCGCCTTGCGGAGGCGGGCGCGGGAAGCAGCCAGGCGCTCGCGTTTTCGAAAACGGGCGAGGGCACCCTGTTCTATTCGGCGCGCTTCAGGTATGCGGTCGATCGGTTGTATCAGGACGGGCTCGATCAAGGCATCCGCATCGAACGCAGTTACGCGCCGTACGTCGAAGACGGCTCGCGGCCCGCGACGACGCACTTCAGTGCGGGCGACTTGATTCGGGTCACGCTCACGCTGCAGCTGACCAAAGAGCGGCGGTTCGTTGCCGTGACCGACCCGCTGCCGGCGGGTTTCGAGCCCGTCGAATCGTGGTTCGCCTCGTCTGCGGCATCGCTGGCGAAGGAGCAGGACGCGCAGGAGGAAGCGAGCGACTGGACGGGGTGGTGGCGGCGCGGCGGCTTCGATCGCGTGGAGCGGCACGACGATCGCGTCGAGCTCTTTGCGACGCGGCTGTCGGAAGGCCCGCATACCTTCTCGTACATCGTGCGCGCGACGACGTCGGGCACGTTCCGGACGGCGCCCGCGCGCGCCGAGGAGATGTATGAGCCCGAGGTGTTCGGCCGCACGGCGACGGCGGTGATCGATGTGGCCAAATAATGGGGACAGTCCCCATTTTTGTCGAAAAATGGGGACAGCCATGATCCGTGGTGGGCGCCGGCTGTCCCCATTTTTTGCGAAAAATGGGGACTGTCCCCATTTCCGCGCCGCGCTGATTCTGGGCCTCGTGACGCTGCTCATGGGCTGGATCCGCTGCGGCCCGATCCCTGACGGCCTCATGGACGACGTCGCCGCGCCCTCGACGACGATCGTCGATCGCGCCGGGCGCCCGCTGTACGAGGCGCTCTCGTCGGGCGGCGCGCGCCTGCAGCGCCTCGAACCATCCGCCCTCCCCCCGACGCTCGTCGCCGCGACGGTCGCGGCCGAGGACCGCCGCTTCTGGTCGCATCCCGGCGTCGACCCCCTCGGCTGGACGCGCGCCGCCTGGCACGACCTCGAGGAATGGCGCATCGTCGAAGGCGGCTCCACCATCACTCAGCAGGTCGCGAAGCTGCTGCTGCAGCGCCGCGCCGCGACACCGCGGCATCACGTCGGGTCGAAGCTGCGCGAGATCGTCCTCGCGCTGCGTCTCGAACATCGCTACTCCAAGCGAGAGATCCTCGCGATGTATCTCAACCTGGCGTCCTACGGGAACCAGGTGAGTGGCGCCGCGCGCGCGAGCACCCTGTATTTCGGGGTCCAGCCGTCGATGCTGACGCCCGCGCAGGCGGCGTTCCTCGCCGGACTGCCGCAGCGACCGTCCGCATTCAACCCGTGGCGCAGCACCGCGGCCGCGATCTCGAGGCAGCGCGACGTGCTGCGCCGGATGGAGCAGGCCGGAGTCCTGTCGCCCGAACAATTGCAGGCCGCGCTCGGCGAGCGTCTGTCGCTCGAATCACGGCATCCCGCATTTCTCGCGCCGCACTTCTCCGAGATGGTGCTGGCCGACGCGCCGCAGCCGAGGCCCGCGCGCATCGAGACGACGCTGGATCTCGACCTGCAGCGCGACGTGGAAGGCATCATCGATGCGCAACGGGAGTCGCTCGCAGCGCACGGCGCGCACAACGTCGCAGTCGTCGTGCTGGACAACCGTACGTCCGAGTGGCTGGCCTGGGAAGGATCCGGCGATTACTTCGACGCCGCCCACGGCGGCACGATCAACGGGCCGCGGGCTGCACGGCAGCCTGGATCTGCCCTGAAGCCCTTTACGTACGCACTCGCATTCGAGCAGGGACGCGGCCCGGCCACCGTGCTGCCCGACATTCCCGCGTCGTTTCCGACGGCGGAACCGGGCATTCTCTATACGCCTCGGAACTACGACGGGCGGTACCGCGGACCGCTGCTGGCGCGTCGCGCGCTGGCCGGTTCGGAAAACGTTCCGGCGGTTGCCCTGGCTTCGGATGTGGGCGTCGGCAGCCTGCTGCGTTTCCTGTCGCGTGCCGGATTGTCCACATTCGATCGCAACGCGGCGTATTACGGGCTGGGCCTGACGCTCGGTAATGCCGAAGTACGGCTCGACGAGCTCGTTGCGGCATATGCGTCCTTCGCGCGAGGCGGCCAGTACGTCGCGCCCGCGGCGGTCAGGAGCGCGCCGCATGCCACACGCGCTCTCGTCAGTCCCGTCACCGCTTTTCTCGTGACCGACATCCTCAGCGATGCAGACGCGCGCGCCTTCATCTTCGGCCGCGGCGGAAACCTGGAGTTTGCATTCCCCGTCGCGGTGAAGACAGGAACATCCCAGGCGTACCACGACAACTGGACGATTGGATATACGCGAACGGTCACGGTCGGCGTGTGGGTCGGGAACTTCGACCGCGCGCCGCTTCGCGATTCTTCAGGCGTGACCGGAGCCGGGCCGCTCTTTCACGCGGTGATGCTCGCGGCAGTTCAACGAGCCGGAGGCCCCGCCGCCGACGGCGACCCGATCGTGCCGGTTCCCGCAGGACTGGAACGCACGATGACATGCGCGCTGTCAGGCATGCGTGCCACCAGCGCGTGCCCGAATCAACGCGACGAGTGGGTCCGCACCGGAGAACCCGCGCTGCCGTGCTCGTGGCATCATGAAAGCGACGAGGGACCGCTCACGATCTATCCGCCGGAATTCCGAGCGTGGGCCAGCCAGGCGCATGCCGTCAGCGCATCGGTCGAGTCGCGGGTCCGAACGACGTCGCGCCCGGCGACGCCGCGTGCCGCACCGCGCGCCCGCCTGGAGGTTCTCAGTCCGTCGGCCGGCGCGACGTACAGCATCGATCCGACGCTGCGCCGGGAATTTCAGGCGCTGCCGCTGCGCGCAATCACTGCGCAGCCGACGACCCTCACCTGGTACGTCGATGGGCAGGCCGTCGGCACGACATCATCGGAGCGGGCCGTGTCATGGCCCCTCGTCGTGGGGCGCCACGACGTCGAAGTGCGCGACGCGGCCGGCCGCGCCGCCCGCGCCGCCGTATTCGTGAAATAGCGATGATCCGCTTCGACGAGGTCGAGTCGCCGGTCGGCCCGCTGACGGTCGCGGAGCGCGCAGGGCGTGTGTGCCTCCTGCACTTCGGATCCCTCGACGATCACGTCCTGACGATGTTCGATCGGTGGTATCCGCGCGAGCCACACGAACGGCGCCAGCTCACGACGCCTGCCGCGGTGCTGCGGCGATACTTCGATGGAGACGTTCACGCGCTCGACGAGGTCCAGGTCGAACTGAACGGCACGCAGTTTCAGAAAGACGTCTGGACCGCGCTCAGACGCATCCCCGTCGGGACGACGATCTCGTATTCGACGCTGGCGAAGCGGATTGGCCATCGCACCGCCGTGCGGGCAGTAGGCACGGCCAACGGCGCAAACCCCGTGGCGATCGTCGTTCCCTGCCATCGGGTAATCGGTTCCGATGGCAGCCTCACCGGTTACGGCGGCGGGCTCGATCGGAAGCGCTGGCTGCTGGCACACGAAGGCGTCGCGGCACCGCGATTGTTCTAACGCACCGCCGCCACAGAACCGACGTCGTCCCGCAAGCGTAGAACGGGCATATGCCCGCCCTTCCGTTTCGCGACTCCGACATCGCCACGATGCTCGACCCTTCGTTCGCGGCCGTCCTCGATCGTCTTGGTTCTTCCGCCTCCTGGGAAGCCGTCGGCGCGGCATGGGCGGGACATCGAGGTGCTGATGCCGGCGAAGGCATCTGGGCGAGCGTGCTGTCGGAGTTCACGGATTTTCTGTGTACCGACTCCGCGCGCTACGCCGACCTGAGGGCGGAATGGGACGACCTCTGCTCCCGTTCAGCCGCGATCGCCGTGACGGCGCTAATCGGTTCCCTGGCCGCGGAGCTTGGTGCCGCCGCGAGTGTCGTCGGTCCGCTGGTCGTCTGGGCCGTGCTGGCGGCGTTGCGAATCGGTACAAATGCCTTTTGTGAGTGCAAGTTGAGCTTGCCTCTTCGATCAGGACGTCGCATACTCAGCCAATCCCTGTGAACGTGCCCCTGGTGTCCCGGAGCTGATGTCCGAACCTACGACGCTCGGCAGCTGGCTGCGCCGCGAACGCGAACGGCGCGGCGTCACCCTTGCGAAAATCTCGGAAGAGACCAAGGTCGCCGTGCCCCTTCTCGAAGGGCTCGAAGGCGACGATCTCTCGCGCTGGCCCGGCGGCATTTTCCGGCGTGCCTTCGCCCGCTCATACGCGACGGCCATCGGCCTCGACCCCGAGCTCCTTGTACGCCGTGTGGAAGAGGAGCATCCGTCCGAGCCGGTCGCGCCGACCACCGGGCCGGCGGAGACGCGCGCCGTAGCTCCTCCGTCTCCAAAGCTCGTGGATTCCACGGCTGGACGTGCTCAGCCCGTTCCACAGGAGCCGGGTACCGCCCAGGATGCCCGGCCGATGTCGGCGGCAAGGGCTCTGTCGAGCCCGCTCGCAGCGCGCCTTCAGGCGACGGCCCTCGACCTTCTCGTCGCCGGATCGATAGGGCTCGGTTTTGCAGCGGCCGGATCACGATTGCTGTGGCCCGTGATAGCGATTGCTGCTTATCACTCTGTCGGACTGCTCCTTACCGGGACGACCCCGATGATGGCTTTGCTCCTTCAGCATCAAAGGCCGGCGGGGGAACCCACTCATCCCGCTACAGCTGTGCCAGAAGCTGACGCGCCCGTTCAGCTTCGCCGGATCGAAAACGAACCGCGACACGTGCGTCGCGCCCGTGGACGCCGCACCGCGCGGAGCGAGCACGCCGCCGGCAGCCGCCGCTAATCCACCTTTTCTGCAGCCGGACTGGAGCTCCTGTTCTGGATAGCGGCTTGCAGGCGATCTCCCTGGAGCAAGGAGGAGCTCGATGGGGTTCATTGCGTGGATTTTGTTCGGTCTGGTGGTGGGCATCATCGCGAAACTGTTGATGCCCGGCCGTG
The DNA here is from genome assembly GCA_035492775.1 of Vicinamibacterales bacterium. GTDB lineage: Bacteria > Acidobacteriota > Vicinamibacteria > Vicinamibacterales > 2-12-FULL-66-21 > DATJFQ01. The sequence continues at coordinate 20,776 of DATJIW010000055.1, forward strand.
ATCCGGGTGGATTCATCGTCACGATTCTGCTCGGTATTGCGGGTGCCCTGCTTGGCGGATTCATCGGGCGGGCGATGGGTTTCTACGGGCAAAACGAGTCGGCCGGGTGGCTGATGTCCATCGTCGGCGCGATTGTCCTCCTGGTCATCTATCGATTCGTCGCACGGCGGCGGGTCTGACACGGGCGCCGGCCGGCACTGCCCGGCCGGCGCACCTCTGCTCAGGTTTCCCTTCCCATCTGATTCACTACGCTAGAATCGCGTTCAGGAGGTTCCTGATGCGGCGCGCACTGCTCAGCGTTGCTTACGCAGGTTTCGGAGTCGTCTTCGCCCACGCTGTGCTGCTGTCGGCGCAGACGGCAATGCCGACGGCGGACGAGATCGTCGCCAAGAACATCGCCGCCAAGGGAGGCGCCGAGAAGCTGAAGGCGATCGACAGCGTGCGCATCACCGCTGCCGCCTCGGTGCAGAACATGATGACGCCGATGGTGATCGAGCTGAAACGGCCGAACCTGCGCCGCCAGGAGGTCACGCTCAACGGCCAGAAGCTCGTGCAGACTTTCGACGGCACCAACGGATGGCTGCTGAATCCGGCGCTCGGCGACAAACCCATGCAGATGCCGCCCGCGCAGAGCGCATCGATGAAACAGGACGCGGAATTCGACAGCCCGCTGCTCGACTACAAGGCCAAAGGCGTGACGGTCGCCTTCATCGGCAAGGAAGATATCGACGGTCATCCCGCGTATCACCTCAGAGTCACCACGAAAGAGGGGGCCGTGCGGGACTATTTCATCGATCCCGACACGGGCCTCGAGTTCCGCGTGGACGGCTCGATCGAACAGAATGGCCTGAAGGGAACGCTTTCCGTAGCGATGTCGGACTATCGCGATGTGAACGGCGTGAAGATGCCGTTCTCGTTGAAACAGAGCCTCAACGGCAAGCCGGTGGCCGACCTGCGGGTCTCGAACGTCGAGATCAACGTGCCGCTCGACGAGTCGTTATTTCGGTTGGGGGACGGGAAGTAGCGCGTCCACGCGCTCCAAAAGCTCCTCGGCGCACCGCGGCCGCGCGCCCAGCGGCGCGACGCGCGCGCCTGCGCAGTGCCGCAGCAGCCCGCCGACGAATTGGTCGCTTCTCTCGATCGATTCGGTGTCGATGAGAATCAGGTCGAAGCGCTGACGCATGCACGCGAGGAACGCGTGCCCGCCATGGGGCGCGGTTTCGGCGGCGATCCATGCCCTGCGCAGCACACGCACGGCCACGCCGCTGAATTCCTGGTCCGCGGACACTAGCAGCACCGACGCCCTGGGCTCGAGGGCGTTCCATCCCGGCACCGTAATCGCCACGCGTCTGACAACCATCGGTTCCATCGATGAGGTCCGGTGGATCCGATGGCAAACTGAGTACCTGCGGATTCAGGCCGATTTTCAGCGATCCCACAGGCGGGTACTTACACTTCTGATCGGCGATCACAGAAACGGTCGTCTGCGCCGTTTCATAGCTTCAGGCGGTCCTGCAGCTTCTCCCTGTACGTGCGGCTGAGCGTCAGACGCGCGCCGGTCTTGAGCACGATCGAGTACTCGCCGTTGTACCAGGGCTGCATTTCCCGAATCCGCTCGACGTTGACGATCCGCGATCGGTGGATGCGAAAAAAGCGATCGCGTCCGAGGCGGGCCTCGATCGCGTTCATCGTCTCGCGCAGCAGGTGCGACTGCGTCCCGACGTGCAGACGGACGTAGTTGCCGGCCGCTTCGACGTAGTCGATCTCGTCCGCCCGGAGAAAGAACAGGCGTCCTCCGGATTTCACGATCAGGCGGTCGCCCTTCGCAGGCTCCTTCTTCAGATCCTTCATCAGCGCCATGAGATGATGTCCGACCTCACCGTTGGTCTCGCTCTCCACGCGCGTGCGCGCGCGCTGGATCGCCGCGGCGAACCGCTCCCGGTCAAATGGCTTGAGCAGGTAGTCGAGCGCGCGGACCTCGAACGCGCGCGCTGCGTGCTGATCGTACGCGGTGACGAAGATCACCACGGGCATCCGTTCGACGCCGATCGCATTGATCACCTGGAAGCCGTCCAGGCGCGGCATGTCGATGTCGAGCAGGACGATGTCGGGCTTGCGATCGGCAATTACCCGGGCGGCCTCTTCGCCATCACGGCACTCCGCTACGACGTCGATATCCGGCTCTCCTGCGAGCAGCGACATCAGCCGTTCGCGCGCGAGCGGTTCGTCATCGGCGATCACCACCCTCAGTTTTCGTGTGGACATCGTGTGTTCGATTCCGCTCGAGTCGGAATGTTCAAAATTCCGGGCTGCCGATCTCCGGATCGTTGAATTCGCGGCCCCGCACGCAAAGGCTGCGCGTGTCGTCATGGCTGCGCGTCTGGTGCGACTCGTCACGCGGTCCGGCGTTCACGGCATCACGCGGCATCCGCTCGTCACGATCGAGTCGCGCGCGTGCGACGCAGCGCGTCGTCGCGTGCAGCGCGGGCACTTCGCTTGCCTAGCCGCACAAGCATTTGGAGGGCCACAATGACCACACGAATGCACTGTCGACGTGCGCTCGTCGGATGGGCGTGCGCGGCAGTTCTGCTCGCGGCGCCCGCGCGCGCGCAGGTGTTCACAGGACGAATCGACGTTACAACGCAGGACCAGTCCGGCGCCGTCCTGCCGGGCGTCACTGTTGAACTCACCGGACCGCAGAACGAAAGCGCGGCGACAGACGCGCAAGGGCAGGCGCACTTCCTGAATCTGCCGGCCGGTACGTATCAGGTGAAGGCCACGCTGTCCGGCTTCACGGACTTCCTCAACAAGAGCGTTCCGGTATCCGCCGGCGGCGCCGTCCCGCTGCGCGTCACGCTGGCGGTCGGCGGCGTCGCGGAGCAGGTGCAGGTTGCGGCGGAAGTGCCGGTGCTCGAGCCGAAGAAGCAGACGATCTCCACGAACATCTCCAACCAGGAGCTGCAGAACATTCCGACCGCGCGCGATCCGTGGGTGGTCCTGCAGACCGTTCCCGGCGTGATCGTCGATCGCGTCAACGTCGGCGGATCGGAATCAGGGCAGCAGTCGAACTACATCGCGAAGGGTGCGACGACCGGAGACAACACCTGGTACATGGACGGGATTCCAATCACCGACATGAGCGCGCTCGGGTCATCGCCGAGTTATTACGACTTCGACATGTTCCAGGAGATGCAGGTGACGACGGGCGGCGCTGACGCGCAGCAGTCGACCGCCGGCGTGCAGATGAACTTCGTCCTGAAGTCCGGCACGAACACGGCACACGGCTCGGCGCGTACGTACTACGAGAACAAGAACCTGCAGTCGTCGAACGTACCAGACGACCTGGTCGAGGCGCTCGGCGGAGTCAGCGGGAAAGGAAACCGCCTCACCAAGTACGCGGATTACGGCGGGGAGGCCGGCGGCCCGATCGTGAAGGATCGGCTGTGGGGCTGGGGATCGCTCGCGCGGACCGACGTCGATATCCAGACGCTGGACGGGTATCCCGACAAGACCACGCTCGAGAACGTCGGCGGGAAGGCCAGCGCGGCGTTCACCGACGCCCTGCGCGGCAACTTCACGTTCTTCAGCGGCAACAAGAAGAAGGACGGCCGCGGCGCCGGCCCGGACCGGCCGCCGGAAACGACGTGGATCCAGAACGGTCCCTCGAAAATGTACAAGGGCGAGGTCACGTACGTCGCGTCGAACACGCTCTTCCTGACCGCGCGCGGCGCGCACGTCAACGGACCGTTCTCTCTCACACCCAAGGGTGGACTCGACAAGCAGGTCTTCATCGACGCGAACAGCGTCGTGCACAACACCTACCTGTACCAGAACACCGATCGTCCGCAGGTCGTCTTCAACGGCGACGGCAGCTGGTTCCGCGGCAGCCATGAAGTGAAGTTCGGCGCGTCCATGCGGCGCTATACGGACGACACGACCACCCGGTACGGCGGCGACTTCGAAGACGTCGAGATCGATCCGGACACGCACCTGACCGAGGCCATTGCGATCCGGCCGTTCCATCAGGTGAATCACGCGCTGTATACGTCGGTCTTTGCGGGCGACACCGTTTCGTTCAACCGCCTGACGATCAATGCTGCGCTGCGCTTCGATCGTGCGACGTCATCGACCGACGCGATTCATCTGGACGCACACCCGATCGTTCCTCAGGATCTTCCAGCGGTCGATGCGCCGGCGGTCAAGGACGGGGCGATCTGGAACAGCTGGTCGCCGCGGGTCGGCATCACGTACGCCATCGGCGAACAGCGCCGCACGATCGCACGGGCGAGCTATTCGTCGTTCGCCGGACAGCTCAACGCGGCCGTGGCGGGTAACATCTCGGCCGCGAGCTACGCGTACTCGTATTACCTCGCCGTCGACGCCAACCACGACTTCAGCATCGAGCCCGACGAACTGGGGCCGTTCCTGGGCTCGCGCAACATCATCGCGTCGGATCCGGCGCGGCCCGTCAACCAGATCGATGCGAACTACCAGGCGCCGCGCACCCACGAGGTCGCGGTCGGCGTCGATCACGAGCTGATGCCGAACTTCGGCGTCTCCGCGACGTATACGTGGCGGCGCTTCGTGCACCAGTTGTGGAACGTGGCGCCCCCCATTGGCGCGACGACCGCCGACTACTCGGTCGACGGAGGCATCGACGCGACGCTCCCTGACGGAACCGTCGTGCACCAGCCGTACTACGCGCTGAGCGCAGAGGCGACGCCGCTCGGCAACGGTACGTTGACCGCGAACCGCGAGGGCTACCACCGATCGTTCAACGGCCTCGAGGTGTCGGCGACCAAACGGCTCGCGAATCGCTGGATGGGACGCTTCGGGTTCTCCTGGAATTCCGAGAAGGAGTATTTCGACGATCCTGCACGCTCCATCGTCGATCCGACGCCGCTCACGTCCGATCCCCTGGTGAACGGCGCAACCGTGACGGTGCCGACGGCCGGCAGCGGCAAGTCGCAGATCTACATGACCTTACCGACCTATCAGTTCATCGCCAACGGCTACTACCAGGGGCCGTGGGGACTCAATTTCGGTGGGAACTGGACGCTGCGGCAGGGCTACTCGGAGATGTTCTTTGCCGACAACGTTCCGGTCGACGAGACCGTGTACCAGCAGAAGGACGTCCTCGTCGTCGGCAGCAACGTCGGCAAGTACCGGCTGCCGAACGTGTCGACGCTGGATGCCCGGTTCGAAAAGCAGGTGTCGTTCGGCTCCAGGCACCTGCTGTTCGACGTCGACGTGTTCAACCTTCTGAACAGCGGCACCGTCCTCGGCCGGAAGTACAACGTGCGCGCGAAGGACTTCAATGCCATCACCGAGATCATGAATCCGCGGATCGCGCGATTCGGGGTTCGCTTCAACTTCTGACAGCGACCATCCTAACGGCGATCCGATCGGTATCAGTTTCGACGGGCGGCGCGCCGGACGTTGTCCGGCGCGCCCGCACTGGCCGCGCAAGGACCCGCGGCCGGCGGGGGCGCGGCCGTTTGGTGACGTCCGAGAGTCCGACGCAAGGCGCCGACGCCTTCAGTGCCTCCCGAGGCGGCGTGAACTGGCGACCCCGGCGCGCCGCATTTCCGCGTCCATGAAGCGCTGACGAGCGCGGTCGGCTAAAATTCCTCGCTCACTCGGGGGTACGCACGCGGGAAAGGTGTGTATCATGAACGCAGTGAGCACCCCCACAACAAGGAATCGTACCTGGCAGGCGGGAGAGATCTTCACCGTCAGCGACGCCACGGAACTGTACGAGCTCGATCGCTGGGGGAAGGGCTACTTCTCGATTTCGAAGGACGGACACGTCCTCGTCCATCCGACGAAGGATCCGGCGCGCAGCATCGACCTGAAGCAGCTGACGGATCACCTGATGCTTCGCGGGATAGGGCTGCCCGTGCTCATCCGGTTCACCGACATTCTTCGCCACCGCATCGGCGACATCCACAACGCGTTTCAGGCTGCGATCAACCAGCACACCTACGACGGCCGCTACGTCTGCGTGTATCCCATCAAGGTGAATCAGCAGCGCCAGGTCGTGGAAGAGGTCCACGATTTCGGCCGCGAGTACGGCTTCGGCCTCGAAGCGGGCTCCAAGCCGGAACTCCTCGCCGTCATGGCTCAGGCAACCAACGACACCCCGATCGTCTGCAACGGGTTCAAGGATGCCGAGTACATCGAAATGGCGATGCTCGCGCAGAAAATCGGTCGCAATATCATCCCCGTCGTCGAGAAATACACCGAGCTCGGCCTCATTCTGAGATATGCCGAGAAAGTGGGCGTGCGGCCGCAGATCGGCATGCGGGTCAAGCTGGCGTCGAGGGGCGGGGGCCGCTGGCAGGGCTCCGGCGGATATAGATCGAAATTCGGCCTGACCGTCGCGGAGGTCCTTCGCGGCCTGAACGAGCTGAAGGCCCGCGAGATGCAGGACTGCTTCAAGCTCCTGCACTTTCACCTCGGCAGCCAGATCCCGAACATCCGGATCGTCAAAGGGGCGCTCAACGAAGCCGCCCGGATCTACACCGAGCTGGTGAAGGCCGGCGCGGGGCTGGAGTACCTCGACGTGGGCGGCGGCCTTGGCGTCGACTACGACGGCTCGCAGACGAATTTCGAGTCCAGCGTCAATTACACGCTCGAGGAATACGCGAACGACGTCGTCTACCACATCCAGACGGTCTGCGACGACGCAGGGGTGAAGCATCCGACGATCGTGTCGGAAAGCGGCCGGGCCATCGTTGCGTACCACAGCGTGCTCATCTTCAACGTGCTCGGCGTCTCCGCCTTTGGCGAAGAGAAGATCCCCGACGCGATTTCGCCCGACGAGGCCGAGCAGCCCGTCATCGACCTCCTGGAAACGTATCAGCACCTCTCGGTGCGGAACGCGCTCGAGAGCTACCACGACGCGCAGCAGGCGCTCGACATGGCGCTCAACCTGTTCACCGGCGGCTACCTGCCGCTCGATCAGCGCTGCCAGGCCGAGAACCTCTACTGGGCCATCCTCGCGAAGCTGAAGAAAATCGTCGCGCAGATGGAGGACGTCCCCGAGGATCTGCAGGGTCTCGACGACGCGATGGCGGATACGTACTTCTGCAATTTCTCGCTGTTCCAGTCGATCCCCGACAGCTGGGCCATCAAGCAGCTGTTCCCGGTGATGCCGATCCACCACCTGAATCAACCGCCAGGCCACCACGCCGTGCTCGGCGACATCACCTGCGATTCCGACGGCAAGATCGATTCGTTCATCGATCGTCGGGACGTGAAGCGCACGCTGCCGCTGCACACGGTCAACGGGGATCCGTACTACCTGGGTGTCTTCCTGGTTGGCGCATACCAGGAAATCCTCGGCGACCTTCACAACCTTTTTGGCGACACCCACGCCGTCCACGTCAGCCTGGACGAGGCCGGGAACGTCGTGCTGGACGCCGTGATCAAAGGCGATACGGTCCGGGAAGTGCTGGACTACGTCGAGTTCGACCCGGAGACGCTCGTTCGCAAGCTGCGGCAGGACGTCGAGCTTGCCGTGCGCGAGGGGCGGATGTCGTTCGAAGAGTCAGGCCGTCTCCTCGAGTTCTACGAAGACGGCCTCCACGGGTACACGTACCTCGAAGAGCCCCGCGAAAGATAAGACGGGCGCCCCGAAGGGCGCCCTCGAAGCAGCCTTACGGCTTCTTGTTGTTGTTCTTCCCCGAGTTGCCGTTTCCTGCGCTCACCAGTACTGTTGCCTGTCCGATGGAGGCGTTCTTCGAAGCGTCGGAGCAGGTCACCGTAATCGTGTACGTCCGGTCCGTACCGCGCGAGTCCTTGACGGCCAGGATCGATGCGGTCAGCGCGCCCGTGATGGACATATCAGCAGGGTCTGCCTGCGCGGCGTCGATCGACGTGATCGAACAGCTCGGCTGCGGGTCGACGTTGTCGGTGGCGCTCACCGATACCGTCACCGCCGCCATGTGATTGTTCGGCTTGATCGTTGCCGGGCTCACCGTCAGCGACGTGATCGTGGGCGGCGTCGTGTCAACCGGTGCCGCCAGCTCCCACACAGCATCGGCCCCGTTCAGTGTTCCTTCCCCAATCATCGCGCCTTTCGTGTTCACGCCGGTTGCTGCCGCCAGCACCCAGCCGCTGCCGGACGGAAGGATGGTGTTGAGGTCGACGCTGCCCGTCGTCGCCGAGTACTTGAACGCGTGCGTCGAGACGCCGTCCGCGAGCGTGTAGTTCCCAACCACGACGCCGCCGGAAATCGACACGCCGTCGCTGTTGGACGATCCGAACGCGTCCAGGTCCATGAGGCTGCCGTCACTGTACAGAAACGCGTGCTGGGCGCTCTCGCCGGCTTCGGCCTGGCCGGTCACGGCGCCGCTCGCGTCGATGGCGCAGGCGGAGCTCCAGCTGGAAGGTCCGGTGAGTCCCTGAATTTCGGCGACCGTCCCGTCGGTCGACGCGCGGAAGCCGTGCTGGGTTCCGATGCTCGTCAAGGCGATGCCGGCAACCTGTCCGCTGTCGTTGATCCCGCAGCCGCCCGAGAACGCGCCGCCAAGCGTATCGATCCCCTGTGCCAGCAGGCCGGGCGACTGGCGGAACGCCGTGGTCGACGTTGCGGTATCGCCGTATCCCGTGATCTCGCCGCCGTTGTTGATCCCGCTCGCGATCGTGTACGTGCCGCCTGCCATCGGCGCGACGAACTCGACGCTGCCGCCGTCCGTGTAGCGGAACGCGCGGACGGACCCGTTCGCCAGAATCGCGTAGCCGACAACGTCGCCGTGGTCGTTGATGCCGAGCGCGTAGCTGTTGAGCGATTCGAGGCCGGGTATCTGCGCCCAGCCGCCCTGCTCGGTGTACCGTACTGCCCGGTCACCAGCGTTCGGCGCCGTGTACCAGCCGGAGACGGAGCCGGACGCGTTGATGCCGGTCACGTGCGGCACGACGCCGGCAACCGTGCCGAGATTCTTTATCGTGTAGGTCTGTCCGTCAGCGCGGAGCGGTGTCGCCAGACAGACCAGCAGAGAACACACCGCGCCAGCAAATAGCAAGCGACGCATTGTCGTTGACCTCCGCCGAGGACGGAGCAACGGGAGTGCCCTGCTGAAGTGTGCGCCTGATGTGAAGCGCCCAAAGGGCTTGGCGTCCCGCACATTGGTGTGCGGGTGCGCGCCAGACTACGCTTTCGTGTGCAGGATCACTCTTTTGCGGAACCGCCGGCCTTCTTCAGCATCGCGTCGCGCCTGGCCTTGAATTCGTTTCCCGGCTTCCAGTCGGGCATCTTCGCGGCGTTGGCCACGCGATAGCCGACGGCGAAGACGAGCTCCGCATCCTGCGCCGCGCCGCGAAGATCCCAATCCGGCTTCACTTCGTCGGACGGCGCGTGGTAATCCTTCTCCTCGTACTCGTCCAGTTTCTGCTTCAGGTACGCGGGCGGACGGCCGCCGGCCGCTTCGATGCCGCTCTCGATGTACAGCGCAGGCACGCCCTGCTTCGCGAAGTTGAAATGATCCGAGCGGTAATAGAACCCTTTTTCCGACTCGGAGTCCGGCCTCAGCGTCCGGTGCTGTTCCTGCGCTGCCTGCCGCAGATAATCGTCGAGATCCGACGCCCCCATGCCGATCACCGTCACGTCTGACGATGGGGAGTACACGTTCATCTCGTCGATGTTGATGTCGGCGGCGGTCTTTGCGAGCGGATAGAGCGGCGCGACCGAGTAGTACTGCGACCCGAGCAGCCCCTGTTCCTCCGCCGTTACCATCGTGAAGAGAATCGAGCGTTTCGGCCGCGGGCGGACTTCGGTGAACGCCCGCGCGACCTCGAGCATGCCCGAAACGCCCGAGGCGTTGTCCCGCGCGCCGTTATAAATCCTGTCGCCGTTCACCGGATCGCCAATCCCGAAGTGATCCCAGTGCGCCGTGTAAACGACGAATTGATCCTTCAGCGCCGGGTCGCTGCCTTCGAGCTTCGCGACCACGTTCTGCGAGTCGATCGTCCGCAGCTTGTTGGCGATGCCCATTGACGCCGTGATCCCGAGCGCGACCGGCTTGAACGCGCGAGTGGCCGCCTGCTTCTCGAGCGCGTCGAAGTCCTGCCCGGCAAGGGCGCACAGCCGCTTTGCGGCGTCCAGCGTGATCCATCCTTCGATGCTCGCGCGCGACATGTTCTTGTCGGGCGTCACGATGTCGAATTTCTCGCCGAGGTTGCCCTGGACGACCCGGAAGTCGTAGCCTGCCGGCTGTGTCTGGTGGACGATGAAAACGGCCGCGGCGCCGCGCCGGGCTTCCTCTTCATATTTGTACGTCCAGCGTCCGTAGTACGTCATCGCCTTACCGCCGAACGTCTTCGGATCGAGCTTCGACGGGTCGGATGGATCGGGAACCGGCGGATCGTTGACGAGGACGATGACCGTCTTTCCCTTCAAATCGATTCCTTTGAAGTCGTCCCACTGGAACTCCGGCGCGTTGACGCCATAGCCGGCGAACACGACTTCGGAGCCGGCGATCGACGCCACCGGCGCGACATGCTTCGACCACGCCACGACGTCGTCTTTCCATTTCAACGTCAGCGCTTTGCTGCCGCTCTTGAACACGAGCGGAGAAGTTTCCGACCCGGTGATCCCGACGAGCGGCACCTTCTGAATGTATGTGCCGTCGGGGTTTCCCGGCTGCAGCCCGAGGCTCTTGAACTGCGACTCGAGGTAGGAAACGGTGATCACCTCTCCCTCCGTTCCCGGCGCGCGGCCCTGAAACTTGTCGCTCCCGAGGGCCTTGATGTGGTCGAGGATCCTGTTCGGTTCGATCTGCGGCAGCGCCGAAATCGGCGTCTGCGCTGAAGTGGTTTGAACGGGCAGCCGCACACCAAACGCGGATACGGCGCCGGCGATCACAAAGGCAGCAATCCGACTGGTCATGGAATCCCGTTTCCTTCTCTACCGCGTCTCGACGTCCGGCAGGGCGGACACGGTGACTTTCTGAGTCTGCGACGTGTCGCCATAGGTCATCGTGACTTCGTACTCGCCCGGCCTGACGAACTTGCGTCCCTGGCCGCCGTAGGCAGTCAGCAGATCTGCAGACGGGTACAGATCCCAGACGATCCTGTTGAAACCTGGTACCCCCGGCGCCGACAGCGTTGCGATCGGTTGTCCGTCCGGCCCCTTGATGGACAGTGATATCGATTCGCCGGTGAACGCGCTCACGAAGACGTCGATCGCCGCCCCAACCGGCGGGTTCGATCCGCGGAAGATTCCTGTCGAGCCGTTCGAGTCGACCCATCCCGGCAGCGGCTCGTACGCCGTCGCGGGCGTAATCGGGAATATGTACGCAGGCTTCGACGCGACGTCGGCCGTCAGCTGCTCGAGTGCAGAAATGTTGTCGATGATGTACAGGCTGCGCCCGTGCGTGGCGATGTCGAGATCGTGCGTCCGCGGATTCACCAGGATGTCGTCCACCGGAACGGTCGGCAGGCCCCCGAGAGGCTGCCATGAGCCGCCGCGATCGAAGCTCGCGAACAGCCCGATTTCCGTGCCGGCAAACAGCAGGTCGGGATTCGACGGATCCTCCCGGACGACGCGCGCCGGCCAGTCCTTCGAGAGGTTGGCCACGATGCTCTGCCACGTCCGTCCCTTGTCGGCAGTGCGATACACGAGCGGCGCATAGTTGCCCGTCTCATAAGCGCTGACGACGAGGTATGCGACGTTGGCGTCCTTGTGGCCGGGTTCGACCCTCGCGATCCATTGACCTTTGGCTTCGGCGGGCAGCGACGACGTCAGATCCGTCCAGTGGGCGCCGTTGTCGTCGGTCACCCACAACTTGCCGTCATCCGTTCCAGCCCACAGCATGCCCGCTTTGGCGGCGGATTCGGCGAGCGTGAACACGACGCCGTAGGTTTCAGCTCCGCTGCCCGTCGACGTCGTGCGTTCCGGGTTGTTCGTGGAGAGATCCGGGCTGATCGCCTGCCATTTGTCGCCTCGGTCGGTGAGCATGAATACATGATTGCCGGCGAGATAGAAGCGCTTCGGATCGTGGATGCTCCGGATGAAGGGGGAGTTCCAGTGGAAGCGGAACGCGGCCTGCCCCTCGGCTGGCTCCGGCCTGAACGGATGGGTAGCGCCGCTCGCAAGGTTCATGCGGTGCGTGGACCCGGACTGCGATTCGGCGTAGACGACGTTCGGATCGTTCGCGTCGAAGAAACAATAGAAACCGTCGCCGCCCTGGAGGTCGATCCAGTCTTCGTTCACGATGCCATCTTTCGACCGCGTAGCGCTTGGACCAGCCCAGTTCAGGTTGTCCTGAAGTCCCCCGCAGATCCGATACGGCGTGCTGTCGTCGACGGCTATTCGATAGAACTCGCCGAGCGGCACCGTGTTGACGTGCGCCCATTGCGCGCCGCGGTCGTATGACTGGTAAATGCCGCCGTCGGTACCCAGGAGCAGACGTCCTGGCGTCCGGGGATCGATCGCGAGCGCGTGGCAATCCGAGTGGACATTCTTGAAACGGTCCTCCCGCCACGTCTTCCCGCCATCTTCCGACACGTGCAGCATGAACCCGAGCACGTATACCTTCTGATCGTCCTGCGGATCGACACGGATCTGGCTGAAGTAGAACGGTCGCGGATCGAGGTCGCTTCGCCGGACCCACGTGTCGCCGCCGTCGTCGGTGCGGAAGACACCGCCGGCCTTGCTCGTGACGTCGTCGATGTTCGACGTTCCCCCCTCGAAGCTCTGAACGACGGCGTAGACGATTTTCGGGTTTTTCGCATAAACGGCGAGACCGATACGGCCGGTCGAGTTCGGCAGTCCGTTCGCCAGCTTCTTCCACGTGCCGCCGCCATCCGTACTCCGGAAGATGCCGCCCAGGTCCTTGCCGCTGCTGGCGTCGGGACCGGCGGCGAACGACCAAGGCGTGCGGCGGCGCGCGTAGAGCGCCGCGTAGACGATCTCGGGATTCGACGGGTCGAGTGCGACATCGCCGGCGCCCACTTTGTCCTTTTCAGTCTGTGACTGCAGGACAGCTGTCCACGTCTTACCGCCGTCGGTCGTCTTGTAGAGTCCTCGATCCGGTGTCGGCGTCCAGAGATCGCCAGGGACCGCTGCGTACGCCACGTCCGGGTTCGTCGGATGCACGGCAATCCGCGCGATCGTCCGCGACTTTTCGAGACCCGCGTGCGTCCAGCTCGAGCCGCCGTCCGTCGATCGGAAGACGCCCGTTCCCCAGCCGACGCTGTTGCGATCGTTGGCTTCACCGGTTCCAAGCCAGACGATCTTCGGATTCGACGGCGACACCGTCACCGCGCCTGCCGAAACGATCGGTTCCTTCGCCGTGAGCGCCGTGAAGGACCCTCCGTTGTCGGTCGTCTTCATCAGGCCGCCGTGTCCGGTGGCGACGTAGAACGTCCACGGATCGGACGGATCGTAGGCAATGTCGGCGATGCGGCCCCCCATGATGGCAGGGCCGATGGCACGCGCCGAAATGCCCTTGAGCATCGGCGCGGTGACGGCAACACCCGTTTTCTGAGCGCCGTCGGCGGCGGGTTTTGCGGCGCGCTGTGCGGCCAGCGGCGCGGCGAAGAGCACGAGAATGAGGACCAGCGCTGAACGTGCCATGGTCCTCATTGTATTCGGGGGACGGTGAGGTTCATTCGGTCAGCGCCAGCATGGGATCGATCGCGGTCGCCCGCCGCGCGGGTACGTACCCGGCGACAAGGGCGACGCCCGCCAGCACGGCGGCGGAGGCGATCAACGTCCGCGGATCGGTCGCCGACAGGCCGAACAGCTGCGCCTGCACGTAGCGCACCAGCAGCACAGCTGCAGGGAGTCCCCCGCCGATGCCGATACCTGTCAGGACGGCGGCTTCGCGCAGCACGAGCCAGAGCACGCCGTTCCGCTCTGCGCCGAGCGCCATGCGAATCCCGATTTCGCGAGTGCGTCGCGCCACGGCATACGAAATCACCCCGTAGAGGCCGATTGCCGCGAGCAGCGTCGCGAGCGCTCCAAACGCCACCGACAGGGCGGCGACCATCCGGTCGATGAACAAGGACTCGTCAACCTGCGCCGCCATCGTTTTCATGTCGTACAACGGGAGCGACGGATCGATACGCTGCACCGCCTCGCGGATGGCTGTCGCCGGCGAGGACGCGGTCGCCGCACGGACGTAGAAGCTCAGGGAGCCGAGACTCGAATCCTGCGCGTACGGGATGTAGACGAACCGCACCAATTGCGTCCGGAGATTCTGCGATCGCGTGTCCTTCACGACGCCGACGATCACGATGTCCGTCGCCGCTTCGCGGCCAAAACCGGACCGGCGGCCGATGGGGTTCGACGCGCCGAAGAAATACCGGGCCATCACGTCCGAGTCGCAGTCATCGTCAGCAGTCTATGACGAGTGCTCCCGCACGTTGGTTGGCAGCCTGGGCGCGGGCCTTGACACATATCAACATAGGTATATGATGGTCTGCCTATGACGGACCGCACGAGCGTCGACCTGCTGCAGGGCACCCTCGCCGCCCTCATTCTGAAGGCGCTCAGCTGGGGACCGTTGCACGGTTATGGCATCGCGCGCTGGATCGAGCACGCCACCGCGGATGAGCTGCTGGTGGAAGAGGGGTCGCTGTACCCGGCGCTGCACCGCCTCGAGGCGCGCGGTCTCATCACCTCGGAGTGGACGCGCTCCGACACGAACCGCCGCGTCCGGTCCTATACCCTGACAGCCGAGGGTCGCGCGCAGCTCAAGGCGGAACTCTCCCGATGGGACCGGTTCTCGGCTGCCGTCACGCGCGCGTTCGATACGCGCAAGGCACGCACGACATGACGAGAAAACCTCCCGAACGCCGTCCCTGGCGCGACGTCGAGAGCGATGTCGACGACGAGCTGTCGTTCCACCTCGAGATGCGAGCGCGCGACGCACGCGAACGCGGCCTGGACGACGAGACGGCGCGGCGGGAGGCGGAGCGCCGGTTTGGCAATATCGACCGCATCAGCCGCGAAGTACGCGCGATCGATTCACAGGTCGTACTCGGGCAGAGACGACGCAGCATGTGGAGCGATCTTCAGCAGGATGTCGCCTATGCCGTGCGTGGGCTCAGGAGAACACCGGGTTTCGCGGTCGTCGCGCTCCTGACGCTCGCGATAGGCATCGGGGCGAACACGGCAATCTTCAGCGTGATCGACGCGGCGTTGCTCAGGCCGCTGCCGTTCGCCGATAGTCCACGCGTCGTGTTTCTCTGGAACAGGACTCCGGAAGGACTGCCGACGCCGCTCGGTCCCGGCCGGATGATGGATTTTCGCGCTCAGGCGATGAGCTTCTCGGGATTTGCCGGTATCAGCCACCTCTCGTACACCCTGACCGGCGCCGGCGATCCGGAGACGATCCCCGGCGCCAGCGTCTCGTCCACGTTTTTCGACGTCCTTGGTGTGAAGCCGCTGCTGGGCGATACGTTTCACGGGGGCCGCGCGGATCCGAACGCGGTCGTGCTTGGGTATGGCTTGTGGGCACGCCGTTTTGGCGCGGATCCCACGATTGTCGGAAAGGCCATCACCCTGAACCGGCGCGCGCGTACGGTCGTGGCGGTCATGCCGCAGCAGTTCTTCTGGCCCTTCATCACCGCCACGCCGAACGCGGACGGCGGCCCCGATCTGTTCGTGCCCGGCGGTCCCGGCGACATCCCGCGGACCGCCATCGACGAGGATCGCGACGTGCGGGACAACCGGAACGCCGGCTATATCCGCGTCGTTGCGCGATTACGTCCGGGGGTGACCCGCCACCAGGCCAATGCCGAGGTCCAGGGTGTCGGCGCCAGACTGTCGCGCGAACATCCAGAGGACGGCGGTCGCACGGCCATGCTGGTTGGCGCGCGAGAGCAGTTCTTCGGGACCATCGAGCGGCCGCTCTTCGTGCTTGCCGGCGCGGTCGTGTTCGTCCTCGCGGTCGCCTGCGCCAACGTGGCGAGCCTGCTGCTCGCGCGCGGCGCGGCGCGCCGCCGCGATCTTGCGCTGCGGCGGGCGCTCGGCGCGACACGGCTGCGCGTCGCGCGCCAGCTCTTGACGGAAGCCCTGGTGCTGTCCCTGGCCGGCGCCGCGGCCGGGGCACTCTTTGCGTGGTGGGCGACGGGTGCGCTGCTGCGGCTGGCTCCCGGCGATGTCACTGCACTCGGCGTGACGCTGAACTGGCGCGTGCTGCTCTACACGATGTCGGTGGCGCTGCTGGCGGGGATCGCGTTCGGCCTCGCGCCTGCGCTCCAGTGCTCGCGCGGCGATCTCACGGCCGCCCTCTCCGAGGAATCGGGACGGACCTCAGGGTCGCGGCGCAGCGGCCGGCTTCGCGACTGGCTCGTCGCGTGCCAGATCGCCGTCGCCGTCCTCCTCGTCGCCGGCGCGTCGCTGCTCGTGCGCAGCTTTGTGTCACTGACTCGTGTTGATACGGGCATCGACACGCACAACCTTCTGACGTTCGCCATCCATTTGACCGGCCGCAAGGCGGAGTACCAGTCCGAACAGGTTCGGTTCTATGCGGCGCTCCAGGATCGATTGGCAGCCTTGCCGGGCGTGGAGGCTGCCGGATCGGCCGTGACCCTGCCGATTGGCGGGGACGATTTCGGGACCGACTACCTGGTCGAGGGCAAGCCCACGCCGGAGCCAGGCCATGAGGCGAACGGCGGGTACCAGGTCGTGATGCCGGGATACTTCGCGGCGATGGGCATCCCGATTCGCGAGGGGCGCGACGTCAGCGCATCCGATGCGCACAATGGACTGCCGGTTGCGCTGATCAACGAAACGCTCGCGCGGCAGCAGTGGCCCGGTCAAAGCGCGCTCGGCCGTCGCCTACGCATCAGTGTGAATGAGCCCTGGTTGACGATCGTCGGTGTCGTGGCCGACATCCGGCACCTCGGACCGGCCGTCCCGCCGCGGCCAGAAATCTACCAGCCCGCTTCCCAGCGTTCTTTTCCTTTCATGGCCTTCGTCGTCCGCACGACCGGCGATCCGGATGCGATGGTGCCGTCGATCCGACACGCCGTAGCCGAACTCGATCCGACGCTCGCGATCGCCGAGGTCAAGACGATGGACGATCACATCGCGCACGCGCTTGCGCGTCCGAAGTTCGTCTCGACCCTGGTGACCGGCTTCGGCGCGCTCGCGTTGATGCTGGCGGTGATCGGCATCTACGGCGTGATGGCCTGGTCGGTCGCGCAGCAGCGCCGCGAGATTGCCATTCGCATGGCGCTCGGCGCCGAGCGCTCGTCGGTGCTGGCGCTCGTCCTGCGCAAGGCAGGCTGGCTGGCGACCGGAGGAATCGCGGCCGGCCTGATCCTGATGCCGCTGGCGACGCATCCGCTGCGGGCGATGCTCTTTGGCGTGACGACGGCCGACCCCGTCTCGATCGGCATCGCCGCGGCGTCGCTGGCGCTCGTCACGGTGCTGGCCGCGTTCGTCCCCGCGGCGCGCGCGGCACGCGTTCACCCTGCATCGCTCGTGCGATCCTGACAGCCCTTCCAGAAATGGAGGCTGGATCGGAGACTGGCAGCTGATATAATGCGGCATTATGTCACGCCGCAGGATGCCAGCCATCACCCATCTCCAGTTCCTCGTCCTGGGCCTCCTGCGCGGTGGTGAACGGCCCGGACGTTACGTTCGTCGCGCGCTGGCGAAACGCGGCGTGGCGCGCTCCGCCCCCGCGTTCTACCAGATGATGGCGCGGCTCGAAGACAGCCGCTTCGTCGAGGGCACGTACGACCAGAAGATCGTCGACGGTCAAATCATCAAAGAGCGGCGGTACACCCTGACCGACGCCGGCGAAGCCGCGTGGGCGTCCACGCGCGCGTTCTATTCAGAGGCCATCGCTGAATTCGACCCGAAGGCCCGCGATGCGCACGCCTGATGTCGTCGCGCTGGCCGCGCGGCTCGTGCCGGAACCCGCCCGTCGGCGGTGTTTCGAACCGGCACTGGCCGACTTGCTGCGACGACGACGGGCGCGCTGCCGGCGCGCGGGGCCGCTCGCGCGGACGGCGCTGCAGGTGTGGTTTCTTGCCAGCGTAACGGCACTGGCGATGGAGGCCCGCCGGGTGCACCGTCACGCGATCAGCAGCCTGAACGACCGGCATTCTGCAAAAGGAGTCGATCCGATGATCCTGCACGACTTCAGGTTTGCGATCCGCGTGCTCCGGAAATCGCCCGCGTTCACCGCTGCGGCTTTGCTGACGCTGGCCATCGGCATCGGCGGGACCGGCGCGATCTTCTCCGTCGTCCAGCACGTCCTCCTCCGGCCGCTTCCGTATCCGGCGGCAGGGCGCGTCATGGACGTCAACGAAGCGCACAACGGCCGGCCGTTCGCCGTGTCCGCAGTGAACCTCCAGGACTGGCGCGCGCGCAACCACACGTTTGCTTCGCTTGGAGCGTACAACCCGACGACCGTGACGCTCGGGGGCGGTACGCCCGAGCGCATTACCGCAGTGCTGGCCGACGCAGCGGTGTTCGCCTCGCTCGACGTGCCGGCGATGTTCGGCCGGACCTTGGGAGCGGACGACATGCGCGCGGGCGGGCCTCATGTGGCTGTCCTTTCAGAGCGCCTCTGGCGGCGCCGGTTCGGTGGAGACCCGTCCCTCGTCGGCCGGCCCATCATGGTCGACGGCACGCCGTGCGAGGTTGTCGGCGTGATGCCGGCATCGTTCGATTTTCCGGAAGGCACGGAAATCTGGCTTCCGCTGATGCTGTCGCCCGACGATTTGTCACCGGCGCAGCGCGGTGCGCACTATCTCGCCGTCGTCGGCCGTCTGCGAGACGGCGCGACGCAGGCGGCGGCGCAATCCGACCTGACCGACATCGAACACGATCTCGCGCGCCAATTTCCCCGTCAGGTGGGGCAGTATTCGGTGGTTGTCACACCGCTGCTCGACGCGCTCGTTACCGACGTCAGGCAGCCGCTGCTCATCCTGCTCGGAGCGGTGCTGTGCGTCCTGCTCATCGCATGCGTGAACGTCGCCAACCTCCAGCTCGCGCGCGCCACCACTCGAACAGGAGAGATCGCCGTACGGTCGGCGCTGGGGGCCGCGCGGATGCAGGTCTTCCGGCAGCTGTGCGTCGAAAGCCTCGTACTGTCGCTGATGGGCGGCGTGGCGGGTATCGTCGGCGGGATGTGGGTGCTCCGCCTGCTGATGTCGATCTCGCCGGCTGACCTGCCGCGAGCGGAAGGACTGGGTCTCAATCCCAACGTGCTGCTGTTCTCGCTGGCGTTGTCGCTGGCGAGCGGTCTCGTTTTCGGCATCGTCCCCGCGGCGTTTGCGTCCCGAGCGGACCTGGCGACATTTCTCAAGGAAGGGCGCCGCGGCAGCGACGGATCCGGCGGCCGAAGGCGGCTTCGCGGCCTGATGGTCGGCGTTCAGGTCGCGCTTGCCGTTGTCCTGCTGACTGGTGCGGGCCTCGCCCTTCGCAGCTTCGACGAGCTGACACGAGTCAGTCCGGGGTTCGATCCCTCCAACGTGCTGACGTATGACGTGCAGTTGCCTGCCGGGACGTACCCGACGTTCGACAGTGACGCGGCATTCTTCCGCGAGTACACGCGGCGGCTGCAGGCGCAGACCGGCGTCGTTGGTGCAGGCGCCGTCCTCTTTCCACCGCTCATGGCCAGCGGCTTTGGCGGGACGGTGCTCTTCCCCAATCGCACCGGCAGCGCGGCGGAAGGCAGCATGCAGGTGCGGTCGGCGACACCAGG
The DNA here is from genome assembly GCA_035492775.1 of Vicinamibacterales bacterium. GTDB lineage: Bacteria > Acidobacteriota > Vicinamibacteria > Vicinamibacterales > 2-12-FULL-66-21 > DATJFQ01. The sequence continues at coordinate 40,455 of DATJIW010000055.1, forward strand.
ATATTTCGAAACGATGCGCATCCCGCTCCGTTCGGGCAGGTTGTTCTCGTGGTCCGACGTTCGGCACGGCGCCGGAGTGGTCCTCGTCAGCGAGGCTGCCGCACACAAGTACTGGCCGGGCGAGAACCCGATTGGCCAGCCGCTTCACATCCGGGTGAGCCTCGGCGTCAAAGAAGCCCAGCCCCGTGAGGTCGTCGGCGTGGTCGGCGACGTGCACGTCGGCGCTCTGGACGACGACCCGCCACCGGTTGCATACGTCCCGCAGGATCAATACGCCTCAGACGAGATGACGATGGTCGTTCGCACGCAGGGCGATCCGATGGCAGCGGTGCCGGTCGTGCGGGCAGTACTCGCGCAGATGGACGGGAACATCGCGATCTCCCGCGTGCGTTCGCTGCGCGAACTCTCGGCCCGGGCCGTCTCCGGGCCGCGGTTCCGCGCGCTGCTCCTCGGCTCGTTTGCCCTGGTGTCGTTGATTCTTGCCGCCATCGGCATCTATGGCACGCTTGCGTTCTCCGTCAGCCAGCGCCAATCGGAAATCGGACTCCGGATGGCCCTGGGCGCGCGGGCCGCATCGATTCTGCGAATGGTGGTCCGGGAAGGGCTGCTGCCAGTCTGCGCCGGTCTCGGTGCAGGCCTCGCAGGTGCCGCCATTCTCACGCGGTCGATGCGCGCGCTGCTCTTCAATGTGAGCCCCGTGGATCCTCTGACGTTCGCGGTGGTTACTGGGACCCTCGTCCTTACCGCGCTGGCGGCCTGTTACGTGCCCACCCGCCGTGCGCTCGGCATCGATCCGGTGAACACGCTGCGGGGCTGATTTCTCCCCCGAGGGCCGGTTGCACGCTACAATCGGCGCGTGCGAACCAGCTCCATCCTCGCCTTTGCGCTGATGGTTGTGGGCCTGGCGGTGCTTGCCGAGCAGGATGCGCTCTTTGCACGCCACGCGCTGACGATTGCCATTCAGGTGGCTGCAGCGCTGTTGATGGTCTACGCGCGGCTCACGTTCGGGCGCCGCAGCTTTCACGCCGCCGCCAACCCCACTGCCGGCGGCATCGTCACCTCGGGACCGTATGCCGTCATGCGGCATCCGATTTATGCGGCCGTTCTGTATTTCACATGGGCGGCGGTCGCCGACCGACCGTCGTTGATGACCGCCGCTGGAGGCGTGCTCATCACGATTGGCGCGATTACGCGGATGCTGATCGAAGAACGGATGCTCGTCGAGCGGTATCCCGAATACCGCGACTACATGCGTCGCACGCGCCGGGTGGTCCCGTTCGTGGTCTGAACGCGTGCTCCGCAGCGGGGCCGCCGTCTCATAAGCGCAGCAGGCAGATGAACTCGCCGAGGATCATCGCCGTCGCACCCCAGACCTGATGTCCGAGGAGATCGAAATAGGGATATTCCACGGCCACGCCCTCCCGGATTCTCGTGCCGGTGCGGATGCGTGACGCATCCTGAAGATCCTCGAGCGAAACTTCGAGCACTTCCTGTACTTCGTGGGCGGCAGCCTGGAATTCCGGCCGCGCATCGGTGACGCCGACGACGGGATGGAGCGTGAAGCCGCTGACCAGCACATGGACGGGGGTCAGTACGCCGAGCACGCGCACCGACGACGGATCGACGCCGATCTCCTCCTGTGCTTCGCGGAGCGCCGCTGCTTCGAACGTTTCGCCGGGATCGGCGGCCCCGCCGGGCAGGCTGATCTGACCTGCGTGACGACGCAGATGAGTTGCGCGTACCGTCAACGGAATCGTCAGGCCGGAGGAGCCTGGATAGAGCAGCAGCAGCGCGGCAGCCGCGCGTGCGTCGATGGGATAGACGCCGGGAGACCATCCGGGCCGCGGGAGTCCTGAAGCGAACCGCCGCTGCGCGTCGACACCGGGCAAGGTGCCCGAAAGCCGTTGACGAAGCACGGGCTCGAGGGTTTCGACGGAGTGCATCCCTCGATCATAGCGGTTCAATTCGCCCGCAGCGCGACCGTCGGGTCGAGACGCGAGGCGCGCCGGGCGGGGAGGATCGTCGCGCCTGCCGCGACCGCCATCAGCAGCGCGACTGCGGCGCCGAACGCGAGCGGGTCCGCACCGCCGACGCCGTACAACGTCGACGCGAGCGCGCGTCCGGCGAGCAAGGCGACCGCGCCGCCGACGATGCAGCCGGATCCGACGAGCACGAGGCCCTCACGCATCACCATTCCGACGACTTGAACCGGATTGGCACCGAGCGCAATGCGCACGCCGATTTCGCGCGTGCGCCGGCTGACCCAGAATGCGACGACGCCGTACAGCCCGCCGGCCGCAAGCGCGAGAGCCAGCACGCCGAACCCTCCAGCCAGCGCTGCTCCGGCGCGAGCGGGAAACTGCGTCGCCGCCATTTCCTGCTGCATCGTTTCGTTCTCGAAGAAGACGAGGCGCGGCTCGACGCCGAGAAGCGTCTGCCGCAGCACCGAGACGAGCGCGCGCGGATCCCCGTCAGTGCGCGCCAGGATCGTCGCCGCCGGCGCGTATCCCTGGCTGCGCGCGAAGACCACGAGCGGTCTCGGCTCTTCCCCCATCGTCCGAATCTTGTGATCCGCAACCACGCCAACGATCTCGATCGGCTGGGTATCGGCGCGGCCGACGCGGAACCGTTTGCCGATCGGATCTTCGTTCGGCCAATACCGCTGCGCCATCGCCTGATCGATGACGGCGACGGCTGGCGAGTTCTCCGTGTCCGCCGCCGTGAAATCGCGGCCAGCCACCAGGCGTACACCGAGCGTGGCGAAATAGCCGTCGCTGACGCGGGTCGAATCGACGAAATCGCCGTGCGAGTCGGGCGGGTAGACGCGCCCGTCGATGAAGACGTTCGCGGTGTGTATGTTCGGCGAGAAGGGAAGCCGCTCGACGACCGCTGCCGCCCGAACGCCAGGGAGACTGCGAACCTGCCGGAGCGTGTCCGCGTAGAACTGCCGCCCTCGATCGGATGAGTAACGGAGCATGCGCAGGTCGACGGTCGCGAGCGCGAGGCCGTCCGCATTGAACCCCGGGCTTGCATTGGCGGCAGCAAGCGCGCTGCGGGTCAGCAGCCCGGCGGCCACGAGCAGTACCACCGACACGGCCACCTGCGCGACGACGAGCATCCCTCGCACGCCGAAACGTCTCGACGATCGACCCGAGAGCGCGTCGTTCTTCAAGGCGGGCACGAGGTCGGGGCGTGTCGCCTGCATCGCCGGCGCGAGGCCGAAGATCAGGCCGGTCGCGATCGACGCTATCGCCGTGAATGCCAGGACTCGGGCGTCGAGGCCGAAATCCAGCGAGAGAGGAATCGGCAGCGGCGGCTGGAAGCGTGCGAGCAGGCGCAGACTCCAGCCGGCGAGCAGAACGCCGGCCGTACCGCCGCACGCAGCGAGCAGGAAGCTCTCCACCAGCAGCCCGCGCACGATACGCGGCCGCGGTGCACCCAGCGCAAGCCGCACTGCAGTCTCCCGCGCGCGTGTGGTGCTTCGGGCCAGAAGCATATTCGCGAGATTCGCGCAGGCGATGAGGAGCACCAGCGCGACGGCCGTCATCAGGCCTGCCGAAACGGGCGCCAGCATGCCGTCCACCAGCGGATGCACGCGCACGTCGTCGAAGCGCCTGACGGCGGCTCCTCGCCCCCGATTCGTCAATGGATATTCGCTCGCAAGCGCCTGCATGATGGACGCAGTGTCGGACCGCGCCTGCTCCACGCTCACGCCGGGCTTGAGACGACCGGTCACGAACATCCACCGCATGCCGCGGCGCGTCAACCGTGTCGATCCGGTGGGCGACGGCACCGAGTCGTTGAAGCCGATGGGCTCTACATCGTCCACCATCGAGACGGGGATCCAGAGGTTTGCCGCGAGGCCTGGCATCAACCCGGTGAAGCGCGCGGGCACCACGCCGACTATCGTGTAGTCGGCGCCGCGGATGCGGATCGTTTTGCCGGCGATTCCGCTGTCCGACCCGTACTGCCGCTTCCACAACCGCTCGCTGATCATGGCGACGTGATTCGCGCCTTCGCTTGCGTCCTCGCCAGGGAGGAATGTGCGGCCGACGAGCGGAGCAATCCCGAGGACGCTGAAATAGTTCGCCGTCACCACCTCTCCGACATCGAGGCGGGACGTGCCGTCGGTGTCGATGCTGGCGAACATCAGCGTGTGTCCGGCGAGGGCGCTGAACGCGTGCGTGTCCCGTGAGACGTCGTGAAAGTCCAGATAGGAAAAGGTGCCTTCCGGCATCTCCGCGGTGGTGTAGACGCGCAGGAGCTGTGCTGGATGGTCGACGGGCAGCGGCCGCAGCAGCATGCCGTTGACCAGGCTGAACATCGCCGTGTTGATCCCGATTCCAAGGGCGAGCGACAGGATGCCGACGCTCGCAAAGCCGGGGGCGGCGCGCAGGCCGCGGGCCGCCAGTCGAACGTCGCGCCAGAGGTCGCCAAGCATGCGTGATGAGACGGGGCCCGGGCCTTCGCGGTTCAACCCGCTAGTGAGCGCGGTCCGACAGCAGGGCCACGCTCAACCCGTAGGCGTGCACGCAGTTATACGCCAGGATCGCCTGATAGTTCGGATACAGCAGGAATTGCCGCTTTCCGGCGCGGACCATCGAGGCGCTCAGGTCGGCCGCCGGCAGCTTCCGGCCGGACAGCTGTGTCACCCCGAGTCGTTTCCACTGGGACAGCGGCAGGGGCACCGTCATCTGACGTTCCGCCAGACAGCCCTCGGTCTGCAGCGGCGCCAGCGTATCCAGCCGCTGGAGCAGGGTTGCCGGCGCCTTCACTTCGCGCCCCCAAACCTGCCCTTTCTTCCACCCGTGCTCCTTCAGATAGTTGGCGATCGACGCGAACACGTCCGGCAGAGACGTCCAGATGTCGCGCCGACCGTCTCCGTCGAAGTCCTGGGCGAACTGCAGGAAGCTCGACGGCATGAACTGCGCCTGGCCGAGCGCGCCTGCCCATGAGCCCTGCATGTTCTCGACGCTGACGTCGCCGCTGTCGAGGATCTGAAGCGCTGCCATCAGCTCGTGGCGGAACAGTTGCGCCCGCCGCTTGTCGTACGCGAGCGTCGCAAGGGTGGCAATCGTCGGACGCACGCCGCTGAACCGGCCGAAGTTCGACTCGAGTCCCCAGACGGAGACCACGATTCCCGGCGGAACTCCGTACTTTACGCCGACGCGCGCGAGCAGCGCGTGATGGGTCCGCGCCATCTTGCGCGCGGTCGCGATCATCGTCGACGTGAGCCGCCGCTGCAGATACTGGTCGAGCGTGAGCACGAGTTCGGCCTGCGATCGATCGCGTTCGACGACGACCGGGGTCGGCTCGAGACCGTTGAGCGCGGCGTCGAGCGTCTTGTCGCTGATGCCATTGGCCGACGCTTCCGCGCGAAACGCCAGGAGCCATTCGGCGAACGACTGCTGCGGCGGAAGCTGAACGACCGGAAGCTGTTGCGGAAGAATGGTGACGAGCAGCGCGAGCGCTGCCGGCAGGAATCGCATCCCCCGCTATTATGCGCCTGTTGCGCGGCCGCCCCGCGATAGGATCGGCAGCATGAGCCGTTCCGACTTTCCGCGTCCGCTGGATCCGTCGTCGGTCGCGTTCGTGACGGACCTCGTGCGCGGCGGGACGTTCGATGACTTCCTGCTCGCGCCACAGTACAGCGTCGTCGAGCGGCGAGACCCGGCCGTCATCGATCTGTCATGCAGCCTGACGCGCCGCATTACGCTCCAGCGTCCCATCGTGTCGGCCAACATGGACACGGTCACGCGCGCGCCGATGGCGATCGTCCAGGCCGAAGAAGGCGGCATCGGCATCATCGATCGAGGTTTCCGCCCCGGCGATATCCAGCCCCAGGTACGCGAGGTGGAAATCGTGAAGCGGACCCAGCACGGGATCATCCGCGATCCGTACCGCATCGCGGCCGACGCGCCGCTCGCGGAAGCGAAGGCGCTGATGGCACGGTCGCGCGTGGGCACGCTCGTGGTGACGGACGGGAGCGGCCGGCTCGCGGGCCTGCTCACGGAACGCGACACTCGGTTCGTCCCGGCGGCGTCGCTGCGCGTCAGCGACCGCATGACTCCGCTCGATCGGCTCGTCGTTCACCGCGGCGAGGCGCCGTTCGCCGAGGCCGAGCGGATCATGGTCGATCGCCGCGTCAAGAAGCTCCCGCTGGTCGACGCCGACGGCCGTCTGATCGGTCTGGTCACCTCACGCGACATCGTCCGCCAGCGCAAGCTGCCGTTTGCGACACGCGATGAGCAAGGGCGCCTGATGGTCGGCGCGGCAGTTGGCGCGACCGGCGATTACCTGGAGCGCGCGGCGGAGCTGATCAAGGCGGGCGTCGATGTACTGGTGATCGACATCGCGCACGGCCACTCCGCCGTGATGGATCGCGCGATCGCCGAACTCCGGCGCCGGTTCCCGCATGTCGATCTCATTGCGGGGAACGTCGGCACGGCCGAGGGCGCCAGGTTCCTGCTCGATCGAGGCGTCGACGCGATCAAGGTCGGGATCGGCCCCGGTGGCGGCTGCACGACGCGGATGACGACCAGCTTCGGCGTGCCGCAGGCGCAGGCGCTCGTCGAATGCCGCGCAGTAGTGGCGGAGACAGGCGTCCCCATCATCGCCGATGGCGGTATCCGCCGCCACGGCGCCCTGGCGCTCGCGCTGGTGTTCGGCGGTGACACCGCAATGCTGGGCAGCGCGTTCGCCGGTACCGAGGAAGCCCCCGGCGAAATCGTGCACAAGTCGGTGCTCCTGCCCGAGCAGCAGAAGGCCGTCAAGGTGCCGTTCAAGGTGCTGCGGGGAATGGCCTCACTCGAGGCGATTCGCGATCGGCTCGACGTCGAGGACGCGGATCGCGTGGAGCTGGAAGCGATCGGCGCCGAAGGAATGGAGGTCAGCGTGCCCGCCCGCGGCTCGGCGCGCACGATCCTGCGTGAAATGATGAAGCATTTGTGCTCGTCGATCAGCTACGGCGGCGCCGGAAGCCTGCGCG
>DATJIW010000056.1:0-42100 GCA_035492775.1 Vicinamibacterales bacterium
CGACAGCGTCATCATGGCGGAAGGGTACGTCATGAAACCCGGCGAGTCGCTCATCTCCCCTTTCCAGACGGACGTCACACCGGGATATTTCGAAGCCATGCGGATTCCGTTGAAGGCGGGACGTCTGTTCACCGCCTCGGACACGCCGAAGTCTCCGTCGGTCGTCATCATCGACGATCGGCTTGCCGCGAAATTCTTTGGCACCGCCGACCCCGTCGGACGCCGCCTGTGGAAGCCGGACAAGGCCGAGGAGCTGTCGAAGGGCCCTGGGCCCACGTCGCATTTCTTCACGATCGTCGGCGTCGTCGGCAGCGTCCACATGCTGGCACTGACAGAGAAGGAAAACGTCGGCGCGTACTACTTCCCGAACTCGCAGGATGCGATCCGCGGGATGACCGTCGTCGTACGGAGCCCGATGGATCCCGACGCGCTGACATCCGCGATCCGGCACCAGGTGAACGCGCTCGATCCCGAGCTGCCGTTCTACGCCGTGCAATCGATGACCGCGCGCATAGACGAATCGCTGCTGAACCGCCGCACGCCGATGCTGCTCGCGATCCTGTTCGCGGCAATCGCGCTCTTCCTGGCGTCGGTGGGCATCTACGGCGTGCTGGCGTATCAGGTCTCGCAGCGCCGGCGTGAGATCGGCATCCGGCTGGCGCTTGGCAGCGACGGCGCGCGTATCTTCCAGCTCGTCGTGCGTGAAGGACTGACCTTGCTCGGGTTGGGTGTGGTGGCAGGGCTTGCCTGCGCATTCATCATCCGGCGCGCGATGGAAACCCAGCTGTTCGGCGTTACTTCGATGGATCCAACGGTTCTGGTTTCGGTGGCCGTCCTGCTGGGACTCGTGGCCTTCATCGCCTGCGCGGTGCCGGCGCGGCGCGCGGCACGCATCGATCCGATCATCGCGCTCACCGATTGATGCGCAGCCGGCTGCGACGTTTTTGATATGTAATACAGTCAGTGCTTCGGACGGTGTTCCTCGACGCGGGCGGTGTTCTCCTCTATCCGAACTGGTGGCGCGTGGCCGAAGCGCTCGGGCGCGAGGGCGTTTCGATCACGCCGGAGGCGCTCGCCACCGCCGATCCCTACGCGCGCCGTGAACTCGACGATCGACGTACCATCGGTACCACGACCGACGCGAGCCGCGGCTGGCTGTTCTTCGATCTGATCCTCGAACACGCAGGAATCACCCGCTCCGACGCGACGGCCGCGGCGCTGGCGAGCCTGCACGAGTACCACACCGCAAGTAATCTCTGGGAGTACGTTCCTCCGGACGTGGTACCTGCGCTCGAAGCCCTGCGCGCCCGGGAACTTCAACTGGTCGTCGTCTCGAACGCCAATGGCACGCTGCGCTCGCACATGGAACGGCTGCAATTGACCGGGCTGTTCGACAAGGTGCTCGACTCTTCAGACGAAGGCGTCGAGAAGCCGGACCCGCGCTTCTTCCGCATTGCGCTCGAGCGCAGCGGCGCCGTGCCCGAATCCACCATCCACGTCGGCGACCTCTATTACGTGGACGTGGTCGGCGCCAGGAACGCGGGGCTGCGAGGCGTGCTGCTCGACGAGGCGAATCTCAGGCCGGACGCGGACTGCCCGCGCGTCCGGACGCTTGCCGAGCTGGTGGAGCGGATCCGCGCCGGCGAGTTCGACTGATTCAGCGGTTTTCAATCCTCGCCCAGGAATCCTTCAGCGTGACTGTGCGATTGAAGACGGGACGGCCGGGCGCGGAGTCGGGATCGACGCAGAAATAGCCCAGGCGCTCGAACTGAAAGCGCGTGCCGGCAGTCGCCGCCGCCGCCGACGGTTCGACCTTCGCGTCTCGAATGACGCTGAGCGATTCCGGGTTGAGATCCGCCCGATAGTCACCCGTAGCGCCGGGCTGTTCGACGTTGAAAAGACGATCGTACAACCGCACTTCCGCGTCGACCGCATGCGGCGCCGACACCCAGTGCAGCGTGGCCTTTACTTTCCTGCCGTCGGGCGCGTCGCCGCCCCGCGTCGCCGGATCGTACCGGCAGATCAGCTCGATGATCTCTCCGCTCGCTTCGTCTTTGACCACGCGGGTGCAGGTGATGAAGTACGCGCAGCGAAGGCGTACCTCGCGTCCCGGCGCGAGGCGGAAGAACTTCTTCGGCGGATCCTCACGGAAGTCGTCGCGCTCGATGTACAGGACCCGCGAGAACGGCACCTTCCGCGTGCCTGCCGCCGGATCTTCGGGGTTGTTGACCACGTCGACGTCTTCGGTCTGTCCCTCTGGATAGTTCTCGATCATCATGCGCAGCGGGCGCAGCACGCCCATGACGCGCGGTGCGCGCCGGTTGAGGTCCTCCCGCACCGCGTGCTCCAGGAGCGCCACGTCGATGACGTTCTCGCGTTTCGCAATCCCGATCCGGTCGCAGAACGCCCGAATCGCCTCCGGGGTGTAGCCGCGGCGGCGCATGCCGACGATCGTCGGCATCCTCGGATCGTCCCAGCCGGCGACATGTTTGTCGCCGACGAGCTCCAGCAGCCGCCGCTTGCTCATGACGGTGTAGGTCAGGTTCAGGCGCGCGAACTCGATCTGGCGCGGCCGCGACGGGACCGGCAGGTTCACGATCACCCAGTCGTACAGCGGGCGGTGATCTTCGTACTCGAGCGTGCAGAGCGAGTGCGTGATGTATTCAATCGCATCCGACGGCGGATGCGCGAAGTCGTACATCGGGTAGATGCACCACGCATCCCCGGTCCGGTGATGATGGCTGTGCCGGATCCGGTAGAGAACCGGATCGCGCATGTTGATGTTCGGCGACGCCATGTCGATCTTCGCGCGAAGCACGTGCGCGCCGTCCTCGAACTCACCGGCTCGCATACGCGAAAACAGATCGAGGTTCTCATCGACGGTGCGGTTTCGATACGGGCTCTCGACGCCGGGCGCCGTCAGCGTTCCGCGCGTCGCGCGCATTTCGTCTGCGGTCTGGCTGTCGACATACGCGAGGCCGCGCCGGATCAGGTGCACCGCATAGTCGAAGAGCTGCTCGAAATAATCGGACGCGAAATGAAGACCCTTCCACTCGAACCCAAGCCATCGGACGTCGTCTTCGATCGCCTCGACGTACTCGACATCCTCCTTGGTCGGGTTCGTATCGTCGAACCGCAGGTTGCAGGTGCCGCCGAATTCCTGCGCGATCCCGAAATTCAGGCAGATCGCCTTTGCGTGCCCGATGTGCAGATAGCCGTTCGGCTCGGGAGGGAAACGTGTGGCGACACGCGACTCGTTCCTTCCGGCCGCCACGTCGTCGGTGACGATGGCCCGGATGAAATCGATCGGTTCGCGGTCTATTCCCGTAGGCGCTGGATCCATGGCTGCAAGACCTGAGTATATCCGCTGGTGACGCGCGCCTCCCGTTGCGCCGCCGGTGTCGGTAGAATAGGCGGATGGCCGCGCTGATCGAGGCGATCTCCATCAAACGCAAAATGTTCTTCGAGTATGAAGCGGCGCCGTACCACTGCCTCGACGTGGAGGTTTCGAAGCCGACGGCCAGAGGCGGGCAGACGCTCGTCCGGATCAAGATGCGCAACCTGCTGACCCGGGCGGTGTTCGACAAGACGTTCAAGGCCGCCGACAAATTCCGCGAGCCGGACCTGACGGTCGTGGCGGCGACGTTCCTGTACTCGGATGGCGACGGCTATCACTTCATGGACCAGGAGACGTTCGACACGCTGACGATCAAAGCCGGCACACTGGGCGACGACGCGCTGCTGCTCGTCGACAACCTGCCGGTGCAGATCCAGAAATTCAACGGCAATCCAATCGGCATGCAGCTGCCCCCGCACGTCGAACTCACCGTAACGTCCACCGAGCCCGGCGTCCGAGGCGACACGGCCAGCGGCGGCGTCACCAAATCCGCAACGCTCGAGACCGGCCTGGAGATTCGCGTGCCCCTCTTCATCAAGGAAGGCGAAAAGGTGAAGGTGCACACCGAAACCCGCGAATTCGCCGGACGGGCTTAGAATCCCCCGCCCCGCACCCGCACCCGCGCCCTATCGCGCACCCGCGCCCGCGCCCGCACCCGCACCCCACCCGCTTCCGCACCCACCCGCTCCCGCTCCCGCGCCCCCACCCGCACCCGCACCTGCCCGCGCCCTATCGCGCACCCGCATCCCGCACCCGCATCCCGCACCCGCATCCCGCACCCGCACCCGCGCCCGCACCATCGCCTCGGTTCGCGAATCCTGAATCCGATGTCGAATCTTTGCAACGCAGCGACCCGGGCGAGATTCGGCAGTGGTGCTGAACGATCGCGGTTTGCAGCCGTGCGATCAGGGCTTGATCGGTGTGGTGTGGCTGCGGAAGACTAGGCCGACCGACGCGACCAGATAGCGGAGATGCACGGGGCCGATGGCGCCCCCTTTGGGCTCCGATCGGTGCACGTTGCTGTAGTACCGAAGCTCGAAGCGCACGCCGGTGTGCTCGGTGAAGAAGCCGATCACGCCGCCGCCGACGTCGAAGGCGGCGCGGGTCCCGGTCTGCCCCAGTCCGACCTTGTCGGTGACGGAGGCTCGCAGCATCCCGAATCCCGCCGAGACGAACGGCCGCAGGAAGTACTCGGTGTAGCGCCGGGGTGCCGCCACGATCACGTTGCCTGTAGCGGCCAGCGTGTAACTCCCCGTCACGAGACCCGCTGTCCCCAGCGGTTCGCCGTCTTCACCCTTGGGTCGATCGGCGTGGAAGAAACCAGGCGTGTACGACAGGACGCCCTCCACGCCGAAGATGTTCTGCGTCAGCCACGTCACGGCGCCGCCAAACTCCTTGTGCGCGGAGCCGGTCGCGTGCTGAATATCGACGATGGTCGTGTTGCCGCGGAACGTGACGCCCAGCATGGGGGTGATGTGCACTTCCGACGCCGCTGCAGGCAGAGGAATTGACACCCACAGCAGCACGGCGGCGAGCGCTCGTCTGATCAGCGTGCCCGATTTCACCACTGGCGGTTATATCGCGAGGCGAAGGAAGAGGTTCGCAAAAATCGATCGCGTCAGTTCGCCCGTCGTCAGTTCGTACGGCGCGACGAGGCCGTCGCTGTTGGCGAGGAGAATGAACGTCACGTTCCGGGCGGGCGCCTTGATGACCATCGCGGAGTACGCCCCTGACACGACACCGAACGTCCACACGATCCGCTCTCCGCGGAACGTCTGCACGAACCACCCCATTCCGGTGGGAAGCGGCACGCCGTCGGCGGCCACCGCATTGGTCCATGCGGCTTCGCGCGTGTCGCCGAGCAGCAGGATCTCGGAATCGAGAGCCGCGTCGAACTGCGCGAGGTCGCGGACGGTACTGACCAGCCCGTTCGCGGCCGACATCGTCAGCGCCGGAATGTCACTCAATTCGGGGCGCCCGCGGGCGAGATGGTACGGCAGCGCGAGCTTGGTGAGCGTCTCGCGATATCTGGCGATTTCCTCGTCCGTGTAAAGGCCCTTCGGAAGCGTGAAGTCGGGATCGCGCAAATCGGTGCCTGGCACCGACGTCGTCATCGCGAGCCGATCGAGCAGGCGGTGTGAAATGCTCTTGCGATACGGCTGCGGGATGCACCACTCGGCGACGGTGGTGAGCGTATCGAACCGCCCCGGGTTGAATTGGAACTGCACGTCGGAGCCGGCGGGCGCCGCATGGCTGAGCAGTTGCCGCATCGTCGTATCGGGCTCGAGCGTCGTCACGCCGTACTGCACGACCGGAGTATCGAGGTCGAGGCGCCGCTGCTCGACGCACTGGAGCAGCAGGACGGCGGCAAACGATTCGGACAGGTCGCCGACGACATACGGTGTATCAGGCGTGGCACGGAGACGTGTCCCGAGGTCCTGGAAGCCATAGCCCTTTTCCCAGACGATCGCGCCATCCTTCACGATCGCCGCCGACATGCCTGGAATGCCAGCCTGCTGCCGGAGCGATTCGAGGTACGCGTCGAACACGGTCAGCGATCCGCTGGCGAGCAGCTGCTGCGCGGTCGGCGCAGAGGCCGTCCAGATCGCCATCCCGGCGGTCAGCGCGGCGAGGACGCGGAAGCGGGCTCGCATGCGTCAGCGTATGAACGTGAACTTCGCGAGGCCGACGGCATCGTCGGCCTGCCACGGCCAGATGAATGTCGAGTTCTTGGGCGACGAGTTCGCCCGCACTCTCACGTAGTATTCGGCGTTGGGCTCCAGCGGGACGCCGTGGAAGAGCGACATTCGCGCGAAGTCGCTCGTCAGCGCCGCCCAGGCGGTCTCCTCGTCAAGCGTCGTGTCGGCGTAGTCCGTGCGCCCGTCGACCATCCGCGTGATGTGATAGGTCCGCGTGAGCGTGTCGTACTTGACGGTCGCCGTCACCACCGCCGATGCGATGGTGCGGTCGAACCAGACGGATGCGCCGCGCCGAAGATCCACTTTGTACACGAACTTGATCGTGAGGCCCGACTGAATCGCCGCGCGAATATCGTCGGTCAGCGGCTGCCCGAGTTTGAACGACACGAGCAGTTCGCCGTCCCGCGGCAGCGGCACGATTTGCATCGTCTGCTCGAGCGCGAACGCCGAGGCGGCCGCGGCCATGAGCACGAGCACGAACGTCAAGACACGAGCCGTCACAGGCTTCAAAAGACACACGACCGTCCGCTACTCCCGGGGTTCCGGGGCGATCGCTGGTGCATAATACCTGTTTTTGCTCAGCCGGGCTAATCCATATCCTGATAGAGGATTTCGTCGAACATCGGAAGTCCCGCGAGTTCTATTACTTCCAGCAATCCCTTGCGCTCGTGGAACTCCATGCCGTCGCGATCGACGACGACTGAGTTGGGGTATCGGGGCGCAAGACGCCTGAACTCGCTGTCGATGAGACGGAATCGCCGGACCATGTTCTCGGCGCTCTCGTGTGGGCGGTTCCTGAGCCGGATGTGTTTGTCGACGGTGTCGGTGCTGGACGTCAGCACGATGATGCGATCCGGCTGCCACCGGCTGCCTTTGGCAACCACCTGCCGCAGCCGCTCATGTGCGGACTCGGGGTATTCGGCGATGTGGGCTTCCAGCGTGATCTGCGCGCCTTCGATGAAGATCACCTTGCCGGCTCCGTCGTGGCTGGCAGCGTCGGCGTAATTCGCCTCGTACAGGTCGGCGAAGTACGCGGTGACGCCGACGGCGTTTCGGCCCAGCTCGATGTCGTGCAGCACCCCTGGGTGCCACACGCCTTTCTCCCCTTCGCCGTACGATCCATTGTGATAGAGGTCGCCCAGTTGCCGGACGAGCGTGCTCTTCCCGACGCCCGGACCGCCGACGATTGCTACCCGCATCGCCGTTCATAGTAGTCCGAACTCCGGACGAGCAGCTTGAACCCCGCAGGGCGAACGCCGGGCCCGGCCGGCGGCCGCCGACGACATACCTCGTGTAGGATCCTGCGTTCGGAGGGCCCATGCTCCCTGCAGCCGCGACTGCCACTGAACAGGCCGAGACCGTCCCCCATTCAACCGAAACCGCTCCCGCCTGGAGCCTGACGACCCGCCTGTTCTTCCGCTTCGGCGTGATCTACTTCGCGCTCTACGTGCTCACGACGCAGATGCTCTCGTCGCTCGTCCTTCTTCCCAGTGGAGAGCTGCCGCAGATCGCCGCGACGAAGAGGGCAATCGCCATCTTCTCGTGGGTCGCGGGACACGTGATGGGCATCACCAGCGGGTTCGTGACAGGCGAAACCGGCAGCGGCGATCGAACGCTCGACTGGGCGCAGACGATCGCGCTCGTTGCCGTGGCCGTGCTCGGCACGATCGTGTGGTCGCTCGCGACTCGGCGCCGCGCGCACCCAACGGTCCAGAAATGGTTCGCCGTCTTTCTCCGCTTCGCGTTGGGTGCGACGATGCTGACCTACGGCTTTGCAAAGGTGTTTCCACTGCAGATGCCGCCGCCGTCGTTGCAGCGCCTTCTCGAACCGTACGGCAGCTTCTCTCCCATGGGTGTCCTCTGGTACTCGGTCGGCGCCTCGCCGGCGTATGAAATATTCGTGGGAAGTGCCGAGGCGCTTGGCGGCGTGCTTCTCATGATTCCGCCCCTGGCAACCCTCGGAGCACTGATCACGCTCGCCGACGTCACGGAGATATTCGTCCTGAACATGACCTACGACGTGCCGGTGAAGCTCTTCTCGTTTCAGCTGATCCTCATGTCGCTGTTCCTTCTCGCGCCGGAGATGCGGAGGTTGGCGTCGGTGATAATCATGAATCGTCCGACCGGCCCGTCGCCGCAGCGGCCGCTGTTTCGCGGACGCACCGCGACGCGAGTGGCAGTTACCGTCCAGCTCGTCTGCGCGTTGTACATCGTGTCGCTCAACGTGTATGGCGGGTGGGATGCCCTGCGCTCGCGACGCGCCGCGACGTCTCCGCTGTACGGCATCTGGGACGTGACCGATCTCTCCAACGACGGCCAGCCACGGCCCCCGCTGCTGACAGACGCAAGCCGCTGGCGACGGGTCATTTTCCCGCCGCAAGCAACAGCGATGAGCGTCCAGCTGATGAACGACACGTTCGCCGGATTCATCTGCGCGATCGACACGGGCGCGAAAACGGTGAAGCTCGAGAAAGGTGCGGATCGGAACTGGAAAGCCACCTTCGCGTACGACCGGCCAGATGCCGATACGATGTCGATTGACGGCACGATGGACGGCCACCGCGTGCAGGCGAAGCTGCACCGCGTCGACCACACGAAATTCATGCTCCTGAGCCGAGGATTCCACTGGATCCAGGAGGCGCCGTTCAACCGGTGAGCCCCTCGTCTTCTCCGCTCGACGCGCTCGTGGTCGGGTCTGGTCCGAACGGGCTGGCCGCCGCAATTGCGATCGCCCGCGAAGGATTCCGCGTCCGGGTCTGCGAACGGGCCGAGACCATAGGTGGCGGCACGCGATCCGCGGCGCTCACGCTGCCGGGGTTCGTGCACGACGTCTGCTCGGCAGTGCACGCGCTCGTGCCCGCCTCTCCGTTTTTCCGGACTCTTCCGCTGACGGATCACGGCCTGACGCTTCTGCAGCCGCCGATCGCGTTCGCGCACCCATTCGACGACGGAACCGCCGTCGCGTGCAGACAGAGCATCGCCGAGACCGCGTCGAACCTGGATTCGCCTGACGCCGGCCGCTACCGCCGGATGTTCGAACCGCTCGTGGAGCGGGCGGACCCGCTCATGGAAGCGCTGCTCGGACCGATCGGCCGCAGCCATCCGTTCCTGATGGCGCGCGTCGGGCCGCGGGCAATCCGATCGGCGAAGTCGCTCGCCGAATCGACGTTCCTGGGGCGGCGCGCGCGTGCGCTGATGGCGGGGGCCGCGGCTCACAGCATGGTACCGATCGATTCCGCTGGAACGGCCGGGTTCGCCCTGGCGCTCGTGGTCACCGCGCACGCGACCGGATGGCCGGTCGCGCGCGGCGGCTCACAACGGCTGGCCGAGGCGCTCGCCGCATATCTCGCGTCTCTTGGCGGTGAAATCGAGACGCGGCGCGAGGTCACGGGGCTGGACGATCTGCCTGCCCATCGGACGCTGTTGTGCGATGTCACGCCGCGGCAGCTCCTGCGGATCGCGGGCGATCGCTTGACGGGGCGGTATCGCCGCGCTCTCGAACGTTTCCGCTACGGGCCCGGCGTGTTCAAAGTCGATTGGGCGCTTCACGAGCCGGTACCGTGGCGCGCGCCGGAATGCCGCGGCGCCGGGACGGTGCACGTTGCCGGGACGCTCGAAGAAGTCGACGCATCCGAACGAGCGGCGTGGAACGGCGAGATTCACGAGCGGCCGTTCGTGCTGCTGGTGCAGCCGACGGTTGCCGACCCCTCACGTGCGCCGGAGGGCTGTCACACGCTGTGGGCGTATTGCCATGTCCCGAATGGCTCGACGGTGGACATGACCGCGCGGATCGAGGCACAGATCGAGCGGTTCGCACCGGGTTTCCGCGACTGCATCGCGGCACGGCACGTGATGAATACCGCGGACCTGGAACGTAGCAACCCGAATCTCGTCGGAGGCGACATCGCCGGCGGCGCCGCCGATCTGCGACAGCTCATCGCGCGCCCGGTGCTCAGCCTGACGCCGTATGCCACCTCGATCGACGGCCTGTATCTCTGCTCGTCGTCCACGCCGCCCGGCGTGGGTGTCCACGGCATGTGCGGATACCACGCCGCTCAGGCGGCGCTCGGGATCCTCCGCAAGAAGTCGTGAATTGGTGAATTCGTGAATGGCTTGATCGGTGAATTCACTGACTCGCCAGTTTCTTCAGCGTCTCCGCAAGCGCGTTCATCCGCTGCGCATCGCGGCCGCTGGCCGACGCCGCGGATTCCGTCAGACCGGTCGCGAGCGTCGTCAGTTCCTTGGTGACTGCCGGCGTCTTGCCCTTTTCCGCGCGATCCAGCGCCGACTTGATCGACGCGGTCCGGGTCTCCGGCAACGCTTTGTCGCGGTTCAACTGATCGAGGTATGCGCGGGCGACGACCGGTGATGCAGGCCACGTCTGCTTCGGCTGCTCCTGCGGATTGAACTCGTCGGAGTGGATCGCCGCGGCGGCATCGATCTCGTTCTGTGTCAGGAACTGGCTGGGGATCAGCCGGAAGATGTCAATCCCGCGCGCGATTTCAGAGCCGTAAATGTGGCCGTTGTACCAGTACCCCGACCAGTACCCGCCCGTGATCAACTGCGTCGCATCGATGGGCCCGCGATCGAAATACGCAATCTCGACCGGGTGCGCCGAATCCGTGAAGTCGAATACCGAGAGGCCGCCCTGATACCAGCCCTGCACCATGATGTCGCGCCCGGGGACAGGAATCAGCGACCCGTTGTGCGCGACGCAGTTTTCCTGCTCGGTCTGCGCCGCGGGCATCTTGTAGTACGAACGGAACACGAGCTTCTTGTCGACGATGTCGAAGATTGCGTCTGCGCCCCAGTTCAGCGGGTCTTCGGCCCGGCAACGCGGGCGGGTGCCGCCACCCCACTCGTCGGTGAAGATCACTTTCGTGCCGTCGTTGTTGAACGTCGCGGAATGCCAGTACGCGAAGTTCTTGTCCGCAGCCGCGTCGAGACGCTTCGGGTGAACGGGGTCGGAGATGTCGAGAAGGATGCCGTTGCCGGAGCAGGCGCCTGCGGCAAGGCCGACCGCGGGAAATACCGTGATGTCGTGGCACTGATTCGTCTCGCGCGCCGGCTGGGCGTCGGGACCACGGTCGCCGCCTTTCTGCAGTCCGGCAATCGCGCCCGTTTTCTCGTCGGCGAAGATCCGCGGACGGTTCACGATGGCCGCCTGCTCGGGATGCGCCAGCGGCACCTTGATGACGTCGATGCTGAAGAGCGAGGTGTTGGGATCCTCTTCCGGTTTCGCGCTGGAGCAGCCTGCGAGTTCTTCGCCGGGGCGGACCGTGCTCGTGCCGGATCCATAGATGTACAGGTTCGCCTTGTCGTTCGGATCGTCGACGATCGTGTGCGTGTGCGAGCCGCGGCACGTCTGGACCGCAGCCACCTGACGCGGATGGTTGATGTCGCTGATGTCGAAGATGCGGACGCCGCGGAACCGATCCTTGCTCGCAACGTCCGTCACGCCCTGCGTCCCGCAATCCACCCGGCCGCGCGTCTGTTCGACGGACATGAACAGCAGATTGCCGCGCACCGACATGTCGCCCTGCCCTCCCGGACAGACGACGGAGGTCATGAGGCGCGGCCGCCGTGGCGTTTCGATGTCGTACGAGTTGAACCCGTTGAAATTGCCGACGAACATGTCGGCACGGCGGAATGCCACATCCGAATTCGCGAAATCGAGGCCGCTGGGACCGCCCCGCCCGCCACCGTTCGCCGGCGCTGCGCCGCGCTGGGCATCAGCGGTCGGCGCTGCAGTCTGAGGTGCCGCGGTCGTTGTCTGCGCTGCTGGAGCGGCTGGCGCGTTGTCATTGCGTTCCGGCGGCGTCGGTGTCCCGGCAGGCGAGTCAGGGTTGAAGAAACCCTGCGGTTTGCCCATGTGCGCCACGAGCTGGAGGTTCTTCGCCGCCTGTCCCGCATTCTCGAAGCCAGGCTTGAGGCCGACACGCGGATCCGTGGTGGATGGATGATCCTGTGCGTGCCCCGTGACGATCAGGAACAGCGCGGCTGCTGCCACGCTCAGAACCCCTGCAGCCATTCGTCTCATTTTCCAAGCTCCTCCAGCATGCTGCTCATCCGATCGATCTCCATCCGCTGATCGGCATCGACGTCCGAGGCAAACGCGAAAATGTCGCCATCCTGCGCGGCGCCTGCCGTCGCAAACAGATCCTTCACCATCGTCAGAGCGCCCCCGTGATGACGGATCATGCCCTTGAGGAACAGGCGGTCGAACTCCGGGCCGCTGGCGGCGGCGAGCTGCTGCATCTGCTCGTCCGTCAACATGCCCGGCATCATCGGTTTCGCTTCCGGCGCGCCGGTCCCCGCCATCGACATGCCGTCCATCGCTCCCATCGCATGCCCCTGGTGCGCGAGCGGGTCCGGCGCCTCCTGGCCATGCGCCTGCAGCCAGTGGCGCATCATCTTGATTTCATCGAGCTGGGACAGCTCGATGCGCTGACCGAGCTTCTTCATGTCGGGATTCTGCGTATGCGTCTTCAGCAGCTCCACCATTTCGACGGCTTGCGCGTGGTGGTGGATCATGCCCTGCATGAATTTCACGTCGGCGTCGGTCGCGCCAACCTTGCTCACATCCCGAGCTTCGGCAGCCGTGATGGGGCGCGACGGCTCACCAGGCGCGCCGGGCTGAACGATGGTTGGCTGTTGCGCCGAGCCCAGGGCAAGCGCCGCCGAAACGAAGACCAGAGATACGGGACATCGCATTGTGCACCCGCCGGGTGGGGTACTCTGACGCTCCTATGAACGGCTGTCAAGTTTGGAACGGCTCAGCGTCTTCTCGGCGTCCGGATCATCAGCGCCGAAGCGGATCACCCCCCGACTCGACAAAATCCTCAGGCTCGAAGACCTGACGGATTTCGATCTCGCTGTCGGCTCCAGGGTGCGGATTCGGGCAGCGCTTCGCCCACTCGATGGCTTCGGCCTTCGACGCAACCTTCCAGATCCAGAACCCGGCGATCAGCTCCTTTGTTTCTGCGAACGGACCATCGACGACCGTTCGCGTCGATCCCGAGAAGCGGACACGGGCGCCCTTCGAGCTCGACTGGAGTCCTTCTGCCGAAACCAGAACGCCGGCCTTTGCCAGCTCTTCGTTGAACCGGCCCATTTCCTCCAACAGCTGGCGCGAGGGCATCACCCCTGCCTCGGAATCCTTCGTTGCCTTCACGATCACCATGAAACGCATCGTCTTCTCCTTTCCTGCAGACTGGTCGAATCTCTGACGCCAGGATCGACATGTCGATCCCTGGCCGGCGCGCTCGACTAACAAGTGAAGGTAACCGCCGCGGTGGTCTTGCGCTCGGGCCGTGGCAAGTGATGTGATCGGCGGGCGTGCCCGCCGAGACGATCCAGGACGCCATCAGCGCAGTCTACGAGGCCGAATCGCGGCGCGTCCTGGCGACGCTCATCCGCCTGCTGGGGGATTTCGACGCCGCGGAGGAGGCGTTGCACGACGCGTTCAGGGCGGCCCTGGAGCAGTGGCCGCGGGATGGCGTTCCGGCGAACCCGCGGGCGTGGCTCGTGTCGGCCGGCCGCTTCAAGGCCATCGATGCGAGGCGCCGCCGCTCCAGGTTCGACTCGCTCGAGGACGCGCCCGGCGGCGGCGCGGTCGGGGTCGTCGACGCGCATGCCTGGGCGGATCCGGAAAGCGTCGATGACGACCGGCTGCGGCTGATTTTCACGTGCTGCCACCCGGCGCTGGCGCCCGACGCGCAGGTTGCGCTGACGCTGCGTGAAGTGTGCGGGCTTCGGACGGAGGAAATTGCGCAGGCGTTCCTGACGCCCGCGCCCACGCTCGCCCAGCGCATCGTCAGGGCGAAGGGCAAGATCCGGGACGCGAGGATTCCGTATCAGGTGCCTGAGCCGTCGGAGCTGCCGATGCGGCTGGATGCGGTGCTCCGGGTGATCTATCTGGTTTTCAATGAAGGCTACAGCGCGTCCGCAGGGGATTCCATCACGCGGACGGATCTCTCGTCAGAAGCGATCCGTCTCGGACGGCTCGTCGTGGAACTGCTGCACGAGGCGGAGGCAATCGGCCTGCTGGCGCTCATGCTGCTGCACGACTCTCGCCGTGATGCGCGGACATCGCCGGCTGGCGAACTCATCGTGCTGGAGGAGCAGGACCGCTCGCGCTGGAACAGGGAGTTCATCCGTGAGGGGGCCGCGCTGGTCCGGCGGGCGCTTTCGTCGGCGCGATTCGGACCGTATACGATCCAGGCGGCCATTGCCGCCGTGCATGCGGATGCGCCGTCGGCGGACGCGACGGACTGGGCGGAGATCGCCGGACTGTACGACGTGCTGCTGGCGATGTCGCCGTCCCCGGTGGTGGAGCTGAATCGAGCCGTCGCGGTGGCGATGCGGGACGGGTACGACGCGGGCCTCAAGCTCGTCGACGACATTCTCGCCCGTGGAGATCTCGCCGATTACCGGCTCGCTCACGCGGCGCGCGCGGACTTGTGCCGCAGGCTCGGACGAATCAGTGAGGCGCGGGAGTCCTACCATCGGGCGCTGACAATGACGCGCCAGGAACCCGAACGCCGCTTTCTGCAACGGCGTCTGTCGGAGCTTGGCGGCGGTGCATAGAGGACGGATATGAAGTATCTCTGCCTCGTTTACCTGGAACGGGCCAAATGGAATGCGGTCGCCGACCGCGAATGCGCCAATTGCGGCGACACGCTGCGGACCCGTGGCGCACTCCTCGCCGCCGAACCGCTGCACCCCGTGGAGACCGCCACAACGGTCCGTGTCCGCCACGGCCGGACGGTCGTCACCGACGGGCCATTTGCCGAGACGAAGGAGCAGCTGGCTGGTTTCTATTTGATCGACGCGGTCGACCTCAACGAAGCCATCCAGATTGCCTCGCGCATTCCGCCCGCGCGCGAAGGGAGCATCGAAGTGCGGCCGGTCCGCGAGCTGGACACAAGCGAGAACATACCCGCCTGATGGCCACATTGCACGACGGAATCCCCGTCAGTCGAAAATGAGATGCAGGCCGCCGCCGGGGGCTGTCGTGACCACCGGCTCGATGCCGAATGCCGTCCGGATATGTGCGGGCGCCAGCACCTCCGCGCCGGTCCCGTCGGCCAGCACCCGTCCCTGATTCAGCAGCAGTAAGCGATCCGCGAACCGCGCCGCAAGATTCAGGTCGTGCACGACACCGACGATCACCATGTCGCCGCTCTTCAGCGTCTCGCGCACCTTCTTCATGAACTCGATCTGATGGCGGATGTCGAGGAACGTCAGCGGCTCGTCGAGAAACAGGATCCGGTGCTGTCCAGCGACCGGCTGCCACACCTGCCCGAGCACGCGCGCGAAGTTGACGCGCTGCTTCTCACCCCCGCTGAGTGTCGGGTAGCTGCGTTCGGCCATGTCGCTGACGTCGAAGAAGCGCATGACCTCGTCGACGATGTCCAGATCGTGCTGGGCGGGCCGGGTGCCGAAATGCGGATACCGTCCCATCATCACGACTTCCCGCACGGAGAGTGGAAACGCGACCTCGATCGCCTGTGAGAGCACCGCTCGGCGTCTGGCCAAATCGCGTTCGGTCGCGTGGCTCACGTCGCGGCCGTCGTACTGCACGAGACCGGCCGCCGGCCGGAGCAGCCGCGAGAGCACCTTGACGAGCGTCGACTTGCCGGCCCCGTTGGCGCCGATAATGAGGTGCAGTTGCCCCGGTGCGAACCGCGCGGAAATCCCGGAGATGAGATCTCGATGGCCGGCGCGGAAGCCGACGTTCTGCGCTTCGACCATTGCCTCAGAAGACGTAACGGCGGCGTCGCAGCAGCGACAGGAAGACCGGCACGCCGACGACGGACGTGACGATCCCGATCGGAAGCTCCGCCGGACGAAGCGCCACGCGCGCGATCAGGTCGGCCAGGCTGAGCAGAGTGGCGCCGAAGACCGCGCTGGCGATGATCAGGAAGCGGTTGTCCGCGCCGCGCAGCATGCGCAGAATGTGTGGGACGATCAGACCGACGAAGCTGATTACCCCCGTGAACGCGGTCGCAACGGCGACAATCGCAACGTTGATCGACAGCACGATCAGCTTCAATCGCGCGACGTTCACACCCAGATACGTGGCCTCCTCTTCACCGATCATCAACGCGTTGAGCTGCTTCGCGTAGACCAGCGACGCGAGCGTCCCCAGCGTCGTGACGCCGCCCACGATCGCAACCGACCTCCAGGTGGCTCCGGACAGCGTGCCGAGATTCCAGAAGATGATCGAACGGGCCTGCGGATCGCGGGCGATATACGACAGAAAACCAATCCCGCTCAGAAAGAGCGCGTTCACCGCGAGGCCGGTGAGCAGCAGCATGACGATCGACGCGCGGCCGTCGCCCCGCGTTTCCGCGAGCGCGAATACCATCCACGTCGACACCACCCCTCCGGCGCACGCGGCCGCCGGCAGGCTCCATGGTGCCTGTTCGACATGCAGCACGGTGCCGAGCACGAAATACAGCGACGCGCCGAACGCCGCGCCGCTCGACGTCCCGACGAGGCCGGGCTCGACAATCGGGTTCCGGAAGAGCGCCTGCATCAGCGTCCCGCCGACCCCGAGACTTGCGCCCACGAACACGCACAGAATCGCTCGGGGCAGCCGCAGTTCGGTGAAAATGCGTCCGTCGAGCGTATCCGGGGTCCGGCCGGCCAGGACGGCCGCCGTGGACGACCACATCTGATGGAGCGGGAAGTCGATCGCACCGAAACGGATCGACGCGAGGACCGTGAGGATCATCAGAACCACGAGCGCGAGGAGCAGACCGGCGATCCGCGGTGCGCTCATGGTTTCTGATGAATGAGCGTCACGAGCCTGGCCAGGCCTTCACCCGTGCTCGGACCGAAGTACATCAGGTCGTGCTCCTCGACGCGGTAGACGCGGCCGTTTTTCGCTGCGCTGCTCGTTGACACACCGGGCAGCTCGAGGATCTTGTCCTTCGATCCCGAAAGACGGTCGTACCCGAACTCCGTCATCAACACGACGTCCGGATTCGCCTGCGCGACGACTTCGGGAGACGTCATGCGCTGCATGCCGGCCTGCTGGATGGCCATCTCTCCACCCGCCCAGCGCACCATCTGGCCCGCCGCTCCCGCGTCGCCGGAGCCGCTGGCGCCCACGAGCAGATAGATATTGGACGCCCGTCCGTAGTGGATTACCGCGACGCGCGGGCGATCGGAATACTGTTTCGCGTCGTCGACCGCGCGGGCCATGTCCGCATCGAGGGTGCGGCAAAGCTCCTCCGCGCGCGGTTCCTTGTGAAAATATGCCCCCATCTCGCGGATGAGTGCCTTGGCGCCTTCGATCGAATCGTTCTTCGCCGAGAACGTTTTGAAGGGCACGTTCAGCTGCTTCAACTGGTCCACGACCTGCGGGGGTCCGATGTTGCCGTCGGTGATGATCACCGTCGGCTTCAGCGACAGGATGCCCTCCGCGCTGAGCGCCCGGTGATAGCCGACCGTGGTCACCTTCTTCACCTCGGGCGGCCACGTGCTCGAATAGTCGACCCCAACGACGTGATCCTGCGCCCCGAGCGCCCAGATGATTTCGGTGTACGCCTGCGAAATGACGACGGCGCGCTCGGCCTGCTGGGAACTGCCGCCCGCATTGCCGAAGCGGCCGCAGCCAGCCGCCAGCGCCATGAACACCACTGCGGCGAGTCTTCTCATCTGGATATCAACGGATGATAGCCCACGCCGGGCTCGATTCGTGGTATCACTGGGAAGCCGGCCTGAGAGAAATTCGAGTTCCCATGATTCCACGTGTCTCTGCTGGCATGCTCACCGCGTGCGCCGCTGCGGCAGCGATCGCCGCCGCACCTCAACAACCCGTCTTCCGCGGCACCGGCGATGCGGTTCGTGTGTTCGCCACGGTGATGGACCACGACGGCCGCTTGGTACCCAACCTCACGAAGGACGTGTTCGAGGTGCGCGACGACGGCAAACCGCAGCCGATCACGCAGTTCGACAACTCTCCGCGTCCGATCCGGCTGATCATCATGCTCGACGTTTCTGGCAGCATGCATGGGAACCTGGAGCTCCTGCGCGCGGCTTCCGAGCAGCTCCTCACGCGGCTGTCGCCGGACGATCTGGCGCGCCTCGGCTCGTTCGGTGCGGACGTCACTATCGGCCCCGCTTTCACGCACGACGTGCGTGAACTGGAAGCGGCGCTGCCGCGCGAAATTCCGCCCGATGCGCCAACGCCGCTCTGGCGCGCATTGAACGAGGCCATGAACACCTTCGGCGACGACGCCGATCAGCGCCGCGTCATTCTCGTGCTGACCGACGGCAAGGACAGCGGTCCGACGGATCTTCGCCATAAGGCCTACAGTCAGGCCGACGTCATCGATCGCGCGCGGAACGACGACGTGATGGTCTATGCCGTCGGCATGCACAGCCGTCCGCAGCAGCGTGCGCCGGGCGGCATGGGAGGCGGCATGCCGGGCGGACTTGGCGCCGGCGGACTGCGCGAGGCGCTCCTCGAGGACCTGCCCGATCCGGGACTCGCGCGCGTCGCAGAAGAAACCGGCGGCGGCTACACCGAAATCCGCTACGGCGAGGATCTCGGCGCCGCGTTCGCGAGAGTCGCCGACGAACTGCACAGCCAATATCTCATTGGATACGCGCCGCCCAAACGCGACGGGAAGGTCCATCACATCGACGTTCGCGTCAGCGGGAAAGGCATGAAGCCGCGCGCCCGCCGCAGCTACGTGGCGCCGAAGTAAGCGACCGATCGCGGCGTGTCGTCCCTGGCGCCGCCAATTACGCCGCGCGAAAGTCGTCCGGCTTTCCGTAACGGTACGCAGACGCGCCACGGCGCTTTTCCTTCAGATCCACGCCATTTGAGGCGATTGTGCGGTGGGCAGCACTTTTGCGGTTCAGGCGGGCAGAAGGAGAAAGAACGATGAACTTGCGGTTAACTCTGGCGTCGATCGTATTGCTCGGTGTCGCGGCATGCGGCGGCGGCTACTCGGGCTCGACGCCCACATCGCCGTCGACAGGCGGCACGAACACTCAAGGCTCACCCATCTCGATCGTGAGCGGCGCTTCCATCAAGACGAATACGGCCTACTCGCCGAATCCAATGGTGATTTCCGCTGGTGGTACCGTCACGTGGACGAATAACGACAACACGAGCCACACGTCCGTCGGCGACGACGGGTCGTGGAATTCGGGCAACATCGCGCCCGGCGCGCAGTTCAGCCGGACGTTTTCGACAGCCGGCTCGTACACATACCACTGCTCTATTCATCCAGGCATGGTGGGAACGGTCACCGTCCAGTAAATCCCGTTCGTCACTCGGCGCTCGACACGAATGCCGCTGTCCGTGGTATCACTGGGACAGCGGCAACACGCTTTCAGGAGCGCCATGCGATTGTTGACTTCCCTTGCGATTCTCTCCGCAGCCGGCCTCGCCGCCGGTGTATCAGCCCAGTCGTCGAGCCAGCGGTCTCAGCCAGGACCGCAGGCCAATCCTCTGCTCGGCCCCAGCGCGCTGCCGTTTCACGCGCCGGTATTCGACAAGATTCACGACGCGGACTTCGAGCCGGCCTTCGAAGAGGGCCTGCGCCAGCAGCGCGCTGAAATCAGGCACATCGCGGACAATTCCGCGCCCCCGACGTTCGAGAACACGATCGAGGCGCTCGAACGCAGCGGCCAGACGCTGGCACGGGTGCAGCAGATTTTCAACGGTCTGTCGGGCGCCAACACCAACGACACGCTGAAGAACCTTCAGGAAACCGAAGCGCCGAAGCTGGCGGCCGCCCAGGACGAAATCTTTCTCAACGACAAGCTGTTCGCACGTGTCGAGGCCGTGCACAACGACAAGGCGCGGCTTGCGGAGCTGAATCCGGAAGCGCGGCGCCTCGTCGATTACGACTACCAGCAGTTCGTGCTCGCGGGCGCGAAGCTGTCGGCGGCCGACAAGGAGAAGCTGAAGAAGCTGAACGAAGAGGAGGCGACGCTCTCGGCGCAGTTTTCCAATCGGCTGCTCGATGCCGCGAACGACGCCGCTCTGGTCGTCGACGATCCGGCGGCGCTGGCCGGGCTGTCGCCTGCCGACCTCCAGGCCGCCGTCGAGGACGCGAAGGCGCGAAACCTGCACGACCGCTGGCTGATCCCGCTGCAGAACACGACACAGCAGCCGGCATTCGTCTCGATGAGCGTTCGGGAGACGCGGCACAAGCTCTTCGACCTGTCGTGGACGCGCGCCGAGCGCGGCGACGCGAACGACACACGCGCCATCATCACGAGGCTCGCCCAGCTGCGCGTCGAGCAGTCGCACCTCCTCGGCTTCGAGGACTACGCCGCGTGGAAACTCCAGGATCAGATGGCGAAAACGCCGGATGCCGTGAATCGCTTTCTCGGTCAGCTCGTCGGACCGGCCACGAGCCGCGCGCGCCGCGAGGAGTCGGACCTGCAGAAGCTCATCGATGAGCAGCACGGCGGATTCACGCTGGAGCCGTGGGACTGGAACTTCTATGCGGAGCAGATCCGCAAGGCGAAGTACAACCTCGATCAGTCGGAGATCAAACCCTATTTCGAATTGAATCGCGTACTCACCGACGGCGTTTTCTACGCGGCGCACCAGCTGTATGGCATCAGCTTCAAGGAGCGCCACGACCTGCCGGTTTACCAGAAGGACGTGCGCGTATTCGAAGTGACCGACAAGACCGGTGCCGCGCTCGGCCTCTTCTACGCCGACTACTTCAAGCGCGACAACAAGTCAGGCGGCGCGTGGATGGACGACTTCGCCGGACAGTCGAAGCTGCTCGAGATGAAGCCGGTCGTCTACAACGTCGCGAACTTCTCCAAGCCCGCACCGGGACAGCCCGCGCTCCTCACCACGGACGACGTGGTGGCGATGTTCCACGAATTCGGTCACGCGCTGCACGGGCTGTTCGGCAACCAGATCTATCCGAGCATCTCCGGCGCCCAGACGGCCCGCGATTTCGTCGAATTCCCGTCTCAGTTCAACGAACACTGGGCGTTCGAGCCCTCGGTCCTCGCGCACTATGCGTTGCACTACAAGACCCGGCAGCCCATGCCGCAGGCGCTGGTGGAGAAGATCATTGCCGCGCGCGACTTCAACGCCGGCTACAACATGACGGAGCTGCTCGGCGCCGCCGAGCTCGACATGCAGTGGCACACGATCACGTCGCCCGATGCGGTTCAGGACGTCGACGCATTCGAACGGTCCGCGCTCGAAAAAACGCACGTCGACCTTCGCCAGGTACCCCCTCGCTATCGATCGACGTATTTCCTGCACATCTGGGCGAACGGATACAACGCCGGGTACTACGCGTATCTCTGGACGCAGATGCTCGCCGACGACGCCTTCGCGTGGTTCAAGGCGCACGGCGGCCTCACGCGAGCGAACGGCGATCACTTCCGCGACACCGTGCTGTCACGCGGCAACACGCGCGACTACAGCACGATGTTCAGAGACTTGACCGGGCACGATCCGCAGATCGAACCGATGCTCAAATACCGTGGACTTGGCGGAGAAATACGGTGAGACGCGTGCGGGCGCGCGGCGTTACTTGCACACCTGCGCGGTCTGATTCACCTGCGTCGTCGTCGTGGTCGTAACGCCGGCCGCGGTCGCGACCACCTTGATCGGCGTCCCGTTCGCATCGAACGTCGTCGTCGTCGCGATCGCCGAGGTATCCGCGCCCGTCGTCTGTGTCTGCGTGCGGGCGGTCGAGTCGTACGAGATCGTGACGGGCGTCGCGACGCCTACCGTGCCCTGCGTCGGCCGTCCGGATGAATCCCACGCGGTATACGTCGTCGACGTTGCGCCGTTCAGGATCTGGGTCAGCCGGCGCTGGGCATCGTAGGCGTAGGTGGCATTCTGCACGGCGCCAGGCACGAGGCATGCGGTGTCCCCGCTCGAGTTCTGGATGTCGGACGTTCGCAGCAGAGCCGGCGGAATGACACGGATCTCGTCGACGAAGTCCGCCGCCGAGGCGTAACTCGTGAGAGTGGTCGAGCACGTTCCGCCGCCGCTGCTGAGGCCGACCGTGCACGTCAGCTGATGGAGGGTGTTGTCCCAGGAACAGTTCGCGGGCGCCGACGCGTTGACGCCCGTCGACGACGCGAAGGTGATCGTCGAAGACGACGGATAGGTGCGGCACGTCACACCGGAGCCGCCGGAGTTCACTCCGCCCGTGCTGGTCGTGGGCCCGGAAGGGCCTCCGCAGGCCGCCGCTGCCACGCACAAACCCGCTGCTGCCAGCCGCACCGCATGTCGCGTCATCGCCGCTCCTCTTCTCCTAATATATTGGACCCAGAGGCGATATGAACTGCGCCGTAGTCACCATTTCGCGGCAGTTCGGGAGCGGCGGGGCACGGATCGGACTGGAAGTGGCTCAGCGCCTCGGATTCAAGTACGCGGACCGGGAGATCCTCGCTGAGGCGGCACGGGCGCTGAACGCCGAAACCGACGACCTCGCGCCGCTGGAAGAGCGAGTCCGCGGATTCTGGGGAACGCTGGGCGGGATGTTTTCGCGGGGCCCGGCGGAAGGTCCCTACACTCCGGCGCTGCCCCGCATTTCGGAGGCCGAGCTGTTCGAGGTGGAGCGGAAGATCATCGAGGCGCTGGCCGACCGCGGCGGCGCGGTCATCGTCGGGCGCGGCTCCGCGTTCATCCTGCAGAAGCGGCCAAGCGTCGTCCGTGTGTTCCTGCACGCGCCGTTCGAGGAGCGTGTGACGGTCGCCCTTCAGGAGTACTCGCTGGCCAGTCGTGCCGCGGCCGACGCGCTCGTCCGGTCGTCCGATGCGCAGCGGGCGCGCTTCGCTCGAGCGGTCACCTCGCGCGAGTGGTGCGACGCGTCGATGTACGACCTCTCGCTGAACACGTCGCGGACGGGCTACGAGCACGCCACGGAATTGATCGTGGAGTTCGTCAAGGGCCTGGCCGGCTAGTGGATCGTCAGCGATTGATCGGTGTGAACGACGCCGCGGCATGGGCGAACAGCGGCCGGTATTTCTCGAGGGCGTCGGTCGGCGCGATGCAGATCAGGTGGTACATCGTCGTTCCCACGGGGAACGAATACTGGACGACATGATCGCTGCCGCCCGACAGGCTCGGGCGGTCGTACTGGATCACGATGACCTGCCGGCCTTCGGCCGATTTGATCTGCTGCGAAAAGCGGCTGCCGCTCAGCTCGCGTTTCTGGATGTCCGCCAGCTCCAGCTGACCGACCGCCGGGAGGACCGCCGGATCGACCGCCGCCTGAAGCTGCGAGTATTCGAGCGTGATTGCGGCGCCTGACAGGAATTTCTTGGTCTTTTCGGCAACGAGGAACACGGTATTCGTGTGGCCGGGCACGAGCTGCCAGTCCCTCGGCAGCTCGATGCTGAACGTGTTCGCAAACGTCTTCGGCGGGTCGATGTCCTTCGACTTTGCCATTTTCCCGAACCAGGGATCACTGACGCCCTCCTGCGCGGAGACGAGCGGCGCGGCAATCATCGTGGCGGCGACCAGACAGGCGGCAAAGCGGACGGCAGATCGAGAACGCATCGCTCTTTCCTTCAACGTTTGATTTGGGCGAGCCGCTGCTTCGCAATGGCGTAGCAAGGGTCGCTGTCGGGCAGGAAGTCCAGCACGCGCTGATATTGCAAGGCGGCATCCGCGTTGTGGCCCAGCGCGAAATTGGCGTGTCCCGTGGTGCAGGCCTGGTGTCCAAGCTTGACCTTCTGATCGTTGACGCGCGCAGTATCCGTTGAAACGTCGATCGACGAATCCATCTCGTGCGCACGCTCGTATCGCTGGAGTGCGGCGTTCAGGTCGCCCTGCTGCTCCGCTTGCCTGGCGCTCGCATACACTCCCGCGGCCTCGTCCTTGATGCCCGTTCGCGCGTCGGCGCGCAGCTTCCCGAGATCCAGATAACCTGAGGGCACGGCGGCTGCGATGGCATCCAGCTCTTTCAGCGCCTGCTGATAGTGCTGCCCCTGCACCAGGGCTGCGGCATCCTCATAGCGCTTGCGCATCGCCGCAACGCGACGCGTGTATTCGCGCTGCGACTCACCCGGCTGCACGTCGAGGCCGCCCTGTGCCGCGGCGATCTTGACCGGCCCGGGCGCCGGTTCGGGCGTCGCAGGCGTCGGCGCCGGCGTGAGGCAGGCGTTCGCCTTTGCCGCCAGGTCTTTCGCGCGCGTGTCGTCGGGATTGTCCGAGAGTACGGCATTGACCGCATCCAGTGCGGCCTGGCAGTTGTTGGCCGCGAGCGCCGCCTCGACGTCGTCGAGCTTCTGCGCAACGGTCTTTTCCACCGGAGCCGGCGGCGGCGCCGGCGCCGACGGCGGGGCCGGGGCGGGTGGCGGCGCGCAGCGATCTTTCAACGCCAGCGCTTCCGCATCGTTCGGATTGGCATTGAGCGCCGGCCCGATCTGCTCCTGCATGGCCTCGGCGCATTTGCCGTCATTCACGAGGGCAACGGCCGCTTGCGGATCCCAGACCGGCTTCGGAGCGCGTTTGTGCAGCCACGCGTAGCCGGCCAGTGCCGATGCGCCGAGAACCACGAGCACGGCCACTGCAGCCGCGAGCACCGGCGCCGAGGAGCGCCGCGGCGTGCCGGATGCCGCGTGTGGCTGCGCGGGTGTTCCGGCGGGTGGCGTGACGGGGATCTGCGCGGTCCCGGGCGACGCCGCAGACGGTCCGGGAGTATCGAGAAGCGCACCGGCGCCGTCTACCGCTTCCGGCACTGTTCTCGCTTCCTGCGGATGGCTGTATTCGGTGGGTTCCGTCACCACTTCCGCACGTGCCGCCGGCGACTCCGCCGCCGCCACTTCGACGGTCGTCAGACGAAACGGCCCGAGTGCCGCAGTGACGCCGGGATCGAGCCGTACCGACGGGACGCGGGAGCCATGCACCCAGATCCCGTTCTGGCTTTCGAGATCCACGAGCATGTAGTGCCCGCCTTCGGCCCGGATTTCGGCATGATTCCGGGAGACTCCCTTGCTCGGATCCTCGAGGACGATGTCGTTCTGCGGGCTGCGCCCGATGCGGACGGTGCGTCCCTTCAGCTCGTACTCGCCGTGGACGGCATCGCCGCGATAGATGAGAAGCTTCGTCACTCGATCAACCCCTTGTCCACGCGCGCACCGCTATGGCGAGCCGCTCCCACACCCCTGACGGCTTCGTCAGAGAAACCGTGTCGTCTGGATCCGTCGTGCCGGGCTCGTTGGTGAGATCCACGGTTTCGTCGGCAAGCCGTGGGTTGGCGTCCAGCCTGGCCTTCACGCGCGCGAGAATCTCTTTCGCTTCCGTACTCTCGGGATCGACGGCAAGGGCGTTCTCCGCCGTCCATACGGCGCGTTCGTATTCCGCCGCCGCTTCCGCCGCGCGCGCCCGATCGAGCATTGGTGCCAGTGCGCGCGCGCGTTGCCGGGCCAGTCTTCGCTGCTCTTCTTCCGCTGCGAGCCGTTTCTCTTCGTCCTCGATGGACGCCAGCACGAGCTTGTGTTGACTGTTTTCCGGATTGAGCGCCGCGGCCGCCGAAACGAGGCTGCGCGCCTTCTGGAACTTGCCGCGGGCGAGCTGCTGGCGCGCCTCCTCGACCTGCCGCGCGGCGGTTGCCGCGCGTACCGCGACATCTGCCCGCTGCTTCAACTCGGCGGTCGCCAGCCCGGAGATCTTCCGCGCGAGCGCGTTCGATCCATCAGCGTCGAGCGCACGGGTCGCGAGCTCCAGGGCCCGCTGGGGATCGTCTGACGCCAGCGCCGCCTCGGCGGCGACGGCATGCTCTGCGGCCTGCGCTTTCCGTTGTTCCTCAACCGCGAGACGCCTGGACTCCGCCTCGAGACGGGCAATTTCGGATGAAACGGACCCGCCGGGATCGTCCACGGTGAACGACCGCAGGTCGGCAATCGCTTCCGCCCGCTCGCCGGCCGCGAAACGGCTGCGGGCCCGCGCGATCGCATCCGCGGCCTGCTGCTGACGGACCGCGTCGCGTTCGGCCTCCGCGATCGACTGTCTCAGCCGCGCGTCGGCGGCCTCGACCTCGGCGCTTTCCGGACGCGCTTCTCGCGCGCGTGCGATTTCGAGCGCCGCTTCCTGAAAGCGCTTCTTGCGGAGGTAGGCTTCGGCGCGATCCAGCGCGCGATCCGCGTCCATCCTGGCGCGTTTTGCGAGCGTGCCGAGCGCCTCGACGGCAGTCTGCTTCAGGCTCCTGGCCTCCTCGGCAGCGGGATCGAGCTTGATGGCGTCGTCACAGAAATCGATGACGACCTGCCACTGTTTCGACGCGGCCGCCTTCCGGGCTTCCTCGAGCAGCGACTTCGCGCGCTCGAACGCTTCGCGCTGCCTGGCGAGTACGGCGCGGCAGCGATCGAGTTCCGCCGACGCGCGCTTCGAGCCTGGCTCAATCTGCTGCGCCAGCTCCATCTGCGCTATCGCGTCCGAGGTCCGTCTGCCGGCAAGCGCCGCCTCACCAGCTTCAATGGCTTGCAGCGCGCGCTGCCACCGCGCGACTTCGTCGGCGGCGGGTTCCTCGACCGCCTTCACGACACTGAGCAGTTCGGCGACGACCGCGCGCTTCGGCGGCTCCCCGACGGCGCTGTGCCGCTCGGCCAACGACGCGCGGGCGGCGTCGATGTCGGCCGGTGCGGGAGATATCTCGAGCGCCGCCGCAAGTCTGCGTCGTTCGGACGCGAGCGACTCGAGGCTGGTCAGCCGGCGCGCGACTTCGTCCTTCGACTTGCGCGCCTCGTCTTCGAGCTGCCGCTTCAACGCCTCGAGCTCGGCGCTCATCTGTGCGCAGGTCTGGTAGCGATCCGCGGGGTTCTTGGCCAGCGCCTTCATGACCAGCCGCGCCAGCGCCGCAGGCGCTTCCGTCTCCCGGATTGGCAGCGGGTCCTCTGCCTGCACCTTCATGAGGACTGCCGTCAGCTCCTGCGCGGCGAACGGTTTGCGGGCCGTCAGCATGTAATAGAACACCGCCCCGGCGGAGAAGATATCGGAGCGCTGATCGACGTCATGGCCGCGCGCCTGTTCGGGGGACATGTAGTCGGGCGTCCCGACGATGAGGCCGCTCGCGGTGATGCTGGACGCGGCGAGGCGCGCGATGCCGAAGTCGACGATCTTCAGCTCGCCGTTGCTCCGAACGAGCAGGTTCCCCGGCTTGATGTCGCGATGAAAAATGCCGTGCGCGTGCGCCGCCTGGAGCCCGTCGCAGATTTGCAGCATCAGATCGATCTTCGTCTCGACTTGCTGGGCATCCGGCCGCGCGAGGTACTTGTTCAGCGTCTCGGCGTCGAGATACTCCATCACGATGAAGGGCCGCCCGTCGTCCTGGCCCATGTCGAAGATCGTGATGATGTTGGGGTGGATCAGCTGTCCCGCCGACCGCGCCTCGCGATAGAAGCGTGCGCTCGTTTCGGGGTCGTCCTCGAGGTCCGTCATCATCACTTTGATGGCAACGGTGCGCTCCATCATGGTGTCGTGTGCGGCATACACGACACCCATCGCGCCCTTTCCGATCCGGCCCGTGATGTCGTAGCGGCCGATCGTGCGCGGCAGATTCCGGGAGGACGCTGTGGGTCCGATCTCCACGGCTAGTCTCCTTCGTAGCGGGCCACGACCGCCGTGACGTTGTCCTTGGCGCCGCGCGCCAGCGCCGCCTGGATCAACTCCGCTGTCATGTCTTCCGGCCGGCCCCCGGACGAGAGCAGGCCGAGCAACGCCGCATCGTCGAGGGCGCCGTGGAGGCCGTCGGAACACAGCAGGACCATGTCTCCGGGCGTGAGCTCGCGCTCACCCAGGTGCACGTCGGCCTGTTCGCGGGCCCCGATCACGTTGGTCAACACGTGCTTCATCGAACGTGGTGGCGGGACGCCCTTGCCGTCACCCTGTGACGCGAGGATCGTGGCCGCCCACGTGTCGTCTCGAGTCAGCTGGGTCAGCGCGCCGTTCGTCAGGACATAGAGCCGGCTGTCCCCGGCGTGGGCCACGGCGAGCCGCGATCCCGACATGAAGGCTGCGACGACGGTGGTGCCCATGCCGGTGTACTCGTCGTGCTTTTCGGCCGCCCTGAACACGCGCCGGTTCGCGAGGTGAACGGCGGTCCGCAGCACGTTCCCCGCGAACGAGAGCGCTGGTTCGATGCCGTACGGCCACGAGAGTTCGCTGTCGTCCTCGGTGCGGCGGATGAATCCCGCGATCGTTTCGACGGCAAGGCTCGACGCGACCTCGCCGGCGGAATGGCCGCCGAGGCCGTCAGCGACGATGAAGAGCCGCAGCTCGGGATCGCTGAAGAAGCTGTCTTCGTTGATCTTCCGAACGGGACCGGGATCGCTCAGGCCATGGGCTCGAATCGCCACGATGCACGTCTTGTCGAACGGATGAGACCGAGTCTATTTGGGGTACGGATGGGCCGCCAATACTACTTTAGTCGTACTCGCTCAGGCAAGGCGGCTGACGAGCTGCGTCCGGGAATCCACCCCGATCTTGTCGAAAATGCGCGTCAAATGGCGCTTCGCAGTGGCAGGCGCAATGCCCAGCATGGAGGCGATCGCGGGGTTGCCGTAGCCCCGAAGGACGAGTTCCGCAACTTCAGCCTCGCGCGGCGACAGGCCGTAGCGGCGCGCGAACGCTTCGCGCTCGATGCCCAGCTCCCGTACGCACACGGCGACGGTCGGCGTGTCGGGATCCGTTCCGATCGGAAGCACGTGGACGTAGAGCGGCTCGCCTCGGGGATCGGTCAGCAAGGTGACCGCAGAGGTCGGCGACGCCGCCGGATCGAGTTCGCCCATGCGCAACACGTGATCGCGCAGCATCACGGCGAGGTCGACCTGGTAGTCCTTCTGGAGCCGCCCGGCCAACCGGACCGCAGCTTCGTTCTGGTAGACGATACGGGTGCGCTGGAGAACGAAGACGGCGAGCCGCAGGCCGCGTACGATGGCGGCGAAATCCACGGCACCGGTATTCAGCATGTCGGTCGGCCCGTTCGGTCGTGTCTGGAACTCGCCTCGATCAGTGCTGCTGCTCCGCGAACGCGAGCGGATCGTCGAATTGGAATCCAAACAGGCGGGGGTTCTCGCCGATCACTGCCGCCGACACGATGTAAAACACGTAGTCATAGGTCTGCGCGGGGACCTGGTCGCGATGCTTCGCGAGCAGCTGCCAGAAATTCCGCTCCCTTGGATCGGCTGGCATGCGCCGAAGGATATCGATCACGCGATGCTCTCCCCAATTGTAGGAAGCCATCACGAGCAGCCCTGACGCCTGGGCGTCGGTCGCGTAGATGTCCTTGACGTATCTCGAGGCGGCGATGGTCGCCTTGTCCCAGTTCAATCGCTCGTCCACCGGGTCGGGGCGCGGGACCGCCGAGAGCGGACCGATGCGCAGCCCGTATTTCGAGCCGGTCTCAGGGATGAACTGCCACATCCCCTTCGCGATCCCCCACCGCGTGGGAGGGCCGCTGCGGAACGCGTCGAAGTCGCTCTCCTGCATCCCGAGGTAGAAGTATTGCGGCGGCAGCCCCTGCGCCTGGAACGCGGACGCAATGCGACGCGTGTACCCGAGATCGTTCGCGAGCTTCACCGCGCGGGCAAACCGCCCGGTCCGCTGCCACATCGAGATATACCGCTCCACTTCGCGGATGTAATCGGGGGGCGCCGCCAGCTCGCACTCGCCGAACAGCCGCGTCACGCGCAGGATCAGCCGCTGCTTTTCGTTCAACTTCCGGTCGTAGAGCTTTGCCGCGTACGCTTCGTAATCGCTCTCCATCTGGCGGCGATCGCTCGCATAGCGCGCGACCTGCTGCTGGTCGGGCGAATTTCCGCTTGCCGCCATCTGCTGCTCGAGCTGCAGGAAGCGGACGTCCTGCACCTTCATCTGATAGAAGATCGCCTCGGCCTGTTCCTGCTGCGCCGCTACG
Organism: Vicinamibacterales bacterium; assembly: GCA_035492775.1. Classification (GTDB taxonomy): domain Bacteria; phylum Acidobacteriota; class Vicinamibacteria; order Vicinamibacterales; family 2-12-FULL-66-21; genus DATJFQ01. The sequence continues at coordinate 29,979 of DATJIW010000056.1, forward strand.
AGATGGTGCTCGTGCAGCGCGTAAGCGGCGATCGCCGTCACCACGACTGCCGCCGCGCCAATCATGATTCGCTGCCGACGCTTCTGTTCCTGCTGCACCCGTCTGAACGCGCGGCGGATCATCAGCGTCCGGCCACCCACCGAATCCTCGCCGCTGTCGGTCTTGAAGTAGCGCTGCGCGTATTCGTCGAGCGACTCACGATCCTCTGCTGGTGGCGGAGGGGAGACCGGCACCGGCGCTTCCGCCCTGACGATTTCCGGCTCGATGAGCAGCGTCGGCCCGCTCTCGCCGAGCGTCACCGCCACGCGCGTCGAAATGGGAGCGCTGTCGACCCGGTTGCCGTCCACGAACAGGCCGTTGCTGCTTTGAAGATCGCGCACGGTCCATTGGCCCCGGGCCAACAGGACTTCGGCGTGCCGCCGGCTGACGGGGCCGGCGACGATCTGCACGTCGCAGCTGCTGTCGCGGCCGATCAGAAACGCGGTCGAAAACCGCAGGACGCGCCCGTCCGGCAGCGACACGGACACACGGCTTGGATTACGGTCGGTGTGCGGCATCCTCGACGCGCCTGCCAACGCGCGGCTTAAGGATACCGCGGCGGGTCGCGAAGGTTACGGGATGTGCGGGCGAACGGTCACGGGCTGCGACGTCGACGCCTTCTGGCCGGCGTCGTCCACGACGGTCAGCGTGACGAGATACACGCCCGAGATGACGTAGTCGTGCGTGGTCGTCACACCGGTTTTCGACTCGCCATCGCCGAAATCCCAGCTGTAGCTGACGATCGTGCGATTGGTGCCGGGCATCGACGTCGACGCGTTGAAATTGACGACCTGCAGCACCTCCGGGGTCACCGGCGAGAAGGTGAACGCAGCGACGGTCGGGGCCGGCATCGTCGACGTGGTGGTCGTTGTCGTCGAGGTGGTCGTCTCCGTAATGGTGACGACACCCGGGCCGACGGGCGCCTTGCTCTGACAGGCGAGCGCGAGCGCGGCGAAAAGCGGTGCGGCGACGAGCAGCTTACGCATGGTTACATCGTCAGGTTGATGCCGGCGAACGGAGTGATGTTCGCGCGCAGGCCGTTGTTCTTCATCGTCACCAGGGCGTTCAGCGACAGCAGCAGCTTCTTCTTCAGATTGAGCTTCATCCCCGGGGCGAGGAGCAGTTTCGTCACGCCGTCCGGGACCGCCACCAGGGATTGCACCGACGTGATGCCGAGCGCATTCGCGGGGGTGTCGGTCACCTGGCCGATCTGGCCGCCGCCGAAGATCTGCTGGCCGATGAAGTCGACGATCAGCGTCAGTTTCGGCGCCGCTTCGATCTCGATGCCGCCGTTGTACTGGAGCTGGTTGCGGACGGTAATCGTTTCACCGGGGTTGCCGCTGACGTCGACGCCTTTGCTCCAGAATTCGAATCCCGCACTGGCGTGCGGACGCACGCGCGACGTGCCGGACGAATAGATGCCGCCAATGAGCGTCCGCGTCACGCCAAGACCGCGAAGGTTCTCTCGGCTGCCGGTCGGCAGCCGCATGTTCACGAGCAGCGCAACGCCGCCTGGGTCGGGCATGTCCCCGCCCTTGAACTTGTAGAAGCGGTATTTCACGCCGGCGCTCAGGTCGCCGAGACCGAAAAAGATGCTGTCGGTGGCCACATGGCGCGTATCGACACCGCTGCCGTTGAACAGCGACGACGACCCGGTGATCCTCACGCTCACCAGCGGCACCACGACGCCGACGTCCACGTTGTCGGTCACGCCAATCGTGCTCGAAATCGCGACCGTCTTGGCGCTCATGTCGAGATTCGCGGTATTGGTGCGCGCCACCTGCGGAGAGCTGGAGCTGATCGACGCGAGCGGAAGCGAAGACAGCGAGAACCCGCTGATCTTGTCGAACGATGACCAGCTGTAGGTCGCGCCCACGCTGATCTGGCCTTCACCCGACGTCAGCGCCCGCTCCGTGAAGGCCGGCCCGAACGTCGTCGTCGTCCGCGCGAGGAGCCCGGTCGAGGGATCGAGCTTGAAAATGAACCCGCCGGACGACGTGCCGAACGGCTCGGTCGCGATCTCGAGCGCGGTCGTCAAGGCGATCGCTTCGCCCACTGCGCGAGTGGAAGCGGCATTCGACAGCTGGGCGAGCACCTGCTGTCCGGTCAGATCGGGAACAGTCGTGACCTTCTGAGCGGACGCAGGGGTTGCCAGGGCCAGCAGAGCAAGAGCGACAGGCGCGTGACGCATGGTACTCATACTTATCGTCATCGAACCCCTTCGACAGCAGATGAGAAAAGCACGGCATTATCGAATTGCCTATCGTGCCAAGTCAAGCATTAAGGCGGGTTTGAGAGGCGATAAAACGCCAGCCGCTGGTCCCTGTCGCGACGCTCCGCGACCAGCGTGGTCGGACCGAGCGCCAGCGCTTTCCGGCACAACTCAGGTTGGGCCCTGTCCTGCACGTTGCACCAGAAGTTCCAGTGAACGTATACGCCGCCGGAGTGCTGGCGCACGAGCCACGCCGCGTAGGGCGGACTCGCGACCGCCCTCGACATCTGCCCGGCGCTGACCCCCCATACTTGAAACATGCCTGGATCCTGCGTGAATACATACGAGTCCATCGGCAGGTGTGCAGCGAAATCCTTTGCAAACTGCACATCCGCGCGTGCGGCCCACGACTGGTCGGGGAGCGATCTGACACCGGGGGCGTACCACAGGAACTGAAACGTCAGCGCGACGGCGATGAGCGCCGCCGCGGGCGCTCCTGGAATCAGTCGTTTCAGCGTTCGCGAAACGTTCGCCGCTCCAAGACCGCCCAGCACCGCGAGCGGCGGATACGTCATCAACGAATAGCGGACGTCGGCGCCGTAGTCGTAGCTGCCGGCGTAGAACAGCAGGTCGACCGAGAAGAAGAGGAGGAAGTAAGTTCCCATCGCCATTCGCTCGCGGCGGGCGTACGCCCCAAAAAGGCCGCAAACCGCGAGCGCCGAGAAGGCGGCCGGGAAGCGGCCGTCCGCAAGATAGAACCGTGCGTTGGTCCTGAAATTGTTCGCGACGTAGACGAGCGAAAATCGAGCGCCCTCTGTTCCCCAGTTCACGTTCCGAACCGCGTAGAGATGCGCGATATGCATCGATGTCAGCGTGACGAACAGGACGGCCGCCCACCAGCCGCGCGGCCGCTGTGCATCCAGGCGGAGGCGCGGCCACGCCACCGCAGCGACGATCGGCAGAACGAGGAGCGACTCGGGACGGAACTGAATCGCGTACGCGGCGCTCACCGCGAGCGCACCGAGCGCGAGCGCGCTGCCGTCGGTGACATACCAGGCGGCCGCCAGCACCGCGACTATCGCGCCGAGCGACGCGGTGGGCTCCACCGCTGCCGTCGCGGACCAGACGATCTGCTGCGGCATCAGCGCCAGCAGCAGGCCCGCCAGAAGGCTGGCAATCCGATCGCCGAAGAGGGCAAACGTGACCAGGCATACCGCCGCGACGGTGAGCGCGATGGCGATGGCATTCACCGCGAATGCGACCCATTCGTGGACGCCGACCACACGATAAGCGAGGCTCAGGAGGTGCGGATACGCGTACGGCTGTTTGTTGTATTCGCCGTCAGCGCATCGCAGCCGCCCCGACTCGACAGTCCCGTCGTTGCACACCTGCGCCAGCCGCAGGTCCGACATGTTCTGTCCGATGCTCTGATAGATCTGTTCGTCGTAGAAGATGCGGCTGGTCCGCGGCGCCACGAACAATGTAAGGCACAGCGCCAGCATCATCAGACCGAGGACGCGGGCCGCGTCGCCGCGCGGGAGCATGCGCGCCCGCGGCAGCGCGCAGATGCCGATGAGGATCGCGATCAACACGCATCCGTCCAGCCACCAGGGCTGAAGCACGCGCAACTCATCGCGCAGGACGATGGGCGGTGAGGCCGACAACCAGATGACGATCCCGGTCAGCAGGCCTATCCAGACGACGCTAACGGCGATCCACTCGCGGCGTGCCGGCGGCGATGCCGCTTCGACGTGCATCAACCATCCCTCTCGACGAGGAACGGGCCCATCGCGAGCGCATCGGCCCCCGATCGAATGAACACGTCGACGGCTTCCCGCGGCGAACACACGAGCGGCTCCCCATGGATGTTGTAACTCGTATTGAGGACGACCGCGGATCCCCACTGCCGCCTTGCCTCCCTCAGGAGTCGCGCGAACGGACCGTCGTCGTCGTCGCGCACGAACTGCGGCCGGCACGTGCCGTCTACGCTCGTCACAGCGCTCAGGCGGCAGCGTTCGTCCTCGCGAACCTGATATGCCATCGTCATGACGCGATTGCGCCCGCCGTCCCAGTCTGAGAGGAGTCGTGGCGCTTCGCTCTCGAGCAGGCTCGGACAGAACGGCTGATACCAGACGCGCCGTTTGAGGACGAGGTTCAGTCGATCGCGAAGCTGCATGCGATCGGGTCGCGCGAGTACGCTGCGATGGCCGAGCGCCCGCGGGCCGTACTCCATCCCTCCCTGGAACCACATGACGATCCGTCCCTGCTCCAGCAGACTCGCAACCGTCGCAGGCAGGTCGTCCGGCCGGCACGCACGAAGGCCGGCTGCGCCGATCGCGGCGGTCATGGACGGCTCGTCATAGCGCGAGCCCAGATCGAGGCGATCCATCTCGATCTGCAATGGCTCTCCAGCGACGGCTGCCGCGTCGATCGCGGCGCCCAGCGGCAAGCCGCCGTCGCCCATGTGAGGAAAAACGAACACGTCTTCCACCTCGGGCATCAGGCGTACGGCACGCGTCGCTTTCACGTTGGACACCACTCCGCCCGCAAGTGCGAGGCGTCGCTTGCCGGTGAGTCGCACGGCATCGCGGGCGAGCGCCATCATCGCGTGTTCGACGGTGCGCTGCGCCAGGTAGGCGAACTGCTCGTTGGCAAACTGCCAGTGCACGCGGGCCAGCGCCGGCCGCATCGCGTGGCCGGGCTGCGCGGTGTGCACGATTCCGTTCTCGACGCGGATGAACGACAACAAAGGGTTGCGGCCGTCCTCGATCGGCGCGGCATAATCCGCCAGCGCCATGACCTTCCCCTCGTCTTCCAGCTCGCGCATGTTCAGAAGATTCGTGACGTGCTCGAAGAACACGCCAATCGAACTGCGGGCGGGAGAGGCAGCGACGCGGGTCAGCTGACCGCGCTCGAACGTGGAAATCGTGGCCGACAGGCCGTCGCCAAGGCCGTCGACCGTGAGGACGGCGCATTCGTCGAATCCGGAGGTGCGTGCGGCCGCCGCGGCGTGAGCGCGATGATGATCGACGAGGACGAGCGATGCGCGCGACAGCCCGTGTCTCGCGAGCACCCGGGCGACCACGGCGTGGCTGATCCGCATCGAGATCGGGCCGGGCGCCCATTCGGTCATTCGATACTTCAGCGCCCGTGTGGCGCGCGCGCCGACGCCGGGAAACGCCTTGCGCCGGCGCACGGCGTAGTAGCGCTCCTTGCTGCCCGGCCACAGCCTGCCCAGCGTCTTGGCGGGATCGCTCGTCGATGCCGCCACGATGTCGATCTCGTCAGGCGTGAGGTTCGCCTGCGCCAGGCAGGCGGCGATTGAGAGGACGGGAAACGCGATTTCGAGCTTCCGGCGCGTCAGCCGCTCCTCGTTGATGGCCACGCGCACACGGCCGTCCTGCAGCAGCGCCGCGCCCGAATCGTGTCCGTCCCAGATGCCGAGGATCTTCAATCAGAAGAAAAGGTACTTGACGAGTGAATAACCATAGCGCGGTGCATCGCGCAGCACGCGGATGTGCGACGTGCCGTGCGCCCGGCGATGCTCGTGGCTGGGTACCTCTGCGATCCGCCACCCTCCGCGCAGCGTCTTGATCGTCATCTCCTGTTCGATCGTCGTCGTGTTCTCCCGCAGGTTCAGCTGCCGAAGGACCGACGTCCGCACCGCGCGAAAGCCGTTCTGGCTGTCGCTCAGCTGACAGCCAAAACGGCGGTTGATGCATGCCGTGATGAACGAACTGCCCGCGAGCCGCAGGAACTCGTCGAAGCCGCCGTGCAGTTCGCTCGAGCCGCCGCGCAGCCGCGATGCCGCGACGTGATCGGCCTCTCCCGCCAGGATGGGTTCGACGAGCAGCGGGATGTCCTCGGGATCGTGCGAGCCGTCGGCGTCGAGCAGAACGGTCACCGGCGTCCGGACGTGCGGAATCGCCCGGCGAATCGCCTCTCCCTTCCCGCGGCCGCCGTCGGCGAGCACCTCGACGCCGGCCGCCGCAGCAATGTCCGCCGTGCCGTCGGTGGAACGACCGACGACGACGTGGATCGCGCTCGCGTAGTGACGCGCCCGATCGATCACGCCGCCGATGCTGGGCGCCTCCTGCTTCGCGGCGATGATCACCGATACGTCGGCGGCGACGTGATGCGCAGCGGCCCGCTCGAGCCGGATCCGCGCGGCGGTTTCAGCGAAGCTGATCGTGTTCATCGAGCGCTTTCCGTCGCGGCCGGCCGCGGCTTGGCGGCCGCGCCGCGACGCGTGCGGGAATTCCAGCGCAGCGCCAGCGCGTTGCCGAGGATGCTCTGATACGCCTCGCACGCGGTCCAGCACTGCGGACAGTCGCCTTTCCAGATCTCCTGCTGTAGGCGTCGCGCCTCGTCGCCGTTCCAGACCGCATCCAGGTTCATGCCGTGCTCGCGCAGGTTCCCGACAGGCCGCGAGTAGGTGATGCAGGGATACACGAGGCCCCAGGGATCGATGAAGCAGCTCGCTCGCAACGCGTGACACGGCATCGGCGTGCGGCCGGTCGCGATGAATTCGTCGAGGCGGGACAGATATGCGTTCTCGAGCACCTGCTGCGCGGAGCGCGGCGGATTCCGCATGCGCCGATACAGCTGCATCTCCGTTCGAATGGACGCCGCGTCGGGCGCCAGCGTGGTCGTGTCGGCGTTCCCGTAATAGTGACCGGACCGCTGCGCCACGTTCAGGTGCACATCGTCCATCGTCAGGCCGGGCGATTCGCGCACGCAGGCGGCGAACGTGCGTTCCAACTGCCCGGCGTTGTGTGCCGACAGTGTGATGCCAATCGCCGCCGATACGCCTGCAATCCGGCGCAGCTCGTTGAACGTCTGCAGCTGGCGGCGGAATCCTCCCTTGATGCCGCGGATCTCGTCGTTCAGAGCTTCGTCGCCGTCCACGCTGACCGTGACAACGAGATGCGCGGGTCCGCGCCCCGCGATCCGCTTGACGCTCGCGACGATGCGGTCCGTGAGAAACCCGTTCGTCGGAAAGTGCAGGATCGCCAGCCGGCGCCAGCCGCTCACGACGATATCGAGGACGTCGTCGATGTCGGACCGCAGGAAGATCTCGCCGCCCGTCAGATCGACCCAGTTGACGTGCGGGTTCTCGCGAACGAGAGCCGTGATCTCGTCCGTCGTCAGTTCGTCGGATGGCTTGCGCTGCCAGATGTTGCAGGTCTTGCAGCGGTACTGGCACCAGTACGTCAGGCAGAGGTTCAGCTTCAGCGGCGAAGACGGCCGGCCCGTCGTCGTGCGCAGCAGTGCCATGCCGAGATGAGCGGAGCGCCGCGCGTGATCGCTGCGCAAAGTGGTCAGTCCTTCGGCTTCGGATCGTGGCGCACGCGGTCGACGAACCACGGCGCCTGGAAGTCGGTGCGTGAGACGACCATCGTCGCAATCGTCTCGATTACCTGCGGTGCGCCCCCGCTGCGCATCTGGATCTCCTGTTTCATGCCGAACTTCACCTGCGCGCCGCCTGCGGCGCTGGCGTCCAGCCGATCGAATTTCGGCGGCGACGTGATGGTGCACTTCAGCGTCTTGTACTGGCGGAACTGATCGCGAAGGATCGCCATCGGCGCGAGCGGGAACAGCTGCTTGATCCGATCGGGCTGCAGTGTTTCGTACGCGGCACAATAGTTCGTCACGAGCTGCGTGATCTCGTTCTTCGCGTGATCCTCGGCGCTGATCGGCGGTGGCGGGGGCTTGTCAGGGCTCGTCGGCGCCTGCGCCGTCGGCGCGGATGCAGATGGCATCGCAACCGGCGGCGGCGCTGCGGGATTCGCTGAGGGCTGGACGGCCGGCGCGGGCGGCGGCTTCGGCGCGGCGGACGGCGGCGTATCGGCAGGCCCAGCCTCTCGTGCCCGCGCTGCCCGATGCGGCGGCTCGACTGACGATATCCCGCGGGCGACGGGTGTCGACGTCTGCGTGAACGTCGCGCTGCAGGTCTTCGCCGACGTCATCGTCGTTTCTCCGTTGGCGGCGCACTCACCGGTGAACGCCAGGAATGTGTACCCGGCGTCCGCTTCGAAGTGCAGCGTGACCGGCTGACCGTTCGGTACGTCGGCGGAGCAGTTGTTGCCGAGCGTGCCGCAGAGGATCCCGCCGGCGCCTATGATGGTGCCTCCGGCCGGCTTGGTGATTGTGAGCGGGAACGTCACCGCTGGCGGGGCCGCCGTCACCTTGTCGAACGTCGCGCCGCATTTTCTGGCCTGCGTCATCGCCACGCGGCCCGCCGGCGCGCAGTCGCCCGTGAAGCCGCTGAACACATACCCGTCGTCTGCCTGCGCGATCAGCTCGACGGGATCTCCGGTTGGTCTCGTTACGGCGCAATCGGATCCATGGCTGCCGCACTCGATACCCGGACCCAGAATCGTGCCTCCATCGGGCTTCGACACTGTCAGCAGTTGTCCGCCCGGCCACAGCCAGCGGACCGCGAGAATTCCCACGATCACGAGCACCGCAGCCGCCGCCACGGCCGCGACCGCGATGAGGACCCCGCGCGTTCCTGCGCCGCCGACGCCTTTGCGACCCGGCTCCGAGCGCGGCAGCACCCGGTCGCGCCAGCCTCCAGTTGCCGCGCCGGTGACGGGCGGCGGGGGCGGTGCGGACGATTGGCGCGACGAGCGCGATACGATCACCGTCGGGTCCGATACCGCCGGGGCGCGCGGCGATGGCGGGGGGGCCGCGAACGGGTCCGGCTCGACGCGGCGCTGCCGATCTTCCCGCCGTATCAGGACCGTTGGTTCGACCGGCTCGGGTGTCGCCGAGCGGCTCGCTCTCGTAATGAGGACCGTCGGATCGGTGGAGACCACCTCCGGGCCGGACTGTCCGTATGGGGCGATCGGCCGGCCGCCCGCCGGAGTCGGCGGGCCAGCTACCGGACGCCGCACGGAATCGAGGCGCCCGAGCAACGCGCGGGCGCGAGGATGTTCCGCGTCCTGGGCAAGCGCTTCGAGTGCCCACTGGCGCGCGACGTCGTACGAACCCTGCTGGTACGCTGCGACGGCTCGGTCGTACGCCGCATCGGCGCCCGGTGCCGCCGGATTAGCCAAGGGTGCTCCTGATGGGCGCTGAGTGCCGAATCACGCGCGCTCCTCTCGATGGACGCCTATGGTAGCGCGACGCGCAGAGGCTGCAAAGAGCAGAAATCGTTAGAGTTCTGCGGTCAGACCTGCGCCCGCAGCCGTTTGACAACCCCGGCAGCCGCCGATAAGCTGAGCCGGTCTCAGGAACCTGCCCGGAGTGATTCCCATGAATGGACGCGACAGCATGCAGTCGCTGCTCGTGCGACGGAAACTGACGCGGGCCATCGCGGAGATCGCCCGCGCACAGATGACCGAGCATCTCGCCACGCTCGCGCCGCTCCTGCGGCCCCGCGCCGTACTGGGCGACTACGTGGACGACGGCGCGAAAGAGTCGACGCGGCGCTCGGACAAGGCGTTCAAGGAACTGCAGGCGCTCTACGAAAATCTCGCGTCGACGAAGCCGTTCAATCTTCCGCGGGAGCTGTCGCTTCCACTCCGATTGACGGGCAGCGGCGGCCTCGAGATTACGCCCGTAGACACCGCTTACACGATTCCCTCGGGATCCGATGTGCGCACCATCATGGTGCGGTCGCCGCTCACGTGGACGCTGACTTACTCGGGTTACAGTCCCACTCGGCTGCCGGAGTTAATCAAGTCGAAGCTTCGCGCCGGCGAGGAACTCGCGCACGTCGTGATCAGCTATCTCCTGCTGCACGTGGTGGTCACGAACTCCCCGGGGTTGATGCACGTGTTCGAAGCGTTGCACTTCCCGATTACGACCACCACCACGGCGGAATTCGGCCCGCTTCCGATCACCCGCATCGGCCCCGCGATCGCCACGACGCGCCCGCCCGACGATGTCATCCTGCAGAGCGCCGAGTTGACTGGCATGGACGCGTTCGAAGAGGTCGTGAACGCGGACGACCTCTCGCGACTCGGCGATCCGTTCCGGGATCGCCTGCTCGAGATCGCCCGTCAGGCGTAGCTCACCTCGGCTGCGGCCGGTAGAACCAGACGGTCCCCTGCACCGTCACCGTCGTCGTGCTGCCCCCTTCAGTGAAAGTCGTCGTCGTGAAATACAAATGCGAACGATGCACGGCTGATCCGTCCGGGGAGTTCTGCTCCAGCACCATCGCGTCGCCGTGACTGCCGACGCTCTCGACAACGGCGGTGTGATGCGACCGCCCCTGCTTTTCCGTTCTAGTGTCGGTCGATCCGTCAGGATGTTCGGTGGTCGTTTCGCGGTCGAAGACGTACCCGCGGAACTGGATGACGTCCCCGGGCTGAAGATCCGAGAGCGCGACGGACGTTCCCCAGACATAGTCGGCGTCGCGGGTAATCGTGCCGAAGTCGCTCGCCGTTTTGGCGCCGGCGCTCGTCAACGCGCGGTCGGCAAGCGCGAAGCACTGGCCGTCCCCGACTCGCGTCCCGCTCTGCCGGCGCGCGTAGCCGAGGATGCGCGTGGACATCGCCGGCTGCGAGTGCGTTCCGCTGCCGCTCGGCGCGTCTAGGCCGATCGGACCCGGAACTGGAGATTCGATCCGCGCCAGCGTGCCATCGTCGATTTCGACTGTTCCGTCGGGAGTTCCCATCGTGCCTCTACTGAATTCTTTCTCAGCCGGCTCCGGTGCACGTGAACGAACTCGGTACGACGAGTCCGTCGCTCGAGCGGACGAAAAACCGGACACCCCATCCCCAGCGGTCGTCGCCGTCTTCGTGGCGCAGCGTCAGCGTGCAGAACGAGCCGGGCTCTCCGGTTGGCGAGCTGCCCGCTTCGATTCTGGTTTCGATCCAGTTCTTCTTGTCAGGTGACGACATCTCGGCGAGGAAGCCGGCGAGATACCGGCCGACCGTCGCGTCCGAGGACTCCGTCCCGGCGTTCGTGCAGGTGGACGACACGCTGAGCGGCACACTGCTGCTTGCGATCGCCGCGTCGACGACGTCTTTCGCGGTCGGCGGCCGATGCGCGACGTGGACCGTCGGCCGATTTTCGTCCGTCTTCCGAGGCCTCTCGTCTGCCGTCCGGCTTTTGTCTGGTGCGTTGCAGGATGCCAGCGCGAGCGCGGCGGCCGCGAGCGCCGCCATTCGAGTCATGGCAGTGTGCCGAAGAATATCGCGTTGTCGGGCGACGGGTAGTGCTGCGCGAATTGAGCGGGCATCTGCATGACGACTTTCTGCTGGGCGTTCGAGTAATGCCAGATGCGGCCGTCGAGGTAGATGCCGACGTGCTTTCGCGGCACGTTGGCCATCGAGCGATTCGAGAGGTTCACATTCGACGCGCGGGTGATGAACACGAGACACGTCCTGAGCGACGCGGGGCGCAGCGACCAGGCGCCGACCGAGTGGCAGCGCGGAAACAGTTCCTGCACTCGCAGCGTGGCCGCGGGTCCCTTGCCGTTCCCCATCATCTGGCAGGTGACGCCGAAGTGGTATCCCAGCACGTGCGACACGAAGTGCGCGCAATGGTTGTCGTGGACGTTCGTGTAGCCGTTTTGGCAGATCTCGGCGATCGATTTTCCGAGAAACCCCTGGAGCTGGTGGTGGGTGAGCATCGCGTGCTAGCGAAAGCGTACCGATGAAAGCGAGAGCGCCGGAACGGGTCCCGTCCGCGAACAGCCCCACCACTCCTCGCCGCGAAGAAACCGTGTTGAGGGGGACGCGCCTCGCGATTGGCGGTGCGTCGCTTCGTTCGCCTCCACGCGCTGACGCGTTCTCATTTTCATCTGCAGTTCACTACGCATTATGGGGCCGAACGGAACAGCCACAAAGCGACGGCGGCGAAGATGACGCCGACGGTCAGCCAGGTGCGGCCCTGGGGGTGCCGCACGCCGCGGGCG
>DATJIW010000057.1:0-144563 GCA_035492775.1 Vicinamibacterales bacterium
GGTCGACGAGCGCAGGTCCGCAAGTGCTGCGGAGACGCTCCGGAGGAGCCAACCAGCCGCTCAATATCGTGTTCATCTTCGGCGACCAGGAGCGGTACTTTCCCGCGTGGCCCTCGGCGCTCTCATTGCCCGGTCACGAGCGGCTTCAGCGCGACGGAGTCACGTTCGAGAATCACTACACCAGCGCGATCATGTGCACGCCGTCCCGGTCGGTGCTCATGACCGGTCTGCAGACGGCCGACACACGCATGTTCGACAACACCGACATGCCGTGGATAAAGAGCCTTGCCACGACGATTCCCACGATCGGTCACATGCTGCGCAAGGCCGGCTATTACACCGCCTACAAGGGCAAGTGGCACCTCAATAAGGAATTCGACACGCAGGAGCCAAACAGGTTGTTCACGAGCGAGATGGACGCCTACGGTTTCTCGGACTTCGTCGGGATTGGCGATCTCATCGGACATACTCTCGGCGGCTACGAGTTCGATCATGTCATCACAGGCAGCGCGATCAGCTGGCTCCGGCGTGTCGGCCGGCCGCTCTCGAACGAAGGCAAGCCCTGGAGCTTGTTCATGAGCCTCGTGAACCCGCACGACATCATGTACTTCGATACCGACGCGCCTGGCGAGAACGTGCAGAACAACGGCAGGCTGCTCAAACGTGCCGCGCCGGCACCGGATCACGACTTCTACAAAGCCACGTGGGAAATGCCGGTGCCGGCCACGCTCCGGGAGCCGATGGACGCGCCCGCTCGTCCGCGCGCGCACGGCGAGTTCCTCAAGGTCTGGGACCACGTGCTCGGACACATTCCGCTCGAAGAGGAACGCTGGAGGCGGTTCGACGATTTCTACATCAACTCGATCCGCACCATGGACCTCCAGCTCGCAAACCTCATGAAGGAGCTCGACGCGCTCGGGCTGGCCGATCGCACGATCGTCGTGTTCACGTCGGACCATGGCGAAGCCGCGGGCGCCCACGGACTGCATGGCAAGGGGCCGTTCGCGTACCAAGAAGGGATCCACATCCCGCTGCTCGTCACACATCCGGACGTGAGCGGGGGACAATCGTGCCGGGCGTTGACCAGCCACATCGACATCGTGCCGACGCTGTTGGCGATGGCCGGCGTGTCCGCCGCTCGAAGAGGGGAACTGGCCGGCCGCGATCTGCCCGGCAAGGATCTGACGCCGGTGCTCGGGAACGCCGCATCCGCCGATGTGCACGCGGCACGCCCGGGAATCCTGTTCACCTACAGCGCGCTGCTCACGAACGACGCGGGACTCATTGCCGTCGCCGGCGAAGCGATCGCATCGGGCAAGAACCCGCAGGAAGCGATGAAGAAGAGCGGCTTCACGCCGGACCTGAAGAAGCGCGGCAGCCTCCGCACCGTCTTCGACGGCCGATACAAGTTCTCGCGGTATTTCGCACCCGTTGACCGGAACAAGCCGGCGGACCTCGCGCAGCTCTATAAGGCAAACGACGTCGAACTGTTCGATCTCCAGACGGACCGAGCGGAAACGATCAATCTCGCCGCCGACCGCGACAAGAATGCAGACCTGATCGCCGAGATGAGCGGCAAGCTCGAAGCGCTCATCAAGGCGGAAATCGGTGATGACAACGGCCGCGAGATGCCCGACGTGACAAAGGTCACATGGACCATCGATCGGGCCGACCTCTGAACGCGCCGGACTGCACGGCTACCACCGGTCGTGTCCCGCGACACCCATCCGCGCAACGGAACGCTCGTGTTCGTCGCTGAAATCTGGCGCTATCCGGTCAAGTCGATGGGCGGGGAACGCCTTGAACACGTCAACATCGGCGTCGACGGAATCGACGGCGACCGCACGGTCCACGTCGAGAACGGACACGGCCGTCTGGCGACTGCTCGAAAGTAGCTCGTCGCGACTGACGGTGCCATTGCGGCGTTCGGCCACGATGGCCGGCGGCTCCGGCCGAACATCGTCGTCGGAGGCGTGCCCGGCCTCGAGGAACGAAACTGGCCCGGACGATACTTGCGCATCGGCGACGTGATTATCGCGTTGGTCGACTTGCGCGCGCGATGCGTGATGACGACGTTCGATCCAGACACGCTCGTGCAGAACGCGGACGTCCTGAAGGAAATCGTTCAACGCTTCGACGGGACCCTGGCGTTGAACGCGAGCGTCGTCCGCGGCAGCCGGATTCATGAGGGACAGGAAGTCAGCGTTATCGCCAGGGCCGGGTAGGACGCTCACCCAGGACGATGCGCGGCCTGCAATCATCCTGATGATTGGATCGGGATACGATCGGGCACCTCCGTGCCATGACTGACAAGGATTCTCGTCGCGTCGAAGAGGAGAAGGCGACCCTCAAAGCAATTTTCACGTATCGGAGTCTGCAGCACGACATAGAACTCGTGCTGGAGGATACGGAACGCGCGATGTTCGCGGACGCGAATCGTCGCGGGCAACCGTTGTACGGGATCGCCAGCAAATTCGTGCTCGACTGCTATTACGAACGGGGGGCCCTCGAACCGTTGGTCAAGGCCTATAGCAGTCAGCCGTACCGGGTCGCGTCGAGATTCGACCGCCTGCTGCGACACCTGGCGGACGCGCAGCGCGTCGACTTGATCGAGCGCTTCTGGACCTCGATCGCACGCGTGACCCGCGCGGAATTTCTATATCAGCGTCCCCGGCGCGACTACGGCGACGCTGCGGGAGCACAGGAATTCAAGAACTACGCGCTGGAAGCATATGCGCGCGGGATCGAGTGCTTGACGAAGCTGGGTCGATCCGATGTCGCTGACGGGTTGACCCGGGAACGTACCGCTCTGCTCGAGGAGCGCTTTCGCTCGCTGTCCCCGCCGTCCGATTTGCGCCGCGTCGACGCATCGGTGTTCTGGGAGTTGATTTCGACCACCCGTTCACGATCGTCAACGACGATCGAACAGCTTGCCGCGCTGGGCGGGTCGTTGCTCGCACTCAAAGGCACCGAAATCAAGCGATTTGGCCTCCTCTACGTAAAGTTTATGCGGCGGCTGCACCACTGGAACGTCTGGGCCCTCGCGTATGCGGCACGCGGCGGCTGCTCGGACGGGGCGTTCGAAGCGTTCCGCACATGGTTGATTCTGCAAGGCGACCCGGCCCTTCTCGACCTGTGCGTCACGGACCCGACACAGGCGGCTGAACGTGTGACTCCGCACCCCGATCTGCCCGACGGACCCTGCCTGATGACGATCGAGGAAGCGTACTTTCACAGGAGGGGCGCACCGCTCGCATTGCCGCCGATCGATCTCAAGAGCCCGCGGGGTGTCGAATGGACGGAGGAGGCGTTCGCGACCAGGTATCCAGAGCTCCTGCGGCGTTATGCGCCCCCGGGCGGTCCGGTGCATTTTCCTTGAGCTCGCCCTGCATGCGCACTCGTCGCAGCCGCAGAATCTCGTCGCCGGCCGCGAACCGCGAATCGACGAGCGGGCGAGGCGCGACACCGAAACCGACAAGCGCGATCACGAGCGCC
This sequence comes from Vicinamibacterales bacterium, assembly GCA_035492775.1. GTDB lineage: Bacteria > Acidobacteriota > Vicinamibacteria > Vicinamibacterales > 2-12-FULL-66-21 > DATJFQ01. Next base: position 3,496 of record DATJIW010000057.1, read on the forward strand.
ACGAAAGTCCACGCTTCCCGGCGCGTCAACCCGAACCGCAGTCCCGAATGCGCCAGCGGATCCGAGCGGCCGCAAAAGAGCGAAAAGTACATCCGAAGCACGGCAAGTCCGGTCAGCGCAGACGCAAGAACGACGGCGAAGCCCATCACGGGAAAAACGTCGACGGCACCGTCCACCAGGAGTTCCTGACCGACGAACCCGAGCGTGCCAGGGAAGCCGGTGCACGCCAGTCCCATGGCGAGGAAGCTCACCGCCAGCAGCGGCATGCGCTCGTACCCACCGTGATACGTGGTGAGATCGAGGCGCCCGCGGCGCGTCTCGAGGACGAGGACGCAGCGGGCGAGTCCGGCAAACGCCAAACCGGCCGACAGCCAGACGAGCAGCCCGCCCGCCAGGGCGCTCGCGCTGGTGCAGTCGAGGCCAGCCATCACGAGCGCGGACTGACTCATGAACAGGTACCCGCACGCCCGGCGTGCACTCGTCTGGACGAGCGCCAGTGCTGCACCGTAGACGGCGGTCCCGAGCGCCAGGATCGCAATCATCCGCAACATGTCGGGAGACGCGCGCGGCACTATCAGCACGACAGTCATATACGCGCCTATCTGAGGCGCGCTGAACAGAATGGCGGGCCCCAGCCGTCCCTGATCGAATACCTCCGGCACCCATGCGTGGAAGGGAACGATTCCTTTTCGCACGAGCGCCGCGATCACGATCAGCCACATGCCCGCTGTTTCGATCGTCGTGTTCTGCACACCCGGACCGATCAGCAGCACGACCCCAACGCCAAACAACAGCGTCGAGAAACCCAGATAAGCCGCCACAACGCGGCGCTGATATCGATGCGCCGGGTCCGCCAGGGCAGACAGGAATGTCGAGACGGAGGCGACCGACAGGAGCAGCAGCACGACCGCGCTCTCGGTAAGAAAGGATGCGAGCGTGATGAGAGTCGCCAGGGCGGTACGCCGCAATCCGCCCCGATCGAGCGCCGCGCGCGGCGTCACCGCAACGGTGAGCAGCCACAGACCGGACGCGAACGGCAAGAGGACGGCCGAGAGCGTATCGATTCGAAGGATGGCCTCTCCGCCCGGAACCCAACTCAGCGCGGCACTGCGGATCGAGACGGCGCGCAGGGGCGGCGAGACAGCGATGACGAGCGCCGTCAGCGACATAGCTGCCGCGGACACAACGGCGAGGCGCCGGAGGCGCTCTACGTCAACGCGGAGAAACGATGCGCCGATCACGAGAGCGGGCAGGGCCGCCAGAGCGACGAGCCAGATGCGGGCGTCACTCATCGTGATCCTCGCCTCCCTCGATCGCGACGATCCGCCGCGCGGGCAACACGAGGTCGCACAGCCATCTGTCGAGGCGTGTCAGTTGCCTCGCGAGTCGCGTAAAGGGCTCGACCACGGCCCGGTCCAGGATCCCGTCGAGGAATCCGCGCTCGAGGGCGATCAGGAACAAGCGGCGGCGCAGCCGATCCGGGGCCACCGCTCCGAGGTAGCGCCCGGCTGAAGAAGGCTGGTTGCCGATGGCCTCTTCCGTTCCGTGCAGATCGTGAAGGACGTTCGGAGCCGACAGGAATTGCAGGAGTCGAAAGCAGGCGTGTCCTGCCAGATGGACGAACGCGATCGTGTACCAGCCGATCGCGATCTCGACGACGATGATGCCGACCTGCGTGAGGGACGCATATGCCAGCGACGATTTCACATCGCTCTGCACGCGCGTCGTGATCCCGGCGAACACAGCCGTCGCGGCACCGAGACCGGCGGCGAGGAAGCGCGCCACGGGCGCCTGTTCGAGCAGCGGCGCCGACCGCAGCAACAGAAAACAGCCGGCATGAATCGACAGCGATCCGTAGTAAACGGCGCTCGACGGCGTCGGTCCCTCCATCGCGCGCGGCAGCCAGCTCGAGAACGGCAGCAGCGCACTCTTGCCGGCGACCGCCACGATGAGCAGCACGGCGATGATGGTCGAGTCCGCTCCCGTCAGCTGCATCGTCGACGCCGCGCCGACTCGGCCAAACAGGAGCGAGAGGCTGTCGGTGCCGGCGACGTGGCGCAGCAGAACTGCCGCCGACAGCATGGCGGCATCGCTGATCCGGTAGACCGAGAACACGCGCACCGCATTGGATACGGCTGCGGGCCGGTCGTGAAAAAACGCGACGAGCAGCGCCGAACTGAGGCCGACAAATTCCCATCCGATGAAGAGCACCTCGACGTTCCCGGCCAGCGCGACCAGCAGCATGCCGGTCACGAACATGGCCAGCAGGACGAAGTACCGGTTGTAGCCGGATTCCCGGTGCAGATATCGAAAGGAAAACGCAGACACGACGCCCGCGATCGCGGCGGAGAGCGCGGCGAACCCGAGCGAGAGGCGGTCGACCAGGAATTCGATCGCGATGCCGCCCTCGTGGGAGGCTGACCATGCGCCGTACGTCAGGAGCTGCGCGCCCGTTCCCGTTGTTCGGTACACCACGAGCGCCATTGACAGAGCAGCGCACGAGATCATCATCAAGCCGGCGGCGAGCGTGCCCGTCCAGCGCTCCGGCAGGCGCCGGTCAATGAGCGACGTGCCGCCGAGCAGCACGAGCAGGACAGCGGGCGATCCGACCCCGACGAGCACCAGCAAGGTGAGCGGCAGGCTCAGCGTCATGCCGGTGGCGCCGCCTCATCCACGCGTCCGACCGGGGCGGCTGAAGATCCCGGCATGATCGCCACCGGGTGAAGGAATCCGCGCTTCCCCTGATACCACGCGGCAGAATCGCCCTCGACGACCTGAAGCGCATGCTCGGGTCGATGCGGGACGAAGCCCGTGGAGCGGAGCTCCGACAACACGCCGGAGTCCGGATCGAGGGAGGCGAGCCAAATCCACCGGTTTCGCACCAGGCGCTCGATGCCTGGATTGCCCTGCACGATGCGCAGCACACGATCCCGGGGACCTTCGACGACGAGCGCCAGTCGGCTGGGCTCGTGGATTTCGACCATCTGCCATGGAAGGCCGGTCCGCAGGTCGCTTTGGGCGCCGTCCATCACGCCGAGCAACGAGGTGACGTTGTGCGGCAGCTTCGTGCCGCAGCCGTACCCCGACGGATCGACGTAGCTGAAGTAGTACTCGAGGCTGATGCCGGCGACGACCGGCACCACCGCGGACAGGACGCGCGCGAGGATCGCACCGTCGTGGTCCAGAGCCGGATCGTACGAGACCAGAAACGCACGCCGATCGAGAAACAGCCCGCGTGTCCGGGCCCGCCGGCCGATGATGCAGAACGCATTTGTCGCATGGCCGTACTCGGGCCGCGGCTGCGCCAAATCGGCAGCACGTCCCTGCACGTGAGCCAGCGCCGCCAACGGCGGATACCATCGCGGGACCGCGTCGAACCGTCGGCAGCGTTCGTGCGCCTCGCGCCGCCGTGCCGTCTCAATCGTCTCAACGGCCCGCTCGAACAGAGGACGGCAGCCCACAGGGATGAGATCCTCATCGAAGAAAGTGACCGCGTTGTCGCAGGTATTGCGCTGTGCCCCGACAAACCAGGTTGTCGCCTGGATCGGCAGACCTTCGGCGGTCAGCAGATCGCGCACGCGCGGATCGTTGGCCATCTGAGAGAACGCCCGGGCGTTTGGCCCGCCGCGTCCGCCACCGCACGCACCGCAGTCGTGGGCCGACTCGTGAGGGTTGTTGAGGCTGATCGAGCCGTGGCCGATGACGAGCACGAGAGGCGAGAGGCGATCCCGAATCCCGATGTCCTCGAGAACGCGCCGCACGATATCCGCCATCTCCCGCACCGTGAACCCTGAATGCCTTCCGATGGGCGGCGCGACGTGGTCGCGATTCAGCTGCAGACGGGTCCGGACGGCAGTGATCGACGTTTCCTGTACGCGGCTCCACCGGGACGAGAGCCACGGGAAGACCACGCGCACGATCAGCGGCACAAGCGCCAGCCAGCCGAACGCGGTCATCAGCACCGCGCCGCGGACGGGCAGCCGGCTGCCCAGATGCACGTTGTAGCCGAGGAATCCAGCGGCGCGCCGTTGGAAACGGCGCGAGCGTCCCGTGAAGCGATCGCTGTCGGGGTCGATCTCGGCCACGTAGTGATCGGGACGGATCGCCACAGGGCAGAGCGGCCGCGGGTGCGCGTCGGACACGCCCTGGTGATACATGGCCACGCTGAAGAATCCGGGCGTGCTGAACGTCTCGCAGGCCGGCTCGACTTCCTCCAGGTGGCGTCGGAAGGATTCCTCCCGCTCGTCGAGACAGAACATGGCCTGGAACGCGGGCGGCTCGGGAAGCTCTCGCGGCGAGTGACAGCTCAGCGCGTCGTACAGACGATAACGAATCGTTCGTTCGAACGCCTGGTGCAGAATCCGGCGTTGACGCACGCCATCGAGCTCGCGAAGTTCGGACTCGAGCTCCGTCACGTTACGAGTGGTCCACTGTTCCACGATCGATGCATCAAGGCCGTGGAGTTGCGCCACGTGAAAGAGCGGCCAGGCACGCTCGAGCGCCGTGGGGGCCGGTGGGCGACGGAGCTGATTCCGCAGCCAGGGGCGCAGGTCCGACAGCGGACCGCGAAAGGAGAGTTGTCGCGCTGCCTGATCGAGCGCCGCGCGTTCGAACAGCAGGCGGACCGCGAGGTATCCGCGCAACGTCACGGTGAGATCCCTCGCCGGGACGCGGTCGGGCCGCTCTTCGATCTGACGCACGATGCCGGCCCATCCTCGGAGCGCCAGCAGTTCGGCGCTCAAATAGTCCGCACACTCGTCATTTTCACCAGGGGCGACACCGAGCCGGGTCAGCGAGTTCGCGATCGAGCTCAGCGCGGTCCGTCCGGCGGCGCGGTCTTCGGAGACGAGCCGCGGCAGTGTTCGCGCCCACTGCCCGCACTGTGCCGCCAGCGACGCGCTGTAGATCTCCAGAAAGCAGCCATGGATGCCGCGGTTCCTTTCCGGCATCGACCAGTGCGCGAGGCCCTGATCGAGATAGCCCGCCAGGAATCGAATGAGCGGTGGATGGATCCAGGCATCGCTGTCAGGGCCGTGCACTGCCAGGAGCCAGTCGCGATGGCGAAGCGGCGGATTCTCCGCCACGGCGACTGCCGATTCGGGCGTGCGGCCGACCGCCTCGACACAGGCGTTCCAGAGCCTGCGCACTGCTCGCCGTTCCTCGCCTACGCGATCGTCCAGTTCGCTCAAAGCGGCCGACGCAGATCGCGCACTTGCCGGCAGGTCGTTCCGGAATCGCGACAACGCCGTCGTCTCTTCGAGGATCCACGACAGCTCAGGGCCGGTCACCGCAGGAATACCGTGCAGGACGACGGCTCGCCAGAGGTCGAAGCGGGACGCGACGCCAGCCACGTCCTGCGCGCCGCTGGTGCCAAGCTGTTCGGCGAGTAATGACTCGACGTCCCTGGCGAGAATACGGCCCGCCGCGAGCTTGTCGCGATACCGCGACTCGGCCAGGAACGGTTCACGGTCCAGCCGTTTGGCGGCGCGCTCGACGGCCTCTTCGAACGGGAGGTGCTCGAATGCGTGGAGGGTGTTGTGGTGAATGAAGATGCTGATGGGGCCCTGTGCCGGCAGCAGGTGCGCCAGGCGATCGATCACACGGGTCAGCGGATGGTCCGGGCCGCCGGCATCGGGTGGGCTGGCATCATTGATCATCGATGGCGTAACGATATAGAGATATTCTAATATTGTAAATCACTCATGCCTCAAAAGCGAGGTCGGAAGGCCGGTGAACCGATGATCGCCGGCGAGCTTCAGACATTCAAGGCGCGGTTCTTCCGGGCCCTGGCCCATCCCACGAGGATCCGAATGCTGGAGATCCTCGTGCGAGGGGGACGTACGGTGCAGGAACTGCAGGAGGCATTGACCCTCGAGCAGCCAATCGTCTCGCAACAACTGGCCGTGCTCCGCAACCAGGGCATCGTCTCCGCGCACAAGGAAGGATCGTCGGTGCGATACACGCTGCGTGACCCGCTCGTCGGCGAGTTGCTCGATGTCGCCCGTCGCATCTTCAACAATCATCTCGGCAACACGCGAGGGCTGCTCCGTGAGCTGGAGCGGGAGCGTCGTCGCGGTTAACGGACGTATGATGGCGCGGAGAGATCAGTAAATGGATCGAGACTGGATTCGCCCGCGCCTGCAGACGGTGACGGTGTGCGCGCTCCTGGTGTTCCGCGCAGTCGCGACCCCCTCGGCGCAACCACAGGCAGGCGGCCGGGCCGCTGCAAACCAGCTGCACGCGGCAATCGTGAACGGCGACGTCGAATCGCTTCGCTACTGGCTCGACGTGCGGCACGCAGATCCGACCGCGGCCAGCGATGCCGAACCGGATCTCACGCCGATCGCCCGATGCGTCGGCATGGCGGCGCGCGTGTTGGATGCCCCGAGCGGAGACGAACACACCGCACCGGCCGTCGGCCTTCGGGTGCTCCAGGACATGGTGCTGCTGCTCCGCGAGCACGACGCACGGCTCAGCGAGTCGGATCGCCAGCGTTTCTCGAGTCCAGCGCTGCGGTGGTACGACGACGCGGTCTCGCCCGCCCGGCCCGCCGAAAAGACGCAGTCGTCATCCGCACCCGAAGCGGCGCCGCCGTCTTCAAGTTCGGCAAATCCACCAGGCGACCCGAAACGCCGGTCCGCTGACACAGGATCGGCGGTGGCGCTCCTGACGAAAGACACCGCCGTCGCCGTGACGTCCGGCCGCAGGCGCTGCAACGGCGCCGGCCACCTCGTGTACGTGACCAACCACAACGCGCTGCCGATCACGGCGACGCTGGAGATCGTGGAGGATGCGGCGGGCGCCAGTCCCACGCGCCGAACCGAGGACATCACGATTGGTCCGGAAAACACCTGGGAACTTGGGTGCGATAGCTCGAAGGCCGGGAAGCCTGTGAGCTACGTCCTCAAGGGTTGGCGGTAACGCACAGCTTCCGACCGAGAGCCTTCATGCTCGATCGCCGCGCGACCATCGCTCTCTCGATTCTGACCGGCATCGCGCTGGAACTTGCCATTCATGCAATGACCGGCCGGCGTGAAGCATGGGACAGCTCTCAGTACTGGTCCGTCGGACTCCCCATCGCCGGCGTGGTCGCGCTGTTGCTCGGCTACCTCGCGGGCGGGCGCCGCTGGATCTGGACGCTGCTCATCGTTCCGGCGCAGGTGACGACGATGATGCTGCGGAACGGCGAGATCGGGACGCTGTGGCCGCTGATGATGATCCTCGCGTGTGTTCTCAGCCTGCCGTTTGCCGGCGTGGCCTGGGTCGGCGCCTGGCTGCGCTCGCGCAGCGGCGGCCTTCAGTCCTGACGGGATCCGGTACTCAGAAGCGAGACGACCGCTTCGCGTGTCTGCGGGATCCATCGGGAGCCGAGCCGTTCGACCTGACGTTGTACCTCCCGGAGATCGAGCGACGCCGCCCCGCTCAAGAACCGCCGGACCTCACGGCGGAACCGCTGTTGCTCAACGTCGCTTGCATCCGCAAGGAACGCAGCGATCGCACCCTCCGCGGATCCGTACTCCGCAAGAAAGTCCTCGTGCAGATAACCGGAGAACACGCGCCGCAGTTCGGGGAAGTCCTTCATCGCTCGCAATCCGGATAGGACGTCAGCACATAGAAGCGACCGGATCGCTCGTCCCAGCGCAGGACGACGAGCGCGCGGTCGCAGGAGATAGAGGCTCGATCGCCGCGGAGGAGCGAACGGCCGACCGGACCGGACGCAGAGTAGTGCAGCACCAGATTTGGACGCCGGCCGGACCGATGCGTCCATGCAGAAAGCCGACGGGAATCAGCATCGAGCGCAGCGCCGACGGCATGTTCTGCCGTCTCGCGATCGGCGTAAGATGACGCCGCCGAAATCTGCCGCTCGCGGCGCAGGCGATCGGCGAGTTCGGCGTCCGACTTGCCGACGTGGCGGGCGAGCGTATGGCCGCCCATGGATTCATCAACCGACAGGTCGCGACGAGGCTCGGAAGGTGCGGAGCCGGAAGCTCCAGGCGCCACGGCTGTCGCATTCGCATGCGCCGGCGGCACAGCAGAGGAGTCTGCATGGCTGCACGCCGTCAGCCCGATACTCAGCGCGACCAGCCCGAGCAGCGTCCGCATGGTCGTGGTGGCGCGCTACACGGGCAGCTGTTCGATATAAGCCTCAACGGACATCGGCGAGACTCCGAAGCGCTCGGCGCTGGCCTGCCAGTCAGGAAATGCCTGCGGCTCGGTCGCCGAATACAGCCCGAGCGTCATGAGACGCGCAGCGACCTCGTTGAACGGCCGGACGACAGGCGGCAGCAGCCGCATCGCCGCGACGGGGATGTGCCGGCGCTTGCCGGATGACTGGAACCGACGTTCGAGCAGTGTGGCGAGCTGATTCTGTGTAACGTTCGAGGGGCCGCCAACTTCGACCGCCTCGTTGAGGACGGGGCTCTCCAGGATCTTCTCAGCGAACTCGGCGACATCCGCAACGGCGATGTAGTTCACGATGTTGTTACCACCCCCGAAGATCGTGGCGACGCCTTTCTCGCGAATGCCCTTTGCGAGCAGCTGGTCGATCCAGATGTCCATGAACGCAGCCGGCCGTAGCATCACGTGCGGCACGCCGCTCCGCCGGATGGCATCCTCGATGTACCACTTGATGCGGAAGATGTCGACCAGCGCGTCCTGCCTCACGCCGCGGAACGATACGTAGACCAGTCGGCGGACGGATGCATTGCGCGCGGCGGCGCAGAGGTTTTGATACGCCGCCACGTCCACGCGACCAGGGCTGGTCGGCCCTTTGCCCATGTTGTTGTTCGCCGTGGCGACGATCTGGTCTATGCCGCGGCACGCTTCGGTCAGCTTGTGGACGTCGCGCATATCGACCGCAGCAACTTCGGCCCCTGGCGCCAACGCCGCGAGGGCTTCGGCATTGCGGGCGAGGGCGCGCACCGGCACGCCCGACGCGACGAGCTTGCGCGCGATCGCGCCGCCCAGCTGACCGGTCGCACCAACGACGAGCACACGGGGAGACGGCGGCACCGCGCAACTCCTTTACTGCAGCGTCAAGGCTGCGAGTCCGGCCGCTTTCAGCTTCGCGTTGACAGCCGGCAGATCGACCGTGCGTATCGTCGTCCAGGCGGCCATCGCGCGCCGGCCAGAGGCGCGCGCCGCGGCAATCGCATTCAACTGCAGCGTCGTCGGCGTGACATCGGCCGCCTGCAGCAGGTTCATGACGCCGCTCAACTCCGCGGCCGCGCCATTCAGCGTCGGTGCAGTCTCCGTCGAGGCCGCCGCGACAGGCGCGCCGAATCCTCCACCGCGTCCACCGCGTCCGGCTTCAGCCGCGCCAAGCGTCGCCGTCACCTTCTTATCGAAGTCGGCGAGCGCCGCCGCAGCATCGCCGCTGGCCGACGACGACAGTTTCGCGATCTGATCGTGCAGCGCGCGCGCCTTTGCAGCCGCATCGTACGCCGTCGCGGCTTCGCGATACGCCGCCGTCGAGAGGGTGTAGATCTGCTGCATGGCCAGCGCCGGCGTTTTCACCCGCGGGTCCGCTTTCACCGTCAGCGGCTGGGTCAGGGTCCTCCCGTTCACTGTCAGCTTGACGGTGTACTGACCCGGGGGAGCCCACGGCGTCGTCGGAGCCGGAACGGTGTCGTAGGGTACGGCCGCGATCGGGAGCCCATCGCGTCCGCCCGCTCCGGGGAGCGGCTGATAATGGACGTCCCACGTGAAGCGATGCATGCCGGCCTTTGCCGAGAGCGACTGCGGCGCGCGATACCAATAGAGCGGCAGCGGCGCGTCTGTCGCCGGATCGGGCAGCGGCGTCACCGGATCGTCGCTCGAGTAATGCCGCACCATCCGGCCGCCAGCGTCGACGATTTCGAGCAGCACCGGCCCCGCCGCATCCGCTTTCAGGTAGTAGTTGATGATGCCTCCCTCCGGGGGGTTCGGCATCCGCGGTTCGTCGGGCGGCAGCGGCGTGTCGGTGTTGGTGTTCCACCGAACGCGCAGCGACGGTTCCGGCTTGAAGAGTACGTCCGCGTCGCCGCGCGTCGCGTCAATCTGCCGCAGCGGCGTGATGTCGTCGAGGATCCAGATGCCGCGGCCGTGCGTCCCGGCGATGAGGTCATCGTCTTTTACATAGAGATCGCGAACGGACGAGGGCGCCATGTTCAACCGCAGCGACTGCCAGTGATCGCCGTCGTCGAACGAGACGTAGACCTGCGTTTCGTTGCCCGCGAAGAGCAGACCCTTCTTGTGGACGTCCTCGCGGACGGCGCTGACGGCGTACCCGGCCGGCAGGCCGTTGACAATCTCCGTCCACGTCTTGCCGCCATCGTGCGTCCGGAAGAGGTGCGGGTTCTGGTCGTCGATCCGCAGAGTGTTCACGGCGGCATACGCGGTGAGCGGATCGAAACGCCCCGGCTCCATCATGAAAATCTTCCAGTAGGAGCCGATCTCCTTCGGCGTCACGTCGGTCCAGTGCAGCCCTCCGTCCGCCGTGGTGGCAATGACCCCGTCGTCGGTTCCAATCCAGATCCGGTTGATATCCACGTAGGAGGGGCCGACGGTGTAGATGACGCGCGCACCGTTTTGATCGGCCTGGGGTCTCGCCTGTTCCGCATACTTGCCGATGCTCTTCGGCAGGTCGTGCGTCTTGCGCGTGAGGTCCGGGCTGATCTGCTTCCAGTTGATGCCGCCATCCATCGTCTTCCACAGCACGTTGGTGGCGTAGAACAGGGATTTCCTGTCAGCCATCGAGAAGACGATCGGCTGCGTGCGAACCTGGCGCGTCAACGCGGGATCTGGCGCAGGACCATCGCCCCGGCGGCCGAAGGGCCCGACCTCTGCTACTTGCCCCGTCCGCCGGTCGTACTTGGTGACCACCTTGCTGCCATAGACGATGTCGGGATCGAGCGGATCCGGAGCGGCATAACCGTATTCTTCGATCCCGACCGGGTGCCATTCACGAAACGTGATGGCGCCGTCATTGCCGCGGCTCGAGACACACGCGGATCCGCTGTCCTGCTGGCCGCCGCACACGCGATACGGGAAGGCGTTGTCGGCGGCAACGTGATACATCGCGGCGGTGGGCTGGTTGTACCAGGAACTCCACGTCCTGCCGCGGTCCAGCGAGATGACGGCGCCCTGATCGACGACGGCCATCATGATGTCGGTGTTGTTCGGATTGATCCAGGCGTACTGATAATCGTCGCCGCCGGGCGCGCCCTTGAAGGGCAGCCAGTTCTTCCCGCCGTTTTCACTGAGGTAGGTGACCTGGCTCGTGACGATCAGCCGGTCGGGGTTGGTCGGATCCACGCAGATCGACGCTTCGTCGCTGGTGCCGACGCGCATGTCGTTCGACACTGTCGTCCAGGTCTCACCGCCGTCGTCCGAGCGGTAGATCGGATTGCTCGCGGGAGCGTCGCCCCCGCGTCCACGGCCGCCGCGGCCGTCGCCAGTCTGATTCGGCGCGACCCATCGAGTGGCATAGGCATACAGCCGTTTCGAATTACTCGGGGCGATCGAGAGTTCGGCGTTGCGGACGGGCTCCGGGAGGCCGTTCGTGAGCTCCTTCCATGTGGTACCGCCGTCGGTGGATTTGAATACGCCCCCGGGGCCGCCCCATGCGGCGTTCTCCCACGGCCCCTGCCGGCCCTCGAACAGCGTCGCGTAAACGACGTTGGGATCTGACGGGTCGATGTCCACGTCCTTGCCGCCGGTGTTCTCGTCGCGGTAAAGCACCTTCTGGAACGTCTGGCCTCCATCTGACGAACGAAAGATGCCGCGCTCCTCGTTCGGTCCGTACGGATGCCCAAGGACCGCGACGAAGAGGCGATTCGGGTTGTGCGGGTCGATCTCAATCCGCGGGATCTGCTGGCCGTCTCGAAGCCCGAGGTGCGCCCACGTCTTGCCGGCGTCGGTCGATTTGTAGATGCCGTCGCCGATGGAGAGGTCCGGCCGCTGAAGCCCTTCGCCACTGCCGACATAAATGACGTTGGGATCTGATGGCGCGACGGCGATTGCGCCAATCGAGCCGGTCGGCTGGTCGTCGAAGATGGGCGTCCAGATGCGGCCGGCGTTGGTCGTCTTCCACACGCCGCCGTTCACCATCCCCATGTAGAACGTGAAGGGCTGGCTCGGGACACCGGCGAGCGCCTTCGTCCGTCCGCCTCGCAGCGGCCCGATGTTGCGCCAGCGCATATCGGCGAAGAGGCGGGCGGGCGTGGTCGACGCGCCGGCTGGCTGCCGCGCGGGCAGCGGCAAAGTTGCAACGAGTATGAGCAGGAGGACGGAGGCGAACGTGTACGCGCGACGCAGCATGGACGGAGAGTATAGCCCTGTGGCTCCTTCCTATTTCTTCAGCTGCCGCTTCGCTCCCGCCGGAGCCGCTAATCGCTTTTCAGGGCGTCGGTTGGGTCGACACCGGCCGCTCGCCGCGCGGGGACATACGTCGCGAGCACAGCGGCCACCGCCAGCGCACAGCCGGCGCCGGCGAGTGTCGCCGGGTCGGCTGGCGTCACATCGAACAGAAACGCCTGAATCCAGTGACCAGCCGCCAGCGCGCCGGCGAGTCCCACCGTCAGCCCGACAGCCGTCAGGACGAGACCCTCGCGGACGAACAGCCAGACAACGGCCGACGGCGACGCGCCGATCGCCAGCCGCACCCCGACCTCCTTCGCCCGCTGACTCACGAGGTACGCAAGCACCCCGTAGATGCCCATCGCGGAAAGCGCCGCGGCAAAGACGGCAAACATGACGATCAGGATCATCGTGAATCGACGGCCTTCGATGGATGCGTCGACGAGTGACGCCAGCGAGCTGATCCCGTCCAGCGGCAACAACGAATCGAGTCCCGCGACATCACGCCGCAACGACGGAACGATGGTGAGCGGATCGCGGGCTGTCGTGCGCGCCGCGACGGTAAACGCGTTCACCGGATGCTGGTCGTACGGCAGGTAGATTTCGGGGGGCGACTCTTCGTCGAGCGCGCCATATTTGACGTCGCCGACAACGCCGACGATCATTTTGGCCCCGTCCCTCGCGCCCCGCGCGATCTGTGCGCTGATCCGGATTTCCCGTCCAATGGGATCGATGCCGGGGAAAAACCGCTCTGCCGCTCGTTGGTTGATCAGCGCAACCTCGGGCGCCGCGGCGGTGTCGCGTGTATCGAATCCACGTCCGGATCGGATCGGAATCCGCATGGTGTGGAAGTAGTTCGTGCTGACAATCCGCAGGGACGCCGATGGCATCGACGCCGAATCCGGCTCCGGCTGATCGTCGCGATGGAACCCGGTGATGACGTCGAAACCGCTCGTGAACGGAAGCCCGAACGCGACCGCCGCCGATTCCACTCCTCGTTCCCCCTCAATTCGCGGGAGGAGCGCCGACACGAACGCGTCCAGGTTCGCGGAAGCGGGATACTTCGCCTCGGGCAGCGACAGGCCGAACGCCGCAACGCGGTCAGGATCGAATCCAGGCTCGACGTGCTGCAGCTTCGCGTAGCTCCGAATGAGCAGGCCCGAACTGACCAACAGTGTGGCGGCAAGGGCGAGCTCCGACACGACGAGCAACCGGCGAGCGCGCGTCGTGCTCTTGCCGACTGCGCCGCGGCTGCCCAGTCCGAGCGACCCGTGAGCCAATCGCCCGGACAACGAGACGGCGGGCATGAGGCCGAACGCGATGCTCGTCGCGATGGCGGCACCAAGGGCGAAGAAGAGAACATGCGCGTCGATCGTCACGGCCGCCAGTCGAGGAATCGATGCCGGTCCAAGTACTACGAGCGCGCGAACGAGCAGGGCAGCGATACCGACTCCGGCGGCCGCAGCCAGGATCCCCATCGTGAGGCTTTCCGTCAGCAACTGCACGACCAGCTGGCGACGCGTGGCGCCGAGCGCCAGGCGAACTGCGACCTCTCGATCGCGATCGTGCGCGCGCGCAAGCAACAGACTCGCGACGTTCACGCACGCGATGAGCAGCACGAGCGCCACCGCGCCGGACAGCGCGAACAGCGTCGGACGGATGTCCCCGACGATCCGTTCGTGCAGGGGGATCGCAAGAAGCGTGACGTCCTTCTCGGTTTCCGGGAAGTCCTGCGCGAGGGCACGGCCGACCGTCTGGAGCGCGATCGTGGCCTGCTGGGCCGACACGCCGGTCTTCAACCGCGCCAGCACCTGCAGCCATTGCCGGCCTCGCGAATCTGGCGACAGATCACCCGGCGTGAAGATGAGGGGCTGCCAGAAGTCCGCGGTCGGAGGAAATTTCAGATCCGCCGAGGCGACACCGACAATCGTGACCGCGTGACCGTCGAGCGTCGTCGTCGAGTTGATCACGTCCTGCCGCCCGCCGAATCGACGACGCCAGAGGCTGTGGCTTACGACGATGCGACTACCGTCGCTCTGACTGTCGGATTGCGTGAACGGGCGTCCGAGTGTCATGCCGACGCCGAGCACGTCGAAGTAATTCCACGAGACTTTGGCGCCTTGCAGCCGTTCGGGCTCCCCGTTGCCCGTCATATTGACGGTAATCGGCGCCAGCGCGGACGTCGCAGAGAAGGCGTCGTTGTGAAGCGCATAGTCACGGAAGTTCGGGGGAGAGAACCACGGCGACACTTCGCCTTGGTGGCCGTACTGAAGCATGACCAGCCCACCGGAATCCCGATACGGCAACGGCCGCAACAGCACGCCGTACACAACGCTGAAGACGGCGGTCGTCGCACCGATTCCAAGCGCCAGCGTGAGGATGGCCACGCCACTGAATGCCGGCTGGCGTCTCAATACGCGAAATGCATACCGCAGGTTTTGAAGCAACAGCGTCACGAACGTTCTCCGTATCGCGCTCACTCGAGCGACCGGCAGTGTCTTCGTGACGGTTTAGATGTCGCGGCGTGCCGAAAGGTTGTCAGGTGTGCGGTTGAGGCCCGGACCGATTGTCGTGCCGGCAGCCTCAGACCTGGTCGTGCGGCGCCGCGGCCACAATCGCAACCCAGATCTCTCCGGCCTCGTCGCACCGGATGACGAGCCTGTCGTCGCTTCCCAGTCCGCGCGGACGCATGACGAAAATCAGTGCGTCCATATCCACGCTGATCTCGGGTGGAGAGCCCGGCCGCGCGTCCAAGGTCCTTCGGCGTCGTGACACAATCCGTTCCTGCCAGATGGCAGGCAATGGCGATGCCAGTCGACGCTTACGAGAATGACTGATTTTTGAGGGATTTCCTGGCAGCACGAGGCTGAGGTTCCTTCAATGGCTGGCGGGGGCCCTGAAAAAACCCTCGACCCGCCAGATGTGAGTCCATTTGGGGACGGCGTACCGGGAGGGTGGCCATGGTAGAGTCCAGCCCGATTCAGCGTCCATTCATCGGAAGGAAGTGTGGCATGACAAGACGATTTGTGGCGTGCGCTCTCTCGGTCGTGGCGATAGCGGCGGCGCCGGCACTGCTCGCGGGTCAGGATCAGAAATCCGCTGGTGCCGATGCCACCGCGGTGATCACCAAAATGGAAAACGAGGCCATCAAAGCGGGACTGGCGAATGACCCCGCCTGGTATCAGAAATATCTGGCGAGCGATTTCACCGGCGGGACCAGCCAGGGCACCTGGGATACCAAGCCGTCGCTGCTCGCGGACATGAAGGACACCAAGAACAACAACACGAGCACCCAGACGCTCAGTGACCTGAAAGTTCGGCAGCACGGGGATCTCGCGATCGCGACGTACAGCACCACATATGACGGGATGTATCACGGGGAGAAGTACGCGAGAACAGTCCTGTGCACGGACACGTTCCAGCACCAGAGCGCGGGTTGGATGCTCATGGCGGGTCACTGCTCCGAAGCTGCCAAGAAATAGCAATCCATTTCGGACGCGACTCGCCGGTGTCGGCGAGTCGCCTGTCAGCCCGTCGGGTGATCCCGATGGCTACTTCTTGGTGCCCGCCGCCATCTCCGCCAGCGTGTAGGTCCCCTCGACGGTCACGTCGCTGCTGCCATCGGCGTTGGCGCTTCCTTTGTAAGTGCCACCGCCTTTGATGCCCTTCAATTTGCCCGTACCGCTGACGTACGTCCATTTCCCCTCGAACATCGGAGGCTTGTCCTTCGCGGCGGTCACCGTGCCGGTGTAACGGACGACCATCTTGTCGCCGTTGTCCATCGTCGCGACGTGATACCCGGTGTTGTGGCCCATGGCGCCGTTCATCTCGCCCGAAGTGAAATCCTCGCCGGACTTCGCCGTCAGACCCGCGACCGCCATTGAGTCCGACCACGTGCACTCCGCCTTGTTCAGCGTGAGCGAGTGGCCGTCATGATCGGCAACCTGGATCGCGTAGTCCGGATCCGCTTTCGCGCAGTGCACCTTGCCGGACGTTTTCGACTGAGCGCTCGCCGGTGCCGCCAGCGCGACGGCCAGCAGCAACAGAAAACTCGTTTTCCGCATCGTTTCCTCCTTGAACGTCGTTCGCGCGTGGATTGGGCAGAGAGTCTAGCTCAGCAGAGTAGTACGGCAAAACAGGACCACCCCTGTCCACCCGTGACTCCATCCTGCGAGAAGATGACGACACGATGTATTGACAGTCTACAGCGTGACTGCTAACATCCCCACGTGGTCGACCTCGATATCAATGAACTCTGCGATCGTGCCGGCGTGACCTCGCGGACCGTTTATTTCTACGTCCAACAGGGTCTTCTGGCGCCGGCCGCCGGGGCGGGACCCGCCGCGCGATACACGGAAGGGCACGTCGCGCGTCTCAAGCTGATTCGCCTGCTGCAGAAGCAGCATCTGCCTCTGGCCGAAATCGGCAAACGCATTCGCGCCCTCAACGATCAGGAAGTGCAGCGGCTCGTCGCGGAGGCCAGAACCCGGCGCACTGAAAAGAACGCGTCGGCACTGGATTACATCCGCGGCGTGCTGTCGGAATCGACGCCGCTGCTGGCGCGCAGCAGGACGCCCGTGCCGGCGATGCCGGCAACTCCGGCGCCGCCAGCGTCTGCGCCGGTTGGCCGGTCGCAGTGGGAGCGCCATGCCTTCGCCGACGGCATCGAACTGCACGTGCGGAGACCGCTGTCCAGGGCCGAGCAGCGTCAGGTCGACAAGTTGATGGCTGCGGCGCGGCGGATTTTCTCGGAAGAAGGAGAGGAGCAGTCATGAACATAGACGTCCAGGCCGATCGCACGCTCGTTCGCATGTCGGGCAACAGCACCCGTTACGCGCTCCTGAGCTTCACGGCGCCGGAACCGGCGCGCACTCACACACGCGAGCCAGTCAACGTCGCGTTCGTCATCGATCGCTCTGGCTCGATGGGCGGCGAGAAAATTCGTCTCGCTCGTGAGGCGGTCGTCCAGGCACTGCGGATGCTGCGCCCGGCGGATCGGTTCGCGGTCGTCATGTACGACAACGAGATCGAGGTCGTCGTCTCCTCGACCGAGGCGTCCACCGAAGCCGTCAGGAACGCCATTACACAGGTCGAGCGCATTCAAGCGCGGGGCAACACGAATCTCGCGGGTGGATGGCTCAAAGGATGCGAAGAGATCGCCGGACATCTGCGAAGTACACAGATCTCGCGATGCGTGCTGCTGACGGACGGCCTGGCGAACGAGGGCATCACCGACCGCAACGAACTGGCTCGCCACTCGGAGGAGTTGCGCGCGCGCGGCATCACGACGACGACGATTGGACTTGGCGCTGATTTCGACGAGGAACTGCTGGAAGCGCTGGCGCACGCCGGCGGCGGCCACTTCTACTTCATCGAGCGCGCCGTGCAGATCGGCGACTGCCTGACGAGCGAGCTGGGCGAAACGCTCGAAACCGTTGCACGGGACGTCGTCGTCTCCGTCCGCCCGGACGCGGGCGTGACTGCAACGGCTTTGAACCGGTTCCGCGTGAGCCCGGAGTCGGACGGCGCGATCGCCGTATCCCTCGGCGATCTCGTGTCGCGGCAGGAGGTCTCCCTTGTATTCAAGCTCGTGTTCCCGCCGGGACAACAGGCTCGTGGGGCGCGCGTGCTGTTCAGCGTCGCAGATGGCGGGGGAGTGCTCGGCGCTGCAGACGCGGATCTCGTCTGGACGTTCGACGATCATGCCGCTAACGACGCGCAGCGCCGGAACGTCGCGGTTGATCGCGAGGTGGCGAAGCTGTATGCCGCGAAGGCGATGGCGCAGGCGCTGGAACTGAATCGTGCCGGCAAGTTCAAAGAGGCTGCGGCGGTGCTCGAGAAGACGGGGAATCGCATCATGGAGTACGCCGGCAATGACCAGGAGCTGCTCGCGATCATCGCATCGCTGCGCCAGCGCGAGTCGAACTACGCCATGCCGATGCCGACGATGGCGCTGAAGCAGGAACACTTCGCGTCGAGGAACATGGTGGCCATGCGCTCGGCGACCGGAAAGGCCCGGCGCCGGCCGGATGCGTAGTCTGCAGCGGACGGCTGTATGTCGCCAAGGCGCCGGCGCGGCGACCGTGCGTTCAAAGGCAGAATCGCGGTCGGTACGATGAGCGCGGAACGACATCTCACCGGGCGCTCGCGCGATGGTAAAATCCTCCCGCCGCTAAACAGACCTGCTTCGGGCGGAGGTTTCCGATGCCTGATCTCTGGGTTCCAGGCGCTCGTCGCGCGAGTCGGCTCTCAGGTCGCCAGATCGTTTGGTCGTTCGGGGTCTTCCTCGCCGCTTCGACCGTGTGCCTCCGGACGGCCACCGCACAGGTGCTGACGGGGGCGCTCGTCGGGACCGTGCAGGATCAGCAGGGCAGCGCGATCCCGGGCGCACTGGTGCGGATGACTTCGCCGGCGCTGATCAGCGGGTCGCAGACCGTTTTCACGAGCGATAAGGGGCAGTTCCGGTTTCCGGTGCTTCAGCCCGGGACGTACGCGATTGCCATCGAGGTGAAGGGATTCGCGCCCTATCACGAGGCGGGCATCATCATCGGCGCGGGCACGACGCTTCAGAGGACCGCCGTGCTGCAGGTCGCGGGGGTCGCCGACTCGGTCGTGGTCGAGGGAAGCGGGTCCCGGATCGAGGCACGAAGCAGCGGCGTCGAAACCCGCATCGGGCCTGAATATCTCGAGACTGTCCCGACGCGACGCTACAGCATGTTCGACGCGATCAGGGCGGCGCCTGGCGTGTCACCAACGTCGCCATCGAGCGGTACGGTCAATACCGTGTCCGCGTACGGCTCCGGCGCCAACGAGAACCTGTTCCTGATCGATGGCACGAACTTCACCTGCCCGTGTGCCGGCGTATCGCGCGCCGAGCCGAGCGTGGACGTCATACAGGAAATGCAGGTGCAGTCGGTGGGAGTGTCGGCCGAATACGGCAACATCCAGGGGACGGTGTTCAACGTCCTGACGAAGCAGGGAAGTGATCGCTTCCAGTACGACGCGTCCTACTACGGTCAGCCCTCGAGTCTCACCAGTCAGCCAAAGGTTCTTCCCGTTCCGGGCAGCTCACTGTCCACTGGATACGAACGTAAGCGGTACCGGGACTTCACGACGGACCTGGGAGGTCCGGTCGTGCGCGAGCGCCTGTGGTTCTTCACCGGATATCAGTATCTGCGGGATTCCGACAGTCAGCCGGGCACGGATCCGGCGTTGCCAAGGGCTTACCAGCAGGACAAGCTGTTCGGCAAGCTGACATGGAAGCTGAAGCCGGGTCTGCAGTTGATGCAGAGCGTCCATCACGAGTCATGGGTCAATCCCGACCGTCCGACGGTCATCACGCCATTCGAGGCGACGACACGGCCGCACGCGACGGTGCGAGCGATCACGTTCGGCGACCTCACGCACACGTGGTCATCGAATACCGTGTGGAGCGCGCGTGTCGGGCGCTTCGTCTACCACCTCGCAAACCCGCCGAGTACGGGCGACTTCGACACATCCGGCCACGTCGACCGGTTGACGAATGTCGCGAGTGAGGCTCCCTCGGTATTCGGCGGGCTGACGCTCGTCCGGACCACCGTCAAGGCAACGCTCAGCCACTATCGAGCCGGCTTGATGGGTGCCGACCACGATCTGAAAATCGGCACCCAGTTCGAGAAAGGCGAGCACGATCAGCCCAGCATCATTACGAATGGCGTCATGTACATCGACGACGCCGGACAACCCTACCGCACCGTGTCCGCCCCTCCGTCCACCTCGGGCGGCCTGTTCCTGACCGGCGCGTTATTCGCGACCGATGCCCTGACGATTGGAAATCGGACGACGGTCAACGCGGGCGTCCGGTTCGATCACTCCCGCGCGATCAGTCAGGACATCCATGCGATCGATGCGAGAGGGAACAAGACGAGTGACATGATCGAGGGGCGGGGCACTCTGTATACGTGGAACGTGCTGTCGCCACGTCTCGGGGTGACCGCGAGGCTCTCGAGCGACGGCCGCACCATCCTGCGGGCGAGCTATGGCCGGTTCAACCAGGGCGTCTTGACGGGCGAGATCAGCCCCGTTCATCCCGCGGTGGCTCCGATCACGACCAGGCAGTTCGACCCGACGACCGGTGACTACACGACGCTGGTGTCGGTCGTCGACCCGGCGATCAACCTCCGGATCGATCCTTCGACCGTGACACCTCACACCGACGAGTTCTCGGTCGGCGTCGACCGCGAGCTGAACCGCCGGCTGGCCTCGGCCATCGCCTACGTTCACAAGAGCGGAACCGACTTCATCGCATGGACCGACACGGGAGGTCAGTATCAACAGGTGACGCAGGTGCTCCCGGACGGGAGCACTCTGCCAGTATTCGCGCTCACGAGTCCGCCGGCGAGCCGGCGCTTCCTGTTGACCAACCCCGACGGGTACTCGATGACCTACAACGGTCTCGTCATGGTGCTCGAAAAGCGACGGTCGAGCGGCTGGCAGGCGCTCGGGTCCTATACGTACTCGAGGGTGTACGGGCTGCAGGTCTCCAGCGGATCCACCGCCGCCGCTCCGCAGGTGAGCACCGTCGCGCCCGCGTTTCCGACTGCCGCCTTCGGACGGGATCCCAATGACCTCACCAACGCGTACGGACGCCTGCCAAACGATCGTCCCCATATGTTCCGGTTGATGGGGACGGTGGATGTGCCCCGTACGGGCGTCATGGTGTCAGGCAATCTGCAGTATTTCAGCGGCAAGCCGTGGGCGGCGACAGCGCTCGTCAGGCTGCCACAAGGCGATCAGCGCATCCTGCTCGAACCACTCGGGTCCCGCAGGCTGTCGTCGCAAACGCTGCTCGATCTGCGTGTCTCGAAGATCGTGTCGATCGGCGGAGCGAACCGCATCGAGGCGATGTTCGACGTCCTCAATGCGCTCAACGACACGGCCGAAGAAGCGCTGGCCAACGATAATCGGTACAACCCGCTATTCGGGAAGCCCACCGTGTTCGTTGATCCGCGACGCGTCATGCTGGGCGTGAGACTCAATCTCGGAAGATAGCTTCGGCGAACATCCGGGCAGGCTCAATTCCCGCGGCCCGGCGCCCCCTTGTCCTCGACGACCAGGACACCCTTCATGCCCGGGTGCAGCGTGCACTGATATTCGAATCGGCCGGCTCGCGTTGGAGTAAACGACCACGTGCCGTCAGGGTCGATGTCCGGCGAATGCATCCGTGCGGCGGACGAGGTCACGTTGTGCGGAAACGGATCCTTGTTGGTCCACGTCACCGTCTCACCGAGGGTGACATGCACTTCGCCGGGCGTGAACGTTGTCCCATCCATCGCGATGGCCCCCGGCGCGGCGGGCGCGTCGTGCTCGTGGGTTTCGTGGGAGGCGATCGGTCGCAGATCCGCGGGGCTGAGAGTCGGCACGCGCCGGATGAATGCCACGAGCTTCCACGTTTCTTCAGCGCTGTGCTCGGACCTGAAGGCCGGCATGCCCGTCCAGCGGACGCCGTTCTGGATGATGGCGAACAGCGCGCCGTCGCTCATCCGCTGAATCGCCGGATCCGCGAGATCGGGAACCGGCGGATACATCTTTTTCGCGAAGGCGCTATCGGCCCGTCCGGCGCGGCCGTGGCAGGTCGCGCAATGTTCCTGGAAGTGTTCCATCCCGTCGCGCCAGGCCTCATCGTTACCACTGAGCGGGTTCGTGACCTTCCGGGCGGACGCGGGGATTGAAAGCACGACGAGGCGCCGGGCGATGGCGGTTTCGAGCCGTCCGGGCTGTCGATCGGACACCAGCCCATGCTCGCGAAGCATCCACAGGGCGGCCACCGCCACTGCGGCGAGAAGAACGATGAACCAGAGGAATAAGCGGACGCGCAAGACGGCCATCACTCATTAGAGATCGCAACCGCCTCGATGTAACGGATCAGCGCGCCGGGCGCCGGATTGCAATCGCCAGCACGCCCGCTGCGGTCCCCCCGAGGGCGGACCCAAGGAGCAGCCACCACCCCTGCGGCATGACGACGGTGACCAGAGCCCCGAGAATGACGAGACCGAGGCCGCCGACCCCGTCGACAGGGCTCGCACTCAGGTTTACAGGCGGGAACCGAAGCCGCAAGCGCCGCGAGCGTTCGATCGCATCTGCCGGCTGAAGACCCACCAGACGCAGCGGCCTGATCTCTACGTCGCGCACGAACCGGGCGTGCGCGATGCCAGCCAGCACCTGCGTCCAGAACCAGATCCGGGACGGCCGCCGCGCGAACTCCTCGAGGAGATCACCAGCGAGCGGTTCGCTGCCCGGCACAAGGCGTTGGAGCAGCAGCAGCGCAAACCGGGGGACGTTGCGGGGCTTCATGGTCGCCTCTCTTTCAGTTGCGGCACGTCGTGCCACAGTGCCACCAGCGCCTGCTGCGTATTCCTGACGGCTCGAAGACCGCGCGGCGTGACCTGGAAGAAGCGTTTCGCGCGGCCTCCGCGCTCGGGTGTGGGAGCGCCGATCGCGGACGAGACGAGTCCGTTCCGCTCGAGACGGTCCAGCGCGGCGTAAGCCGCACCCAGGAGCACGCGACGGCCGCCGGTCGATTCGATTTCCTTCGCGATCTGCACGCCGTACGCCTCGTCGCCGACGCGCAGAACGGCGAGCAGGATCATCAACTCGAAATCGGTCAACAGATGACGCGGCATAGGTGCAGCTCGGACGACAGCCGTATTTACTCATAGATTATGAATAAATCCAAGCGCTGTGTCAAAACCGCCGGGAACACGGTCGGTCGTTCGCTTTGACGAACGACCGCGCGGCGGCTATCCTCTCGCGCCATGAAGACGAGCGCGGACGTCGCGGCGATCCAGCGGTGCTATCCCCAAATCTACCTGGCGTGTCACACCCGGCACACGCGCGCCCGTTCGTCGGCAACCCACATCTCGCCGCGCGACTCGAGCATCCTGGCGCACCTCGACGACGATCGAGCGACGGCGCCTGCTGATCTCGCGCGACACCTCGGCGTCGGCGCCTCGACGCTCTCGGCGGCGATCAAACGCCTCGCGGCGCTCGGCTACGTGGCGACCCGCCGCCACGCGCACGACTCACGGCGCCAGGAACTCCGCCTGACACGAGCGGGCGCGCGGGCGATGAGCAGCGCCTCGGTCCTGGATCCGCAGTTGGTCGAGCATGTACTCACGCATCTGTCGACGGCCGAGCGACGGCAGGCCGTCGCCGGCCTTGCACTCCTCGCGCGCGCGTCCCGCCTCGCCGCTCGATCGGACGGCTGACGCCATGATGCTTCGCATTCTGCTCTGGGCCGTTTTCGTTGTCGTCGCTCTGGTCGCCGCCGTGGTGACCGTCGGCTGGATGCTGCCGAAAGCGCACATCGCGTCGGCCGATGCGACGGTCCGCGCCCCGCGCGAGACGGTGCGTGCGACGATTCTCGACGTCCGCCGCTATCCCGAATGGCGCACGGACGTGAAGCAGGTGGACGTGCTCGCCGACGCACCGCTGCGCTGGAAGGAGCACGGATCCCACGGCGTCATCACCTACGAGGTGCGGGAACAGCACGCGCCGGACCGCGTGGTGACCGCGATTGACGACCCGACGCTGCCGTTCGGGGGGACCTGGACCTACGAACTGGCGGACGCAGGCACATCCACGCGCGTCCGTATCACCGAGCACGGTGAGGTCCGGAATCCCGTGTTCCGCTTCATCTCCCGTGTATTCCTCTCGCCGACGGCGACGATGGAGCAGTATCTGGCGGCGCTCGACCGGCGGCTTCGCTGAGCGCGTCTGCGCCCGGTTCCACCCCCTGTGCGCTATGCCGCAAACGGCGCGTACGCCGGAAGCGGCCACCGCACGGGTTCGTCCACCAGCTTCTCGCACCCGCTGGGACAGCCGCAGTTCACGCAGACCGGGTCCCCGCAGGGGGAGCAGCGCCTCTCGGTCTCGTTCCAGCACACCACACACTCCGCCCCATCGTCGTTTCTCGGCATCGTGTAGTCATTGGTCTCTACGGCGGTCTCTATCGCGGTCTTCCGCATATGGGGCGATCGTCGCATTTCCCCGTGACAGACCGGGTCACGGCGCACGCCAGGTTGTAGGATCGGCCCAGGTCCGCGTGCCGATAAGAGCGCTCATCGTCGGATGGTTCAGTTGGGAGCAGTCGGATTCGACGGCTGGAGACTTTCTCGCCGCCGACCAGGTTCGCGAGTGGCTCTCGACTGCCGGAATTCCGTTCGACACAGCCGTGGCGCCGCCCTTCGCAGGTGGCGTGAACCTGCGCGACGTCGACGCCGCCGATTACCCGCTGGTCATCTTCGTATGCGGACCGTTCATGCGGAATCACTGGGAGCGGGAATTTCTCGACAGATTCGACAGGAGTTTCGTCTGCGGCGTCAACCTGTCTTTGCCGCTGCCGTTGAACGAGTGGCAGCCGTTTGATTTTCTCGTCGAGCGGGACAGCGATCGCGCGGTTCGTCCCGACCTCGTGTTCGCGACGCGCCAGACGCTCGTGCCGGTAGTGGGGAAGTGTCTCGTCGAGCCGTATGACGAAGCGGACGTACCGTCGGCGAACCGCGCGATCGACAGGCTCGTCGCGTCGCGTGAAATGGCCGTCGTCCCGATCGATACGCGATTGGACGTGAATGCCGCAGGTCTTCGCTCGCCGGCAGAGGTGGAATCGGCTCTGGCGCGAATGGACGCGGTGATCACGACGCGGCTGCATGGAATGGTACTGGCGCTCAAGAATGGCGTGCCGGCGCTGGTCGTCGATCCGGAGCCGTCCGGCGGCCGGATTGCGCGCCAGGCAGACTGCATAGGATGGCCGTACGCGTTCACGGTGGACGCCCTCGACGATGCGGCGCTTCGGGAAGCATTCGAGTGCTGCTTGACGTCAGAGGCGCGCGTCCTGGCCCGACGGTGCGCCGAAAGGGCCGCCTCGCGTGTCCTGGAGGCGCGAATGAATTTCTATCAGGGCCTCGAAACCGCACATGCGCGTCTGCGCGACGGAGAAATCAAACATCTGCGGGCTCGGACGGTTCGCGACGAGCCGCTGACGTGACCGGCGCATTACTCGGGTTGACCGGCGATGGGCGGCTGCTGTTCGTCACGCGCTTCGTGCGTCTCTTCGCCTACGGTGCACTCTCGGTCGTTCTGGTCCTGTATCTGGTCGGGCTCGGGTTGTCCGAGGCCGACACCGGTCTCCTGCTCACGGCGACGCTCCTCGGCGACACGCTCGTGTCGCTCTTGCTGACGACGCGCGCCGATCGGGCCGGCCGTCGCCGAATGCTCGTCGCCGGCGCTGCATTGATGGCGGCGGCCGGCGTCGCCTTTGCGTTCACGCACCGGATGTCGATGCTCGTCGTGGCCGGGACGATCGGCGTGATCAGTCCGAGCGGGCAGGAAGTCGGCCCGTTTCTATCGATCGAGCAGGCGGCGCTGTCGCAGGTGGTATCTGCACGCGATCGAACCGATGTGTTCGCGTGGTACACGCTGGCGGGCTCGATCGCGACCGCGTGCGGCGCGCTGGTCGCCGGTTTCCTGACGAACGGCCTTCAGCGCCATTGGACGCCGGTCCAGAGCTACCGCGCGATCGTCGTGCTCTACGCCTGCATCGGCGTGGTGCTCGGCGGCCTGTTCCTCAAGGCATCGCCCGCTGTCGAAGCGCCGGCGCGGCCGGAGGGCTCCGGGCCCTCGTCGTGGATCGGACGGTTCTCGGGGCTGCACCAATCGCATGGCGTGGTGCTGCGCCTCTCGGCACTGTTTGCGCTCGATTCGTTCGGCGGAGGATTCGTCGTCCAGAGCTTCGCCGCGTACTGGTTTTTTCTCCGCTTCGGGATCGATCCAAAAACGCTCGGGACCTTGTTCTTCGGCGCGAACCTGCTGGCGGGCATCTCGGCGCTCGTCGCGTCGCGGCTGGCGAACAGGATCGGGCTCGTCAACACGATGGTCGCCACGCACCTGCCATCGAACGTCCTGCTGATGCTGATACCGCTGATGCCGACGCTGCGGCTGGCGATGCTCGTCCTGCTGCTTCGTTTCAGCATCAGCCAGATGGATGTGCCGACGCGGCAGTCGTACACGATGGCCGTCGTCGCGCCGCACGAACGGGCCGCCGCGTCGGGCGTCACCGGCGTGGCGCGAACGACCGGGGCGGCGCTGAGCCCTTTGTTCGCCGGCCTGCTATTCGCGCATCCGTCGTCGATGAACGTTCCGTTCTATCTCGCGGGAGGTCTGAAGATGGCGTACGACCTCCTGCTGTTCCGCGCGTTCCGCAGGGTCCAGCCACACGAGGTGCAGCCATGACGGTGCGGGAGGGACGTCCGGAGGATGCCGACGCGATCGCGTCCATCTACAACCAGGGCATCGCGGAGCGGGGCGCCACCTTCGAAACCGAGCTCCGGACTCCCTCGGACATCGTCAACCGATTCACGGATGACGGGCAGTATCCGACCCTCGTGGCGGTGGAGCACGGGCTCGTCATCGGCTGGGCTGGACTGAGCACGTATCGTGCGCGGGCTTGCTATGCCGGGATTGCCGAATTCTCGATCTATCTGGATCGCGATGCACGCGGGCGCGGCATCGGGCGCGAGCTGCTCGATGCCTTAATCGCCGCCGCCGCCGCGCGCGGCTACTGGAAGCTCGTGTCACGGATTTTCCCGTTCAACGCGGCCAGCCGGGCGCTCTGTCGATCGTGCGGATTCCGCGAAGTCGGCGTTTATGAGAAACACGGACGGCTGGACGGGCAATGGCTCGATGTCGTCATCGTCGAGCGATTGATCGACGAGAACCTCTGATTCGCACTCGATGCGCAGTCAGCCGCGAGAATGCTGCTGCTGACGCAGGACTTCGTGCGCTTTGTCGACGTCCTCGGCTCGCACGATCAGTTCGGCGCCCGCAAGAGCCGGATACATGCCGCCGGCATTGTCGGATCTGATCATCGACTGGACGCCCGCTTCATCGAGAATTCCCTTGACGATCTGCGCGTCCGCCACGGACCGGAAGTTGGAGATCACCACCAGGTCTGAGGATTTCATGCTGCACCTGCAATGCTGCTCACGCTCATACGCCTCCCGCATTCCGGCGGGATAGCAGGAAGTCTGCCGTCGAGGCATCAGTATGGTGTCGGCTATAGCGGACTACAGTGTAGGGGCCAGGCGTGACGTTTCTGCAAACCTGTGGCGAACTGGCCACAACGAAAACACGCAGGCGGCACCGAAGGAGTACACAGCCGTACCTCGTTAAGGACAAACCGGAACGCCGCGGGTTGAATGCCTGGATCTTCCCCCAGGCAAACGCCTTGCACGGCTTGCCTGCCCAGTGAGTCCCAATCGGCCTGGGGACCGCTCAACGTGAGGTGAACGTGAGTGCTCCTGTGCTCAAGCTCGAGTCGCCGGTGAATGGACAGACAAGGCGCGAGTTCTGCCAGCGCGTGTGTCAGATGGCGTCCATCGCCGCGGTGGGCAGCCTCGTCTCCGCGTGCGGCGGCGGGGGAGGCCCGACGAGTCCGACAGACATTGGATCGTCGCTTCCGGTTGTCGGCGGCTCGCGTGGAAACGGCGTGACGACCGTCAACATCGCGCCCGGCTCGCCGTTGGCCAGCACGGGCGGCATGGCGCTCGTGCAGGCGGGCGCGGTGGATTTCCTGGTGACGCGCACCGGCGACACGTCGTTCATCGCGCTGACGGCCATCTGCACACACCAGCAGTGCACGGTGTCGAACTTCTCCGGATCCCTCTTCGTGTGTCCGTGCCACGGATCCGAATACACAACGAGCGGCAGCGTTGCGCGCGGGCCGGCCGGTGCGCCCTTGCGGACGTTCGCCACCCAGTTTGCGGATCCGCTGCTGACGATCAACGGGTAGCGCGACGAAGGTCGTGGTCCAGGAATCTGGCTCTGCATCCAGCGAATCACAGCGGATAAGGTTCAGCCTGACGCCGTTCACTGCCGATAGATCTCGAAGTCGCGCCGGATCTGCTCGATCACGCCGGCGTCGACGGTGCGCGCGTCGCCTTGGGCCGGATCCTTCTCGGAAAATGTCACGATCTTGACCGTGCCGCATTGTCGACCGAGGGCGTCCGGCGCGAACACATAGAGACCCTCGTACAGCCATTGCGGGTGCGCATCGTCTTTTCCGGGCAGCTCATGCGCGATCTTGAACGGGTGAATCGGGCGCACTTGGTTCGCATCGCAGTAGACCTCCAGACGCGCGAAGCCCGCCTTCGGATGTTTCAGCACCGGCAGGTTGACGCCCTGCGTCTGCGCGGCGTTGCGGCCGAGCGACTGCCAGAAGCCTTCAACGACCTTCGGCGTCACGCGCACCATCAGAACCGGCAGCAGTTCGTTCACGTAATCGGTCCAATTCTCGAAATTTTCCAGCGGCCGCAGCGTCTCCGACACCGTCCCGGTGCGATTGCCCTCCTCGTGGCGCGATCGGAGCTGCTCCGCTTCGTATTGCCGGCCGTAGAGCATGACAGGCGTCACGAAGCTGATCTCGAAGTCCTCAGACGACATCTGATATGCGCTGAGGCTTCCCGCGCGTTTCTGGACGATGGATTTCAGAGCGTCGGGCGAGAGACGCCGCACCGGCTCGACGGGCAGCGGCGCCGCCTCAGGCGGCGCGCCGGTCGCGATCTTCTTCTGAGCTGCCGCAATGGCCGCCTTCGCATCCTCGATCGGAACGGCCGTCGCGGCGTCGTTCGCGTCGGATACGGTGATGGCGGCGACCTCGCCATCGACCGTCAGCAGCGGCCCACCCGAACTCTCTCGAGGCACTTCGACGCTGCTGGAGATAGCATGAGGCTTCACGGACGACACCGTTCCTGCCGTCATCGCCTTCTCCTGGAGCAGGGGAACGCCGATCGCGAACACCTGCTGATCCTTCACGAGGGGCGTGGATTGCAGCCGCATCGGCTTCATCGACGCTACAGCACCAGGGTCGACCCACAGAATCGCCACTTTCGCCGCCTCGTCCGACGCGACGACTCGAGCGGGGATCTTGACCGTCGGCGTCACCTCGACTTCCGCCGTGCCAGCGTTTCCCACCACGCGTCGATTGGTTGCAATCAGCCCGTTCCTGTCGATCAGAAACCCCGATCCGTGCGACGTCTCGCTCCAGATCGCGACGACGCTGTCCTGCCACTCCATGAGGACCTCGGAAGCGCCAGCCGCGCCTGATGCCGCCTCGGTCACCGTGGCGTTCGTCTCGTTCAGTTCGATTTCCGCGTCACGACCCGCGGCGACGGTGACCATCTGCGTCCAGTCATAAGACTTGCCGCGGTAGAGCAGGGGCTGGTCGGATTCGACTGTGTAGGTCCCGGGCCGCACGTGCAGTTCGGCTACGCCGTCGCGATCGGTCACCGTCTGCCGGGGCGGAGCCGACGAGGGATTGTCGCTGATGAGAAGCGCGTGCCTTGGAACGGGGTGCGCCGCGCCGGCGGCGTCTCGCAGGACGATTCTGATTCGTAGAGTCGACGTCTGCTGCGCCTGTCCGGGTACTAACAGCAGGCCGACGATGGTGAGAGTCAGCGCCAGGCGCGTCATGCCGATCAATGGTACGCCCGCCGGCTGATATCGCCCCGGTGCGCCGTCAGCGCGTCACGCGCCACATCCGGGTGCGCATCGGCAGCCGCCGCTGCATGTCCGAATCGCTGGAGGGCAGCTCCATGCGGGGCGCGTCGAACATGAGCCGCGGCATGTAGCGCTCGCGCGCTTCCTGGATCTCCTCGAGGATCTCCTGGGCGAGCTGCGACGGCGCCAGCACGCGGGCCAGAGGACCGAACGACAGAATCCACGAGCGGAGCGGCCGGTCGTCGCAGACGTTCAGCGTCATCCTGACGCCGCCGTCGGGCAGGTCTTGGACCGTCTGCGACCTGTGCCAGTCGCGGCCTTTCACGTACTCGGCCACCCGGGGATCGAATTCGATCGCGACGTCCACGGGCGTGCCGCTGTGCACGCCCAGCGAGTGCTCGAACGAATGTTCCGGCAGCGGCCGCGGCTCGAAACGCTCGTCGGTGATCGCGAACGTCTCGATCCGCTCGAGGGCAAACGTCCGCAGCTGGCCGTACTCCGGCACGTAGGCAATGAGGTAAATCCCGCCGTGCGCATACGCCAGGCGGTGCGGCTCGACGATGTATTCCTTCGCCCGGCGCGATGAGACCGAGTCGTAGCGCATGATCGCGCGCCGCTGTTCGAGCGAAGCGTCGATCGCCCGGGCGAGAATGTCGCGGGTACGCCGGTCGTCCTTCTTCTTCCGGCCCGTGGGCTTCGCGTAGAGAACGCCGGGGAGACGATCGAGGAACCGCCGCGTCTTCGCCGGCAGCGCCTTGTCGAGTTTCGCGAACGCCATCGACAGCTCTGCCTCGAACGGCGCGCCCGCGAGCGCGTCCATCATCGTCCGGCTGAAATACAACGCGCACAGCTCGGTGACGCTCCACGTGGTGTCGGCGAGTCCCCTGAGCGCGTTCGGCTGCATCTTCCACATGGACGACCCGTTCACCTTCGTGTCGTAGAGCGGGAAGCCAGCCTTCTGCAGTGCCTCGAGATCGCGCCGGATCGTGCGCTGATGGACTTCGCGCTCTTCGGCGAGCTTCGCGATCGAGAGGCCATTCCGCGACGCGTCGATCGCGCGAAGGATCTGCCACTGACGTATGAGTTCGGAGTTACGGGCCATCGGCAGGCATGATAGACCACCAATTCACCAATCTTCAGCAAACTATCCTGGACCACCCCTGTCCAGGCTCACCCGTAATCTGCGGCGCATGGCCGTTCATCACTTGATTTCGGGGGAGTCATGCACAAGCTGAAGCCGTTCGCCGTGTTCCTGTGTCTGAGCCTTGCTGCGTGCGGCGGGGGAAGCAAAGGGTCGTCGACGCCGACGACACCGACATCGCCGACCACGCCTACCACACCGACCAACCGGGCGCCGGTAATCAATTCGATGGATTTCTCGCCGTCGTTTGGAATCATGGGACTGACGACGTTTTTGTGGAGTGCGAACGCATCGGATCCGGATGGCGACGCGGTCTCCTATGACTGGGACATCGCCGGAAACCCGCACACCGGTGCAACGGGAGCCATCTCGTTTTCGAATGGCGGCACCGGCACGGCGCGCTTGACGGTGACCGACAGCCATGGCGCTGCCGCGAGCGATACACGCTCGTTCGTCGTGGGCGACATGACCGGGACGTGGATCGTCACCAGCGGCGAGCTCTTCGGCTCCTCCTTCAGGCTGACCCAGTCGCCGCTCGGTACGGTCACAGGTGGCTTCACGCTGCCAGGTCTCGGCAACGGCAACACGGACCCCGCGCAGCCCGGCCACATCACCGCCGGCGCCGCATTGACAATGCGCGTGAAGCTCGCACCGTTCACGGACTTCACGATGAACGGCGTCATGGATACGACCGGTCGCAGGGTGAACGGGAGTCTTCAGGGCTCCGGCTTCACCGGAGAGTCGTTTACGATGACCAAGCAGTGATCCGCCGTCCGGGTCCCGCTCGTCGCGTTCGCGCGCGGGCGTGGATTGACGGGTGCGCCCCGCGAACCGACGTGCGTCGTCCACTGCGATGTTGCTTCGCGCACACTCCGGACGTCGCCAATGGCCGAAGGCTATAATCCCGGCGCATGCTCATCCCGCTTCTCGTGTGGCTGATTATTGCGCTGCTGCTGGCGCTCACCGGCACGCTCCACGAGCTGCCGGTGCGCATGCCGATGATCGCCGCGTCGCTGACCGCGGTGCTGCTCGTCCTCCTCGCCATGATCCCGTCGCTCCGCGCCCGTGCGTTTGCGGGCGGACCGCGTCCGTTGGTCGCGTTTCACCTGACGCGTTTCGTCGGGATCTATTTTCTGTGGCTGTACAGCCTCGGCGTCCTCGCGCGCAACTTTGCCGTCCCGGCAGGCTGGGGCGACATCATCATTGCCGCCTGGGCCGCGGTGTTATTGATGATCAGAGACTGGTCCTCACGGGAAATGCGATCGGCGCTGCTCCTCTGGAACGCCTTCGGGCTGTTCGACATCCTGCTGGTGATGGCGCTGGCGGCGCAGCAGGCCGCGGCGGATTCCGGCTTTCAGAACGCATTCCGGTCATTGCCCCTCAGCCTGCTGCCCACCTTCATCGTCCCGATCGTGATCGCCACGCACGTGCTGCTGTTCGTGTGGCTCGCAGGTCAAAGGCGTCGAACCGCCTGAGATCAGCGCTTTCCACTCGAAGGCGGGGCGGACATCTCCGGCATCGTGCGCATCGACGAAGCCGCTGACGCCGTCACGGCGTCGGTTACCGAGATCGTGGAACTTCGCGCCGCGCGAAGAACGGCAACCTGCTGATGCGCGTTATCCGCCCATGGCGGTATCACCCGACGGACCGTAGATCGACGGCACTTTGCCCCCCATCGGGCGCAGATACGTCGAGAGCTGCCCGCGATGGTGAATCGCATCGAGCATCAGCATCCACGCGAGTCCCTGCCGCGGCATCTCCAGGACAAGGTTGCCGTTGACGAGAAACTTCCCGGGCGCGTCCCAATCGCTGTCCTGCACCGCAGGCAGCTTTGTCTCGACGTCCTTGCGCGCCTTCTTGTAGATCCCGACGGCTTCGTCCATCGACGTAAACGGCACCTGGTTCCGGTGATTGATATTCCCCGTCGCGAGGAGCTCCACGAGATCCAGCTCGTGGCCAATCAGGTGCGCGACGAGTTCCTGAGCTGAACGCGACTTCGGGTGCGGCCTGTAATCGAGGTTGTCTTTCGGAAGCGCTTCGAGCACGCCCACGAAACGCGGGTGCTCCTGGGTGCAGAGCTGCGTGAAAAATTGGCGGTTGGTCATCTCGAGCCCTTCCGTAGTTAGGTGGTTGACCGTTCTGTTCAATGATGCCGTCGTTTATCGCAAATGTTTCCCAAAGAAGTCCATGGTCCGTGACCACGCGAGTTTCGCGGCATCCGGATCGTAGCGCGGCGTGGTGTCGTTGTTGAACCCGTGTTGCGTCCCAGGATACGTGAACTCCTGGTACGACACGTGGTTGGCCTTCAACGCCGCCTCGAACGCCGGCCAGCCGGCATTGATACGGTCGTCGTTTTGCGCGTAGTGAATCAGGAGCGGTGCTTTGATCTTTGCGGCGTCCTCCGCCGGGGGCTGATTCCCATAGAACGGAACGGCGGCTGAGAGGTCGGGCATCCTGGTCGCGAGCATGTTGACGATGCCGCCGCCGTAACAGAAGCCGACCGCACCGATCTTTCCCGTGCAGTCCGGACGCGACTTCAGCCAGTTCGCGGCCGCGACGAAGTCCTCGCGCGTCTTGGCCTGATCCAGTTTCGTGAACAGCTCGCGTGCCTTGTCCTCGTCGCCAGGGTAGCCGCCGAGGGGCGCCAGCGCGTCGGGCGCGAATGCGATGTAGTTGTCCAGCGCGACCCGGCGGGCGATGTCCTCGATGTGCGGATTGAGACCGCGATTTTCGTGGATGACGAGCACACCCGGCAGCCTGCCGGACGCGGCGGCCGGTTTCACCAGATAGCCGTTCGTCTTCTCGTTGCCGTTCGGCGACGGATACGACACCCGTTCGCCCTTGACGCGCGCGTCATCGGCCTTCACCTGCTGCATCGCGAACACCGGACTGAGCTGGTCGAGCAGCACGCCGGCCGTGACGCCCCCGACGGCAAACTTCGCGGCGCGCTCGAGGAATCCACGGCGATCGATTCCGCCGTGGACGTACTGATCAAAGAGGTTGAGGAGTTCCTGCGGGTATTCGGCAGCTGTTCGGCGTTCCATCACTGCAGCATATACCCGGGAAACACCCGGTAGCGGCCGGCACTGATACAATCCGCCGCACACATGACCCTGGCTGCGGGCGCGACCCTCGGCCCGTACGAAATCCGCGGCCCAATCGGCGCCGGTGGAATGGGGGAGGTATTCAGAGCTCGCGACACGCGTCTCGGACGCGATGTCGCGCTCAAGATCCTGCCGACAACGTTCGCTACAGATCAACACCGGCTGCGCCGTTTTGAACAGGAAGCACGGGCAGCGGCGTCGCTCAACCATCCGAACATTGTTGCGGTCTACGACGTGGGCGCCACCAATGGTGTGCCTTACGTCGTTTCCGAACTGCTTGAGGGGCAGACGCTGCGACAGGTGCTCAGGGGCGGCACGCTTACCACGCGGAAGGCGGTGGATTACGGCGCGCAGATAGCCACCGGGCTTGGCGCCGCGCACGAGAAAGGCATCATCCACCGCGACATCAAGCCTGAGAACATCTTCGTTACGACGGACGGGCGCGTCAAGATTCTCGATTTCGGTCTCGCGAAAGTAACGGACGTGGAGCCGTCGGACGGCACTCGTCCGACGATGACGCAGACGGATCCGGGAACTATCGTCGGAACCGTCGGTTACATGTCGCCGGAACAGGTTCGCGGCGAGCCGGTTGATCCACGCACCGATGTATTCAGCCTCGGCGCGGTGCTCTACGAAATGTTCTCGGGGGAGCGGGCATTCAAGAAGAAGAGTCCCCTCGAGACGGTAAGCGCGATTCTGAACGACGATCCCGCCGATTTTCCCGCGTCGGTGCGGGCGTATACGCCCGCAATCGAACGGGTTGTCAGGCGATGTCTGGAAAAGAGTGCGCACGAGCGATTTCAGTCCGTGCGCGACGTTACCTTTGCGCTCGACGCGCTGTCGAATGCGAGCGGCATCAAGCAGATCGATGGTCTGGACGCCCCGCAGCTCCGCTCGGGCGTGTCGGTCATGCAAGCGATCGGGATCGCACTGGTTGTCGGAATCGGGTCCGCGGCCCCGCTCTGGATCGTCGGCCGCTTCCACAGCGCCTCCCCCAAGCCGGCTGAAATCACCCAATTGACCTTTAGAAGCGGGAATGTGCGAGGCGCCCGCTTTGCGCCCGACGGCCAGAACGTGATTTACGCCGCCGCGTGGGAGGGGCAGCCGGTCAAGCTCTTTTCGACCCGTCCGGGAAGCTCCGATTCAACACCGCTGGCGCTGCCCGACGGCGATTTGATGGCGGTCTCGCATGCGACAAACGAATTGCTTGGGACGATGCCGGCGACGACAGGGGCGCTGTCGCGCGCCTCGCTTTCTGGCGGCGCACCGCGTGCACTGGCTGAACACGTCGTCGCAGCGGACTTCAGCCCCGATGGTCACGCAATCGCTGCCATTGTTGCCACCGCCGAAGGCTACTCGCTGCAGTTCCCGATCGGTAACGAACGTGTGAAATTGCCCTATGAGATGAGTCACGTTCGAGTCGCTCCCGACGGCGAGCAGGTCGCGTTCCTCTCGCATCCCCTGAGTGGTGACGAAGGTGACGTCGAAGTCCTCGGGAAGACAGGTGAGCCGCGAGCGATCTCAAAGGGATGGATTACGCTCGGGGGACTCGCGTGGGCAAACGGCGGCAAGGAATTGTGGTTCACCGCCGCGCGGAAGGGCGCCATACGCGCCCTGTGGGCGGTCACGCTCGACGGACGCGAACGCGCGCTCTATCGCTCGACCGAGCGCCTCACGCTGGCGGACGTCGCGCCGGATGGCAGTGCGCTCATCTCGGCGGGCAGCATGCGCTCGCGCGTCTATTGGGGATCGCTGCACGATACGGCTGACCGTGACCTGTCGTGGTTCGACTTCGACAATGAGCCCACGGTATCGGGAGACGGCCGGCTGGTCGCGTTTACGGAAAGCGGCGAGGGCGCAGGCAGCACGTACGGGGTCTTTGTGCGACCCGCAAACGGCGGGCCAGCTGTTCGCGTCGTCGATGGAGCCAGCGGCATCATCTCCCCGGACGGCACACGCGTGCTGGCGGGTGACGTCGACGACCTGCAGATGGCGACCTTGGTACCGACGGGTGCCGGTGCATCAAAGCGGATCCAATTGAAACCGCTCGAGCAGATCGCGAACTGGCACTGGTATCCCGACAGCCGGCACGTCGTTTTGACCGCCAATGAGCCCGGACAAAAATTTCGGTCATGGCGCCTCGACACCGCAACGGGAGCACTCCAAGCCATCACGCCTCTAGCCATCCAAGGACGTGTCATTTCGCCAAACGGACGATTTCTGGTGGCCGAAGAAGAGACAGGTTGCTATTTGCTGGACTTGCAGAGCGGAGCTCGCGCGCCTATCAACGGCATGGAACCCGGCGAGCGCGCAGTGGGATTCACGGCTGACGGTTCAGCGATTTACGTGTTCCAAACGGATGCGCTGGGCAGCGGCCGCGTGTTCCAGATCGAGCCGGTATCAGGCAAGCGCAGGCTCGTGCGTACGTTGCACCCCACTGAAGCGGGACTTCTATTGGTCGATACGCCGCGCGTCAGCTTCGATGGCGACCATTTCGCGTACAGCATCACGTTTATGACGTCCCAACTCTTCCTACTGAAACTGCAGTAGTGAGGAGCCGGGCGTCCTCAATCAATGCGTAGCCGGCGCGGCGGTCGGCCGGCGCATGAAAATGAGGGAATACACGTAGCAGAGAATGACGACGCAGGCGATGGCGGAAGCGGTGTACGCCTTCGGAACGAACAGAAAGGCCGCGTAGCTCAGAACGCAGCGCACGATCGCATGCTGCAGCCCGGTGGGATCGTCCGCGCCCCACCCGTACGGCACCCACACGATCGCCATCAGAATCGCGCCCCCGAGCACCACCAGCCGCGGATCCGACGCGAGCACCGCCGCCACGATCACGAAGGGCCACAGCAGGACGACGACAACGAGCGACTGCAGAAACATCCCTACGACGGGATTGGCCGACGTGGACTTGACGAATGATCGTCCGCGGAGCTTGTCGATCAGCAGCGCAAACGGGAAGATCGCCCCGCTCCCGAATCCGACGATGAACGCCACCGTCTGGCTGGAAGCAGCCGGCCGGCGATCGCCACTACGAGCCAGAAGACAATGCCGGCGATCGGCATCGACTGCGTGCTGGTGGCGAGGAAGTCGGCGCGAAGAGTCTGGAGCGAGCTGCTGTTATCGAGCACGGCCGTTATGACGAGCCGTCGGCCAACCGTGTTCCCGCCGATGGCAGCGTGCGGGCCACCTATCGCGTTTCCTTGACGACAAAGATGACATCCAGCGTGCGGCCGAAGTGATAGACATACGATCGTCCCCCATCGGTCCACTGAGTGACCATCAGTTCATAGACGCCGCCGTTGTCGGGCGGACTGATGTCGCGGAGATGCGTTCTCGCACCGGTCTCGATGTCGACCCTGTCGATCCGTGCCGGCACCCCGTTGTTCGCGCTCACCGCGATGGAGCGGTCGTCGTTCCATCCGATGACCGCATCGGCCGCCTCGAACCCACGCGCTGGTGAGTGCGCGGCGCTCCCGATCGTAAGCACCTCGTACCCAGCCGTTCCATGGACGAGCAGTGTGCGGCCGTCGGGAGCCGGCCACGCGGCGCGAATGCCTTCGGGCGTGACGGGCTGTGGAGTGCCGCCCGCGATCGGCAGGACATAGCAGCGCGCCTGCTTGCCTGATTCGGCACCGCACATCAAGAGCTGTTTGCCGTCGGGCATCCATTGCGGGGCCGCAGGATAGGGAGGATCGCCTGTCAGATCTCGAATGGGCTGGCGGTCGATATGCCGAGGCTGCCCGGCGCCCGTCGGATACAGATAGATCTCGCTGGTCGATGGGCTCTGGGCTC
Organism: Vicinamibacterales bacterium; assembly: GCA_035492775.1. GTDB lineage: Bacteria > Acidobacteriota > Vicinamibacteria > Vicinamibacterales > 2-12-FULL-66-21 > DATJFQ01. The sequence goes on from DATJIW010000057.1 coordinate 41,413, forward strand.
CGACCCAGCGGCCATCCGGAGAGGGTCCCCAGGAGTAACCCTCTCCAAGTCGAACGACCCTGTCCGTCGCCATGTCCCGAATCGCCACCGCATAGTTTGGACCCGCGTTCTGGCTCAAATCCGTGAACGCCATCAGACGCCGGTCGGCCGACAGAATGCCGTTCTGGGGAAAATCAAGCCAGGACAGCTCTCGCTCGCCCGTCTGTCCCGGCAACAGAGCACGCATGCTGAACCGAAGGTTGTTGCGCACGATCAACATCCGTCCGTCCGCAGCAACGTCGAGGAGGACCATGGCATCGGCGCTCGCGATCCGCTGGCGGACGACCGGCCTGCCCGTGACGTTGACGATCAGCGGCTGCTGCTCGACACCGCTCTCGGATGCCGAGAAGAGCACCGAACCGCCGTCCGCGGACCAGGCGAGGCCTTCCTCGCCCCAATACTCGCCGGCGAGCTGTTTGATGGCTCCGCTGGACGTCAACAGCTTGACCCAGCCCCGGTCGTCGCCCGCGGTCTGATGCTCGAAGAACGCGACTTGCGATCCATCCGGCGAGACGCGCAGGTCGCTCAGATATCCGCTGACGCTATACCGTACCGTTCCCGACGGATACTCGAGGCGATCCTGATTCCCGAGATGGTGAATGACGGCGACCGAGGCGCCGTCCGGCGCCCAGTCCGCTTCTCGCACGTCCTCCATCCATTGGCGCGGAGCGCCGTCGAGCGTCATACGCGACAACGTGCCGGTGAACAGCCGATGGTGAAGGAACCGCGCTCCCGTCAACACAGCGAGCTCGCCCTTCGACGAGACCGACAGCAGGTGAGTGGCGGGCTGGCCAAGCGTCTGCGGAATCACGCTGCCCGGACGGATCGCGAACAGTTCGGGCACGTTGCCGGTTTTCGCAGCGCTGAACACGATCGTCTGGCCGTCGGGCCCGAACCGCGCATTGGTGACCCACATCGGGTCCCACGACTTGCGTTCGAAGCTCAGCGACGATGGAGGAGGAGAGAGCCGCCGATCGACGATTGCGCCCGCAGCCGCTGCCGCGGCGATCGACAAGGTCGCTACGGCGGGCCACACCCATCGGCGCCGCGGGGCAACGGCGATCGCCGTGCCGGCGCTCGTCGAGATATTCGATCCCGAGAGCGCTTCGAGCGCGAACGCGACGTCGCGCGCGGTCTGAAACCGCTCTCTCGGATTCTTCTCGAGGCAGTGACGGAGGATCCGATCGACGGCCGGCGGGATTTCGCCGCGTACTGCAGCCAGCTCCGGCGGATCGTCCCGCAGGATGGCCGTCATCGTTTCCGCCGACGTATCCCGCTGAAACGCGCGGCGCCCCGTCACCATCTCGTAGAACACCGCGCCCAACGCGAACAGGTCCGCGCGCGCGTCGACGGGATCGCCTTTGATTTGTTCGGGCGCCATGTACCCCACGGTGCCCATCACCGTGCCGGCATCGGTCAGCGCGGCAATCGTCTCGCCCGCGGCTCCGCTGACGGCGGCTGTTCCAGCGGGAACGCTCGCGCGGGCCAGTCCGAAGTCAAGAATCTTCAGCTGCCCGTCCTCGAGCAGGAAGACGTTCTCGGGTTTGAGATCCCGGTGGACGAGCCCCTTGTCGTGAGCAGCACCGAGACCGCGCGCGATCTGGACGGCATAGTCGAGTGCCTTGCGGATCGTCAGGGCTCCCTGACTCAGTCGCTCGCGCAGTGTCTCCCCTTGCAGCAGCTCCGTGACGACATACAGCTGCGCCTGGTCTACGCCGGTGTCGAAAATGTTGAGGACGTTCGGATGCGAGAGCGTTGCGATCGCCTGTGCTTCACGCTCGAACCGCGCGCGCCGATCCGGATCGTTCGCGAAGGCGGGCGGCAGCACCTTCACGGCGACGTCGCGATTGAGACGCACGTCCCTGGCGCGGTACACCTCGCCCATCCCTCCCTGGCCGAGGAGCGCCTGAACGACGTAGGGTCCGATGCGGGTGCCGGAGCTCAGAGCCATGTCATGGAGAGGGCGTTGGTGGCGCGCGAATCATACTCCGGCTGATACAATCCGCGCACACATGACGCTGGCGACAGGATCTCACCTCGGACCGTATGAAATCGTGGACCCGATCGGCGCCGGCGGAATGGGGGAAGTCTTCCGCGCGCGCGACACACGACTTGGACGGGACGTCGCGCTCAAGATCCTGCCGACGACGTTCGCAGCCGATCAGGACAGGCTTCGGCGTTTCGAACAGGAAGCCCGCTCCGCGGCGGCCCTCAACCACCCGAACATCCTGGCCGTTTACGACGTCGGCACCACGAATGGCGTGCCGTACGTCGTCTCCGAGCTGCTCGACGGACGGACGCTTCGCGCGATCCTCGAGGGCGGCGGACTGCCGACACGCAAGGCGATCGACTACGGCGTGCAGATCGCGGGAGGACTCTCGGCAGCCCACGAGAAAGGCATCATCCACCGCGACATCAAACCGGAGAACGTGTTCGTCACGAAAGACGGCCGCGCCAAAATCCTCGACTTCGGTCTCGCGAAACTCGCCGACATGCCGACGGCGGATGGCGCACGCGCGACGATGACACAGACGGACCCGGGGATGGTGGTGGGCACCGTCGGGTATATGTCACCCGAGCAGCTGCGCGCGGAGCCCGTCGATGCGCGGTCGGATGTGTTCAGCCTGGGCGCGGTGCTCTACGAGATGTTCGCCGGGGAACGCGCATTCAAGGGCAAGACGGCCGTCGACACGATGAGCGCGATCCTGAAAGAGGATCCGGCGGATTTCCCGCCGGCGGCGCACGCGTCGGCGCCGGCCGTCGAACGCGTCGTGCGGCGGTGTCTCGAGAAGAACGTCGACGAGCGGTTCCAGTCCGCTCGCGACATCATGTTTGCGCTCGAGGCGCTGTCGAGCGCAAGCGGCATCAAGCCGGCCGCACTCCTCGACGTTCCGCCGGCGCGCTCGAGCGTGACTGCGCGCACGCTTGGGCTCGCAATCATTGCGGGCGTCCTTGCCGTTGGCGCAGCCTGGTTGGGCGGCCGCGCGACCGCCCCCGCGCCGGTCCCCCCGAAGATCACACAATTGACGTTCCGCAGCGGCATGGTGCGCGGCGCGCGCTTTGCGCCCGATGGCCAGAACGTGATTTATGCGGCCTCCTGGGAAGGACAGCCGGTGAAGCTCTTTTCGACTCGTCCCGGAAGTTCCGATTCGACAGCGCTGGCAGCGCCCGATGCGGACCTGATGGCCATCTCGCGGACGACGAACGAAATGCTGATGACGGTCGGAGCGCAACCCGCCTTTACGTTTTACACCAGAGGCAGACTGGCACGGGCCTCTGTTTCCGGCGGCGCGCCGCGCGCGATCGTCGACAACGTGATCGCCGCTGATTTCAGCCCGAACGGCCAGGCGCTCGCTGCAATCATCGCGAACGACGGGACTTTCTCGCTGCAATTCCCATTCGGGACCGAACGCCTGAAGACTCGCTATGCCATCAGCCACGTTCGGGTCGCTCCGGACGGGGAACAAGTCGCGTTCCTCTCTCATCCGCTTGGGGGCGACGAAGGTGATGTCACCGTGCTCGGCAAAACAGGTGCGGCGCGACCACTTTCCCGCGGGTGGCTCACGCTCCAGGGCCTCGCGTGGGCGAGAGGGGGGAAAGAACTCTGGTTCACGGGAACCCGCCAGGGAGGCGTACGGGCGCTATGGGCCGTCACGCTCGACGGCCGCGAACGCGAGCTGTATCACTCGACCGAAGGACTCACGCTTCAGGACGTTGCCCCCGACGGTCGCGTGCTGCTTTCGGCGGGCAGTCCGCGCTCGCACGTGCACTTCGGTTCGCTCCGCGACGAAACAGTGGACCGCGATCTTTCCTGGTTCGACTACACGAACGTCCCGTCGCTGTCGGCCGATGGCAAGCTCCTGGCGTTCATGGAGAGTGGTGAGGGAGCGGGGGAAACGTACGGCATCTTCGTCCGACCGGTCACCGGAGAACCGGCAGTGCGGCTCGCCGACGGCAATGGCGGAGTGCTCTCGCCGGACGGCACGCAAGTGTTCACCACTAATCTCGCGGACGTCCACACGTTGAGGGTGGTGCCGACCGGCACAGGTGACCCCAAGCAGATACAACTCAAAACGCTCGATCAAATCAGTGAAATGAACTGGTTCCCGGACAGCCGCCATGTGCTCCTGATCGCGAACGAGCCCGGACGCCCTCAGCGGGCGTGGCGACTGGATACCACGAACGGCGAGCTCAAGGCGATCACAGCCGAAGGCGTACATGCGGCGCGCTTTGTTTCGCCCAATGGGCGGCTGCTGCCCGTCGGCGCCGGATCCGAGCGTTATTTGCTGGATCTGCAGAGCGGAGCCAAGATCCCGGTCAAGCCGGATCTCCAGGAAGTGGCCGCTGGTTTCACGGCCGATTCAGCGGGCGTTTACCTCTATCTGGCGGATCCACACGGTGGCCGCCTGTCTCGACTCGACATCGCGTCGGGCGGCCGCACGCTCTTGCGAACCATTCACCCGACCGATCCCGGCTTCGCCACGATGGAGGTCCCGTTTTTCAGCCTGGACGGTGACCACTTCGTGTACACCTTCGGTACCCAGCCTTCGCAGCTGTTCCTGCTGAAGCTGCCATAGCACTCAGAAGGTCGCTGAGCGCGTCGCGGTAGTATTCCGCATGCAGAAGAGTCGCCGCCGGACGTTCGCCACTCTGTTCACCGCCGCGGTCGCCGCAGCGACCGCAGGCGTCAGCGCGGATACATATCCGCGCCAGCCCGGCATCGACGCCGAGCACTACGTCTTCCGCCTCACGCTTCTGACAAACGATTCGAACGAAATTCAGGGTGAGGCGACCGTCCGTCTGCGCATCACGGAAAACGGCGTGCAGGACGCGTTCCTCGATCTCAGGTCCGCGACGGCCGACGGCAAGGGGATGACGGTGACCCGGGTCACCTCCAGCGGCCAGCCGGTGCCGTTCACGCACGAGCAGAATCGGCTGAAGCTCCCACTGCCGGCCGGCGTGAAGGCGGGCGACGAGGTCACATTCGACATTGCCTACTACGGTGCGCCCGCCAACGGCCTCCGCCTCATGAACAACATCCACAGTGAGCGCACCGCGTTCAGCGAGAACTGGTTCCACAATGCCCGCCAGTGGCTGCCGACGATCGATCACATCGCCGACAAAGCGACCGCCGAGTTCATCGTCACGACGAAGGCGGAGTATCAGGTGATCAGCAACGGCCTCCTCGTGGAGCAGCTCGATCTGCCGGGAGGCCTGCGCCGGACGCACTGGTCCCAGCACGTCGCGGTGTCTCCCTGGCTGTACTCGCTCGGCATCGCGCACTTCATCGTCGACTACGAAGCGCCGGTAAAGGCCACGCAGCTCTCGTTCTGGGCGTTTCCTCAGGACGCCGACAAGGGGCTGGCGGCGCTCGAACGTGATGCGCGCGGCGCCTTCGAGTTCTTCTCTGAAAACGTCGGGCCGTATGCCTACGAGAAGCTCGCGCACGTCGAAGCGGCCAACATGGGGGGCGGCACCGAACACGCCACGAACATCTTCTACGGCGAGAAGAGCGTCTCCACGGGAAGTGCACCGGTCGTCCACGAAACCGCACACCAGTGGTTCGGCGACGCCGTCACGGAGAGCGATTGGAACGACGTCTGGCTCAGCGAAGGCTTCGCCACGTATTTCACACTGCTGTACACGGAGCACGCCGCGGGGCGCGACGCGTTCGTGGAAGGACTCCGCCGCAGCCGCGATACCGTGCTTCGCGTCGAGAAGGCGCTTCCGAACACGCCCGTCGTGCACGTCAACTTCGACGAGTCGAATGAAACGGGCCCGAACAATCAGCTCGTGTACCAGAAGGGCAGCTGGATGCTGCACATGCTTCGGAACCAAATCGGCACTGACGCCTTCTGGCGAGGCATCCGCCTGTATTACCAGGCTCACATGAACGGATTGGCGTCGAGCGCCGATCTTCGTGCCGCGATGGAACAGGCATCGGGGCAGGATCTCTCGTGGTTCTTCAGCGAGTGGCTCACCCGCAGTGGCGTCCCTGCGATCGACGGCAGCTGGCGGTATGACGCCGCGGCCCGACAGGTCGTCGTCACGATCCGGCAGACGCAGCCCGGCGATCCCTATCGGCTGCAGGTGGGAGTTGGGATCGTACAAGCCGACGGTGCACAGCCCCGGGTGACGCAGGCGCAGGTCACCGGTCACGAGACAACGATCTCGATTCCGAGCGACACGGAGCCGGTGTCAGTCGTCTTCGACCCGAACACGACGCTGCTCGCCGCGATTACGCAGCCAGCGAAGGGCTAGCACCCTGTGGTGAACCGCTATTGCCTGAATTTCAAATACTCGTCAGGTACAGGAATTTGAAACCGCTCACACAAGCGCCGGACGTCATGCCAATCGTTGTCGTCTAATTCGTAGCCCGTGTGAAATCTCACAAGCCACTCTGGCGGAACGCATCGCACTGGGTACCCGGCGATCACTCCGCGACCGGTCAGGTGCTCACCGGTGTACGGCACGCCGCCGACATTCAGACCTGCCGCATCGAGGGTATAGGAGTGCACGTCAAGACGACGTTCGGCTTCGTCAGCCAGGACGAAATTGCATTCCCAGCTATCGTCGCGATGCTGCTCGCGAAAGCCTCGCGCGCTGAGCAGGGCGCGAAGGCGTGGTACCTGCGCGTGCGGCATCGCGATATCGAGATCATCGTGAGGTCGCGTCTGCTCTCCGAGTACGGCATCAATCGCCCATCCCCCATCGACGTAAACCTCGAAACCATTTTTTTCCAGAAACGCAATGAGCTCGGCCGCGTCCTTCTCGAGCACACCTGCAGTGTAGCAGCCGTCCAGCGCGCCTCGCATGACTCACTTCAGCGCGTGAGGGTCGCTCGACAGCGATCAACTTGATCATGACGGCGTGACGAAATGGCTTTCACCACGAACCGCATCGACGCACATGGAAACGGGAGCGGGTTCGCAGGTGGACGCTAACGCCCCCCCGATCGCGAGGCGCGTCTCCGTCACACTGTTCGTTCGAGCCGGGGATCAGAGGCCTGCTCGCGGACAGGGCCTACGCCGACGCTCGAGTTTGCGCACGACAGTCGAACGATCTTTCGAACGTGCGTCAAGCGGATGCCGGATCGTTGAACGTGAGAGTCAGCACGTTGATGCCGCCCTCGCGTTTGTACAGCACTGAATCGGCGTACGCGCGCAGGATGTGCAGCCCGAGCCCGCCTGGCTCGGTCTCCTCGAGCGTTCGTGGAAGCGGGCGGCCACTCGGCGCGGACGGATCGAACCCCGGTCCATCGTCGGTCAACACCATCGTGGTGGCGCCGTCGACGCGCTCGAGTGTCGCGCGGATCGTCCGGGCACCGACGCTGTGCTGGACCACATTGGCCGCAGCTTCGTTCAAGCACAGCTCTCCCTTGTCCTGAACCTCGGGGGAGACGCCGTGGATGGACGACCATTCCCGCCACCACTCGGACATGCGGCGAATCTCCTGCACGTCGTTCCGGAACGTGCGATGCGCCTGGCTCGTCACGCTCGTCACGCTAACAGGCTACGTCAATGTTGGAGGCGCCGCGCGCACGCGCGCGACCGCGTCGTCGACGCTCGTGCAGACGGGGAGGACCTGATCGACGTGCGTCGAGGCAAGCACCTGCGCGACGTTGGCGCGAGGACTGAGCAGCACCATGTTCCCACCGCGCAGCCGCACGGCGCGCGCGCTGCGAACGAGCGTGGCGATACCGATCGATGCAAGGAACTCGACGGCCGATAGATCGACGATGACGAACGATTGCGCGGTGGAGGTCAGCGCCGTGAAGCGCAGGTCGACGGCGTTGGTGCCTTCGAGATCGAGACGGCCCGCGAGGTCGATCTTGCGAATGCCGTCCGAGGTGTCGCTGTAGGCGAGGTCCATGTGTTGCGGCGTGCTCCGCGTTCGACTATAGCCGCCGGGTCGCACGCCAACCTGTAAATTCGACGTAACAGCTGGTCATTTCGCGTTCACCGCCAATCGCCACATAACGGCGGCCCGTGACGGCGGGAAGCACACCTGCTCCGTGCAGGACTGATAACGGAGCGATCCGGGTATCTCCACCGTTCCGGGCTGCAGCGAAGCTGCGATCGCCACGTCCACGTCGATGGTGAACGTGCCGCTGAATACGGCCAGCGCCTGCTCGCGGCCGGGCTGCGGAAGGTCGCTGGCCTTGGGATACGTCGTGCGGACAATGGACAGTCCGGAAGGAACAGTCACCGTCAGCGCGGTGGGAATCAGAGACGGATCACGCGGCTTGTCGGACTGGACGTGCAGGCCGGACGGAAGCACGACCTTCAATGTCAGATGTGCGTGCGACCCCGGCGCGAGATGCGCCGGGCCGACGTGTGTTTCGAGAGCCGGCACGGGCCGCCGAACCTGCGCGGACACCGCCGGCGCGGCCGCCACGATCGCCGCAGCGAGTACAAGTTGAGTCGCCCTCATTTCTTCTCCTCCGGCCGTTCGGCAAGGAGCTGCTCGATCTGTCTCGAGACGTCCGTCTCCGCCTGCCGATAAAATGCCCCGCTGCCTGGACTCGGGAAACCAGCGTGGACCGCGCGGACCCGTCCGTCCCGCCCCAGTATGAAGCTCGTTGGAAACGCGTTCAGGTTGATGGCCTGTGGTACTAGTTCCGTCACCTGGTCTGGCTGTCCGGCAAGCAGGACTGTGTGCTGGAATCCATACGTTGTAATAAACGCGCGCAGCCGTTCCGGGTTCGCGAGCTGCTCTTTCTCTTCGAACGACAGTGTCACGACCTCGAATCCCCGATCACGATACTTCTTGTAAAGCGACGCCAGGAATGGCGCCTCGTCGTGGCAGTTCGGGCACCAGCTTCCGCTGATGCTCACGAGCACCACCTTGCCGGCGAATCGCGCGTCGGTGTCGGAGACGATTGTGCCGGACAGATCCGGGAAGCTGAAATGAAACGGCGCCGATGCATCGCGGATACCCGTATGGCGGTCCGGATCCGCCGGGACGCCGATGGCCGCGGCACGCGGATCGCCCTCGCGGACCGCCGTCAACTGCATGCGGCCGTTCTGGCGGAGCTGGAGCGTGCCGTCCGCGCGCGGAAACACCTCCAGCAACAACGGACGTGCGCCGGAGAAGTGACTGAGCACGTAGCGGCCATCGTCGAACGATCCCGTCAGGGTACCCGTGTCGCCGTCGACGCGCAGGATCGTGGCTGTCACGCGCCCGTCCTCTTCGCGGGCGATGAAGCGCCATGCGGTCTCTCCCTTTGAGCTCCGCGCCTGCACGATCCATGTGCCGGCAATCGATGGCGCGTCACCGGCAGCACGATGGACGTGAGCGGCAGGCACGGCGCTGAACGGATACACGGTTTTCGAGCCGCGCCGGTACTCGCCGGCGAGCCGGCCCTCGCCCAGTGACGCGGCGAGCGTGGCGCCATATTGCGCGAACGAAAACAGCAGCCGCTCGCCCGCGATCTCGCCGGCAGTGGAACTGATACGGCGCGAGCCGTTGAAGAACGAGGCGACGATCGCGCCGCGGCCGCGGACGATTTCAAAGGCAAACGGAACCTGCACACCGTCCACGACGATGGTCGCGTCCCACAGGCGCGGAAGCGCGGCAACCGACGCGGGTCCGGCGGCAGCCGGCGCGGGGGCCAGCATGACCGGCAGCAGCGCGAACACGAGGAATCGACGAAGCCATGCGATGAACATCCGATACCTCTCCAGTCGGGTACGACACGGCCGTACAAACGAAAAGGCCCGGAAAGCTGCGAGCTCTCCGGGCCAGTTGTCTGCGGCCGAATCGATCGAAAGTGGGTGTTGCTTTATCCCGGTACGACCCAGTACGCAGCGCGGCGCTCGGAGGCTCTGGCTTCCGTACAACAACACGCGCAACGATGAATCGCGATCACGGTCTTCTGGTTATCCCACGGCTTCGACGCCATGTCAACGGTGCGCATACCTCGTCAGACCGCACGGGCCGCTTCCCAGCGCAGGAACTCGTCGACCTCCTGCCGCACGGCATTCACAGCCCAACCGAGCACCCACGCATCGTCGAGGAAACCCACGCCGACGATCCAATCGGGGATCGCGTCGATCGGCATGACGAAATAGATCACGGCTGCGAGGAGGGTCACGATCGTGCCCCGGGAAACGTTCCGGTAATCCCCCTTCCACCAGGCGCTCAAGAGCCGCAGCACGGCCCGGAGTTGGTACCAGAACTGCCCGAGGAAGTTCGAGTCGCCAGCTTTCAGCTTCTTCGTTGCCGCATCGAGCAAGCTGCCGATCCGTTCGGGGCGGTCGACGTACCCTTCCGCGCGTTTCCGGGCCCTGCGGAGCCAGGGCCGGGTCGTCCTGCCAAGGTTGGCTCCCGAGTCGCCGTCCGCTGTATTCGCCATGCGAGGACCATTATGGCCTGCGATCAAACCTCCGGAACCCGTGACCTGATCTGTCACGCCGCATGCGTAGACTCACCACATGGATCAGACGATTACGTGCCCCAAATGCGGCGAGCCGATCCAGTTGACCAGGGCGCTGCGAGCGGACATCGAGGGCTCGCTCAAGCGGGAGTTCGAGCGGACGCTCAACGCGCGCGAGCGCGAGCTGCAGAAGGCGTACGACGAACAACTGGACGAGGCGCGGCGAGCGGCCGAAAAGACGGCGGCGCGCACAATCGAGCGAAAACTCGGGTCAGAAGTTGCCGACCTGAAGGATCAGCTGAAGGAACAGACGGAGGCGCTCGACCGCGCGCGGCAGCAGGAGCGTGAGCTGCGGAAACGCGAGCGTGCGCTGGAGCAGCAGAAGGCCGACCTCGAGGTAACGGTGGAGCGCACGCTGGATGCGGAGCGCGGTCGGATCGCAGCGGAAACGCAGCAGCGTGTCGCGGACGAGCATCGCCTCAAGGACGCCGAGAAGGAGCGTCAACTCACGGATCTGCGCCGGCAGATTGACGAACTGCGCCGCAAGGCCGACGCAGGTTCTCAGCAGCTGCAGGGTGAAGCCGGCGAAGGGGAGCTCGAGGCGATTCTGCGCGAACGTTTTCCGATGGACGACATCACGGGCGTCGTCCAGGGCGTCCGCGGCGCTGACGTCCGCCACAATGTATTCGATGCACGCGGCGTCCGCTGCGGAACGATTCTATGGGAGTGCAAGAACACGAAGCACTGGTCCGACGCCTGGATCGCCAAATTGAAAGACGACCAGCGCGCGTGCCGCGCCGACGTCGCGATTCTCGTCAGCGCGGCGCTGCCCAAAGGCTGCGCGCGCTTTGCGATGGTGGACGCCGTCATCGTCACCGATTTCGCCTGCGCCGGAGCGATCGCCGCACTCGTGCGCGTGCAACTCCTGCAGCTTGCCCAGGCCCGTGCGGCGGCGGCGAACAAGGACGAGAAGCTCGAGCTGCTGTATCGCTACCTGTCCGGCGTCGAATTCCGGCAGCGCGTGGAAGCCGTGGTGGAAGCGTTTGCGAACATGCGGCGCGAGCTGGATCAGGAGCGGCGCTCCGCCGAAAAGCAGTGGGCACGGCGCGCCAAACAGATCGAAGCGGTGACGTTCAATATTTCCGGGATGTACGGCGATCTCCAGGGGCTGATCAGCCTGCCGCCGATTCAGCTGCTGGAGCTGCCATCGGGCGAATCGTAATCGGGGGGCCCGCCACTCCCGTCGTGGTCTTCAGCCTACCGAGCCCCTTCGTCGACCTCGAACACGCCAAACGTGTTGCCCTCGGGGTCGATGAAGTACCCCTGCCAGCATTTGCCCGGCACGGCGAACTTCGCCATCGCGATGCGGCCCCCTTTGCGGGTAATGAGGGTGGCGGTCTCGTCGAAGCTCTCCACCTGCACCGAGCAGACATAGGCGTTGGTGCCGCTCTGCGGTTCGGGCAGCGCCGCCGGCCGCTTGAGAATGGCGCCGTTGATGTTGTTCGTCTCGGCGCGCCAGTATTCGATGGGTACGAGCGGATCGCGCGTGAAGGTCCAGCCGAAGACGCTCTCGTAGAAACGCGCCGCCCGCTCGGGGTTATCCGCCTGGATTTCGAAGTAGCCGATCGTGTTCATCGCGTCGGCATTTTACATCGGCGCGTTCGGTTGCGCCGGGGCCAGTTTGGCATTTCAACGCCACCTGAACAGCTTCAGCGCCAGTACGAAGCAGGCGATCAGCCAGCCGGTGAGCACGCCAATCTGGGGCGCGAGCTGCGCGAGCGAAGCGCCTTGCAGCATATGCGCCCGCAGCGCGTCGACGATCGCTGTCAGCGGCAGCGCCGAGATGAACGGCTGCACGACGGCCGGGAATCGTCTGGCCGAGAAGAACACGCCCGAGAGGATCCACATCGGCACCTGCACGAGGTTCACGAGTCCGGAGATCCCCTCGATCGTCCGCGCCCTTGAAGCGAGCAGCAGCCCGAGCGCGCTGCAGGCAAGTGACGACAGCACGCAGAGCAGGACGAGGTCGATGACAGGGCCACGTACCGGTACACCGAACGCGACGATGCCGAAGCCGATTGGGACGCCGACCTCGGCCCACAGGATCAGCATGCGCCACAGCAGGTATGACAACAGGTAGTCGCGTCTCGGCATCGGCGTGGCGAGGAGCCGCTTCGTGAGGTGACGACGTCGAGCGTCGACGATCGAGAAGCCGAGGCCCCACAGCGCGTTGCTCATGATGCCGAGACCGACGAGGCCGGGGACCAGGAAGTCCACATAGCGGGAGCCGGCCTCGCGGAGCTGGCGGTCCTGCACGGCAACCGGATCCGAGCGCCCGGCGGCGCGCTGCACCGCCTCGTCTGCGAGCGCGCGGGCGGCGCGCGCGTCCGGGTTCGTGTCGTCGAAGTCGAACACGACCGATCCGTTCGGGCCACGGCTGGCAAGGAGCGCCAGTTTGCCGGTACGGAGCGCGTCGCGTCCCTCGTCAGGCAAGAACGTGGTCACCGCAAGTCCGGGTTGCCTGCGGAAGGAGTCTGCGATCCCCTGATCCGTCGCGCCGACGTTCAACACATCGACGGGACGACTGCGGAACGCGATCCCGAGTCCCGTCGTGAGCAGGATTGGGAAGAGCAGCGCCCAGAACACCGCCTCGGGTTCGCGCAGGAACTCGCGGATCCGCGTCAGCGTGAGCTGCACGATCGGCCGCCCGGCGGCGCCGATCGGCCCCGATTGCACGCGTACGGGTACGCCGCGCCGTCCGTCGTCACTCATCGCGCAGATGGCGTCCGGTCAGCGAGACGAACACGTCTTCGAGCGTGGCCGACCGCGTCCGAAGCGCGGTCAACGTGAGGTCCTGGCGCGCGACTTCGTCGAGCACCGCCGGAAGCACGTGGTGCAGCGCGATCGCCTGCAGCCGCACCGATCCGTTCTCCGCTTCGACGCCTCGAACGCCATCGATGCGCCGAACCGGCTCCAGATCGAGCGGGCGCTGGCCGGCGGCCGAAAGCTCCACGACGTGTTCGAGACCGAGCGAGGCGATCAGCTCGCGCGGCGAACCGCGTGCGATTATTTTTCCGCGATCCATGATGGCGAGCCGGTCGCACAAACGCTCGGCCTCGTCCATGTAGTGCGTCGTCAAGAGGATCGTGCGGCCCGCGTGCTTGAACGTTTCGATCAACTCCCAGAGCTGCCGCCGCGCCTGCGGGTCCAGCCCTGTCGTCGGCTCGTCGAGGAAGAGCAAGTCCGGGTCGCCCACGAGCGCGCACGCCAGCGCGAGCCGCTGCTTCTGGCCTCCCGAGAGCGTGCCGACGCGCGCGTGCGACTTCTCGTCGAGCTGCACGAGCGCGACGGCATCGTCGGGCGCGGGACCCCGAATGAAGAAGCTACGAAACAGCGTCACCGTCTCGAGCACCGTGAGCTTGTCGGTGAGCTGCGTCTCCTGAAGCTGGATGCCGAGGCGCTGCCGGAGCGCCCTGGCGTCCCGCGCCCATCGCAGGCCGAGCACTTCGACATCGCCCGCGTCCGGCTGCGTCAGCCCTTCGCAGATCTCGATGGTGGTCGTCTTGCCGGCGCCATTCGGGCCGAGGAGGCCGAAGCACTCGCCGCGGGCCACTTCGATGTCGACGCCGTCGACGGCGACGACGTCCTGGTAGGACTTGCGAAGGGCGGAGACGCGCACTGCCGGCATCGAGTGCGTCATTGTACGTTGCGGTTCTTGATGGGGTGCGTCGACGAAAAATGGGGACAGCCGCAATTTTTCGCGAATAATGGGGACAGCCGTCTTGAGATGAGACGGCTGTCCCCTTTTTTTGCGAAAAATTGCGGCTGTCCCCATTTCGAGGCACGTCTATGTGGTCCGACATCGCCTACGCCTTTCGCGGACTTTTCAAGAATTCACGATTCAGCCTGGTCGCCATTGCGGCGCTGGCGCTCGGTATCGGCGCGAACGCGGCCATCTTTTCCGTCGTCAACGCCGTGCTCCTGCAGCCGCTCCCGTACCCGGACGCCGACCGGCTCGTGCGCCTCTGCCGCCAATTCCCGACCGGCCTGGGCTGCTCCGAATCGATTCCGAAGTTCATGAACGCGTCGCACGCCACATCCCTCGACGCGATCGCCGCATACGACAGCGAAGCGCCGGCCTTCAACCTCACCGGTGGTGATCGCCCTGAGCAGATCAAGGGCGAACACGTCTCGGCGGGATATTTCCGCGTGTTCGAGGCGCCGCTGGCGATCGGCCGCACCTTCACCGCCGAAGAAGATCGCCCTGGCGGAGCGCACGTCGCCGTGATCTCTCACGCGTTGTGGGCTTCGCACTTCGGAAGCGACCCAGGGCTGACCGGCAAGACGATCGGCCTGAACGGCGATCCCTACACGATCATCGGCGTGCTCTCATCGTCGTTCCGCTCCGAGCCCGACGCCGACGTGTTCATCCCGCTGCAGGCGGATCCGAACAGTGCGAATCAGGGGCATTACCTCGCCGTCGCAGGGCGGCTCAAACCGGGCGTGTCGCTTGCGCAGGCCGCTGGCGAGATGCGGGTCCTCGGCGAGCAGTTCCGGCACGACTACCCGAAGGCGATGGACGACGCCGAGCATGCGACCGTGTTTGCGATGCGCGACATCATGGTCCGCGATGTCCGCCCGACGCTGCTGATCCTGCTTGGTGCAGTCGGCCTCGTGCTGCTCATCGCATGCGCGAACGTGGCCAACCTGCTGCTGGCGCGTGCTGCCGGGCGGCAGCGTGAAATCGCCATCCGAGCGGCAATTGGCGCCGCACGTGGACGCATCGTCCGGCAGCTGCTTGTCGAAAGCCTGCTGCTCGCCGCGCTCGGCGCCGTCGCCGGCGTCGTGCTCGGCGTCTGGGGCGCCCGAGGGCTTCTTGCGCTGAGTCCGGGCGGACTGCCCCGGGTGGACGAGTTCGCCAGCGGGTCGACATTGGGAGCACTGCTCGACTGGCGCATCATCGCGTTCACCGCCGCGGTGGCGATTGCCACGGGGCTGCTCTTCGGCGCCGCTCCCGCGCTGCACCTGTCGCGCACGGATTTGAGTTCCACTCTGAAAGAAGCCGGCGGCCGCGGATCGTCGAACCGGCGCGCCGCCCGTACCCGTGACGTGCTGGTCGTGGCCGAAATGGCGCTCGCGCTGGTGCTGCTCGTCGGGGCCGTGCTGCTCGTCCGCACGTTCATCGGCCTCCGCAGCGTCCAGCCCGGATTCCAGGTGCAGAACATCCTCACGATGCGGACGTCGCTGGCCGGATCCAACTACGCCACCACGCGGCAGGTTGAAACGCTCGCGCGGACCGTGCTGCAGCGGATCGACGCGCTGCCCGGGGTGCAGGCCGCCGGTCTCGCGCTGATGATGCCGACGCAGGGTGGAGCGGATCTGACCTTCGTGATCGAGAATCGCCCGCTGAAGGCCGGCGACCAGGCTCACGGCGACGAGCAGTGGCGCGTGATCACTCCCGGCTATTTCGAGACATTCGAGATCCCGCTCATCCGCGGCCGTCGGTTCACGGATCGCGATACCGCCGGCGCGCCACCGGTCGTCATCATCAACGCGGCAATGGCGAAGAAGTACTGGCCCGGACAGGACGCCATGGGCCAGCGAATCACGATCGGGAAAGGGCTCGGCCCCGAGTTCGACGACCCGACGCGCGAGATCGTGGGTATCGTCGGCGACGTGCGCGAGAACGGTCTCGACAGCGATCCGCCACCCGTGATGTACGTGCCCTGGTATCAGATGTCGGACGGGCTGACGAAACTCGGCAACAGCCTTCTGCCCGCGACCTGGATCATTCGATCCGCAGCGTCGACGGCGTCGCTGACGGGTGAGATCCAGAAGGAATTCCAGACCGTCGACGCGCAGCTCCCGATCGCCCAGGTGCAGTCGATGCAGCAGATCGTCTCGAAGTCGATCGCCGGACAGAACTTCAACATGACGCTGCTGACGATTTTCGGCGCAATCGCGTTGCTGCTCGCGGCCATCGGCATCTACGGCCTGATGTCCTATTCGGTAGCGCAGAGCACGCACGACATCGGCGTCAGGGTCGCGCTAGGCGCGGATCGTCGCCGCATTCTGTCACTGGTGGTGACGCGCGGGATGAAGCTGGCCGGCGTCGGGCTCCTCATCGGCGTGGGCGGGGCGTTCGCGGCATCACGGCTGCTCGCGCAGTTGCTGTTCGGCGTGAAGCCGACGGACCCTTTGACATATCTGGTCGTCACCGCCGCGCTTGCCGTCGTCGCGTTTCTGGCGTGCTACCTCCCGGCGCGGCGAGCCATGCGCGTCGACCCGATCATCGCGTTGCGCGCGGAATGACGGCCGTCAGTCCATGACCGCCGGTCCCGTATAATCCGCGCACGGCACATGCCGCTTGCGCCCGGAACGCAGATCGGCAGCTATGACATCACCGCACAGCTCGGCGCCGGCGGCATGGGGGAGGTCTACCGGGCCCGGGACACGCGGCTCAATCGCGACGTCGCGATCAAAGTCCTTCCGCAGCTCTTCGCATCCGATCCCGAGCGGCTGGCGCGGTTCGAGCGCGAGGCGCAGACGCTCGCGTCGCTGAACCACCCGAACATCGCTCACATCCACGGCATCGTCGAGCCGTCTGGCGCAGTGCCCGCGGCGCTCGTCATGGAATGCGTGGAAGGCGAGGACCTCGCCGAACGTCTGGCCCGCGGACCGCTCCCGATGGACGAAGCGCTCGCCATCGCACGGCAGATTGCCGAGGGACTCGGCGCGGCGCACGACCGCGGAATCGTGCACCGGGATCTCAAGCCGGCCAATGTCAAGGTGTCGCCTGACGGAGTGGTCAAGATTCTCGACTTCGGTCTCGCGAAAGCCGCCGAGAAGCACGCGATGACCATGGATTCGAGCGCGGAGATCGCCAATTCCCCGACCTTCACGGCAACGTCCACCCAGGTGGGCATAATCCTCGGTACGGCCGCGTACATGTCGCCGGAGCAGGCGCGGGGCAAGCGGGTCGACCATCGTGCCGACATCTGGGCATTCGCCTGCGTGCTCTACGAGATGCTGACCGGCGCGAAGCCCTTTCAGAGCGGAGACGATTCGGTGGCCGGGGTGCTGGCAAAGATTCTGGAGCGCGACCCTGACTTCGGGCTGCTTCCGCGGAACACCCCGGCGTCGATCCGGCGCCTGCTGCGGCGCTCGTTCGAAAAGAATCCATCACGCCGTCTGGCGAGCGCGCACGATGCCACCCTCGAGATCGACGACGCGCGCAGCGGTGCCGAGGGGGTGGCGTCCGTCGACGCACGCCCTGAACGCCGAACCTCGCTGCCATGGCTGATTGTTGCGGGCCTCTCCGTCGCGCTTGCACTGGCGGCGGTCGCACTCTGGCGTTCCGCGCGGAGCGTGCCTGCAAGCGTCATGCGCTACGACATTCAGCTGCCGCCGAACGTGTCCGTTTCACTCTCGCAGTGGCCGCCGGTCGCCATCTCACACGACGGCAGTCTCGTCGCATTCGTCGGCGAATCGGAAGGCGGCACGCAACTCTTCCTGCGACGGCGCGACGAGGCGACTGTGCAGCCTGTTTCAGGCACCAACGGCGCTTCCAGCCCGGCGTTCTCGCCGGACGGCCGGTGGCTGACGTTCGCGGCCGGCCGCGACCTGAAGAAGATGATGATCGGCTCGGGTCCAACGACGGTCGCATCGCTGGAGACGAGCCGCGGCGCCACGTGGCTCGATGACGGATCGATCGTGTATTCGCCGGATGCGGCGGCCGGGCTCCTGCGCCTGCCTGCGGCCGGAGGCCCGCCCCAGAATCTGACAACCCTGGACAGCGCTAAGGGCGAGCGCTCTCACCGCTGGCCCGTCGCGCTGCCTGGCGGCAAGGTGGTTCTGTTCATCGTCGGCGTCAACGGCAGCCCGGACGACTACAACAACTCCGACGTCGACGCGGTGATCGTCGCGACAGGCGAGAGGCGGCATCTGCTGACCGGCGCGAGCTACGTGCAATTCGTGCCTGGCTTTCTCATCTTCATGCGCAACGGCGCAATCCATGCCGTACCGTTCGATCCGGATACCCTCGCTGTTACCGGCACGCCCAGGCCCGTCGTCGATGGCGTCGGTGGAGATGTGACGACCGGTTCCGCGGCGTTTGCCTGCGCCGCAGACGGCACACTCGTTTACGCCGCCGGAGCGGCGGGCGGGAACGGCAATCTCCGCCGTCTGGTCTGGGCGGATCGTACGGGTCGCGCGGAGCTTTTGAACCTGCCGCCGGCGCCCTACAACGACGAGCGCGTTTCTCCCGACGGCAGCCGTGTCGCCGTCGTCGTTGGTGCCACCGGATCCGGCGACGTGTGGATCCATGACACGACGCGCGGCAGTTTCACGCGTCTGACGTTCGACAGAAACGCCGGGACGCCGGTGTGGTCCCATGACGGACGAAGCGTGTATTACGTCGCCATCGACCCCGCTACCGGCCGTACCACGTTCTACCGCAAGCCTGTCGATGGCAGCCGCGACCGCGCGCAGGTCGGAGTCGCAAATGGGCGCTCATTTCTGCTGTCCGTGAACGAGACGGGCGACCGGCTCATGATTGTCAAAACCACGAACACGCAGACCCGCGTCGCGGATATCGTCACGCTTGCGGTACCGGGCGGCCAAGAATCGCCGGTCGTCGCGACGGGCGCGGACGAATTCAGTGGATCGACTTCGCCGGACGGTCGCTGGCTGGCGTATCAATCGAACGAGAGCGGCCGATACGAAATCTATGTGCGCGATCTGCGTGAAGGCGGCGGTCGATGGCAGGTCTCGACGGCCGGCGGCGAAGAACCGCGATGGTCTGCCGACGGCCGGGAGTTGTTCTTCCGGAGCGACACCCGGTTCATGCACGCTGCCGTGGCGTCGCAGGATTCGTTCCGCGCCGAGACGCCGCTGAAGCTGTTCGACGGCATCTTCAATGTGCGGTCGGACACGGGTGTGAGCTTCGACGTCGACCCGAAAACCGGCCGTTTCC
The DNA here is from genome assembly GCA_035492775.1 of Vicinamibacterales bacterium. GTDB lineage: Bacteria > Acidobacteriota > Vicinamibacteria > Vicinamibacterales > 2-12-FULL-66-21 > DATJFQ01. Next base: position 60,804 of record DATJIW010000057.1, read on the forward strand.
TCATGACCCGTCCGGCCGATCCCGCCGCGCCGCCGTCGGTCACCGCACTCGACGTCGTCCTGAACTGGTTCGCGGATCTGCGGCGCGCGAAATAGCCATCGACCATCGGGCGTCGATTACTTCGCGAACAGCGCTTCGCGGACGAGTGCGGGCGGCATGCTGCCGATCTCCAGCACCTTCTGATGGAAGTCCTTCAACGTGAAGCGGTCCCCCATGCGCGCCCGGTAGTCGTCGCGCATCTTCAGGATCTCGGACATTCCCATGAAGTAGCCGATGAAGTACCCGGGTCGCGCAAGCGCTGAATCGACCTCCGCCTCCGCGGCCCATCGCAGGAATCCCACGCGATCGACCATCAGCTGTATCGCCTGCACGCGGCTCATGCGCCCTGTCTGCATCCCGACGTCGTAGATGACGCGCGCGTTGCGCCACAGGCGCAGCTGCAGCTGACGCAAATGGATTCTCTCATCGGGAAAAAAGCCGGTCTCCTGAAAGAGCTGTTCGTTGTAGAGGCCCCAGCCTTCGGTGAACATGGGCGTGCTGACGAGCCGCCGCAGCTTCGACGGGTTGTGCATCTGATACATGATCTGGACGTGATGCCCGCCGTACGTTTCGTGCGGCGCGGTGACGAGGATCACGCCCCAGTCGTGCTCGACGAGATAGTCGTGCTGCTTCGCGGCATCCCATGACGGATCGAACGGGTTGATCTGCCACTCTCCGAGCAGTGTGCCGTCGGGAGCGGGCGGCCGGTCTGGCGCGCCGGAGAAATTGCCGTAGTAGGGGTTGTTCCCGGGCGCCGGCTTGCGGGGCACGACGGTGCAGCGCTCGGCCCAGGGAAGCGGCATCAGATCCTTGCCGACGATGTGCGCGCGAGCGCGATCGACCACCTCCTGGTGCGCCTCGATCATGCGCGCCGGATCGGGATGATCCTGCTTTTCTTCGTTCGCGATCTCCAGCCACGTCTTCTTCGGGTCGATGGTGCGCGCGAGGGCGTCGAGACTGCTCACGGTCCGATCGAATTCGCTCCACGCGTACGTCCAGAGCTGGGCCGCGTCGTATGGAAGCAGGTATTGCTCGCGCAGCATTTGCGTGTAAGCCGCCTCGCCCATGGGCCCATCGTGGTGCGCGGCGGCAATCTGCCGGCCGACCAGTGTCGCCTCCGCGAACCGGAGGTCGATGCGGCTCGACGGGCTCAACCCGGACGGATCGATCGCACGCAGGTCGGTCAGCAGCACCGCAGGATCCGGCCGTGGTGCGCCACGCCCGCGGCCCGCAGTCAGACGATCGACAACGGAATCCAACGCCTGCTGCGAATGGGGGGCTCGAGCGGACAGAACGGCCGAAAGACCGACGAGGAGCGCAGCACCAGCGACGCGACGCATGCGGGATGCTACACCGAACTACCTCGTGTATGCTGTCCGCACTCAATGACCCCGGGAGAACGCGTCGGGTCCTACGAAATTGTCGCGCTGATCGGCGCGGGCGGCATGGGCGAGGTGTACCACGCCCGCGACACGGCGCTCGGCCGTGACGTCGCGATCAAAGTCCTGCCCGCGGGATTCGCGACCGACCATGAGCGCCTTCGCCGCTTCGTTCAGGAAGCGCAGGCCGCGGCCGCGCTCGAACACCCGAACATTCTCGCGATCTACCAGATCGGTCAGCACGGCAACGCTCCATTCATCGCATCCGAACTGCTGAAGGGCAGCACCATCCGTGATCTGCTGCGTGACGGTCCGCTGCCCGTGCGGAAGGCGATAGACTACGCGATCCAGATCGCTCGAGGACTCGCGGCTGCGCACGACAAAGGCATCATTCATCGCGATCTGAAGCCCGACAACCTGTTCGTCACCAGCGACGGGCGCGTGAAGATCCTCGATTTCGGCGTCGCCAAGCTGCTGATCGCCGACGCCTCGGTCGACCGGACGATGAGCGTCAACACCGGGGAGGGCACCGTCCTCGGCACCGTCGGCTACATGTCGCCGGAGCAGGTGCGCGGGCAGACGGTCGACGCCCGCTCCGACATATTCAGCCTGGGCGCTGTTCTCTACGAGATGCTGTCCGGGCGGCGCCCCTTTCAGAAGGATTCGAGCGCCGACACCGTCGCCGCCGTGCTGCACGAGGATCCGCCGGACCTCACGTCCGGCGATCGGGCAGTCCCGCCGATCCTCGAACGGACGCTGCGTCGCTGCCTCGAAAAGGCGCCGCAGGAGCGATTCCAGTCCGCGCGCGACGTGGCGTTTGCGCTCGAGGATCTGTCTTCAGTGTCGGCGCATCACGCCACGATTCCGGCGATGGCGCCGCGCCGACAGCACAGGGCGCTCGTCGCCGCTGTCGGAGCTGCTGCCGTCCTCCTCAGCGTCGGCGCCGCCGGCATCGTCGCCGGGCGATGGAATCGACCGGCCGCGACGCAGCCCACGTTTCAGCCGGTGACCTTCCGGCGGGGTACGCTGCTGTCGGCGCGATTCGCCCCCGCAGGAGACACGATCGTTTACGGCGCCGCGTGGGACGGCAAGCCGCCCGAAACATTCGCGGTCAGTGGCGCGAGCCCTGAATCGCGTCCGCTCGGCTATCCGAACACCGACATCTACGCGATCTCGCCGAAAGGCGAACTGGCGCTTTCGTACCGCACGGCCACACCATTTCCGCCGGTTGCCGGCGTCCTCGCGCAGGTTCCGCTGCTCGGCGGCGCCGCGCCGCGGGAGATTCACAAAAGCGTCGAGTATGCCGACTGGGCGACCGACGGATCCATGGCGGTCACCATCGACGCCGGCATTGGCGATCGGCTCGAGTACCCGATCGGAAATACGCTCTACGAAACCAACACGCCCATCCACATGATCCGTGTGTCGGCCGACGGCACGCTCGTGGCCTTTTACGAACCGCAGGACAAAGGACTCGCGATCGCGACGATCGACAAGGCGAAGAAGAAGACCACCCTGACGACGGGTTGGCTGGCCATCGATGGTCTTGCCTGGGCTCCATCGGGCGACGAGGTGTGGTTCTCTGCCAGAGGTCGCGAGAGCGGGTGGGGTTTATACGCGGTCACACGCGCGGGAGCGCTGCGGACGCTGCTTCGGACGCCGACCGAGTTTTATCTGCACGACGTCGCCCCCGACGGCCGGGTGCTGGCCAGCGAAGAGAAGCAGGCGCGCGGCATCCGGTACATGGCTCCGGGCGCGACAAGCGAAGACGACCTGTCGTGGCTCGACGGCTCCGTCCTGCGCGACCTGTCGCCGGACGGGCGTACGATTCTCTTCAACGAAACGGGAGAGGCCGCGGGTGCCGGCGGCTCCGTCTACCTGCGCAACACCGATGGCTCGCCGGCGGTTCGTCTTGGGTCGGGGGCCGGATGGGCGCTCTCGCCGGACGGCAAATCGGTACTCGCGACTGCCAGAGGGGGTCGCGCGCTCTCCGTCATGCCGACCGGACCCGGCCCGACCCAGGAACTGAAAGGTGGCATTCGGGTCCGGACTCAGGCCGTCTGGATGCCCGACGGCCGTCACGTGCTCTTCGGCGGCGACGACGGCCAGGGGAAAGTGCGCCTGTATCTGCAGGATCTCGGGGGCGAGCCCCACGCGATCTCGCCAAGCAGCGAGCTGGACGGCTTCGCCGTATCGCCGGATGGGACGACGATCGCCGCCACGCTCGACCGCCAGCCCGTCCTCATCAAGATCGGCGGGGGAGCACCGCAGCCCCTGCCCGGCGGGAAATACTACGAGCGCCCCGTCGCATGGACTCTCGACGGGCGATCGCTGTTCGTGTCGGACACCGTGCTGGCGACGACGATCTCGCGCGTTGACATCGCCAGCGGTGCCCGCACGCCATGGAAGACACTCCTTCCCTCCGACAGTGCTGGCGTGACAGCAGTGGGCTTCGTGTCCATCCGCGAGGATGGACGCTCCTATGCGTATTCCTACATCCGGCGGCTCTCCCAGCTGTTCGTCATCTCGGGGCTGAGATAACGGCGATGACACCCGGCGATCGGCTCGGTGTCTACGAAGTCGTCGCGCAGATCGGCGCCGGCGGCATGGGGGAGGTGTATCGCGCCCGCGATACCCGGCTCAATCGGGACGTCGCGATCAAGGTCCTTCCGGATCTCTTCGCTCACGATCCAGAGCGTCTCGCCCGCTTCGAGCGTGAGGCGCAGACGCTGGGCGCTCTGAACCATTCGAACATCGCCCACGTCTATGGCGTGATCGACCTGCCGAGCGGCGGACGCGGCATGGTGATGGAGTGCATCGATGGCGAGGATCTGGCCCACCTGCTCGCGCGCGGTCGTCTCCCGATCGAGGACGCGCTGGGCATCGCGCGGCAGATGGCCGAAGCGCTCGAAGCGGCGCACGAGCACGGGATCGTCCATCGCGATCTCAAGCCCGCGAACGTCGTCGTCCGCTCCGACGGCACGGTGAAAGTACTCGACTTCGGGCTGGCCAAGGGAGTCGCCCCGGTCAGCGCCGTGTCGGGCGCGGCACTCGATTCACCGACATTTACGGCTCATGCGACGCAGCTTGGATTGATCGTCGGCACGGCCGCCTACATGGCGCCAGAGCAGGCCCGGGGCAAGCCCGTCGATCGCCGGGCCGACATCTGGTCGTTCGGCGTTGTCGTGTACGAGATGCTTGCCGGACACCGCGCATTCGAAGGCGAAGAGATCTCGGACGTTTTGGCGGCGGTGCTGCGGCAGGACATCGACTGGAGCGCGTTGCCGGCGAATACGCCGCCGCGTCTGCGACAGCTGCTGGAGCGATGTCTCGAGCGGGATCCGAAGTCCCGGCTTCGCGACATCGGGGAAGCGCGCGTCACGGTGGCGAAGGTCGAGGCGGGAGCGCTCGACTCCTCGTCCTCGAATATCCGATCGCCGGTGGTGGCGAAGCCGCCTGGAGCATCCTGGATTCGCTACGGGCTCGCCGCGATTGGCGCCGCGCTGCTGACGGCGGCGGCGTTGCTCGCGGTATTCCGGCCCTGGGCGCGGACGACCACGTCGATGATCGCTCGCTTCTCACTGCTTCCTCCATCAGGCGCCGGTCTGTATCCCGACTCGACGGGTGTCGCCATATCTCCCGATGGGACGATGGTCGCCTTCGTCGTTGGCGGCGTCACCCGCTCCGATTCGCAGATCTGGGTTCGGTCGCTTGCCTCGATGACAGCACGGCGGCTGGATGATGCGGACGGAGGAAATCTACCGTTCTGGTCGCCTGACAGCCGTCGGATCGGATTCTTCACGAACACCAAGCTGAAAACGATTGCGGCCTCAGGGGGCCGATCAGAAATCGTGTGCGACGCGCCAGGGGCCCGCGGCGCGGCGTGGAACGCGTCGAACGTGATCGTGTTCGCGCCCGACGCGTCCGGCCCTCTCTACCGCGTATCGGCCGGCGGCGGCACTCCGACCGTTGTGACGGCACTCGACGCGTCGAAAAAAGAATATAGTCACCGGTTCCCGAGCTTCCTTCCCGACGGGGACCATTTCACCTTCGCAGCACTCCCGAGCCACAACGGACGTTTCGACGTCTCGGTGGGATCGGTGTCCGGCGGCGTCACAGCACGTGTGCCGATCGGACCGATGGAGAGCGCGCCCGTTTACGTGGATCCCGGGTGGCTGCTCTACGAGCGCCAGGGCGTACTCGTCGCGCAGCGCTTCGATCCGGCATCGCTCAAAACACGGGGCGACGCGACGCCGATGCCGGACGAACCCTCGATGGTGCTCGATCCGACGGTGTCGTACACGGCGGGCCGTCCGGTTTCCGTTTCCACAACGGGGATGCTCGCCTACTTCTCGTCTCCGTCGATCAACACCGTCGCCGAGTGGTACGACGCCGCGGGACATCAGATCGGCACACTCGAAATCCCGGCGGGACATTATGAACACGTCGACATTTCTCCAGACGGCACCCGCGCCATTTTCGTGAAATCCACGTCACCGTCCGAATCGGCCTTGTGGCTGGTCGATTTGAGCAACGGAAGCGCGGTCCCGGTGACATCAGCGCCCGGCCGGAACGACAGCCCGATCTGGTCGCCCGATGGTTCGCGCATCGCTTTCGCCGCCGACCGCGACGGCGGTCAGAGCGTGTATCTCAAGACAATCGGCGACCCGAGCCCCGAACAGGTTCTGTACCGGTCCGATGTCCCGTTCAAGAATCCCGCTGCCTGGTCGCCGGACGGCAACTGGATCGCGATGACGCAGCTCGACCCGATGACCGCCCAGAACGTGTGGCTTCTGCCGGCGGGCGGTGGATCGATGAAACTGTTCTACGCCGGACCGACGCGCGAGAACGCCGGCCCCATCTCGCCGGACGGCCGCTGGATCACGTACGTCTCCGACCAGACGGGGCGGTACGAGCTCTACGTGCAATCGTTTCCGACGCCGGGCCACGCCGTTCAGATCTCCCGCGGAGGAGCCGTACAGATGTGGTGGGCCCATGACTCGTCGCGGCTGGTCTACCTCGACGATCAGTTCCGATCGTTGTGGCGTGTCGATTTGCGACCGGGCTCGACCCTATCGCCAGGCGCGCCGGTGAAGATGGGGGACCTGCCGCCCGACATCGTCTGGATGGCGGCGATGCCCGATCTGCAGAAGTACCTCGCGCTCGCGCCGGAACGCAGCGGCATCGGCTCGATCACGGTCGTGCAGAACTGGCAGACGGCTCTAGAAAAATGAATCCCGGTCAGCGTTTCGGCGCGTACGAAATCGTCGCGCCGCTGGGGTCCGGCGGAATGGGCGACGTATACAAAGCCCATGACCCGCGGCTCGATCGCGACGTCGCACTGAAAATTCTTTCATCGCAGCTCGCATCCGATACCGACGCGGCCGCCCGTTTCGAACGCGAAGCGCTGAGCATCGCGAAGCTCTCGCATCCAAATATCCTCGCCATCTACGAGTTCGGCCGCGCGCGGCTCCCCGATTCCGGACACGAGGCCGCGTACGTCGTCACGGAACTGATCGACGGCGAAACACTGCGGGCCCGGCTGGTTTCGGGAGCGCTCCAACCGCGGCGCGCCGTCGGCTACGCGCAGCAGATCGCGCACGCAATCGCCGCCGCGCACGAGCGGGGCATCGTTCATCGGGACCTCAAGCCCGAGAACGTGATGATCACCCGCGACGATCACATCAAAATTCTCGACTTCGGGCTCGCGAAGCCGATCGCCGGCGTCGCGGCCGGCGGCGACGAAACGCGTGCCCTCAACGTGAAGACGACCGCCGGGACGGTGCTGGGCACGTTCGGCTACATGGCACCCGAACAGATCCGCGGGCTCATCGTCGATCACCGCGCCGACATCTTTTCGTTTGGCGCGGTGTTGTACGAGATGCTCAGCGGCGAGCGGGCGTTCAAAGGCGAGACAGCCGCGGACACGATGACGGCAATCCTCACGAAGGATCCGCCCGACCTGGATATTGCCAGACTGGTCATCTCTCCGGCACTCGATCGCATCGTCCGCCGTTGCCTGGAGAAGCCGGCGGAACTCCGGTTTCAATCGGCGAACGATCTCGCCTTCGCGCTCGAGAACCTGACGACGACATCCACCGCGTCCGCGGGTGTCATCGCGCCTGCCGCGGCCACCGGTCGGCAGCGCCCCGCGTGGCTGCCATGGTTCATTGCCGCGCTGGCGCTCCTTGGGGCAGGTGCCGCCGTGCTCCTGAGGCCGGCGCCGCACGACACGGCGATATGGGAGCAGTTCTCGCAGCTCACGGATGCGGCGGGGGAGGAAACGACTCCAACGATCTCGCCCGACGGCACGACGGTGGCCTACGTCATGCGGCTGAACGGACGCTGGGGGATCTACGCCCAGCGCGTCGGAGGCCGCAACGCGGTTCCCATCGTGACAGACCCGCAACGCGACCTCGGCGGACCCGCGTACTCGCCCGACGGCGCGTCGATCGCTTTTCACGAGTCGGACAGCGATGGCGGAATCTTCGTGGCCGGTGCAACGGGCGAGTCGGTTCGACGCTTGACGGACGGCGGCTTCAACCCCGCCTGGTCGTCCGATGGCAAACAAATCGCGTTTACCACGGAAGAAGAGATCGATCCGTCGAACCGTCTCACCACGAGTAGCTTGTACATCGTGGATGCCGCCGGCGGCGCGCCCAGGAGGCTCACGAAGGACGACGATGCGATCGCGCCATCGTGGTCGCCGTCGGGCCGGCGCATCGTTTACTGGAGCAACACGAACGGGCAGCGTGACATCTACACGATGCCATCCGCCGGCGGTGCGCGCACGGCACTGACGAACGACCCCGCCATCGATTGGTCCCCGCAATGGTCGCCGGATGGACGGTTCGTGTATTTCTCGAGCGACCGTGGCGGCCAGATGAATGTCTGGCGCATCGCCGTAGACGAGGACAGTGGAGCACCGAAGGGTCCGCCCGAGCCGGTGACCAACGGAGTGCAGGCCTCCGCAGCACTCGCACGACTGTCGGCGAAAGGCGACCGGTTCGTCTTCCGCTCGCGCGTCAACTCGATCAATCCGGTGGCTGTCCCCCTCGACCCGATCGCGGGAACGGCAGGTGTGCCGCGAGTGCTCGATGAATCGAACAACATCCGCGTGCCGAGCGACGTCTCTCCTGACGGCACTCAGCTGGCGCTCTACAGCATTGGCGAAAAGCAGGAAGACATCTTCCTCAGCCGCATCGACGGTTCCGCGATGCATCGACTGACGGACGATGCGCCGCGCGACCGTGCCCCCATGTTCACGAACGACGGCAAGTCGGTCGTGTTCTATTCGACGCGTGGCGGCAATTGGAGCGGATGGACGATGCGCACCGACGGCAGTGCGCTGCGGAAGATTGTGAATCCCGCTGCCGGCTTCGCGTACCCGATCCCCTCTCCGGTGGACGACCGGATTGCTTTCATGGAAACGGTCGGCGACCAGGCGAGTTACGTGGTGTCGCTGAATACCGGCGTTCTGCAGCGGCTGCCGGGCACCAAGGTCAACGGCGGCAAGCTTTCCCCCCTGGCGTGGTCTCCTGATGCGAAGAAGATCGCGGGGACGCTGGCTTCCGACAGTGGCCGCTCGATTGGCGTCGCAGTGTATGACCTCGCGAGTCATGTGATCACCGCCATTTCTGGCGATGACGCGGCAGCGGTCCGATGGGTGCCTGGCACTCAGCGGCTGGTGTATTTCGCACACAACGGCACTCAGCTCGTGCTGCTCGACAGCGCGTCGAAGCAGCGCACGGTCATTCCCGTGCAGCTGCCCGGCCCCTCCATCAGCGACGTATTCGCCATCAGCCGCGACGGGCGGTCGATTTATTACGGCGCCGTCCGCGCCCAGTCCGACATCTGGCTGGCACAAAAGCGCTGACGATGCTGAGCGCAGGGAGCCGTCTGGGCGGCTGCGATTTCGGCGTCGGCTCATCGACGGCCTCGCCGACTGCGTCCTGTCAGACACGGAGGGCACCGGCTCGTCGGGACCCGCGTTCAAGCGTATGATGTCTAGCTCCGCCGCGAATGCCCGCGGCGCGAAGAGGGAGGTAACCGGCGATGCGAACCATTCTCTCGGCGGCCATGATCGTTCTTGCCTCGGCATCCGTTTCGTACGCCCAGGCACAACCCGAAAAAGCGCTGCTGGATGCGGTAGCGGCCCGTTCACAAGCCATGACCGGCGGGGATGGCGCCGCCTGGGGTAAGTACACGACCGACGACTTCATGGTGATCGGGACGGACGGGGTCGCGAAAACCAAGGCTCAGCGCATAACCGAGATCAACGCAGCGAAATCCTCACCGTCAAGCGCCCCCTCGGCGTCTCCGCAGCCGAACTGGCGTATGTACGGATCCACGACCGCCATCAGCACGGTTCAGACGACGGTGGAGGACAAGCCCACCATGATCACGAGCGTCTGGGTAAAGCAGCAAGGGATGTGGAAGGTCGCAACCGTCCAGTTGACGACTGTCACGAAGTAAAGGGAAACATCTGCCGACTTCCTGAGTGAGTTGAAAGCGAAGGTCGCGACGCGCTGGACCGCGCGGGCGCGGATTTTGCTCAGCTCGCTGCGTGCGCACACGCACTTCGGCTACGCCGCGGGCGCTCACCGCGTTGCTCATCACGGCCGCGCTTGGGGCGTGCAGCAGCCCCGAGAAGCAGCTCGAGCAGTCGGACAAGAAAATCGAGGGACTGAGAGCCACTGCGCAGACGATCGGCCAGGCGTGGCTGAAGGGTGAGGTGTCGGAAAGGTACGCCAGGGCGGCCTTGCAGCAGACGCTCCAGCTCCTCGACAAGGAACGCGCAACCCTTACTGCATCTCCAAGGCTGCTGCTCGACCCGCGCGGCGCCTCCGTATCCCGCGATGCGGAACACCTCTCGCGCGTACTCGCGGCGCTGATCGACGACGCGCATCATGGCGACGACGCGTCCGCGCGCAGGCACCTCGCGGACGTCGCGGGATCGCGGGGTTCACCATGAGCGCGATCGTCGACGTCGTTCTCGGCATCGTCACGAGCATCGGCGGTTTCATCGAAGCGGGATCGATTTCCACGTCGGCCCAGGCGGGCGCCGAGTTCGGCTTCCAGCTGCTGTGGGCGATCGCGATCGCCACGGTCATGCTCGCCGTCATGATCGAGATGTCGGGGCGCCTTGCGGCGGTGAGCCGGCGGACGATCGACGCCGCGGTCCGCGAGCGCTTCGGCATCTCGTTTCAGTGGGTGCCGCTCGCGGCGGAACTGGGAATCGACACGCTGCTGCTGTCGGCGGAGATCGGCGGCGCGGCGATTGCGGTGAAGCTCCTGACTGGCATCGGGTTCCTCTGGTGGGTCGCGCCGGTCGGCCTTCTCGTCTGGCTGATTCTGATGCTGTTCGGATTCAGCGTGATCGAGTACGGCTTCGGACTGCTGGGACTCGTCACCCTCTCATTCGTGTACGCCGCGTATCACCTCCAGCCGCCAAGGCACGATCTCGTGCGCTCCCTCGCGCCGTCGATGCCGCACCACGACCTCGTGCGCTACGCCTTTCTGAGCGTCAGCATCCTCGGCGCAACCGTCAGCCCGTATTTGTTGAATTTCTATTCGTCCGGCACGATTGAAGAGAAGCTCACCGAGAAAGAGCTGTGGGTGAACCGGACGACCGCGTACCTCGGGATTTGCTTCGGAGGCGTGGTGTCGATGGGTGTCCTCGTGACGAGCGCGATGGTGCTCGGACCGAAACAGATCATCGTGGACTCGTACGACCAGGCGGCGCTCATGCTGGTGCCTGTGTTTCACCGCTGGGGCATCGCACTGTTCGCCTGTTCGCTCGGGGTCGGGTGCCTCGGCGCGGCCGTGGAGATCGCCATCAACGCGGCGTACGCGTTCTCGCAGGCGCTCGGCTGGTCGTGGGGTGCGAACAAGGCCCGCTCGGACACGGCGCGATTTGCGGCGGCGTTCACGCTGATCACGCTGGCCGGCACGTTGATCGCCCTGCTCGGGTTCGATCCATTGCGCCTGACGATGATCTCGCTCGCGCTGACGGTGGTGATCATGCCGGTGATCGTGCTGCCGTTTCTCGCGCTGATGAACGACGATCGGTACGTCAAGACGCACACCAACAGCGCGTTTGGAAACGCGTTCCTCGCAGGCTTGACGCTGCTCGGCGCGCTCCTGGCGATCATCGTTCTACCCCTGGAGGTGCTCGGTGGGTGAGCTGGCGCTGGCGCGCGACCTCCAAGACAAGCGGGTCGTCGATCGCAACAATCGCGAGCTGGGCCGAGTCGATCGCGTCGTGCTCGGTGAAACACCCGGCGGGCCGCCGCGCGTCCTCGCAATCGAGATCGGTCCCTCTGCTCTGGGCGCGCGTCTACACCCGGTCGTTGGCCGGATTGCGCGCGCGCTCGAACACATCTTCCGGCTGGAAGAAGGGCGTCCGGTCCGCGTCGAGGTCGATCGGATCGAGCACATCCAGGACTCGGTCAAGCTGGATCTCACCGCAGGAGAAACGGCCGCCCTTGCCGTCGAGCAGCGGCTCCGTCCATTCGTCAAGCGCCTCTCTGGCGGGTAACGGGATGATGACGGAATCGGCTCCACGTGAATTTCGGCTCGACGAGCTTCTCGGGCGCGAGGTGCACGCCCGAAACGGCACTCCGGTCGGACGGCTCGAGGAGCTGCGCTGCACCGGTACACCGTACTACGTCATGGAGTACGTCATCGGCCTTGCGGGTCTCTTCGAACGTCTGCACATCGTCCGAGCGATCCTCGGATTGAAGCCAAAGGGGTACGTCGCGACTTCACGTCAGCTCGATCTGTCGGATCCCGCGAAGCCCGTGCTCAAGTGCGAACTCTCGGAGCTGCGCCGGTTGTAGATTCCGGCCTTCGGCCGCACAATAGCCATCTCGTTCAGTGCGTCGAGGAAGCAACCATGAGCAACTCGTCGAACGTCATACGTCGAACGGGGATTCGCGTCGCGATTGCGGGCGCGGCACCGGTCGCGACCGATGCGGCACTCGACGTGTGAGACGGACATGACTCACGACCAGTGGCCGGCGCTTCCGTACGATCGGTGGAAGAACACCTACGCGACGCTGCACATGTGGTCCCAGATAGCGGGCAAGATCAGTCTGGCGCTGGCGCCGCCGATCAATCACTCGTGGGGCGTCGCGCTGCACGTGTCGTCACGGGGTCTCATCACGCCGCTCCTGCCTCACGGATCGCGGACGTTCTCTCTTGAATTCGATTTCGTCGATCACCAGTTCGTCATCCGAACGTCCGACGGCGACCAGCGCGCGCTGCCGCTCGAGGCGCAGTGCGTGGCAGATTTCTATCGGGACCTGATGGTGCAGCTCGACGCCATGCACCTGCCGGTGAAAATCTGGACGATGCCCGTTGAAGTGCCGTCACCGATCAGGTTCACCGAGGACCGCGAGCACTGCGAATACGACCCGGTGATGGCGAATCGCTTCTGGACCGTCCTCGTGCAGGTGGACCGCGTCTTCAACGCGTGCCGGGCATCCTTCGTCGGCAAGTGCAGCCCGGTGCATTTCTTCTGGGGCGGGTTCGATCTCGCGGTATCCAGATTCTCGGGCAGGCCTGCGCCTCCGCGCGACGGTCCGGCGTTCATGCGCGAATCCTATTCGCGCGAAGTGATCAGCCACGGATTCTGGCCCGGCAGCGCTCCAGTGCTGGAGCCCGCCTTCTATGCCTATGCCGTCCCGGAACCGGAGGGGCTGAAGACTGCCGCGATCAAACCGGAAGCCGCGTACTACCACCACGAACTCGGGGAGTTCATCCTGCCGTACGAAGCAGTGAGGACCTCGAGGTCGCCGGAAGCGGACCTGCACGCATTCGTCGACAGCACGTACGCGCAGGCGGCAACGCTGGCGGGGTGGAATCGGGGCTCGCTGGAACGAACGTGAGCTCGCGCGGCGAGTGCTCAAATTCACTACCGCAAGCGACTCGAGTACGACCTTTCAATCAACAGATCTCGCGGAGCCGATGGCTTCGGCAGCTGGTCGTTGTCAGCCTCAGAGCCCGAACGTCGCCATCGGCATGTTGTCTTCGAGCAGCTTGCGATAGCGCTCGACCAGCTTTACGTTCGCCGGAGACGGACGGCCGCTGAACGCACCGCCCAGCATGATCTCCTCGCTGGGCTGCTGGTTGGCCTTGATCTGCTCCGCGATCTTCGCGAAATCGATGTCCACCAGCGGCAGGTTCAGCGATTTGTAGGCCTCACTTCGGATCCAGCGGTACTCCGACATCGACAAACCGACTTCGTTCAGCGCCTGCACCTGCGCGTGCTTCGCATCCAGCCAGCTCTCGGCCAGGTCCCGATACGCGGCCATCAGCTGCGGAAGATCGGCAACGGTCGCTTCCTTTTTATCGGCGAGCGCCTTGTACTTGCGCTGCAGCAGTTCGAAGTTCTGCCCGAGCCGCGCCCGCACGCGCGTCTGCACCTGCACGAACTTGTCGACCTGGCTCTGGGTCAAGGTCCCCCCGGTGGGGATCACGAACGGCGTCTTGATTTCGACATCGCCTTCGATCTGCGGAATCTTCGCAAGCTCCGCAACTTGCGTCGCCGTCGTCGTCAACTGTGCGTACGATGCCTTCGCTTTGCTGAATGTGTCCGATGACTTCACTTTGCCGTACAGGTAGTAGCCAACGCCGGCGGCGGTAACGCCGCAGAGAACGAGAACGACGAGACAGCCAATCGCGACCTTCTTCATGGACGTCTCCCTGGGGTGCGTGGTGGGGCAGGCGATTTTAACACCGGTACCGCCGGCGCTCGTCCGCCGGTTCGCGGTCCTCAGGGGATCGAGGTCAGCACGCTCAGCCAGGGACCGATCGCGCCGACCAGCATGACGGCCGTAAGTGCGCTCAGCGTCTTGAAGCGGCCCGCGCTGTAAAGGAGGACTGCGAGCGCACAAGAGACGCCCTTCGCGAGTACCAGCGTCACCGCCGGTCCGACGACAGCGATCCAGGCGACGAGAATGGGATTGCCCTCGGCTGCGGGGCCGAAGATCTGCACTGCCGCAAACGTGATGAGACCGTCTGCGAGTTGCAGGACTATGAAGACGGCGAGGACGGCGCGCGCGATACGCACGCCGTCGGTTGTGCACGGGGGTTGCCGTGACGATCAGCAAAAATCGGCCGGAAACTCAGGGGTGAGGCCGAATTAGTCAACCTCCCGGGTACCTTTCGTCGCGGGCGGAGCAGCCCCACCGAAAGTCAGCGACGCTCGAGCGACGCCTTGTACGGGGTCACCTGGCCAGCCGTAACGTCGGCGTCAAAGCTGACTGACTGATAACCCTCGGCGCGGATGTCGACCCGGTGCCGACCGGTCGTCAGCGAGAGCGGCTGTGTCGTCGGACCGAATTCCGCGCCAGTCCCCATGTACTTGCCGTCGACGAACACCGACGCAGTCGGCGGATCAATTTCGAAGCTCACGCCGCCGCTGTTCGAGTGAGATCCCGGATCGACGCTGACGGAGTTCGAAGGGGCATTGTATGGCTGCGTGCGACCCGGCTCCGGGTATCCGCTGGAATAACCCGATGATGGGTACGGGGCAGAACCGCCGTACGAGTAGTTCCCGGGCGGGGGAGCGGGGGCCGGAGCGGGCGGCGGATACGACGGGTAGTAGTACCCCGAATAGGGGTAGGGATATGGGTACGGATACGCATAGCCGTAGGGGTACGCGTACGCGTAGCCGTAGCTCGGCCAGCCGACAGGGTAGCCGGCGGAGATCCCGACACCAATGCTGAAATGCGGAAGGAAGCTGTAGTACGGGTGTGCGTACGGGTGGTAGTAGTAAGGATAGTACGGGCGGTAATAATACGATCCGTAGTGATACCCCCCGTAATGCCCGTGACTCACCGCCACGCTGCCGCGCGGAACGGCCACGGGCCGCGCGACGGCGGCACCTCGCGAGACGGCCACGCCGTGGCCGCCGCGGCTCTGAGCCGCCGCCGGCGACGCAACTGCCAGTGCGAACACGAGCAAGAAGACAAACCGTTTCGGAGTCATGTGTTCCACCTAATCAATGCCTTTGCCAATCGATCCCCCGCGATTTCCGCGGCAAAACTCGCGCAAATCGACGGCCGGCGTCCGGCGGGAGGACATGTGTGTCCTCCGCGGCGGAGTCCCTGACAATTCAGTATGCTCCACTCGATGCGTTCCGTCACATCGGTGCTCGTCTCCGCTCTGAGTGCGCTCCTCGCTTCGAGTCCGATCCAGCAGACGCAGACGCTCGAAGTCGGGACCAGGCAGGTGATTGCGACGGCCGAACCGGGCCGCGCCCTTTACGAGCCATCGCTGGCTGTAGATCCAAAAGCGCCGGGCCACTGGGTTGCCGTCGCCATACACACGGCCCGCGGCGCAACCTTCAAGGAACGGACCGCCGCGCAGACGTGCCAGGTCGTCTCCACCTTCGACGACGGAAAGACGTTCACCGCCCATGACTTCGAACCGATCGAGTGTTTCGATCCGTGGGTCGTCTTCACGCCAGCCGGTACCGTGGTGGTGTCGGTCCTTGCGAAGCGGCAGGCAGCTCTCCCGGACGAACTCCTGATTTTCAGGTCGGGGGACGGCGGACGCACGTGGCCGGATCCGCCCGCAAGTCTGGGCCGGAACCACGATCACTCCGTGATGGTAGTCGATTTCACCGGCGGCAGGACGAACGGGTGGATCTACGTGACCTCGCATCGGCCCACACGCAACGAAAACGGAGAACGCCGCTGGGGGCCTTATGTGGCACGGTCGCGCGACGATGGGAAGACGTTCGACGATCCCGTCACGGTGGTCCCCAACAACCTGCACAACCTCTCCGAGATGCCCGTCGTTCTGTCTGACGGCAGCCTCGTCGTCTCGTATGTGGACGCAGGGTATCCAACGGGCGATCGCAAGGAGGAAACGTTCGACCGACGACGTTCATGGACGGCCCTGTCGACGGATGCCGGCCACGCGTTCTCCATTCCGAAGTTCGTGAACGATGCGTGCGGACCGCCGCCGGGATATCGCCTGTCGGCGCTGACAGCCGACCCGACGAATGACCGTTTGTACTTCGCCTGCCGTCAGCGCGGCGGTGGTGCAATCGTGGTGGGCGCGTCAGCCGACCGTGGCGAAACATGGACGACCCCGGTTGCACCCACGGCGACTGCACCCGCTGCACAGGAACGAATTCCGGCCATCTCCACCAACCGTGGTGGAGTGCTGCTGGTGGCATGGATAGATGGATGGGGTGGACCCGGACGCGCCTGCGAACAGAGCGTCAGCGCTGGCGCGTCTCAGGATGGCGGATTGACCTTTTTTGGTGTCCAACAAATATCGACCGTCCGGCCGTGCGCCGACGGGACGTTCGTCGCGTCAACGACCGGCGGAGACTACTTCGGCGTGGCGCCGCTGCCCGACAACGGCTTCCGCATCCTCTGGTCCGAGACGCCCGCAGGGCAGAGCCGGTTGATGACTGCGACAGTCCACGTGCGCTGATCCACCAGGGCAGCAGCCGCGATGCAGCTCGAGCCGAAATTCGCCGTCGACTCTCCGCCGTCGATCATGGAGCGCGTGATTGCGGCGACGCCGCGTGTTGCGCTCGGCGGGGCGTTCATCCTGATTGGCCTGAGCAAATTCGACGCACACTCGACGTGGGTCGCGATCTTCCAGCGCCTCGGTGCCGGGACGTGGTTTCGCTACTTCACCGGCGCCATGCAGATTACAGGCGGGGCACTCGCGCTCATTCCTGCGACCGCGGTCGTCGGGCTCGGCATGATCGCCTGCACCATGGCCGGAGCCGTCGTCGCCGACCTGTTCGTTCTCCATTTCGGTCCGGTCGCGATTTTCCCGTTCGCGCTCCTGGTGGCGACCGTCGGTGCGGCGTGGCAGGCGTGGATGACGCGGCATTGAGCGGCGTCATCCCTTTCGTTCTTATTGCGGACAGCCCGTCGACTGCCCGTTGAGTCCCTCGCTCTGGCGCTCGAACGTCGCGGAGATCGTTCCGCCAGCGTAGTTCACGTGGACCACGTACATCGTGTCGTAATCACCGGTGACCCACGCAGGGACGAGGGCGCCCCCGCCGTACCTGTTCATGATGTCCTGGACCAGCCGCTGCAGGTACTCGTGCTCCCAGGAGACGAAGATCGTCGTATTTGCTTTCGTCGATCGGATGATCAGCGATTCCAGAGACGAGATGTCGGTATAACCGTAGTGCGTGTTGATGGAGCGCTGCGCACGGATCGCCGTGGGCTCGATAGTGGTCAGCGGCCGCACGTAGTAGTAGCTGCCGGTGGGATCCGAAATCTTCACCGAGGGATCCGGTGCATAGAGAAAATCCGGCGTGCCGAACCGCGACAGCAGCACCGCCGGCAGCGCCAGCGCGCGGTTCAGTCCTTGACAGGAGAGAAGGCCGAGGCCGGAAGCGGGCTTTTCCGCGTGCCTGAAGAACACGACGGTTTGTTGCGCCGATGCCGTCGAGACCGATGCCATGAAGACGACGAACGACGCAAGAGCAGTCAATCGAATGCGGGACCGAAACAGCACGAACACCTCGATGCTGCAGCGCTCGAACGAACGCCGCCGAACTCGCAGGGTGAGCGCCCACACTCTCACGTGACAGTGTTGTCGTTCAAGCAGAGCAAAAAGAGAAATCCCGGCTGCCCCAGCCGTTATCGCAAATCGACGATGGACAAACGGGATTTCGATCGTGATCATTCGCGACGGGAGCGCCGGGTCAGGGACTGAGTTTCTTCAACGCGGCGGCGGCTGCTTCGGCACGCTTTTCGGCCGCTTTCACGGCGGCACGTCCTTCAGATACGCGTGTATCTGCAGCTTCGCGTATGCCCCGCGCCTCAGCTAGCGCCGTCTCTGAGCGCTCGAGGTCGACTTTGGCCCGCGCTAGCGCATCGCGGGCCTTGTCGGCCGCGTCCGCGGCACGACGTTCCTCGCGCGCCGCGCGTGCGGATTCGAATTCGTCGCGGCGGATTGCCTGTTCCGCCTCGCGGAGCGCGCGTTCGCTGGAGGCGACTTCCTGTTTCGCGGCGGCCAGCGCGCGGGCCTCCGCTTTCGTCGCCGGCTCTGGCAGCCTCTTCTTAGCTGTGACGCCGTGCGCGCCGGCGGGCGACGGGTGAGACCGCGGTCGCGACACGGCGGAATGCGAGGCTTGCGCGCTGCCTCGTCCTCCACCGGCGATGGCAAGGCCGGCGAGCATCTCGAAGCCGCCCGGCTGCAGCGCCTTCGTCAGCCGGCCCGGCTGGACTTCGGCAGGGAGCGCACGCAACGTGTTCACGATCCCCTGCTTCGTCGAGTCCGTGGCCGGATGGCCCGCCGCGGCGAGAATCCGAAGCGCGGCCTTCAGCGCGGATTCCACGGCCTCGTCGTGCACCGTGCCGGCAGCGCGCACGTCGCCGCCGCGGCCGGCCAGAACCGCTTTGTGCGCACGGCGCAGATTGTCGGCGGCTGCAATGAGCGCATCCCATTCGGCGCGGTCGTTCCAGTAGAGCTGATTCACCGCCCACGCGGGCACCGACGGCTTGTCCAGCTCGCGAACGCGCGCGCCTTCGCTGCCGGAGCGCTTCGCCAGCGCATTCCGCTCGGCCGTGAAGGTCTCCAGCGGCAGCTGATAAAGCCGATCGATCTCGCTCTCCATGCCTTTCATTGGCTCAGCATATCGCGGCGCCGGAATCACCGGCGGTGGCATGCGGGTTGTAGCGTCCGCCGCCATGACCACACGCTCCATTCAGGATCCGAAACCGGCCGATCCGCGGCCGCAAGAGCGAGCGCCGGAGTATCACCAGAAACAGATCGACCCGCCGGGTCACGAGCGCGAGATGACGCCGCCGGCGGACCACGGCGAACTGTCGTATTCGGGGCTCGGCCGGCTGACCGATCGAACCGCGCTCATCACGGGAGGCGACAGCGGCATCGGACGCGCCGTGGCGCTGGCATTCGCACGCGAAGGCGCCGACGTGGCCATCTCGTATCTTCCAGAGGAGGAACCCGACGCGGCGGAAACGGTCCGATGGATTGAACAGGCAGGCAGAAAGGCGCTGCGGCTGCCGGGCGACATCCAGGACGAGCATCACTGCGCCGAGCTCGTCGATCGCGTAGTCGACGCGTTCGGCCGGCTGGACATCCTCGTGAACAATGCCGCCTTTCAGCGCACGTACGACTCGATCGAAGAGGTGACCACCGAGGAATTCGAACGGACGTTTCGAACGAATGTGTTCGCGACGTTCTGGCTGTGCCGCGCGGCGCTGCCGCGGATGAAGCCAGGCAGCGTCATCATCAACACGGCGTCGATCCAGGCCTTCGATCCAAGTCCGTCACTGTTGGCGTACGCGCCTACGAAGGCGGCAATCGCGAGCTTGACCAAAGCGCTGGCGCCGTCGGCGATGAAGCAGGGCATCCGCGTAAATGCCGTGGCGCCAGGTCCTGTATGGACGCCGCTCATCCCGTCCACGATGCCGGCAGAGCAGATCCGGAAATTCGGCGCCGACACGGCTTACGGCCGGGCGGCACAACCAGTGGAACTGGCGCCGCTGTACGTGTTCCTGGCATCGAACGAGTCGCGCTTTGCGACGGGTGAGATCTACGGCGCGACCGGTGGACAGACGCCGCTGTGACGATTACAGCCGGAATGCCAGCGCCGCGATGACCGTCGGCAGCGCCGCCCCCGCAAGCAATCCAATCGGCGATACCGCGTCGTCGAAGAAGCGTCCGAGGAGGGCCTGACCCGCAGGATTTGGCGCATTGGCAATCACGGTGAGGCCGCCGCCGACGACGGCCCCTTCGACGACGGCCTGACGGAGCGCGGTTCCGAGGTTCGGCACGAGCGTCGTCAGGTAAGTGATGAGCGCGTTGTCGTTGAACGCGGTCAGAGCGGCGGACCCGGCGAACACTGTGGATGGCGAGAGGCTCGCCAGCACGGGAGCGATCCACCAGCCCTGCAGCCCGCCGTGGATGATCAGACCGGCGAGGAAGAACCCGACCAGGAGCGGCATCCGCAGTTCGAGCTTCGACTGGTATCTGGCCGTCGCTCGCAGGAATCCGAGAAAGAACAGAAAGGCGCCGACGAAGAGCGCGCGATAGTGCGACGTCAGGACCGTCCACGCAATGAACGCGATGTGCACGGCGACGATCCATGGGGGGACCGGGAGCAAAGCCAGCGCGCCCGCTTCCTCGTCGGGCTGATCGACGTCCGCCTGCGCAGGACGCAGCGCAAGCGCAGCGAACTCCCGTCGGAACCAGACGTAATACACGGCGGTGGACACGACGACGGCAACGGTCGCACGCCACCCGAAATGCGTCAGCATGAACCAGGTCGTCCATCCCCAGGGACGCGCGACCATCAACACGGGGGGCGCGGCGAAATGCGTCAGCGTGCCGCCGATTGAGACGTTCACGAAAAGCAGTCCGAGCGTTGCGTAGCGGAGCGCCGTGGACGGGCGGAGATCAAAAAATTGCCGCGCCAGCAGCAGCGCCGAAATCGTCATCGCTGCGGGTTCGGTTATGAGCGACCCCAGCAGCGGCCCGATAACGAGAATCGAGACCCACCACGCAGCGGGCGTTCCTCTGCCGAGTCCGGCGACGCGTCGGAGCGCGCCTTCTGCAAACCCCACGATGGGCCGGGTCGAAGCCATGGCCATGACGACGACCACGAAGATCGCTTCGGAGTAGTCGACCGTGTCGCTGAAGTACACGGCGGCAGCGTCCCGGCCGAGATACGTGGCCATTGCGATGAGCAGGACCACGGCCCAGGCGCCGAAGACCACCTCTACTTCGCCGAGCAGATGCAGCACCTCAGCCGTAACGCTCGGCGCGTGGGGATGTCCGGCCGAGCGTGCCTTTTCATCCCGACGCCTCTGCATCCGGTGCGCGGCTTCTGTGATGCGCGGCGCAAGAAACGTGTGAACGACGGCGAGAACGAACAGGGCCGTCGCGACGGCGTTGAAGGGCTCCGCGTGAATGCGCCCGGCCAACGTCGCACCGAGGGTGGCCGCCTGAGGGTACGAGGACAACGGGGGCGGGAACTGGGTCCCGATGGCCTCGATCATCGATGGTTATTATATTGACGCCCCATCTTCACATCACGGAATCGCGGTCACTGCGTATAATCGTCACGCGCTTGTGGCGAGCCCTGGCAGGATCTTCACAACGTGCGCCCTGACGCTGCTCGTGCGCGCCGCCGCATTCACGCGGCCGCGGACGCCGGCATCGCCGACCCTCGTACCATCCATATCTGCGCAGGCCCTCGAGTACGACGTCAAGGCCGCGTATATCTTCAATCTGCTTCCGTTCACCACGTGGCCGCCGTCTGCCTTTGCATCGCCGTCGGCCCCTCTCACCATCTGCGTGGCGCAGCCCGATCCGTTCGGCGGCGTGCTCGCGCAGACATTCGCGAACGAACAGGTCGGAACTCACCCGATCGTCATCAAGCAGGTGACATCGCCCGGCGCGGTACCTCAATGCCACGTGCTGTTCATCGGCGCTGACGCCGACGCGAACGGCGCCCTCGAGCAGGCCGCGGCCACATCGGCAGTGCTGACGGTTGGAGAGGGTCCGCAGTTCGAGCGGCGCGGCGGCATCATCACCTTCGTCGTCGAATTCGGCCGCGTGCGATTCGACGTGAGCCAGACGGCCGCCGCGCGCGTCAACATCCAGCTCAGCTCGAAAGTGCTGCAGGTCGCGAGGAACATCTCATGAGACGTCGCCGTGTCCTCTTCGTGGCATCCGTGCTGTGCGCCTGCGCCGTCGCGCCCGCGATCGACGCCGGCGCCGAGCAGCCGGGCCCGCAGCTGAAGCACCTCAGCCTCGAAGAGCTCGGGCAGATCGTCGTGACGAGCGTTTCCAAGGAACCGGAAGAAGTCTGGCAGACGCCCGCCGCCATCTTCGTCATCACGCACGACGACATCGTTCGCAGCGGGGCGACCTCGATTCCCGACGTGCTGCGTCTGGCCCCGGGGGTGGAGGTCGCACGGATCGATTCCTCGAGGAACTGGGTGGTCGGTGTGCGCGGTTTCGGTGACCAGTTCTCGAAATCGCTGCTCGTGCTCATCGACGGCCGCAGCCTCTACACGCCGCTCTTCGGCGGCGTGCACTGGTCGCTTCAGAACATCATGCTCGAGGACATCGAGCGGATCGAAATCATCCGCGGTCCAGGCTCGACGGTCTGGGGGGCGAATGCCGTCGACGGCGTCATCAACATCATCACGCGCACGGCCGCGCAGACACAGGGAACCTACGTCTCGGCCGCCACGGGGAATGTCGATGAGGCAATCGGGTCGGTCCGCTACGGCGGACGGATCAAAAATGCCGGAAGTTATCGCGCATACGGCACGGCCTTCGAGCGCGGTCCGGAATGGCATTCCGACGGACGCGATTTTGATCGGTGGCACATGGTGCAAGGAGGATTTCGCGCAGACTTCACCAGCGGTGTTCGCGACGCGTTCACCTTGCACGGCGACGCGTACGCAGGACAGATTGGCGAGAGCGTCCTCGTGTCGACATTCAACCCGCCGGCGCGCGGGCTCGTCGACGATCCGCTCGATGTGTCAGGGCAGAACGTCGTCGGCCGGTGGGATCGGAAGCTGCCGAAGGGCGCAGGCCTCTCGGTGCAAGCCTATTGGGATCGGACGTACCGGCTCGGCACCGATTTCGGCGAAACCCGCAACACGTTCGACGTGGACGCCGTGCATCAATTCTCGCCGGCGTCGCACCACAAGATAATCTGGGGAGGTGGGTTCCGTCACGCTCCCGCGACGTACGTGCAGACTATCGAGTCCGCAGATTTTCAGCCGCACGACCAGGCCTACGATCTGTCGAACATCTTCGCGCAGGACACGATCGCGCTGCCCTGGCGGCTCTCGGCGGCCGCCGGCGCGCGCGTCGAGCACAACACCTACACGGGCGTCGAATTCTCGCCGAGCGCGAGCCTCCGCTGGACCCCGACCGGGCATCAATCGGCCTGGTTTGCGGTGACGCGAACCGCCCGAACGCCGTCGCGCCTCGAAACGGACATCTCCGTCGAGCAGTTCGCGGCCGTGGCGTCGGGCATTCCGGTGTATGCGCGGCTTCTCGGCGACCGGCAGGTCGACGCTGAGCACCTGTTCAGCGTCGAAGGCGGATATCGGGCACTCCTCGCGCCTGCCGTGTATGTCGATGTCGCGCTGTTCAGGCACCGCTACGACGACGTGATCTCGCTGGGGAATCCCTCAATCGACGTGGCGACTCGCGACGGGACGACGTACGAGCGCGTCACGTTCCCGTTTGCGAATGTGATCAACGGTCCCACGAGGGGCATCGAAATCGCCCCTCATGTGTCGCTGTCGTCTTCCTTGAGCGTGCGCGGCTCGTATTCCTATTTCGGGACGGATCTCGCGGTGGCGCCTGGCACCTCCGCCAACAACAGCCTGACCCAGATCATTCTGGCGGGCACGCCCCACCATCAGGTCGTCATTCAGGGCATCGTCTCGCACACCCGGCTGGAGATCACTCCCGCGTACCGATATGTCAGTGAGCGTAAGGACACCTCGATTCCGTCGTACCAGGAACTGGACATTCCCGTGATGTGGAGGATCACCCCGGCGCTCGCAGTCCGGCTCGTCGGCCAGAACCTGCTCCATGCGCACCACGCGGAATGGGCGCGCGACCCGGGGCCCACGGTCGAGATCAAACGCGCGGCATACGTCGGCGTGACCTGGACGAAGTGAGCGGATGACGACTTTCAAAGACCAGCCGATCGCCAGGAAGGCCTTGATCCTCGGCCTCGCGCCGACGGTCTGTGCGCTCGTCGCGGCAAGCCTGGCGTTTCTGGTTTCCGTCTACGTGTCCGTCCGGCGTGATGTGGTCAACGACATCGCGACGTCGGCTTCGATGGTGGCAGACGGGACCAACCTCGCCGTCAGCTTGAAGGACAGTCAGACGATCGACGAACTCGCGTCCGCTCTCCGCGAACGAAGCACCATCGATCGCGTCTGCGTGTTCGACGCCGCAAATGCCTACATCGGAGGGTACGTTCGGTCGGGAGAACGCTGCCCGCCGTCGGCCATTCGCGAACCGCCGCCGCGTGCGAACCAAATCCACGCGACGCAGGACGTCCTCATCGGCAACCGGCATGTCGGCGTCGTCCACGTGGTCGGCAATCTGGATCAGGTCTATCAGACGATGGGCCTGGAAGCGGGAATCACTGCGGTGGCCCTCGCGGGCGCCATCGCGCTGGCCATGCTCCTGATCGGACGCCTGCAACGATCGATCGCGCAGCCGATCTCCGAGCTGGCGCATACGGCAGATCTCGTGTCGAAGACGAACGACTACACACTCCGCGCCAGGCAGTGGACGAACGACGAGGTCGGCAGCCTGGTCAAATCGTTCAACACGATGCTCTCGGCTATCCAGCTGGCAGAATTGGAACGGTCACAGCTGCTGCACCGCGAGCGCGAAGCAAGCCGGCTCAAGGACGAGTTCCTGGCAGCGGTCTCTCACGAATTGCGGACGCCGCTGAACGCGATTCTCGGATGGACGCACATCCTGTCCACCACCAACCCGTCGCCCGACACCCTTCAGAAAGGGCTGCGCACGCTGCACCGCAACGCGCGCACGCAGACGCGCCTCATCGAGGACCTCATCGAAGTCTCGCGAATCGCGACGGGGAAGCTGAATCTCAAGATCGAAGTGCTCGACCTTCGCGACGTCGTGAGGCAGGCGATCGAGTCGCTGCAGGGAAGCGCGGCCGAGAAGCCGGTGACCCTCGACGTCGCACTGACGCCGGAGCCCGCGCTCGTGTCGGGGGACCGCGATCGCCTCCAGCAGGTCGTCTGGAATCTCGTCAGCAACGCGATCAAATTCACGCCGGAGCACGGCGTCGTTTCCCTCGCGTTGAACGCGGATTCCTCCGGATTTCTCGTGCGGGTCCGTGATACCGGCATCGGAATCGCGCCCGAGTTCCTGCCGTTCGTGTTCGAACGTTTCCGGCAGGCCGACGGATCCACCACGCGGGAATTCGGAGGTCTGGGTCTCGGCCTGTCGATCGTGCGCGAACTCGTGCAACTCCATCACGGAACCGTGACGGCAGCGAGCGGAGGCCGCGGACTCGGAGCGGAATTCGTCGTAAGGCTGCCGCGCCTCATCGATGCACCGTCGCCCGACGCCGAGCCCTCCGCGACTGACGAAAGCCGGGAAATGCCGCTTGCCGGCGTCACCGTGCTCGTCGTGGACGACAACGACGACGCGCTGGACGTCGCGGCCACGATGCTCGCTGCCGCCGGCGCCGACGTGCGCGTGGCACACTCGGGCGACGAAGCGGTGACGGCGTGGCACGCGCGCCGCAGCGACGTGCTCGTCTGCGACCTGGGCATGCCCGTAATGGACGGATTCGAAGTGCTCAGGCGGATCCGCAGCCTCGACGCCAGAACTGGCGTGCGAACCATCGCTATCGCGCTTACCGCCTATGCGTCGAGTGATTACATCGAGCGCGCAAAAAGAGCGGGATTCGATGCGCACCTCGCCAAGCCGTTCGATCCGGGATTGTTGTTGAAGCAGGTCGCCGCGGTCGTCGCGACATGACACCGCAGGAGGAAGTAGACAGCAGGGGTGTGAAGTGCCCGGCGGGCTGCGAGCTGAACGAGCAGAGACTGCTCTCTGCTTCGATGGTTCCGGCCCGGAGGTGACCGAAACCGATCGCCGGACTCCTGCTGTCTACTTCCGTCTACGATCTCCTCAACAGCCGTCCCGAGCGGTACGCATAGAAATACTCGGTGCGGCAATTCGGGCAGAGGAGAACGGATAGCCACGCGCCCGAGCGGCGATTCTGTTCGACACACTCGAGACGCTGCGCGCAGTGCGTACAGCACAGCCGTCTCGGATCCCGACCGACAGACGGGATCAGAGTACGGGACCGCGCGGGCGCGCGCCGCGCTCGAACCATCCCTACGGCCGAGCAAGACGCGTACCCTGCACGCTGGCGGACAGAATGCGCGTTTTTCGACGAAAAACCCTCGCATTCCGCCCGCCGTCTATCGGCTGCGACGGCCAACCACTTGGCCACCGGCCAAGAAGTTAGCCCGTCAGCGTCAGACTGTGCGGCGGCCGCTCACCAGGCCTACGACAAACAGCACGAGCGCAATCACCAGCAGTACGTAGATGAAGTTTCCGAGCGTGTAGCCGCTCACCAGACCCAGCAGCCACAGCACCAAGAGAATCACCGCAATCGTGAAAAGCATCGTCCCTCCTGCATCCCTCTAGAGCAGAGTGCGTGCCCGGTCTGGAGGCCTCCCAGGCTCGTCCGTAAGACCTGCCGGGCTCCATTCCTGTGGTCCGAGTTACGTACTGCGGCCTGATGTGCTACCTGCCATCCCTACAGGTTCCGTTCGACAGTTACTTCTACCATGCCCAGCGGTTCCTCGCGGGCGACGTACAGCTCGTCGGCATCCAGGGATAAGAGGTCGGCCGGGCGATACGGTCGTTCCTCGGCCGTCAGCGTGACGGAGGAGAGTTCCGCGTAAGTCTCGAGGATGACGTCCGCGATACCCGAAAGCGTGTGCTGAAGGGAACCGGACGCGTGCCACACAAAGTTTTCGATGATCGCGGCCCGGATGCCCTGGCGGAAGGTCGCAAACGCAATGTCGCCGGGACCGTAGGACCATCTCGCGGACAGCGCCGCTACGAGCAGCGGTTGCACCCCTTCATGGTGTGCGTCATGGCCGGGCGGAGCGCGATGGGCGGTCCTCAGCCCGCAACTCCGCATGACGACGAGGTTCTCGATCGCGGCCGTCACCGACGACCGGTCTCCGTTGCTGACGACGATCGCGGCGCGCCGCTCACCGCTGCCTGGCGCGAACGCCTGACCCTGCGCTTTGCCTCCCACCTCGATGCGCGTCCACACATGTTCCGATGCTTCGATCCGCGCCAGCGTCACTTGCGGGAATTGCCCGAGGATGGCGTCGGCCACCGCGAGCGCGAATAGTTCAACCTCCGGGAAGCGCTGGGCGCGCGCCACACGATACACGACGTTCTTGAGCGGCTCTACCGGGAGCGCGTCGCCTCCTTCGAGCCGCACGCTGACGGTGACGTCCTTGGGATCGTGCCGATCCCCTCGGTGCAGCACGCGCAGCAGACGCAGGCGGGTTTCACCGTACGTGGTGGAGTGAATGTGAGACATGCGACATGGTAAGGCTATAATTCGCGTGTCGCATGATTGTTGCGCGGCGCTATGTCATCGCCGGGCGCGTGCAGGGCGTCGGCTTTCGAATGTTCGCGGAGGCGGTGGCAGCGCGGGAAGGGGTCCACGGCTGGGTGCGGAATCTTCCCGATGGCTCGGTGGAGGCATTCGTCGAAGGCGAGCGCACCGGGGTCGAAGCGATGGAGGCCGCACTTCGCCGCGGTCCGTCCTCCTCGCGGATTGACGACGTGTTCGTGACAGAAGAGGCACCGGCGCATCGTGCCACCGGTTTCTCCATCCGCTGACGGAACACTATGGACTCACTCAAGACGCACATCCGCCACGTGCCGGATTTTCCAAAGCCGGGAATTCTGTTCTACGACGTCACGACCCTGCTCAAGGACGCCCAAGGATTCAAGCTGGCGATCGACAGCATGTCGGCGCCCTATCGCGATACGGGCATCTCGCTCGTGGTGGGCATCGAGAGCCGCGGATTCATTCTCGGCGCGGCCGTCGCGGACCGTATAGGCGCGGGGTTCGTGCCCGTACGGAAACTCGGCAAGCTGCCCGCCGAGACCATTCGTGCCAGCTACGCGCTCGAATACGGAACCGACAGCCTGGAAATGCACCGCGACGCGATCGAGGCGGGGCAGAAGGTGCTCATCGTCGATGACCTGCTCGCCACCGGAGGCACGGCGCGCGCCACCGTCGATCTCGTCCGCCAGTTGGGCGGCGATGTCGTCGGCGTGGCGTTTCTCATCGAGCTGATGGATCTTGGCGGCCGCGCGAAGCTGACCGGCGAGGCCGTCCACGCCGTGTTGCAGTACTGAGCGCAACGCCCATATGGCAGGAAGAAGTGGGCGATTCGGGTATCATTAAGGGCTCTCGAGAACTCCCGGATGCTGCAGGAAAGGGCCGCCGGGCAGCTCGAGCCCTGCATTCCTCCGCGCCCGTAGCTCAGCAGGATAGAGCATCGGTTTCCTAAACCGGGGGTCGCAGGTTCGAGACCTGCCGGGCGCGCCAAAGAAAACAGCAGCAGAAGAAACGGTACAAGAAAGGCCATGAAGCGGATCGAACGCCACAAACTGAAAGGGAACGAGTTCGCGGACACCGTCGCGCGCGCGCGCAACATCATCGTCGAACGGCAGCAGACGGTGACGACGACCGTGGTGGCGGTCGTGTCGCTGGTGGTCATCCTGGGCGGGTTCATGGCCTGGAGAACGAGCCGGAAGAGCCACGCGACCGAGTCCCTCGCGCAGGCACTTGCGATTGCCGAAGCGCCGATCGTGACGCCGCCGGCACCCGCGCCGGGAAGCCCCGCGCCCGTTCAGCAGCCGAACACGTTCCGCACTGAAAAGGCACGCGACGAGGCGGCGCTTCCGTTGCTGATGAAAACCGCCGACGCCTATCCGTCGACCGACGCGGGAATTACCGCGCGATTCCGCGCCGCAGCCACGCTCGCCGACCTTGGCCGTTACGGCGAAGCGACCGAGCGCTATCGTGAGGTCATCGACAAGGCGGGGCAGTCCAGCATCTACGCGCGGACCGCAAAGCTCGGACTGGCTGACTCGCTGAGCGCGCAGGGCAAGTACGACGAAGCGATTGCGACGCTGAAAGAACTGACGACCGACCCGAACGTGCAGCTTCCGCTGGACGGGATCCTGATGCAGCTCGGACGAACCGCCGTGCAGGGCGGAAAGACGGACGAAGCGACCCGCGCATTCACCCGGATCGTCAACGAGTTCCCGCAGTCGCTATACGTCAACGAAGCCAGGCAGAAGATCGCTGAACTGAAGAAGGCGTGAGCTGCGATGCAGCGCGCCACCGGCGCGCTGCATACGGGGTATACAACTACGCGGTGCGAGTGCGTTCGGCGGCCCAGGCGGCGGCATCCGACTTGGCGGCCGGCGCGGCCTGGTGAGCAGGTTCGACGAGCAGGCGCAGTGCGTATTCCGAGGGCGAGCCGGTCTGCTGGCTGTACGGACCAACCCGGAAAATGGCGGAGAGCACGTTCGGCTTGCGGAGCGCGGGGGGGAGGTCAGGACGATTACGGGCGTCCCGGTCGATCTGGAAATAGACCAGCCGATACAGTGGAATCGCGGCGCCGTTCAGGCACTCGACCGCAACGCCATGCTCGCTCACGTCGCGCGTGAGGACGGACGCGAACTTGGTGGCGCCCCGGGCGTCTTTCCACACGATCTGCCCAGGCACTTCCAGGCGGCGGCGTTCCGACGTCCGTTTGTCACCCTTCGGCTGCTGCCCACCCTGCACCAAACGTAAACGCTGTTCCATTGACGTTCCCTCCGGGTTTCGCACCCGGCCGGAGCTGTATCAAGTGTCGATCCGGCTCTTACAAAACGGTCAGCCTCGTGTGCAAGTCAATGTAAACGCGCGTTTTAGCTCTGATGTGCACGTTCCGGCGAACTGTCGGAAACTGGATACCTGCTATCCGAACCGTTTTTTGGCTGGATACTAGGTAGTCGCTTCCACGCCTAATCGCTCCATTTTCAAATAGAGTCCGCGTCTTGTCAGTCCGAGCGAGCGTGCGGTCTGCGAAATGTTCCCCGCCGACCGCTGCAGCGCATTCTGGATCATTTCCCGTTCGAGGCGGTCGACCGCCTCGGACAGCGTGACGTTCCGGGCCCGGCCGCGCGGGGCCGGCCCGGGAGCCACGCCAAACGCGGGCGAGAGCAGGTCCGGCGTGACCACGCCTCCCGCCGAAGCCATCGCCACCGCCCGTTGCACCTCGTTGCGAAGCTGGCGCACGTTGCCGGGCCAGCCGAACGCGTCGAACAGGTCGAGCGTTTCAGGGCTGAGCCTCACACCCGGTTTGCCGAGGCGCTCGCTCGCCTCGCGGAGGAAGAACGTGCTCAGATGTGGAATCTCTTCGCGCCGTTCGCGCAGCGGCGGCAATTGAATGCGAATGACGCTGAGACGGTAGAACAGGTCCTCGCGGAACGTGCCTTCCGCCACGCGCTGCTCGAGATCCGCATTCGTCGCAGCGACGACTCGGACGTCGACGCGCACGGGCCGCGTCTCGCCGACCGGCAGTACCTCGCCTTGCTCGAGAAACCGCAGCAGTTTCGGCTGAACGTCGATCGGAAGATCGCCCACTTCGTCCATGAACAGCGTGCCGCCGACTGCCGTGCGCAGAACGCCGGGCTGGTCGGCGACCGCGCCGGTGAACGAGCCGCGCCGGTGCCCGAACAACTGGCTGTCGGCAAGCTCGCGGGTGGCGCTCGTACAGTTGTAGGGCAGGAACATCCCTTCACGGCGCGGCGACCCCGCATGGATGGCGCGCGCGATGAGATCCTTTCCGGTCCCGCTCTCCCCGGTGATCAACACGGTCAGATCGGATCCCTGCAGCCGCTGGATCTGATCGATGACACGTTGCATCGCGGGGGAGGCGCACACGAATCCAGGAATCACCGGTTCGAGCGGGCGTTCCGCAGCACCCGCGGCCGGCTCCAGCGGCCGCTCGCGCGCCATGCACAGCTCGAATCCCTGCCGCGCGATTGCGCAGAGCGTCCGGAACCTGTGCACGATCGGCGCGGAGAAGGGACGCATGCCCGACACGACGGCGTACCGTATCGACGTTCCCTCGCGCCCGATCGGCTCGAGCAGCAGCATCGGCGACGGACCGGTACGGACCCGCAGCCCCGCAGCCGCGATCGTCCGGGCGGTATCGGCGTCGCATCCTGTTGCCGACACGACCCGCAGGCTCGTTCCCGCCTGCACGAAGATCACCGCCGCCGTCGCATCGCACGCTTCCATCAGTGCCGTCGTCGCTTCGCGCGCGAGGAGGGCGGGGGTCACGGCAGCATCGACCAGGCGCCGGACGATGGCCGCGTCGCCGTCCACTTCGACGCCAATGAACGGTCCGGTGCCCGCAACCGGGACCTCGGCGGATGCGGCTTTGGCCTCGGCGAGATCCGGCGCCGCCCCCAGCGCCTCGAAGATGGCGGTCGCGTCCGCGAGATACCGCGTCGCGCGGGAGCGTGCACCGGCGCCGCCGGCGAGCCTCCCCAGCGCGAGATAACTCAGGCCGGCCTGATAGCGCTCGCCAAGCACGTCGAATACGCTGACGCTCTGGCCGAAATCGTGGTAGGCCTCCGTCACGCGGCCGGCGATGGCATGCACGCGGCCGCGCAGGCGCAGACACTCACCCCACACGCTCGTCATGGCGCCGGCCTGGAGGCGGGCGCCGACGGAGGCGAGCCGCGACTCCGCCTCGTCGTGCCGATCCAGCGACAGGAGCGCCTCGGTGGCGACCAATTCCGCGAGCGCCGAATAGTGGGCGGGCACGTCTTCAGCGGCGGCGATGTCGTTCGCGATCGCGAGAGCCTGTTCCGGACGTCCGCCCCGCAGCGCCACGCGGCCCTCGAGCACCCGAACCGACCACTGATACCAGCGGTTCGAGTGCGCGCCGGGATCGCCGTAGGCCTCTCGGGATCGCTGCAGGCAGCGGCCGGCCTCCTCGTGGTTGCCGCGGATGAGGTGAATCTGCGCCAGCGTGTCGAATACGGCGCCGGTCGTCTCGCGCATGAACTGCAGCGGACTGCGGACGTCGAGCGCGCGATTGAGCACCTGCTCCGCGCGTGCAAGATTGCCGAGACGCACGCTGATCTGGCCGAGGGAAGCGAGGGCGATGCCCAGACCGTGCGGCGTGCCCGATTCCTCCTGCAGCTCGACGCTGCGCTCCGCAAGCGTGAGCGCTTGATCGTGGCGATGCTGCATCATCGCGACGTTCGCCTGATTGCCGCAGACGATCGCGAGCACGTCGTGTGCGTGCACCATGATCGCGAGCCGTTCGGCGTGCCGCAGCGCCGCCATGGCTTCGTCGAGGCGGCCGTCCTGTGCGAGCGTGACGCCCGTCAACGAGTGGACGAGCGCGAGGTGACGGCCGTCGCCCGCGGCGTGAAGCGCGGAAGCCGCCTGCGCGATGTGCTCGCGCACGATCGCGCCTTCGCCGACCTGCCGGTAACAGAGACCCAGTTCGTAATGCGCAAGCCCGATCGCACGCGAATCGTGCGCGCGCTCGGCCTGCTTGAGGGCCCGCGTGAGAAACGCAATCGCGCGCGACGGCTCTCCGCGCCCGACAGACAGCCGGCCGTGCAGGCGCCACAATTCCGAGAGTCGTGCCGGATGAAGGCGTTCGCGCTCGCCAGGAGGCTGTCCGAGCGCGTCCGTCGCCTGGCGCAGGTCGTCTTGCAGCAGCCACGCCTCGGCGAGTGCGCATCGGAGCTGCAGTACGTCGTCGCGCGACAGCCCCGGCTGTCGAAGCGCGCGTACGAGCAGGGTAGAGGCTTCGGCTCCATGCCCGCGCGTCAGCGCGTCGGTGGCCTGCCCGACGAGATCCGAGGCGGCCGCGGAGGTCACGCCGCGCAGTATAGCTGGTATACAGCGCGGTTGGATAGAGGGTTTACAGATTGGCGCGCAAGATCAATTCCCAATCCCCAATTCCCAACTCCCAATTTTTGTCGTCGGCTAAAGGCGTTTCGCGCGCGGATCGGAGGCGAAGCGATAAGTGAGGAGCTTGTAAATGAGCTTCGCGCAGAGGAAGTTCGGCGCCACGATGCCGGGAATCGGGCTCAATTCGACGATGTCGGCCGCAACGACCGTGCGGTGTCGGGCGACGGCGCGGAGCAATGCCGTGACCTCTCCCCACGAAAGGCCGCCTGGCTCCGGCGTCCCCGTGGCGGGCATGATGGCGGGGTCCAGGCCATCGACATCGATGCTGACGTAGACGTTCGCCTGCAGCGTGTCGACGACGCGGTCGATCCATGCGGGGTCTTTCCGCATGTCCATGTCCCAGAACACGCTCGTGTTCAGGTGACCGAGGACGGCGGCTTCTTCGGTCGAGAGACTGCGGATGCCGACCTGCGTGATCTTTGCGTACTGGAGAGAGCGGCGCATGGCGCACGCATGGCTGTGGACGGTGCCCAGGTACGCGTCGCGCATGTCGGCGTGCGCGTCGATCTGCAGCAACGACAGCTTGTCGAACTTCCGCGCAGCGGCAGAGACGAGCGGCGGAGTAATCGAGTGCTCCCCCCCGAGGGCGACGAGAAACTTGTCGCGCCCGATCACCTCGTAGGCGACGCGCTCGATCTCGTCCACCACCGCGCTCATCTCGCCGAACGGCAGCTCCATTTCCGGGAGGGTGAAGAGGCCGACGCCGTGGATGTCGGCGCGTACTTCTTCGTCCCAGAGCTCCATGTGCGACGACGCCTGCAGGATTTCGTGAGGGCCCATCCGTGTGCCCCCGACATACGACGTCGTGCGGTCGACGGGAACCGGCAGGATGACGACCGCGGCTTCGTCGAAGCCGGGCATGTGGGGCATGGCGCCGCCGAAGACCAGCGGCACACCGTGGTCGTACTGGAACGGCAGATCTTTCAAGTGCGGGCCTCGAAACGCGCTTGCGGAAAGGGACGGCCCTCGACGGCCATGACCGGGCCCGAAAGATCGAAGCGCAACGGCTTCCGGGCGGCCAGCACCTCGCGCGCGCTCGTAGCGAGCGCGGTCACGAGCAGCGGCAGCGCCAGCGTGGCGTCGGCGTGTACGGTCACCTGTTCGGCATCCGCCGCCAGCTTCCCCCAGCTTTGCGCCTCCTCGAGGCTCGCGCCCGATGCGCCGCCGAAATGCGGCACGTCCGTCACGATCTGCAGCGCGTAGCGATGGCCGCCGACGCGGTCGTCGTAGAACTCCGCCTGCACGCTGGCCTGATTGATGAAATTCTTCGGCGTCCCGCCACCGACCACGACCGATGCCGTGCGCGGCCGCCGGATGACGAGATTCGTCGATTCCATGATGTCGCCGATCACGTCGATCTGCCCGGCAGAGGGATCGCTGTCGCGTGCCTGCGAGATCCCCATGCCGATCGAGGAGTCCGCGATGGCGGGACAGAAGATCGGCACGTTCGCGCGAAACGCCGCCGTGAGGATGCCGTCAGCGCTCGTCTCCTTCCACAGGTATTCGCCGAGCCGGTACAGGTATTCGCGCGTCGTATACGGCCGCCGCTCCAGCGTCAGCGTGAACGCCGCGATCCACTCGTCGTTCTCGATGAACTCGTCCTCGTTCGCGTAGGTGTCGTAGACGCGGTCGATGTGCTCGGCCTGGAGGGCCGCGTCGTTCTCCCGCGGCGACCCGAGGTAGTGCCGGCGCCCGCGCGTCTCGTGCAGGTCGTGATAAAGGTTGGCCCCCGTCGAGATCAGACAGTCGATGTACCGCTCGGCAACCAGGTGCGACACGATCCGCCGCATTCCTCCGGCGCTCAACGCGCCGGCCAGGCCGAAGAAGATCGTGCAGTCGTCGGCGAGCATCCGCTCCCAGATGCGTCGCGCCGTCGCCAGGCTGCGTCCTTGAAACGAAACGCGCTCCAGCTGCGCCAGCACGTCGTCGGCCGTCGCGCCGGGATTGATGGTAAACGGCTCGACGGGTGCGCGCAGAAAACGATGCTTCGTTTTCATCCGCCGCTATTCTGCCGCAAAGATGAAACGATCCGCAAAGATCAGAACGCGTAGCCGACTCTCGCGAACACGGCCGGCTCGCTGCGTGACGTGGTGGGATCGCGAATCCAGGCGCCGCCGCCGGTGACCGTGACGGGCAGGTAATGTCCGAGGACGAGATCCATGGATAGCTCGCCGCCGGCCGAGGTCCGCACATCACCGGCGGCAAAGCTGGCGTCCCATGCAGTTCCGGCGTCGACGAACAGTGCGCCGTGCACGGTTCGCACGAACACCGGAATCGGGCCGGTACCGCGCTCAGCACGCACGATCGGGAGGCGCAGGTCGATGTTGACGACCGCAGCGCGGGTTGCCACGACGTCGTCGGAATTGAACCCGCGGAGCAGACCGATTGCGTCCCGATCGAAGCCGAAGCCGCCGCCGGCGGGCCCGCTGCCGGCCGCGGAGAAAACGCGGCGTTGTTCGACGGGCCCCCACGCCAGGGCCGCCGCGGCGCGTGAGGCGAGGACGACGTGCGAGCCCGCGAGCCGCTGGTACGCACGAGCGTCGAACACGGCGGCCTGGGCATCGACGCTCGAGCCGAACGCATCGACCGTCGTTTCGAACGCGCCGGAGACCGAATGTCCTTCCTCCACGCTGATCGAATAGCCGTACAGCCGCCTCGTATCGTGCAGCCAGCCGGCCTGGACCGCCGTTCGGCTGCTGGTCGTCGTACGCGTGCGGCAGGGACCGTCGCACCTCAGGCTGTCGTGTTCGACGTCCAGCGTGCTGAACAGCGTCTCGGTGCGTCGAAGCCGGCGGAAGGGCAGCACCGCGCCTCCTTGAAACTGCTCCGATCGAAACTCACCGCCGCGGACCGGGTCGGTGTCGTCCGAGTAGTTCGCGAAGAGCGTCGGACGCCACCGATCGTAGGCATACGAGACCGACCAGTCCGGCCGCGCGCGCGAGCTCCACGCGGCCTGCGCGGCGTATCCATGGCGGCCGAGCACGTCGGTCATCGCCGTTCCCGCACCCGCATTCAGCTCGCCGGCGTCTGTGTAAAGCACGGGACTCCAGTAGGACGGCGCCAGCGTCTTCCACGGGGTGTACGCCGACCCGGAGTCCGGTGTCCTGTTCGATTCAGTCGGCATCGGCGGGATCAAGGCTTTTGCCGACATCACTGGCGTTGCGTCGAACGTGGACGAAGGCACGACGGGCCAATCGGCAGCGTTGACGCGCACAGAGAAGATGTCGTAACCCGCCGGCGTGTAGCCGACATAGAACAGCGTCGTACCGTCTGCCGACAAGTGCGGGAAGCGCGCGCCCGCCCGGCTGTCGGTGACGCGCCGCACCTGACCGGACGTGATGTCGAGATCGAAAACATTCGAGGGTCGACGCGGCAACTCCGCGGAGAACAGGAGCTGATCGCTGCCAATCCACACCGGAGAGGCCAACCGGGTCTTCGACGAAAGCAGCGTTCGCATCTCACGTGTGGACACGTCGACCTGCACGATCTCGAAACGCCCGTCGTACCGCCGCTCCGCTGCGACATGACTGCCGTCTGGCGACCACTGGGGCCCTCCGAAATCCGAGACGCCGTCGTCCACGAGAACTTCAGGCTCTTTCGTGACGTCCGGACCGAACGCGAGTGTGGCAAGAACGCGGTGCCCTCCCCGCTCGAGCACGCAGACCAGGCGAGCGCCATCCGGCGAGAATGCCGGCTCAGCGGCACGTGCTTCGAAGGTCAGCCGTCGCACGCGGCCGCCCGCCTCGCGCACCGCGTAGAGATCGGAGTACCACGCGACGGATCGCACCGGCGCGACTTGATCGAACACCACCCAGCCGTCGTGGACGGCGGTCGCATCCCCCGCGAAGCGCCACGCGATGCGGCGCGGCTTCTCGCCGGGAACGAGGCGCATGAGGGAAGGATAGCCGTTTGGATTCGCGGTGCTGTAGACCAGTGCGTCGCCTGCACTCAGAGCTGTGACATCGAACCCTGCGGTCGTGAGCCGGGTGGACGTGTCGTCCGTCGCGCCTGGTATGGTGGCCGCAGTTTCCCGGGAAGCGCGGAAGTCGGACCACAACTGTCCGAGCGATGCCCCAAAGACCTGGCGGAAGGCGCCAGACCCGAAGTACGGGAGTCGCCCGGCCGTCGCATCCCTCAGCTGTGCGACACGCTCCGCGCCGAATCGATCGCTGAGGTATTGGTGAAAGTAGGCACCGTAGGCATACGCCCCGTTACCGCCCGGCCATGAATCGAGCCCGCCCGACACGCGATCGTACGGATCGAACGTGCCTGCACGCGCCGCGTCGTCCACCAGGATTCGGAAGTCACCTGACGGCACCCGGCCTTCTCCGGTGTGGCGGCTCTCTTCGAAGGTGGCAATGCCTTCCACCTGCCACTCTGGAAGGAACACGTTTGGAAACGCGACAGGGACGCGGCCAAACACCCGCCGAATGCCGCGCATTAAGCCTCGGCTGCGATCGAGGTGCAGGATATGCGTGTATTCGTGCGTGAAGACGACCCGCAGCCAGTCGGTCGTGTTGCCGATGCTGGAATCGAGCGACGGCGGACGGGCCGTGATCTCGATCGCGTCCCAGGGAATGGGCGTCGCCCATCCGTTGGACAGGTCCGACTGATCGACGAGGATGACGTGGACGCGCGACGGCACGACGCCCAGTTCGGGTTCGAGCGCACTGCGGACTTCTTCGGCAATCGCGGCGAGCCGCGCAGCCTCAGCCTCCTCGCCCTGATGCCAGTAGATGATGAAGTGCGAAGTGCGCACGACCCGGAACTCGAGCCGCGGATCGTACCGCCTCGCCGCCGATGCGGATCGCGCGGTGAATGCGAGCGCCAACAGTGCGGCAACGGCCAGACGAGCGGCGCGTGTCACGAGTTCATTCTGGCCCGAGTCGCGCGTCTACGCTTGTTCCTTCAACTCGGCGAGCAGGGTCAACGCCTGCAGAGGCGTGAGCTGGTTGATGTCGAGTGCGCGCAGTCTGCGCCGCAGCGCATCGTCTTCGGTTGTGGATTGGAACAAACCCGGCTGCTGTTGGCGATCCACCGGGCCGCCACTGAGGGATGGCCGGCCGCCTCGCGACAACTCGTCGCGCTCGAGACCGACGAGGATTTCGCGCGCGCGCGACACGACCGTCGGCGGCAAGCCCGCCAGCCGCGCGACCTGGATCCCGTAGCTGCGATCGGCGCGCCCGGGAACGACCTTGCGCAGCAGCACGAGCTCGTCGTTCCACTCGCGGACGACGACGTGAAAATTGGCGACTGAAGGGAGGGCGTCCGCGAGGTCCGTCAGCTCGTGATAATGCGTCGCGAAGATCGTCTTGGGGCGCGATCGGGGATTCGACGCGAGGTATTCGGCGACGGCCCAGGCAAGGCTCAACCCGTCGAAGGTCGCCGTGCCTCGCCCGATTTCGTCGAGGATCACGAGACTCCGTGACGTCGCGGTGTGCAGGATATTGGCCGTCTCCTGCATCTCCACCATGAACGTCGACTGGCCACGCGCAATGTTGTCGGACGCGCCGACCCGGGCGAACACCCGATCGACGATTGGCAGTTTCGCCGTGCGCGCCGGCACGAACGACCCGGCCTGCGCCATGACGGTCAGCAGCGCGCACTGACGCAGGTACGTCGACTTGCCGCCCATGTTAGGGCCGGTCAGGATGATCACCTGACGCTCGGTCGCGTCGAGCGCGACGTCGTTGGGCACGAATGCGTCGGAAACGTGGCGTTCGACGACGGGGTGGCGCACGTCCGAGGCGGAGAGTTCGTCGCCCGCGTGCATCTGCGGCTTGGTGTAATTGAGCACGGCAGCCGTCTCGGCAAGCGCCGAGAGGACATCGAGCGCCGCCAGCCCGCGGGCCGTTTCCTGCACTCTCGGCGCCTCGCCGGCGACGCGCGTGCGCAGCGCTTCGAACAATTCGACCTCGCGCTCGACGAGCCGCTCGTCTGCGCCCAGCACTTTTTCTTCGTATTCCTTGAGCCCGGGAGTGATGAAACGCTCGCCGCCCGCGATCGTCTGCTTGCGATGGTAATCCGCGGGCACGTTCCCGAGGTTCGATTTCGACACCTCGATGTAGTACCCGAACACGCGGTTGTAACGAATCTTCAGCGACGCGATGCCGGTGCGGGCGCGCTCCGATTCTTCCATCTCTGCGATCCGCTGCTTTCCGGAGCGGCTGATCCCGCGCAGGTCATCGATCTCCGGGTCCACACCGTCCCGGATCATTCCGCCGTCGCGCGCGACGGCCGGCGGTTCCTCGATGAGCGTGCGGTCGAGCTCGTTCCGGACGTCGGCCAGATCGTCGAGTTCGGAGACGAGGCTCCGGACGAGGGGCGCCTGAAATTCCTCGAGCAGCAGACGGACGCGCGGCACCGCGGCGATGGACTGCCGGAGCGACACGAGGTCGCGCGGGCCGGCGGTGCCCAGCGCGGCGCGGGCGACGAGCCGCTCGATATCGTGAATCGTCTTGAACGTTTCGCGCAGTTTCGCACGCGCGGTGCTCCGAAACGCGAACTCCTCGACGGCGTCGAGGCGATCCTGCACTCGCTCGAGCGCCGCCAGGGGACGCAACAGCCAGCCGCGGAGCAGGCGACCGCCCATCGGCGTGATCGTCCGGTCCATCTCGTGCAACAGCGAGCCCGCCCGGTTGCCGTCCGCTGATTCGAGGATCTCGAGATTGCGCAGCGTCGTGGGATCGATCACGAGACAATCCACGCCGGTTCGGAACGAGACGTCGCGCACGTGTGCGAGGTCCGCCTTCTGCGTATCTTTCAAGTACAGCACGAGCGCACCGGCAGCAGAGATGGCGGCGGTGTGCGATTCCAGGCCGAAGCCCTGAAGGGACTGCGCGCGCAGCTGATCGAGCAGCGTGCGCCGAGCCGAGTTGTATTCGAAGGTCCACGGTTCGCCGGCCGTCACCCGAGCGTCGATCCTCGCAGCCGCCGCAAGCGCCGACACGTCTTCGCATCCAAGCGGCGCCAGCACCTCGCGCGGACGCAGCACGGCGAGTTCGTCGACGAGCGCGTCGCGGCCCTCCTGCCCGAGATACTCGGCGGCCGTAAATTCTCCGGTCGAGAGATCGAGCAGCGCTGCGCCGAATCCGGGACCCTGCTCTGCAGGCGACAGCGCCATCAGGAAGGCCGGCTCGCGCGCGTCGAGATAACCGGCGTCGGTCAGCGTACCGGGCGATACGACTCGCACGACTTCGCGGCGGACGAGTCCCTTCGCTTTTCTCGGGTCCTCCACCTGTTCGACGATCGCGACACGGAACCCCTTGCGGACGAGCCGCGCGATATATCCGTCGGCGGCGTGGAAGGGA
The DNA here is from genome assembly GCA_035492775.1 of Vicinamibacterales bacterium. Classification (GTDB taxonomy): domain Bacteria; phylum Acidobacteriota; class Vicinamibacteria; order Vicinamibacterales; family 2-12-FULL-66-21; genus DATJFQ01. The sequence goes on from DATJIW010000057.1 coordinate 101,120, forward strand.
ACTCCGCACATCGGAATCGCGCCGCCGCTCGAATCCTTGGACCGCGATGTGAGCGTCAGCTCGAGCGCACGCGCCGCGGTCAGCGCGTCCTCGTAAAACATCTCGTAAAAGTCCCCCATGCGGAAAAAGACGATCGCGTCGCGATATTGCCGCTTCGCATCGAAATACTGCCGCATGGCCGGTGTGGCGCTGGCCGGCTCGCTGAAAAGCGTGGACATCGAAAGGAGGGAGCTCAGTATAACATTTGAGATTTGGGACTGCAGATTGGAGATTGGTTGCCGATTGGTGATTGGTGATTGGGATTTACGATTGGGCCCGTTGCTATTCAGAGATCTGCGAATTGAATCTGTAATTCCGGGTAATCTGCAATTCCGGTAATCTGCAATTCCGGTAATCTGCAATCTCCAATCTGAAATCGGCAATTCGTCCGTTACCATTCGATGCAGTTCTTATCGCTCGATACGTCGTCGGCTGCGGGCAGTGCTGCGGTGATCAGGGATGGCCGCATCATCGTCGAACGCGCCGGCGATGCGTCGCGCACGCACGCCGAGCGTCTGCCGCGCGAACTGATGGACGTGCTGGATGCGGCGCACACATCGCTCGGCAACGTCGACGGATTTGCGGTGATCACCGGCCCCGGATCGTTCACGGGCCTTCGCGTCGGGCTTGCAGCGATTGAGGGGCTCGCGTTCGCGCGAAAGGCCCCGGTGTATCCCGTCACGGCGTTCGAGGCGCTTGCAACACATCGCGGCGTCCACGCGGCCGCGATCTGGATCGATGCGCACCGCCATGAGGTGTTCGCCACGCTCCTGGACGCGGCCGGACGTACCCTCGAGCCGCCATCGTCGCGCCCTCCGATACGGACGCTGGACGCGTGGATCGCGCGCCTGAACACCCTCGAGCACGTCCAGTTTCTCGGCGATGGGGCAGTCCGGTACCGGGATGTCATCCTCGATCGTCTCGGGGGCAAGGCGGCAGTCGCCGAAACCGTTCCGCTTCTCGCCGGAATCGCAGGATCGATCGCGGCGGCCTCTCCGGCGCGTGGCGTCGCGCCGCACGCCCTCATTCCTCAGTACGTACGCCGGCCGGATGCGGAACTCGCGCGGGACCGCCGCAAGTTCGACTGACGTGACGTTTTCGCGTCTCACGGACGAATCGGCCGCCGACGAAGTCGCCGCCCTCGAGGCGGCGTCGTTCACGAACCCCTGGTCGAGGGACGCGCTGCTGTGGGAGCTGCGCAACTCCGATGTGACTCGCGTTTATCTCGTGCGCGACGACGATGGAACGCTCGCGGGATTCTGCACGTGCTGGGTCATCTTCGACGAAGTCCATATCAACACGATGGCGGTCGCCGCCGAACGCCGCCGGCAGGGAGTCGCGTCGGCGCTCCTGGAGTACGTGCTCGCGACGGCACGCGCCGAAGGCGCGCGGAAGGCCACGCTGGAGGTCCGGGAATCGAACCTGGCGGCCATCCGCCTCTACGAATCGATGGATTTCAAGATTGTCGCGCGGCGGCCGCGGTACTACACAAAACCGGAGGAGGACGCCCTGATCTTGTGGCGCGACGCGGGAAACTGCCGTTCTTGAACGGCGGATGACGATTGTGCTACCGTCCCCTCATGCACATCGTCAGGTAATCCCTTCAAGGAGGCGGAAATGCCGACAGACTTCGAAGAGCTGAAGCACCAGTTGCTGGAGAGCGACGACGAGTTCCGCCAGCTCGCCACCCAGCACCACGACCTCGACGAACGGATTCATGCCCTGGCAGCCCGCCCGTACCTCTCGCAACCAGAACAGCTCGAAGAAGTAACTCTCAAGAAGAAGAAGCTCGCTTTGAAGGATCAGATGGAAGGGATTCTGCGCTCGTACTCTCATCACTGAGCGCGCTGGCGCTCGCGTTCGAGGGCGCCGTACCATAATCTGTTTAGGTCGGATGTGGAGTTCGGCCGGCCTGCCGCACTCCCGCCGGCCTCTTTTTTTGCCTGATGCGCATCGATCGAGCCGGACTGCCGTTCGTCGCCGGGGCGCTCGTCCCCGCTGCCGTGTTGGCGTCCGCCCGCCGCTACGGATGGGCGACCGCCTTTACGGCGCTCGGCGGTTTCTTCGCCTACTTCTTCCGCGACCCCGAGCGTGACGTGCCGCAGGCGCCGGGCCTCGTCGTGGCTCCGGCCGACGGACGCGTGATGATCGCGGGTCCGTCGGATGGGCGCTGGACGCCTCCCGGTGAGTGGACGCAAATCACGATTTTCCTGTCACCGCTCGATGTGCACATCAACCGCACGCCCGTGAGCGGCCGCGTGACCCGCATCGAGTACCGGCCGGGGTCGTTCCTGCCGGCGTACAAGCACGACGCCAGTGCGAACGAACTGAACGAGATCTGGATCGATCACGATGGCCAGCCGGTGGTCGTCCGGCAAATCGTCGGCGTCCTGGCCCGGCGCATCGTGTGCCGCGTCGGAGAAGGGCAGAATCTGGCGCGCGGTGAACGAATCGGCTTGATGAAGTTCGGGTCGCGGATGGATGTGTTTCTGCCCCGCAGCGCCGAACTGCTCGTCCGGGTAGGCGAGTCGGTGGTTGCGGGCGTGACCGTGCTGGCCCGGCTTCCGGCGCAGGCGCATGCCTAGGCCGCCCGGCCGGCGGCGCGGCGAGATCCCATCGCACTTCAAGCGCGGTGTCTATATCCTGCCGTCGATGTTCACCGTCGCCAACCTGTTCGGCGGCTATGCGTCCATCGTGTACTCGACGCGGGGCGACTTCGACACCGCGGCGATGCTCATCGGCATCTCCATGGTCGTGGACACCTTTGACGGATTTTTCGCGCGGCTGACCAACTCGCAATCCGCGTTCGGCGCCGAACTCGATTCGCTTGCCGACGTCGTCTCGTTCGGGCTCGCGCCGGCGATTCTCGCCTTCACGTGGGGGCTGTGGCCGCTCGGACGCGTTGGCTGGGCCGTCGGGTTCATTTACCTGGCGGCGGCCGCGATGCGGCTGGCGCGGTTCAACATCCAGACGACTGCCGCGAGCGACAAACGCTATTTCGTCGGAACCCCGAGCCCGGCAGCCGCGGCGGTGATCGCGTCGACGGTGTATCTCTACCCGTTCGGGTTGCAGGATCCGCGCGTCTCGGCTCTGGCTCTGCCGATGGTACTCGTCCCTGGGTTCCTGATGGTCAGCACGGTCCGGTTCCGAAGCCTCAAGGCGATCGACGTTGGATGGCGCCGGAGCTACTTCGTGCTTTTCGCCGGCGCCGTCATTCTGGCGCTCATCGCCTCGCATCCGCGCGTCGCCTTCGTGGTGCTCTCCTACAGCTACGTGGCCGCTGCGCTGGTGGCGTGGGCATACGTACGGCTGCGTCGGCGGCACCTGCCTACGACCCCTGGTCTGCCACCGGCAGAGTAATCGTCACGCGCGTTCCTCGTCCCGGTTCGCTCCCGACGTCAATCGTCCCGCCGCTCAGTTCGATGTTGCGCCGCGCAATGGGCAGGCCAAGTCCGGTCCCCGTCGTTTTGGTGGAAAAGTAAGGTTCGAAGACGCGCTCCAGCGCATCGCGATCCATGCCTACGCCCGTGTCCGTGACATCGATGATCACCGACGCATCCGATTGACGTCCCGTCAACGTCAGCGAACCTTGCCCGGGCATCGCGTGCAGCGCGTTTTCGACAATGTTCGAGAGGGCGCGGCTGACGAGCGTGCGATCTACGAACACGAGCGGCAGCGGCGGCCGGACCTCGTTGCGAACGATGATGCGTCCTTCGAGACCGTGGCGGTACGGTTCGACCACGTCGCGAACGAGCCGCACCGGGTCCGCCGGCGCCGGACGAGCGGTCGGCGACGAAGCAAAGCTGGAGAATTCCGCCGAGATCTGCCGGAGCAGCGTCACTTGTCCGAGGATCGTCTCCACGCAGTTCTCGAGGACCGGGGTCATCGGTTCGCCGCGGTCTTCGTGCACGCGCCGCAGGTGCTCGGCCGAGAGCTGAATCGGCGTCAGCGGGTTCTTGATCTCGTGCGCCACCTGGCGTGCCATTTCCGCCCATGCTTCGATGCGGTGCGTACGCTCGAGCTGCGCGCGCTGCGCTTTCAGTTCCGCGGCCATGCTGTTGAAGGCATCCACCAGCCGGCGAAGTTCGTCAGACGAGCGGACGGCGATCCGCGCGTCGAAGTCTCCGCCGGCAATCCGGCCCGTCGCACGCGTGAGCCGCCGCACGGGGTCGGCGATCCGCTCGGCCATCGACAGACCGATCCCGGCGCCCAGCAGGATGAAGCAGAGTGCCGCGAGGTGCACGCCGCGATCGAGTTCGTCGATCTCACGTTCGACTTCCCGCTGCCGAAGCGCGAGCGGCACCGTCAGGATCGCTTCGCGGCTGCCGGTGCGGACCGCCGTCGACGCGAGCAGATAGGGCACGTCGCCGATGCGATCTTCGCTGACGAACGACGGCAGGCGCTGCAGCATGATGGCGCGGTAGACGTCGTCGGGCACTCGCGTCGGCAGCAGACCCGACGCGAACAGGTCGCGTTCGCTCGTCGCCGAGAGCTCGGCCCCGTAGAAGATGTTGACGTCCTGGTTGATGACCTGGCTGATCCAGACCATGACGTCGTCGCCGAACGGTGCGAGCGTTTCCGCACCCCGGCGGAGAAGAGCGTCCGATTCGCCGATGACGCGCTGCGCAACGGCGGCGATGCGGGTCGCTTCGCCGGCTATTCCGTCGTACAGCAGATTCGCAAAGTACTGGCGGATCACGAGTGCGAGCGTCAGCACCGGCACGATCGACGCGAGGACGAAGGCCAGAAACAGCTTGCGGTAGAAGCTCGCGCGAATTTCGCGGAGCAGCGCGCGACCGGTTCGCGGTTGCGCCCGGCACAAGCGCGTGAAGATGGAGTTCGCGACGAGGAGCAGCACATAGCCCGCGCCCGCCAGCGTTGTCAGCTCGGCGAGCCGCACGAGGTGCTCGAAGAGGTCCGGCACCGGATAGCCGAGCGCGTAGATGCCCGTGCGGTCGTTCGAGATGAACACGTTGAATCGCGTGCCGTCCTTATCGAGCGATGTCCAGAAGGACGCGCGCGACTTGTAGATCCGTTCGAAGGTCGCTTCGTCAATCGCCCATGCGGACCCGCCATACGTGTAGATCGGGCGCAGTCCCCACCCGTACACGACGACGTCCACGTCGCCGGCCGGCTGCCCTTCGATCGAAGAGACGGCTCCGGGACCGCGCAGCGCTTCGTAGTACGGCGACTGCGACGTGATGAACGGCAGGGTACGGTAGTCGAATACGACATGGACGATGATTGCGCCGCGGACGGTTCCGTCGGATCCGCAGACGCTTCGTTGCGCGTGCAGCATGCGGCGTTCGTCCGCGCCGAACGGCTGCGCCTCGGCGAACACGTCCCATTGGCACGGCAGCCGCCCCTGCGGCTTGAGCGAGGCGCCCGTGTATTCGGGAAAGTTGAGTGCGAACCGGCTCAGAAGGTTGTCGTCGGAATCGAACAGCTCGACGTCGCTCGTCAGACGGTTGCGGGCCAGCGCCGTCTTGTTCCAGATGGCAAACGCCGGGTCCGTCCGCGGCCCGGCGCCCGTCGGCCGCGCGTCGACCGCTGCGACGGGAAACGGCTGCGCGTCGATCTCGGCAAGCGCCTCCTGGAGGCGCGCAAGGAGACGCGCCGGATGCTCGGTTGTCTCCACGGCATACCGTGTCTCGATGAGGCCGCGTGTCGATCGGTCGACGAAGTAAGCGACCGACGGGTAAATGAGCAGCGCGGGCAGCAGGAACGCGAGGAAGAGCGCCAGTATCCGTGAGACGAGGGTCGTCTGGCGGTACCAGACGGTCAGGCGTGGCGCCATCAGTGCCGCAACACCGATCGCCAGCGCCGCAAGGGTGAGCGCGGCGGCGGGCAGCGCCCGGCCGGACGTCTGCGCCCATATTCCCAGCGCCACGACGGGCGCAACCCACAGCGCGAATGCCGCGGCGTGCCACGCGGAGAAGCCCCGCGCCAAACGCCAGCGGGCGATCGCGGCGACGCAGATGAAGGTGCCGCCCCAAAGCGCGCCGGCGTGTCCGAGGAGAATCCCCGCAAGCGAGACGAGCCGCGGGCCGCTCCAGGGATGCAGCGAGAAGTGCCGCAGATCGATGGCCTGGGGATCGAGCGCGCGGCCGAGCAGCCGTTGCACCGCCGCCAGCGATGCCGCCAGCAGCAAGCCAGCCGCAAGCTGCGCGAGCACGAAGCGCACCGGCTCGTCGGCGACCCATCGCCGATGCATGCGCAGCGCGAGACGCAGCCGGACCGCGCCCGAGACGGCGGCGGCCGCGACACCCGCCGCCGTCCCGCCGGCGATGAGCAGTGTGAGAGGTCGATGCCACTCGGCCGAGGACAGGACGGTCTGCGCGTACCAGAGGACGTCGGCAGCGGCAACGACCAAGGCGCCGATGAGCGCGGTCAGCCCCAGCTCCAGACGCGCGGAGTGAGATACCGCTCGACGGTCCAGCAGCGGCCCTGTGAGCAGCAGCAGCGCACCTGCCGAAAGCGCGAGCAGCAGCACCTCCACTCCCCGGCGCCATTCCGAACGCGTCGCTTCGAGATCGGACGCGCGGATTCGACCGGAGACGAGCGGGATAGCGTCCGGGCTCTCGACCGAGAACGTGTATTCGGCGGCAGGAAGTCCACGCGATGGCGCGGCCGATGGCTTCAGCGTCACGGGGCCGACGGGAGTCGCGATGGAGTACTGCGGCTCCGATGAAAGCGTCGTATCGAGCGGCGCAGGCGCAATGGCGTGCTCTGCCGCCACCGAGCCGCTCCTCGCGTTCGACGAACCGCCTGCAATCGGCCGCACGGCCACCAGCCGGAGCCCGAGCGGCGAGGAGACGACGAACAGCGACGGCCCTCCTCGAACGCGTTCAACCGGCAAATCCGAGGCGCGGCCCGACCACGCCAACGGGTTTCCCGACGCGTCGTAGATCGTGACGGCAATCGCGTCGCTCGACGGCGCGTCGCCGCGGACGGCGGATGCGAGATCGAACAGCCGTCGGATCCCTTCGTCGCTGGTGGCGTCGGGGGGAGGCACATGTGCATTGCCGGCGGCCGATTCCGCCGCGCGCACCGTTGCGGCCGTCGTGATCGCGAGGTCCGACCGGACGGACTGCTCGGCGCGCCGGGCGGCGGACGCGTCGGACCCGCCAAATCGCCAGAGTTCCAGGCCAAATCCAATCGCGCCGGCGAGCGCAATGACGACCAGGCTGCGCAGCAGCAATCCAGCCGGGCTGATGCGCGCAGGGCGACCGAGCGGCCGCGAAGGTTTGGACGTCACGAAATCGCTAATCCCTAATCACCAATCCGAAGCCTGATCGCCAACCCTGAATGCCGAATCCCGAACCCCAAGGAAGAATCCGTTCTCGCCGATGCGTGAGTTCGTACTCGAATTATGCAGCCTCACGGCCTCGGCAGCCGCAATCACCGTCGACCTGTCGATTCGGGATTCCACATCAAGGATTCGGGATAGCGATCGGGGACGAGGATTCGGAGCCGCGTGTACAATGATCCCGTTGTCGTCCACCACTCCGGGCCTGAAGACAGCATTGAAACGCGGCGCGCTGCTCGCCGCCGCGAACTGGCCCCTCGTGCTCGCCCAGTTCGTCGCCGAATCGAGCCTGCAGCTGATGCTCGCCGTTCCTATCGTCGGCGGGGCGTTTCTCGTGATGCTGCTGCTCGACGCGCGCCTGACGGAACTGCTCAGCGGAGACGTCCGGACGATCGTGACGTCGATTCTCGCGGCCCTCACGGCCAGTCCGGCGGCACTCATTGCGTTTGTCGCGGCAGGACTGCTCGTGCTCGTCGGCGGATCCGTCGTGACGTTCGTGGTCAAGGCGGGAACCGTCGCAGTACTGGCGGAAGCTGAGCGGATTGCAGGCCCGATCGAGCGTCCGCCGCTTCGCCTCGAATCGCTCCGGCGCGCCGCGGTCGCCGGCATCGATCCGTTTCTCGCCGGCTGCACGCGGCTCTGGCGCCGCTATGTACGGATCGGGCTCGGACTGTTGATCGTCTACACGCTCACTGCGGGCGTTTATCTGCTGTTTGTGCTCGGTGGCTACGCCCTCGCCGCCAACTCCGCCGTGCTGCTCGGCTGGACGGCCGTCGCCGCGCTGACTTCGAGCGCACTCGTCGTGTGGATCACGATCCTCAACTTCTTTTATCTGATGACGCAGATGGTCGTCGCAATCGAGGACGTCAGCGTGCGCGTCGGCGTGCGGCTGGCGCTGAAGTTCATCTGGGGACATCTGCGCGAGGTCGCGGCGGTATTCGGCGTCGTGCTGGTGATCGTGGTCGTCGCGACCGCGGCGTCGATCCTCGCCACCGCGGGGCTGGGATTGATCGCCTTCGTTCCACTGGTCGGCCTCGCCGTGCTGCCGCTGCAGGTTGCCGGGTGGCTCCTCCGCGGCATCGTGTTCGAATATCTGGCGCTCGCTGCGCTAGGCGCCTATCTCTCCCATTACCGCTGGTATCACCGCGGCGCCGAGGCGCAGCCTCCGTTGCGGGAAGTCTCCGGCGTACGCCTCGCATGACCAACTACGATCAGTTCCTGTCGCGCGCCGCGGCACGCATGAAGGAATCGGCGATCCGCCGCATGGGCACTGTGATCGCCGCGCGTCGCGACATCATCTCCTTCGCGCCGGGCTACCCGGCGCCGGACACGTTCCCCTGGGCGGAGTTCCGCGACATCGCCACGGAGCTGCTCGCAGGCACCGACGGCAATGTGCTGCAATACGGCGCGACTCGCGGGTATCGTCCGCTCCTCGAGATCATTCTGGGGATCATGCAGAAGCGGGGCATTGCCTCGTCCATGGAGCATCTGCTGGTCACAACGGGTTCGCAGCAGGGGCTGGATCTCGTCGCCCGTGTGCTGCTCGATCCCGGCGACGTCGTCCTGGTCGAACTCCCGACGTATACAGGCGCAATCGCCGCGTTCAGAAACGTCCAGTCCGAGATGATCGGCGTGCCGCAGGAGGCGGACGGGATCGATCTCACCGCGCTCGACGAGACGCTGCAGCGGCTGCGAAGCGCGGGACGCTGTGTGAAGATCCTTTATGTCGTTCCGAACTTCCAGAACCCCACGGGCCTGCTGATCGGCCTTCCGAAGCGCGCGCGACTGCTCGAATGGGCTGAGCAGCGCGACATGCTGATCGTCGAAGACGACCCCTATCGCGAACTCTTCTTCGAAGATTCGGCGTCCGAGGCCGACGTGCGTCCGATCAAGGCCGACGATGCCGGCGGACGGGTCGTATATCTGAGCAGCTTCTCGAAGACGCTCGCGCCCGGGTATCGCGTGGCCTGGATAGCCGCGCCGTCGGCGCTGGCGTCGAAGTTCGAGATGGCAAAGCAGGCGGAGGACCTGCTGACCGGCTCGCTGGATCAAAGAATCATTCTCGAGGCCTGTCGCCGCGGCGTGCTCGATCGTCAGCTGCCCATCCTGAGGCGCCACTATCAGCACAAGCGCAACGTGATGGAACAGACGCTTCGCCGCGAGCTGTCCGATCTCGTGAGCTGGCCGGAGCCGAAGGGAGGCTTCTTCCTCTGGCTCACCCTGCCGGACGTCCTCGACGCGGACGCGATGATTCCGCGCGCAGTCGAGCAGGGCGTCATTTACGTCGCCGGCGAAGCGTTCTTCGTGGATGCGGACGCGCCCACGACACCCGGCCCTCGCGCGAACACGATGCGGCTGTCGTTCTCGGCTCCGACACCAGAACGGATCGAAGAGGGTGTGCTGCGGCTGGCCGCCGCGATGCGTGCCGAACTTGCGGCTATTTCGAGATCTCCAGAGGCCTCCCCGGCAGCTCGGTGAGGGGGACGGGCGGCGGTTCGCGCACCGCCGCGATCAGCGCCAGCCGCCACACACCGGAAAGGCTGCCGGTCACGACTGACAGCCGGGCGCCGGTCTCTTCGCCGCCGGCCAGGTCAGGAGGGACGACCGGCGGCGATTCGAGCAGGATGGTCCCGGCAGCATGACCCGTCGCCAGCCACGCGTAGATCTCGCCCGAAGAGGACGATGCGAGGAGGACGGCGTCCTGGACAACTGACGGCCCCGATGCGGCGCGTCTCCGGATCGCGTGCTGCCATTTGAGCACGCCGCTTTCCCGGTCCAGCGCGCGGACGACGTTGTCGAGGGCGACGAAGTAAACGCGCTGATCGTCGACCGCCGGCGCGCCAATCATGTTGGCGCCGACCCGCCACGTCCAGTCCACCTCGCCATCGGCGGCCTTGAGCGAGTAGAACTGGCGATCGCTTGCGCCCACGTAGACGCGATCCGCTGCGGCAACGGGCTCTGCGGGAACGCCGCCGACCTCGCGCTCCCACACCGGGCTGCCATCCTCGAGATTCAGCGCCACAATGCGCCCATCGTCTGTCGGCACGTAAAGGCGATTGCCATCGACCGCGGGCCGGCGGGACACGACGCCGACATCGCGCGTCCACACCACCGAGCCATCCTGCCCGCGCCGCGCCGTCACGGTCGTGTCTGCCGCCGTGATGAGCCAGCCGCCTCTCGCGAGCAAGGGAGCCGAAGGAATGGGCATCGGCCGGGTCCAAGCCGTCGAACCGTCGGTTCCACGCAGCGCGTAGACTGCCTTGCTGCTGACGGCGAACAACAGGCCATTGTCGAGCGCGATCGCGCGGTCAGTGGCGAGCGGCCGATTCCAGACTTCGGACCCGTCGCTGGCGGAGCGGGCGACGATGGATCCCGAGCGCAGCGCGATGTAGATGCGGCTCGCGTCGCTGAGCGGCGGCGCGTTGGCGACGGGCGGTCCGCCGATCTCGACGGTCCAGTTCGTCGCGAGCGGGAAGAGCGACGGCTTGACATCCGCGCTCGCCTGGAGCGCGCACGCGGCCACGCCGATTGCGATCCACGTGATCGCGCGTTTGCGTCTCGTGGCGGCAGACGACACGCAATATAATAGCGTTCTCCCGTGCATCATCAAACGATCGTTGTCCTGGATTTCGGCTCGCAGTTCACGCAATTGATCGCGCGCCGCCTGCGCGAGCTGTCGGTCTATTCCGAGATCCTTCCGTACAACACGGCGCCGGACGAGATCGCGAAGCGCAAACCGCTCGGCATCATTCTCTCCGGAGGACCCAAGAGCGTGCGCGAGCAGGGTGCGCCACGCTGCGACCCGGCCGTGTTCGCGACAGGCGTGCCGGTCCTCGGCATCTGCTACGGCATGCAGCTGATGACCGACGCACTCGGCGGGGAGGTCGCACCCGCGCCGCACCGCGAATACGGCCTCGCGACGGTCTCGATCGCGCAAGGGCAACCGATGTTTGCGTCGCTGCCCGCCGAGCTGCGTGTGTGGGCGAGCCACGGCGACTTCGTCGCGCGCGCTCCGGGAGGATTCGTCGTCACGGCGACGAGCGCCAACGCGCCCATCGCGGCGATGGTCGACGAGGATCGCAGATTCTACGCGCTGCTGTTCCATCCGGAGGTGGCACATACCGAACGCGGCACGGAGATCCTCCGCAATTTTGCGTTCGACGTGTGCGGCTGCACGGGCGACTGGACCATGGCGTCGTTCGTGCAGGAAGCGATCGCGGGCATCCGCGCGAAGGCCGGAAACGGACGGGTGGTCTGCGGATTGAGCGGCGGCGTCGATTCGACGGTTGCGGCGCTGCTCATTCATAAGGCCATCGGCGACCGTTTGACGTGCATCTTCGTCGACAACGGCGTGATGCGAATGGACGAAGCGGCGCAGATCACGTCACGGTTCGAGCGTCTCCGGCTGCCGCTGGTGTTCGCCGACGCCAGCGATCTGTTTCTCGAACGGCTCCAGGGGGTGACCGACCCGGAGCAGAAGCGTAAGATCATCGGCGCCACGTTCATCGACGTCTTCGAGACGGAAGCCGCGAAGCTGGGCGATTTCGATTTCCTCGCACAGGGCACGCTCTATCCCGACGTCATCGAAAGCGTCTCGGTGATCGGACCGTCTCACGTAATCAAGAGCCACCATAACGTGGGAGGTCTTCCCGATCGCATGCGCTTCAAGCTCATCGAACCGCTCCGGCAGTTGTTCAAGGATGAAGTGAGGGGCGTCGGACAGGAACTGGGCCTCGACGAAGCGTTCGTCTGGCGGCAGCCGTTCCCCGGTCCGGGGCTGGCCGTGCGGATCCTCGGAGAGATCACCGGGTCGCGGCTGAACCTCGTGAGACGAGCGGATGCGATCGTCGCCGAGGAGGTGAAGAAGGCGGGCTGGTATCGGCGCCTGTGGCAGTCGTTTGCGGTACTGCTGCCGGTGCAGAGTGTCGGCGTGATGGGCGATGCGAGGACGTACGAATACACGGTGGCGATCCGGGCCGTGGAGAGCAAGGATGGGATGACTGCAGACTGGGCGAAACTGCCACACGATCTGCTCGCGTCCATTTCGTCGCGGATCGTGAACGAGGTCAAGGGCATCAACCGCGTCGTCTACGACATCAGCTCCAAGCCTCCTTCCACCATCGAATGGGAATAGCGCATTGAAGAGTGACGACTGCCGATTGAAGATTGGGGATTGAAGATTGGGGACTGAAGATTGGGGATTGAAGATTGGCGATTGGAATTGTTGATTGAAGGTTGCCGAATCCCGCCGACGGCGGCCGATCGGCAGTCGGCCATGGGCAGTCCCAATCGGCAAATTGCCGATCAACGTTCCACTCGTCAATCGACAATCGAATCGGCTATCGACAATCGTCAATCCGTGAATTGGCAATCGCCAATCGGCAATCGACAATTGTCAATTCGTGAATCGACAATCGGCAATTGTCAATTCGTCAATCGGCAATCACCAATCGGCAATCGGCAATGATCGAATTCGTCCACCTGCACCTGCACTCTGAATTTTCGCTGCTCGATGGGGCATGCAGGATCGAAGAACTGCTCGATAAGGCCGTCGAGCTGCAGATGCCGGCAATGGCGATCACGGAACACGGCAACATGTTCTCGTCGATCGTCTTCCACGACCAGGCGCGCAAACGCGGGATCAATCCGATCCTCGGCTGTGAGGTGTACGTCGCGCCAGGGGACCGCCGCGTCAAGAGCGGGACGCCGGGAGAGACGGCGAACCATCTCGTTCTGCTCGCCGAGACCCTCGAGGGCTACCACAACCTCATCAAGCTGGTCTCGTCGGGCTACACCGAGGGTTTCTATTACAAGCCGCGCATCGACAAGGAATTGCTCGCCCGGCACTCGAAGGGCCTCATCGGCTTGAGCAGCTGTCTCAAAGGGGAAGTCGCGACCGGCATCCGCACCGAGCAGCAGCAGAAAGCGATCCACGCCGCAGCGACGTATCGGGACATTCTCGGGCGCGACAACTTCTTTCTCGAGATGCAGTATCAGGGCATCGATGAGCAGAAGATCGTCAACATCGGCGTCCAGCCGATTGCGAAAGACCTCGGGCTCGACCTCGTCGTCACGAACGACGTCCATTACCTGAAAGACACCGACTACAAGCCGCACGACATCCTGCTGTGCATCGGCACCGGGAAAACGGTGAACGACGCCGATCGGCTGCGCTATCACGGGGATCAGTTCTTCCTGAAGACCCCCGAGCAGATGGCGGCGGTGTTCCCCGACCACTTCGACGCGCTGTCGCGGACGGCCCGCATCGCCGAGCGCTGCAACGTCGATCTGTCGTTCAAGGAGAACTACCTCCCGAACTTTGCGGTGCCCGACGGCTTCGCACTCGACGACTATTTCGAGCACATCGTGCGGCAGGGGTTCGAGATGCGCCTCCCCAGGCTGCGGGAACTCGCGGGCAGAGGCGTTTTGAAGCACACGCTCGACGAGTACGAACGCCGACTGACGTACGAAATCGAGATGATCAAGACGATGAAGTACCCGGGTTACTTCTGTATCGTCTGGGATTTCATCCGCTATGCGCGCGAGCGCGGGATTCCAGTCGGCCCGGGACGCGGATCGGCCGCCGGGAGCCTCGTCGCGTATTGCCTGCGGATCACGGACGTCGACCCGATCGAGTACGACCTCATCTTCGAGCGGTTCCTCAATCCCGAACGGGTGTCGCTGCCCGACATCGACATCGACTTCTGCGAGCGCCGGCGCGGCGAGGTGATCGAGTACGTCACGAACAAGTACGGCCGCGAACAGGTCGCTCAGATCATCACCTTCGGCACGATGAAGGCGCGCGCCGTGGTGCGGGACGTCGCGCGCGTGATGGACATTCCGTACGCCGACGCCGACAAGGTCGCCAAAGCCGTTCCCCCGGCGCTCGACATGACCCTCGAGAAGGCGCTCTCGGAGAGCCCCGCGCTCAAGGAGATGGAGCTGAAGGACGCGCGCGTCAAGGAGCTGATCGAAGTCGCGCGGCGCCTCGAGGGCATGACGCGGCACGCATCGGTCCACGCCGCCGGCGTCGTCATCGCGCCGCGGCCGCTCACGGAATTCGTCCCGCTCTACAAGTCGCAGAAGGACGAAATCGTCACGCAGTGGGCCATGAAGGAGGTCGAACGCGTCGGCCTGCTGAAGATGGACTTCCTCGGGCTGAGCACATTGACGCTCATCCGCGATTGCCTCGACGAGATCAGGCGCACCGAAGGCCTCGACCTGGACATCGACGCGATTCCGCTGAACGACGCAAAGACCTACAAGCTGTTTGCCGACGGTCAGACCTACGGGGTGTTCCAGTTCGAAAGCTCCGGCATGCGCGAGCTGCTGCGCAAGGCCAAACCGGAGCGGCTCGACGACCTGATCGCGCTGAACGCGCTCTATCGTCCCGGCCCGCTCAAATCGGGCATGGTCGACGATTTCATCTCGCGCAAGCAGGGCAAGACAGACGTCAAATACGAGCTGCCGCAGCTCGCGCCAATCCTGCAGGACACCTACGGCGTCATCGCCTACCAGGAACAGGTGATGCGCATTGCGGCGGTTCTTGCCGGCTTCACGATGGGGCAGTCGGACGTGCTGCGCAAGGCCATGGGAAAGAAGGACCCCAAGGTCATGGCCAAGCAGCGCGAGGCCTTCATGGCGGGCGCCGCCAGGAACAGCGTCAACGAGAAAAAGGCGAAGAAAATCTTCGACCTGATGGAGTTCTTCGCCGGCTACGGCTTCAACAAATCGCACTCGACGACGTATGCCTGGGTCGCCTATCAGACGGCCTACCTGAAGGCGAACTATCCGTCACATTTCATGGCGGCGCTGCTGACCATCGAGGCGGCCAACACAGAGAAGCTGGCCACGTACCTCGGCGAATGCCGGGAACTCGGCATCCCCATCCTGCCGCCGGACATCAACCAGAGCCAGCTCGCGTTCACGGTCGAGAGCGTCAGGCCGGCGCAACCGATGCTCGCCGACATGTCTCCGCCCAACCCTCCAATACGGTTCGGGCTGTGCGCGGTGAAGAACGTCGGCGAGGGCGCCATCGTCTCCATGCTTCGCGTTCGCGAGAAACGCGGCCGCATCGATTCGATCTTCACGCTCTGCGAAGACGTCGACCAGCGGCTCGTCAACAAGCGGCCGCTCGAAAGCCTGGCGAAGGCGGGCGCCTTCGACGACCTCGACGAGCACGCTTTCGGCGGCGGCCCGAAGCCGGTGGCCCTCCGGCGCGCGCGTCTGTTCGCCGCCATCGACAAGGCCATCGAGCACGGAAGCCGCATTCAGCGCAATCGCGAGGAAGGGATGGTCTCCTTCTTCGATCTGACGCACGACGACGAGCCGCCGGCGGCGATCCCGCTGCCGGACGTCCCCGCGTGGTCCGAAGCGCAGCAGCTGGCGTTCGAAAAGGAATCGCTCGGACTGTACATGAGCGGCCACCCGCTCGAGCGCTTCAGTGACGACCTGAAACTGTTCGGCGCCCAGCGCGTCGCGGACCTGGCTGCTTCGCTGCCCGACGTCTGGGTCGGCGGGATCATCAGCGGTCTTCGCCCGCTGAAAACGAAAAAGGGCGACCGCATGTGCGTCTTCATGCTCGACGACCTCGGCGGGAGCATCGAGGTCGTCGTGTTCCCCGAGACGTTCGCGCGATTCGGTGCGATGGTCGCGGCGGACGCGATGGTCCTCGCGCGCGGGAAGTTCGAAAAAGACGACGAGTCGGCGCGGCTCGTCGCGTCGGAGCTGATGTCGATTGCCGCGCTGCGGGAGCGGACGACACGGGAGGTGGCGATCCATCTCGCGATGCCTCCGCACAGCCGTGCGACGCTCGAAGCGCTGGCGGACCTGTTCTCGCGCCACCGCGGCGATCGCCGCGTCTCGCTCGAACTCGACGTCAGGAATGGCGGCAAGCCGATGCGCGTGAAAGCCGACGTGGCGCAGCGCGTCAGGCCGTCCGAACAGCTGGTGGAAGAAGTGGAACAATTGTGCGGAACGGGATCGGTGGAACTTCGCTGACGATCGCCGACACCCGTTCACTGGCGCCCGACGCTGCCTATGCCTGAACTGCTGGAATTCGAAGAGCCGGTCGGAGTGCTCCTCAAGGAAATCGAGGCGCTGAGCATGCTCCCGCAGACGCCGGAGCGCCAGCGGTCGATCGAATCGCTGCGGCGCCGCGCCGACGAAATCCGTCAGGAAATCTTCCGGTCGCTGACCCCGTGGCAGCGCGTGCTGGTCGCGCGCCACTCGAACCGTCCGAACACACTCGACTACATCGAGCGGCTGTTCACCGACTTCGACGAGCTGCACGGCGACCGGCGCTTCGCGGACGACCACGCGATCGTCACGGGGCTCGCGGTTTACAAGGCGACGCCGATCGCCGTCATCGGGCACCAGAAGGGCCGCGACACCAAGCAGAAGATCTTCCGCAACTTCGGCTACGCGCGCCCGGAAGGCTACCGCAAGGCGCTCCGCGTGATGCATGTCGCGCAGAAGTTCTCCCGGCCGATCGTGGTGTTCGTCGACACGCCCGCCGCGTATCCAGGAATCGAGTCCGAGGAGCGCGGGGTCGCCGAAGCGATCGCCCTCAATCTGCGCGAAATGGTCATGATCGACGCCCCCATCGTCGTCATCGTCTGCGGTGAAGGCGGCAGCGGCGGAGCCCTGGGGATCGCGATCGGGGATCGCGTGCTGATGCAGGAGTTCTCCGTCTACAGCGTCATCCCGCCGGAAGGCTGCGCGGCGATCCTGTGGCGGGACGCCAACCGCAAGGTGGAAGCGGCGGCGGCGCTCAAGATCACGGCGCCCGACATGCTGGCCATCGGCCTCATCGACGGCATCATTCCCGAGCCGATCGGCGGCGCGCACAACGACTACGAAGCAGCCGTCGCGCTCGTCGACCAGGCTCTCGCCGCTGCGCTCGCCGAAGTGATCGCACTCCCGTCCGAGGTCCGGCTGGATCGACGGTACGAGAAATTCCGCCGCATGGGCGCCGAGGGAGAGGCGTTCGTGGACACCGCGAACGGCGGAGAAATCGCCGATTGACGGTTTCGAGTCCTCAATCAGCGGTTTCACCGATGCCCAAGCTCCGCTGGCACCACCTGTCGTGCAACGACGAAGACGCGCGCGCGCTCGGCGCCACGCTGAATCTTCATCCGACGATCGCGCGGCTGCTGTGCCTGCGCGGGCTCACCGACCCGGAGGCCGCGCATCGGTTCCTGAACCCGTCGCTGGACCACCTGCACGATCCATTCAAGCTCGCCGATCTCCAGAAGGCCGTCGAGCGCATCGAGGCGGGCATCGCGCGCCGCGAACGCATCGCCATCCACGGCGATTACGACGTCGATGGCATTACGTCGACAGTCATCCTGCGCCGCGCGATCGAAATGCTCGGGGGGGAATGCGTGCACTTCATCCCCGAACGGCTCCGCGACGGCTATGGTCTGCAGCCGGCGGCAATCGAGCGGCTGCACGCGGACGGCGTCCGCCTGATCATCTCCGTCGACTGCGGGATCAGGGCCGCCGATGCGGCGACGCGCGCAAGGGAACTCGGCATCGACCTCATCATCACGGACCACCACGAGCCCGACGGCGACCTCCCGGCTGCGCTCGCCGTCGTCAATCCGAAGCGCCGCGACTGCGCCTATCCGGACAAGCACCTCGCGGGCGTCGGCGTCGCGTTGAAGCTCGTACAAGCGCTGTGCGAGCGAAGCGGGAAGAGCAGGTGGCTGCCTGCATTCGTGAAAGTCGCTGCGATCGGTACTCTCGCCGACGTCGTCCCGCTCGTGGGGGAGAATCGCGTGCTGGCGAAACTGGGCCTCGATTCGCTCAGCACGGGACGCCACACGGTCGGACTACGCGCGCTGCTCGAGGGCGCCGGACTGCTGGGCAAGCGGGTCGACAGCTATCACGTCGCGTTCATGCTGGCGCCGCGGGTGAATGCGGCCGGCCGCATGAGCACACCCGATATCGCGACGCGCCTGCTGCTGGCGACCGACGAAGCGATGATGGATGAAGCACGGACGCTCGCCGGGCAGCTGAACGAGGAAAACCTGCGCCGTCAGGTGGAGGAGGCGGACCTGGTCGCACAGGCGAAGAAAGCCATCGAGACGGACCCCGCGGTGGGCGCCCACAACGTACTCGTTGTCGGTGGGGAAGGCTGGCACCGAGGCGTGATTGGAATTGCGGCGTCGAAGCTCGTGGACACGTACCACAAGCCGGCAATCGTCCTCTCGATCGAAGGCGAACTGGCGCATGGATCCTGCCGGAGCATCCCGGATCTCGACATGCTGGAGGCGCTCGAGGGATGTGCCGATCTCTTCATCCGGTTCGGAGGACACAAACAGGCGGCCGGGCTCACCATGGAGGCGGTCAACGTGCCCGCGTTTCGCGCCCGCATCAACGCTCACGCAGATGAGGTGCTCGAACCGGATCAACTCCGCCCTCGACTGCGCATCGACGGTCCTCTCAATCTGAAGCACATCACGCCCGATCTCGTCGACGGCCTGCACCGGCTCGCGCCCTTCGGCCTGGCAAATCCGCGTCCGGTGTTCCACGCGATGCCCGTCGAAATCGTCGACGGCCCGAGGCCGCTGAAAGATCGGCACTTGAAGATGACGTTCCGCCAGGACGGCCGGAGCTTCCGCGCGATCGCCTGGCGCGCCGCTGAGCGCGCGGCGTTTCTGACGGAACACCGCACGGGCGTCAACCTCGCGTTCTCCCTCGAGGAAAACCAGTTCCAGGGAGAGACCTATCTCGAGTTGTCGGTCGCGGACTTCAAGTCGCTCAGCGACGTAGAATAGGGAAGAAAGAAGACTGAAGAAGGAAGACGGAAACGAGGTGGAGGACGCCGTTTCCTGCGCCTTTCTTCTGTTTTCTGTCTTTCGCAAATGCACTACAAACGCCTGCGCGGCGTCATCGGAATTTTCGTCGTGCTCTTCGCCGCGTACGTGGGGTTCTCGTACCACCGCGCGACGAAGCACGCGCCGCCACCCGCCGGACCGCCGCCGATCCATCCGATCGACAAGAACGCGCAACAACAGACGACCGGTGGAGGGCACCTCGAACGCTACAAAGAGGGGAAAGTCGCGTTCTCGATCCGGTTTGGCGGCGAGTTGTCGTATCCCGACGGACGCACGCGGTTCTTTGACGGCGTCGAAGTGTCGCTGCCAAAGGCCGGCAAGCTCGTGAAGATCAAGGGACGCGAGGCGGAACTCACCGCGCCGCCGGATAAAGATATCGGGACGGCCCACCTCACCGGCGGGGTGACGCTGACGACGAGTGACGGCGTAACGGTAACGGCGGAGCAGGCCAGCTACGACGACCGCGACGGGATCGCGCGTATCCCTGGACCTCTGAAGTTCTCGCGCGGCCGCATGAACGGCTCGGGCGTAGGCGGAACGTACGACCGCAATCGCGACGTGCTGTGGATTCTCGATCGCGCTCGGGTCGACGTCGCGCCGGACGACAAAGGCACCGGAGCGGCCCACGTGACGTCCAAAACGGCCGGGTTCGCCCGGGCGGACCATTACATGAAGTTCACCGGCGCCGCTCGTCTCGAGGGTGAGGGTCGTGTGATCACCACCGACGAGGCCACACTGTATCTCGACGACACGGACGAGCTCGTCCAGCGGATGGAGCTTCGGACGAACTCGCGGATTGCCTCGCAGCCCGGCAGTGCAGGGGCGGACATGCAGGCGCGCGACATCGATCTGGCCTACGCTCCCGACGGCCGGACGCTGCAGACGGCCCATCTCGTCGACAACGCAGTCGTCCAGCTGCCCGGCGATCCGGGCAAGGCCGGGCGCCGCGTTGCCGGCCAGACGATCGACATCGCGCTCGCACCGGACGGCACGACGGTGACGAACCTCAACGCGAGCGAGAAAGTGCAGGTGGACCTGCCGCCGGACGAGGACACGCCGGCGCGCCGCATCCGGTCGACGACGCTGGCCGCGTCAGGACCGCCGGTGCCCAACGGCGAAGCGCCGGGAGGGCTCCAGCGCGCCACGTTCGCCGGCGCTGTCGATTTCCACGAGACGCGGCCGGCGAATGCCAAAAAGAAGGTCGCCGCCGTGAACCGCACCGCGCGGGCCGAAAGGCTCGACGTCACGACAAAGCCCGGGTTCGGGGACGTGCAGACGGCATCGTTCCACGGAGGCGTGCACTTCACGGACGGAACGGACACGACCGCCGATGCGCCCGTGGCCGTGTACGACGTCGCCGCGGATCGGCTCGACCTCCAGCCGCCCGTCAGCGGCGAGCACGGCATGGGCCCTCACGTCAGCGACAGCCGTCTGCAGGTGGACGCGCGGACGATTCAGTTGACGCTGACGTCGCAATCGCTGAAGGCCGACACCAACGTCCGCAGCGTCATCCAGCAGCAGCACGGCGCGAAGCAGGGCAGTGACGTGCGGGTACCCGGCATGTTGAAGCAGGGGGAGCCCGTCAACGTCAAATCGAACCGCCTCGATTACGACGGCGACGCATCGCTGGCCACCTACAGCGGCAACGCGCGTCTCTGGCAGGACGATACCGTCATCCAGGCCGATCGGATCGTGCTCGACGACAAGAATGGCAACCTGCACGCAACGACCGGCGTCCGCACGGTGATGACGCTGAAGCAGGCGCCGTCCGAAAATGCGAAGCCGGCCGCACCGACCCGGCCGCCGGACCCGACCACGACCGTCGCCGAGGACTTCGTGTACGACGATTCCAAACACGTGGCGACCTACACGACGAAGGCGCACATGAGCGGCCCGGACGGCGACATCACGACCGACAAACTCGAGCTCTATCTGTCCGACGACGGTGGAGAACTGGAGCGCGCCGAAGGATACGGCAACGTGATCTCGCGTCAGACCGCGCGGCGGGCGTACGGCAACCGCATGACGTATCTTGCGGCAAAGGACGAGTACACGATGGTCGGAACGCCCGTGAAGATCTACGACGACACGCCGCCGAACTGCAAAGTCACAACCGGCGCCACTTTGACATTCCACCAGGCCGTCGATACCATCCGCTCCATCGGAAACGAAACCTCCAGCCAGCAGACCGAATCCATTGCCTGCGGTGCCGTGAAGAACTGACGCATGCCGACGCTGCGCACGCAGGATCTGACCAAATCCTACGGCGGACGGACGGTCGTCAAAGGCGTCAGTGTGGCGCTCGAGTCCGGCGAAGTCATCGGGCTGCTGGGGCCCAACGGCGCGGGCAAGACGACAACGTTCTCGATGATCGTGGGGCTGACCGCGCCCGATTCCGGACGGGTGCTGCTCGACGGCGCCGACGTGACCGACGACCCGATGTACATCCGCGCCCGCAAGGGCATCGGATACCTGCCGCAGGAAGCATCGGTGTTCCGCGGGCTCACCGTCGAACAGAACATCATGGCCATTCTGGAAACGCTCGACTTGTCGGGCGCCGAGCGGCGGACTCGCCTCCGCGATCTGCTGGCGGAACTGGGCCTCACGCCGCTCGCCAAATCGCCGGCCTACACGCTGTCGGGCGGTGAACGGCGCCGATGCGAGATCACGCGCGCGCTGGTGATGTCCCCCAAGTTCATGCTCCTCGACGAGCCTTTCGCCGGCATCGACCCGATCGCCGTCACGGATATCCAGAACATCATCTTTCACCTCAAGCAACGCGGCATCGGGGTCATCATCACGGACCACAACGTCCGTGAGACGCTCCGCATCACGGACCGCGCGTACATCGTTCACGACGGGACGATTTTCCGGAGCGGAACGCCCGATAGTCTTGCAGCAGATGAGGATGTGAAGCGGATTTACCTCGGCGCCGAGTTCCGATTGGACTAAAATCAAAGGTCGAGACGGCTGTCGGACCCATGGCAATCCAGCAGAAGCTGCACACCAAACTCGTTCAAAAGCTCATCCTGACGCCATCGCTGCAGCAGGCGATCAAGCTGCTGCCGATGTCGACGCTGGAGCTCGCAGACCTGCTGAACCAGGAGATGGTCGAAAACCCGCTCCTCGAAGAGGTCCCGACCGAAGAACTGCAGCCCGCCGAGCAGGCCCAGACGGAGAAGCCGGAGGCGGATCAGGCCGCGGCCGAGAAATCCGACGCGTGGGACGACGCCGATTACGAATATTTCTTCGGGGATTACCTCGACGACGGCTACCGCTCCCGCACCCCGTCCGAAGTCAAGGAATTGCCGCCGATCGAGAACACGCTCTCGTCGGCCAGCTCGCTGTCGGATCACCTGCTCTGGCAGCTCTCGCTGCATCAGTCGGACGACGAGCAGCTGCGCGAACTCGGCACCGCGATCATCGGCAATCTGGACGACGACGGGTACCTCGTCGCCTCAGTCGAAGAAATCGCTGCCATGGGCGACTGGCCCGTCGGCGATGTCGAGACGGCGCTGCAGCTGATTCAGACCTTCGATCCGCGCGGCGTGGCCGCGCGCGATCTGCAGGAGTGTCTCTGGCTTCAGCTGAAGTTCCTCGGACTCGAAGGGACGCCGACTGAAAAGATCGTGACCGAGCATCTACGGCTGCTCCAGAACCACCAGGTGCCGGAGATCGCGAGGCGCCTCGGCATGGCGATCGACGACCTCAAGGAGCACATCGAGATCATCCGCAATCTCGACCCGAAACCGGGCAGCCGCTACAACCCGCAGCAGTCGCAGTACGTGATCCCCGACGTCTACGTGGTGAAGGTCGAGGATCAGTACGTGGCGATGCTGAACGAGGAAGGCCTGCCGCAACTTCGCATCAGCCCGACGTACCGGCGGCTGTTGGACAAGAACGCCCCCGGCACGCAGGAAAGCAACGAGACCAGGAATTACGTCAAGGACAAGTTCCGTTCGGCGCTGTGGCTGATCAAGTCAGTCGATCAGCGGCAGAAGACAATCCAGAAGGTCGCCAACAGCATCATCAACTTCCAGCGCGAGTTCCTCGACAACGGAATCGAATACCTGCGGCCTCTGGTGCTCCGCGACGTGGCGAACGACATCGGCATGCACGAATCCACCGTGAGCCGCGTCGTCAACAACAAGTACATGCACACGCCCCAGGGCGTGTTCGAAATGAAATATTTCTTCCACAGCGGGATCAGCAGCTCGTACGGCGACAGCGTGTCGTCGGTGACGATCAAGCAGCGGATCCGGAAGATCATCGAAAACGAGGACCCGCGCAAGCCGCTCAGCGATTCGAAGATTGTCAGCATCCTCCAGAAGGAAGGGCTCATGCTCGCCCGCCGCACGATCGCGAAGTACCGCGAGGAGCTGAAGATCCCGACGTCGAATCAGCGGAAGGTCCTGTACTGATCGACCACCCATGCGCGTAGACATCACCGGCCGTCAGGTCACCATCACCCCGGCCATCCGTCAGCTCATCACCCGCCGTCTGTCCAAGGTCGAACGGGTGCTCAATGACCGCGCGATCTCGGCGACCATCATCCTGACGAAGGAAAAATACCGCCACCTCGCCGAGATCGTGATCCATGCCAGGGGCGACCATATGCTGCGCGCGAAGGGGGAAGGCAACGCCTGGAACCCTTCGGTCGCCGACGCGGCCGGCCGCCTCGAGCAGCAGGCGCAGAAGCTCAAGTCGAAGTTCACGGAGCGGAAGCGGAGCGAAAACGGAAAGCGGACGCCCACGGAAACGGAGGGCTCGGACGGCACGGAACCGGCGGCGCGACGGATCATCCGGGCGACTCGCTACGCGGTGAAGCCGATGTCGGTCGACGACGCGGCGCTCCGCGTCGAGAGCGGTCCCGACGCGTTCGTCGTCTTTCGCAACGCGGACACCGACACCGTCAGCATCGTCTATCGCCGCAAAGACGGTAATTTCGGGCTCATCGAGCCTGACTGAGCCCGGTGAATCTCAGATTCAAGGCTGCAGACTGCGGGTCCGGACCGCTCATCCGGCAATCGATCTGTCATCCACAATCCGCAGTCCGCAACTCATGAGCGCAGTCTGCATGTCATGGGCGCGAGCGTAAGCGTAGCCGCCGTCCTGCGCGACCTGACAGAGTCGCGCGCGATGGACCTCGAGATCGTGGCCGGCGCCCACGGCCTCGACCGGCGCATCACCAACCCGCATCCGCAGAAGACCGGCCTCGCGCTCTCCGGATTCGATCAATACCTCCGCGAGGGGCGCGTCCTGGTGTTCGGCGAGAGCGAAGTGCGCTTCCTCGAGTCCCTCGCGCCCGCGGAGCGCACGGCGGTCATGCGGCGCGTCTTCTCGCATCCGCTGCCGGGCCTCGTCGTAACCGACGATCTGCGGCCCCTTCCGGAGATTGCGATCGAAGCGGATGCCGCCGGCGTACCGTTGATGCGGACGCGCGCCGCCGCTCCGCTGGCGATGGCACGGCTGTCGGCGGCGCTCGACGCACACCTGGCGCCGCGCGGCAGCGTCCACGGCGTCCTGATGGACATTCTCGGCCTCGGCGTGCTGATCGTGGGGGAGAGCGGCATCGGCAAGAGCGAGTGCGCGCTGGATCTCGTCGTCCGCGGGCACCGGCTGGTTGCCGACGATGCCGTCGATCTGCGCTGCCGCGCCGAGTCGTTCGTCATCGGCAGCTGCCCCGAGCTGACCCGGCATCACATGGAGATCCGAGGGCTCGGGTTGATCAACGTCCAGGACCTCTTCGGCGTCGCGTCGACGCGGCGGTCGAAGCGCGTCGAGCTCGTCGTACAGCTGGAGCGCTGGGACCCGTCGCGCGAGTACGATCGGCTCGGCCTCGACGAGACCTTTTACGAGACGCTTGGCGTGCGGATTCCGATGATCCGGATGCCTGTCGCTCCCGGGCGAAACCTGGCGATTCTCGTGGAAGTCGCCGCGCGCAACCAGCTCCTGCGTCAGGGAGGTCACAACGCGGCCGAGCGCCTGGTGGAGCGCCTCGACGAGCAACTCAGCAGCGAAGCCGACCTCGAGTTCGGAGAAGATTTGTGATGCGCGAGAAGCGCCACGCGGCAAGGCGCGCCGCGCGCACAGCGGTCTCGTCCCGTTTCGTCGTGCTCACCGGGCTTTCGGGGTCCGGCAAGTCGCAGGCGATTCGCGCGCTCGAGGACCTCGGCTATTTCTGTGTCGATAACCTGCCGGTGGCGCTCCTGCCCACGCTTGCGGAGCTGACGCTGCGCGCCGGCACCGAAATCGCCCGCGCCGCCGTTGTCGTCGACGTTCGCGAAGGGCGGATGCTGGACGAGCTGCCGAAGGTACTGGCGCGGCTGCGCCGGATGCGGAACCTGAATCCGGTTCTCATTTTCCTCGACGCGCAGGACGAAGCGCTCGTGCGACGGTTCAGCGAGACGCGCCGCCCGCATCCGCTCGCGCCGAATCGATCGGCCATCGAAGGCATCCGCGAAGAGCGGGAGCGCATGAAGCCTCTGCGCCGCCTGGCCGACCACGTCGTCGATACGTCGCAGTTGACCGTTCACGAGCTGCGCCACGCGTTCCGGAACGTTCAGGCCGGCCACGCGCCCGACGCCAACCTGGTCGTCACGGTACTGAGCTTCGGGTTCAAACACGGCATACCGGTCGATTCGGACCTGCTGTTCGACGTGCGGTTCCTGCCCAACCCGCATTTCGTCCCTGGACTCCGTCCGCACACGGGACGCGACCGTGAAGTCCGGGTCTTTCTCGAACGGGCGCCGGCGACGCGCGAGTTCCTCGATCGCACGATCAGCCTGCTGCAGTTCCTGATTCCGCAATACGTGGCCGAAGGCAAGACCTACCTCACGATCGGCATCGGCTGCACCGGCGGACGGCATCGATCCGTGATGATCGCCGAAGCGTTGAAGAAGGGCCTGGCGCGGATTGAGGGCGTGCAGCTCCGCGTACGCCATCGCGACATCGCCGTGGACTAGTGTGAAGATGCGACTGGGAGTTGTCGTAATCACGCACGGGCAGCTGGCGGCGGAGCTCCTGAACGCGGCCGAAATGATCGTCGGCGATCTGCCGACGTTCGCGGCGGTCTCGATCGGCTGGCACGAGGACGTGGACCAGGCGCGCGACGCGATCGCGCAGGCCATCGACCGGGTCCGCACCGCCGCGGGCGACGACGCGGAGGCACCGGCGGGCGTCCTGCTGCTGTCGGACATGTTCGGCGGAACGCCGGCCAACCTCGCGGTGACGTTTCTCGAAGCGGGCAGGGTCGAAGTGATCACGGGCGTGAATCTGGCGATGCTGATCAAGCTGGCGCGGCCGCCGCGCGAGCCCGACCTGCTGGCGCTCGCTCGAGAGATGCGAGAGCACGGCCGCAACGCGATCTGGGTCGCATCGGATTTGCTGCGCGGCGAGAAAGGCTGAGACGAGCGTGGAGTCGACCATTACGATCACGAACCCGCTCGGCCTGCACGCGCGTGCCGCCGCCAAGTTCGTCCACACCGCCGGGCGGTTCGTGTCGCGGATCCGCGTGTCGCGAGGCGGCCGCGAGATGGACGGCAAGAGCATCATGGGCCTGCTGCTGCTCGCCGCGTCGCAGGGCACGTCGATCACGATCGCGGCTGACGGGCCCGATGCCTCCGCGGCGATCGCCGCGCTCTGCGATCTGGTCCGGCGCGGCTTCGATGAGGCCGCGGGCGGCGCTCTGGAATCCGGTGAAGGGGAGTCATGCGCCTGAACGGCCTCGGCGTCTCTCCGGGAGTCGGCATCGGCCGCGCGCTCGTCGTCACGCGCGGCGCGCGCGATCTGCGGTTCCGTATTCCGGAGCGGCGCGTCGCCAGAGAACTCGAACGGCTGGACGAGGCGCGCGCGCGGGCGCGGGCGCAGCTGCAGCGCATCACACAACGCATCGAGCAGGCAGCCGGGGCCGGGCACGCCTACATGTTCGACGCGCAGCTGCTCATGCTGGACGACCCGATGCTCGTGGACCGCGCGGCGTCCATCATCCGCGACGAACAGCTCAATGCCGCATCCGCGCTTCGGCGCGCACTCGACGAGATCAGCGCGCTCTTCGACGGCGTGGAGGATTCGTACCTCCGCGAACGGAAAGGCGATGTCGAGGACGTCGTCGGCCGCCTCTGCATGAACCTCCGGAGCACCGTCGACCCCTCCGACCTGTTCAAGGATCTCGAAGGACCGCTCGTCCTCGTCGCGGATGAACTCAGCCCGTCGATCATGGCGCAGCTGGACTGGCAGCGCCTCGCGGCGTTCGTGACCGATGCCGGCAGCTGGACGTACCACACGGCAATCCTCGCGCGATCGCTGCACGTACCGGCGGTGGCGGGGCTGCGGCACGCCAGCGTGGCGATCGAGCCCGGAGCCCTCGTGGCCGTGGACGGGAGCACCGGTGAAGTCGTCGTCGACCCCGGCGCCGAGGCGCTCGCAGACCTCGACTCGCGGTCGCGCAAACGCCGCGCGTACGAACGATCGCTCGCGGAGTACCGCGACCTGCCGTCGGTGACGCTCGACGGCACCGAGATGCGCCTCGAGGCGAACGTCGAGATTCCCGAGGAGGCTGCGCGCGCCAGGGAACGCGGCGCCGTCGGGGTCGGCCTCTATCGATCGGAATTCCTCCTGGCGGGCACGAACGTCACCAGCCTGGACGAAAACGCGCAATACGCGGTCTACCGGAGGCTGCTCGACGCCATGGGAGGCGGCCGCGTCACGGTCCGGACGTTCGACGTGAGCGAATCACAGCTCGGGATGCCGGGACACGCCGAAGGCAGCCGCGCGCCGCTCGGCCTCAGGGGACTGCGGCTCAGCCTCTCGTTCGACGAATTGTTTCAGGCGCAGCTCCGCGCGCTCCTGCGCGCCGCCGCGCACGGTCCGCTCCGGATCATGTTTCCGTTCGTCACAGGCGTCGAAGAACTCCGGGCGGCGCGGGCCGTCGTCTCGCGTGCCGCCGATGCCCTGCGAAGGGAAGGCCACTCCGTTCCTGACGTGCCGATTGGCATCATGATCGAGGTCCCGTCGGCGGCGCTCACCGTCGATCTGCTGGCGGAGGAGGCCGACTTCTTCAGCATCGGCACGAACGATCTGATTCAATATTGCCTCGCCGTCGATCGCACCGACGATCGGGTGTCGAGCCTGTACGAACCATTGCACCCCGCGATCCTTCGCGTGCTGCGCCACGTGGTGCGTGGCACTCGTCGGCGGCGGCTGCCGGTGTCGGTATGCGGCGAGATGGCCGCGGATCCGATAGTGCTGCCGCTCCTCGCGGGTCTCGGGCTGCGGGAGTTCAGCATGAATCCGGCGTCCATTCCGATCGCCAAGCAGGTCGTGCGCGGCCTCCGGATACCGGACGCGGCGCGCCTCGCAAGCCGCGCGCTGAAGGCCGCCACCGCGGCGGATGTCGAACGGACGCTCGCGGAGTTCCTGTCGCCGGCGAAGACGTGACCTGTTCTGTCACGCTGAGGAGTCACAGTGAACGAGGTAACGAAAGTCGAGAAGCCGTGGGGCTACGAACTGCACTGGGCGAAGACCGAGCGATATGTCGGCAAGCTGATTCACGTCAACGCCGGCCACGCGCTCAGCCTGCAGTATCACAACCTGAAGGACGAAACGATTTTTCTCTGGACCGGTCGAATGCTCTTCGAGATCAAGGAGGACGATCGACTGGTGGCCCGCGAGATGGTGCCGGGACAGGCGGTGCACGTCACGCCGAAAACGGTCCACCGCATGACCGCCATCACCGACTGCGACATCTTCGAGGTCTCGACGCCGGAACTGCACGACGTCGTCCGGCTGGAGGACCGCTACGGGAGGCAGTCGACGTAGACGAAAAGGCTGCCAGCCTCCAGTTTCCCGCTGGCAGCTCGGAAGGAGGACGGGCTTCCTCGAAGAGACGGGAGCTGGCCGCTGGAAGCCGGAACTTCGTTGATCACCGCCGCGGGCGCGGCGGTTTACCGAAAGGATGATGGCCATGGGCAGTGTGAACAAGGTGATTCTGGTGGGCAACCTCGGGCGCGACGCGGAACTGCGGTATACGCCGGGCGGCGCGCCGGTCGCGACGCTCAATCTTGCAACCACGGAAGTGTGGAACGACAAGGGCGGACAGAAGCAGGAAAAAACCGAGTGGCACCGGGTGGTGCTGTGGGGAAAATCCGCCGAGAGCCTCTCCGAGTACCTCGTCAAGGGGAAGCAGATCTACGTCGAAGGCCGCCTGCAGACACGGCAGTGGGACGACAAGGACGGCAACAAGCGCTACACGACCGAGATCCGCGGCGACCGCATCGTGCTGCTGGGTGGTGGCGGAGGCGGGGGTGGCATGGGTGCCCAGCGCCGGACCGCATCGGCCGGCGCCGGTGAGCACATGGAGCCGATGGGAGAGCCCGTCAGCGAGCTGACCGACGACGATATTCCGTTCTGACGCCGGAAAGAAGAAGACCGAAGAGGGAAAGAAACCGGCCGGAGTGGGTCAGCCCCCGGCCGGTCCTGAGTGCTGACAGCCGCCGCCTATTTGCGATTGAGCCGCTCGAGCGCCTGCTTCGCCAGAATCACCGACATCGTCGTGTCGGGATAATTCTTCACGATCGTTTCATACGCGCGCTTGGCCAGATCGATCTGGTTCATGCGCTCGTAGGTCTGCCCGAGCTTGAAATACGCCTCCGGTGCGGACGGGGACTGCGGATAGGTGTCGATGACCTGCTGCAGCGCCTGACGTGCGTCGCCGTACTTGCCTTCGTTGAAATACGACTGCCCGATGTAGAACTGCGCTTCCGCTGCCCGCGGGTGCCTGGGAAACGCCCGGATGAACGAGTTGAATCCCTCGATCGCGAGATCGTAGCGCGACGCCGTGTAGTCGTCGTACGCCGAGTCGAACGCCTGTTGCGGCGACTGTCCTACCGAGACCGACGGGGGAGCGCTCGCAGAGGGAACCGGCGTCGACGGCGTTGTCGGCTGCGCGCCCGGCTCCCCGCCCGTCGCCGACGGCGCTATCGCGGGCGGAGGAGCGGCGGCCTGCGCCGCCGCCAGCGCCTGACGCAGCGCCGCGATCTCCTGCGACACGGACGACACGCGGACGGTGGTGTCGTCGACCTTCTCCCGCAGGACGCGAACCGTGTCGCCGATGCCGTTCAGCGTCAGCGCCTGATCGGCCATCGCCTTCCTCGTCGCTCCGGCCTGGTCGTCGAGCTTCGCCGAGAGCGCCTTCATCGCGTCGCCGAGATTGCCGAGCATCGCCTGGAGCTGCTGCTGCTGCTCCTGGAGCATGCGAATCTCGGCCATCAGCTGGGCGTGTTCCTTGTTGGCCGCGGCATATGCGCTCCCTGGCGCGAGCAACGCCAGCGCGAGCGCGACGACCGCAAGACGGAACTGCCAGGCGAGATCGACGGATCGAAAGATCTTCATGATTCGGATCCTAAAGGCGGACAGGCCTCTCCATCGGAGGACACAACACTCAAGCATACGCAAAGATCCAGGAGCGGGGATCAAGGTTCTCAGGAGCCTCGATCCCGCCAACCGTGTCAGATCCTCATGATCCGCAGATCGTTGGGCGATCGCTGCTCACTTGCTCGTGACGACGAAATGCGCCCTGCGGTTCTTCGACCACGCAGACTCGTCATGCCCCGGGTCGAAGGGGAACTCCTTGCCGTAGCTCACCGTTCGCAGACGGTCGGCGGAGATCCCGAGCGACACCAAATAGGTCTTCGCGGCCAGCGCGCGCCGCTCTCCGAGCGCCAGATTGTACTCGGCAGTGCCGCGCTCGTCGCAGTGTCCCTCGATGGTGATCGTCCACGTCGAGTACTTCTTGAGAATCTCGGCGTCCGCATTCAGCGACTGCTGTCCCTTGGCGTCGACGTCCGAGCTGTCGAGCGCGTAGAACACCGGCTGGAACGGCGAATTCTTGTTGATCGATTCGAGATCGCCCGACGCCAGCGGGTCGTCGGAGATCGTCGGCTCGGCGGGAACGATGGGGTTCTCGCGGACCGGCTCCGGCGGCGCGGGCGGACGCTCGCCCGTCGGCGACGTTTCCGTCGGCGGCGGAGGAACCGGACGCGCGACCGGCGGTTTCTTCTTCCCGCAGCCTCCCGCGAACACCGCAGCCAGCACGAGCGCGCACATCATCACACGTCGTTCTCTCATCTCTCTTTCGCTCCTCTAGAACCTGGAACCCAGAACTCAGAACTCGAGAACCAGCACCGAACCGCCGAACCCGCACCTCCGAACCATGGCGAGCCGGTCACCTCGACCAGTTCGGATATCCGTTGTTGCCCTCGCGGGTGATCTGCCGCAGATCGTTGCCGTCGCGGGCAATCGTGAAGATCTGCTGCTTGCCCAGGCGCGTCGACGCGAAGGCGATGTGGCGGCCATTCGGCGAGAACGCGGGGCTCTCGTTGCTGCCGATGCCGTCGGTGATCCGCCGCGACTCGCCGCTCGCGAAGCTGTAGACCATGATGTCGAACCCGGCGCCGACCCGCATCGCGTACGCAATCTCGTTGAACGGGTCAGGCGACCAGGTCGGCCGATCGCAATAGCCGGACGTCGTGATGCGCCGCTGCCCGGTGCCGTCGGCATTCATCACGTACACCTGCGGGTTGCCGGTCCGATCCGAGGTCCACGCGATCTGGTTACCGGATGGCGCCCAGGTCGGCGTGACGTCGATCGCCGGATTGTCGGTCATCCGCCGGATCCCGCTGCCGTCCCTGTTCATGACGTAGATCTCGGGATTGCCGTCGCGCGTCGACGTGAACGCGATCTTGGTGCCGTCGGGTGAAAACACCGGCAGGTAATTCTGCTTGGCCCAGCTGCCATTCGCCGGCGTCTCCATGCGCCCTTCGTAGATGTACGACACGAAAATGTCCTGATAGCCGCGGCGGTAGGAGGTGTACGCGATTGACTTGCCGTCCGGCGCCCACACCGGCGTGATGTTCAGCGTGTGTGTCGCGGTGACGCGGCGCTGGTTCGCGCCGTCGTAGTCCGCGATGTAGACCTCTTTGATTTCCCGGTCGCCTGCCGGCCCTTTCATCCGTTCGCCGTCGCGATCGGAGGAGAACGTCAGCTTCGTGCGGGCGACGCCGTTGAGCCCGACCCACTGTTTGAAGATTTCGTCCGACGCCGTATGTGCGTATGCGCGGGGGTTGGCGATCGAGCCGCTGTACTCCTTGCCGAACGCCGCTTTCCCCGTCTGCACGTCGATCACGCGCACCTGCACGGCCACGCCGTTTCCCGTCTTCCGCACGCTGCCGATGACGATGGCGTTGGCGTTGAGCTCCTTGTACTGCTCGAGCGGAATCGCGTCCATCGACGTCGCTTTGGGAATCGTCGCGAGCACGTCCTTGCCGATCATGTAGAACTCGCGTTCGTACGCGAGGTCATCGGACAACACGTCGCCGATCGTTTTCGCCGCGGCGACGGTTTCGGCGTCGGTCGAGAGCGCGATGAACGGCGCCACCGCCACCTTCGGAGGGACTCCGGGCGGGCCGTTGATGGTCATCCGTACTTCGCTCTGCTGCTGCGGTGCAGGCTGCGATGGTGGTTGCTGCTGCTGTTGCTGCTGCGCGAGGAGCGTCAACGAGGTGAGCGCCGCCGCGCCCGCAAGAAACAAGGCTGTTCGTCTCATCGTCACCGTCTGTACTGAAAGACGAGATGCACCGTCAGGTGATCTCCCGTGAACTGCGCCGGCAGCGGCGGTAATTGCCCTGTCGTGACCACCGCGCGCTGCGACGCCAGATCGAGAAACTGCGACACGGACGATTGCTCGACGCTGACGTCCGTGATCCGGCCGTCGCGATGAATCGTGAACCGCAGCTGATTGCTGCCGTCCTGCCCCTGATTGGCCCGCCAGTTCGTCTGAATGAGGCGGGTCATCGTCAGCAGGTATTCGGGGCAGCAGAAATTCTGAATATCGGTGTAGGCGGCGCCGCCGCCGCCGCCGCCCGTCGCGAGACCGCCGAACGGCGTCTGCGAGCCGCCCGTCTGCACGCGCGCGGTGCCTTCCTTCACCTCGGCGCCGCGTGTCGGCGTCCGTCCATGAAGCTGCGCCTGGGTCTTCTCGGGTGCTGGCTTCGCGGCCGTCCTG
Source organism: Vicinamibacterales bacterium (assembly GCA_035492775.1). Lineage (GTDB taxonomy): Bacteria > Acidobacteriota > Vicinamibacteria > Vicinamibacterales > 2-12-FULL-66-21 > DATJFQ01. The sequence goes on from DATJIW010000057.1 coordinate 134,373, forward strand.
GGCGGGGTCTTCACCGTCTTCAGCGGCTCGACCATTTCCGGTTTCGCGAGCGCCGGCGGCGCCTCCGGCTGCGGCTTCGCCTTCGGCGGCGCGACTTCCTGCACCGGACGCTCCGATTCCTGAAGCCGTCCCTGGAATGGCCCTTCCGCGCCGCCGAGCTGGATCGTCATCACCGCCGCATTGTCGTCCCGATGTCCCCACGACGAGGGCAGGAACGCAATCGCCGCGAGGATTACGCCGTGGAGCAGCAGGGATAACAGCACGAGGCGTCCGAGGCGGCTTGCTTCGTGCGACCGATCGATCAGAATCTCGGTGACTGCGTCCATCAGCGCGGGTTTACCGGACGGGTCGCCATTCCCACGTGCTCGACGCCCGCCTCCTTCAGCTTGTCCGTGACGGTCATGAAGTCCTGGATCGTAATGCTGGCGTCGGCACGGACGAACACGTTCTTCTCGGACTGATTGAGCAGCGCCTGGCGCATGCGCTCCTGCAGGATGTCCACGCGGACCGGATCGTCGTTGATCTGCACCACGCGCGTCTTCGGAAAGTCCTTCGGGATCGTCAGGTAAATCGGCCTGGTGAGCGGCGCCGCCGCGCGGCGCGCCTGCGGCAGATTCACCGCGAGGCCCTGCGTCATCATCGGCGCGGTCACCATGAAGATGATGAGCAGCACGAGCATGACGTCCACGAGCGGCACCACGTTGATTTCGGCGAGAGACGTGGCGACCCGCGCGCTCCGGCCGCGCCGCTGCCGGCCACCGTTCGTGCCACCTGCCGGCTGCACCTTCGGCATGCTAGGTGAAGTTCCTCTCGGAGATGTTCAGGAACTCGAGCGCAAAATCGTCCATGTCGGCGGCGAACTCCTTCACGCGATTCGTGAAGTGGTTATAGAAGTACACCGCGGGAATCGCGGCGAACAAGCCGGCGGCCGTCGCGATGAGCGCTTCCGCGATGCCGGGCGCGACGACGGCAAGGCTCGTCGAGCCCTGCGTGCCGATGTTCTGGAACGCGTAGATGATCCCCCACACCGTACCGAACAGGCCGATGAACGGCGTGATGCTCGCAGTCGTTGCGAGAAACGGAATGTGCTTTTCCAGCTTGCCGACCTCCATCGTCGTCGCGCGCAGCAGCGCGCGATCGACCGCATCGACGCTCTTGAGCGTTGGACGCGTGGCGACGGCGGTTGGCTTGGCCGCGTCCATATCGCCGCGCGGAGATCGGAGCTGCGAGTTCAACTCGGCGTAGCCGGATTGAAAAATGCCGACGAGCGGACTCTCGGAGACGCTGGTACAGATCGACTGCACTTCCGAGAACTTGGTGCTCTTGCGAAACACCTGCAGGAACGTGGACGTCTTGCGCTCTGCGCGGCGGAACTGCCAGAGCTTGAACAGAATGACGCCCCAGGAGATTGCGGAGAACACCAGGAGGATGAGCAGGACGCTCTTCGCCAGCCATGTGGCGTGTGCGATGAGCTCGAGAAAATCGATACCGCCGGTCCCAGTATCCGGCGTCCCTTGCGCCTGCAGCGCAAGGAGGAACGCATCTATATGCAAACAGCCTCCGTTGAACGACGTCCGGCGATGGCCTGCGTCCGGGCGGACCGGGCCATTCAAGCCGGATACCACGGGTCGCCGCACCGCTGGGACAATGCGGACGGGCGCAGCGTATCACGTGGCTCATCTACTGTCAAACATCTGATAAGATTGTACTTCCGCTCGCGATGATCCGTTTCCTCAGCATCCGCCATCTGGCGGTGATCGACGTGCTCGAACTCGAGTTCGCTCCGGGCCTGAATGTATTGACGGGCGAGACGGGCGCCGGCAAATCGATCCTGGTCGGCGCCGTGGGATTGCTCGTCGGCGGCCGCAGCTCCGCCGAGCTCGTCCGTACGGGCGAGGAGACGGCAGTGGTCGAGGCTATCTTTGAGATGCAAAGTGGGGAGGAAGCCATCGTCCGGCGCGAGGTGTCCGCACAGGGACGAAGCCGCGCGTTCGTGAACGGGTCGCTGGTCACGACGGCGGCGCTGCGAGAGATCGCGGGAACGCTCGTCGATATGCATGGACAGCACGAGCACCAGGTGCTGCTCGATCCGGCATCGCACCTCGATCTGATCGACGAGTTCGCAAACCTGTCGGCAGCAAGAACGGAGGTCGCCGGCGCATTCCGGCGCTGGCGGGCACTCGATGACGAACGTCAGCGCGCGGCCGAACGTGACCGGCAGAGCGCATCGCGGGCGGAATTTGCCGCTTTTCAGCTTTCCGAGATCGAGCGTGTCAATCCGCAAACGGGTGAAGACGAAGAACTCGAGGCGACGCGACGCGTGCTCGGCAATGCCGACCGGCTGCAGCGCCTGTGCGGCGAAGCGTACGCAGCGCTGTACGATGGGGAGAGCGCCGCGCTCGCCTCGCTGGGTGTCGCCTGGAAACGTCTCGCGGATCTCGCGACGGTCGATCCGAAGTTCGCGCCGTACCTGGACGCGCGCTCGGGAATCAAGTCCCAGCTCGAGGACCTTGCCTTCTTCCTCCGGTCGTATAGCGCAGGGATCGATACCTCTCCGGTCCGCCTGCAGGAAGCCGAGGACCGGCTCGCGCTGCTCGAGCGTCTGAAGAAGAAGCACGGTCCGTCTCTGTCGGACGTGATCGCAAAGGCGGCATCATTTCGTCAGGAACTGCACGACCTCGAGCACGCGACGGAGACGCTTGCGCATCTCGATGCGGCACTCGAGCAGGCCCGCGAATCGTTCCTGTCGGCGGCGCGTGCGATCTCACGCCAGCGGCGCGAGGCCGCGATCGGCTTCGCGCGGACGCTCGAACGTGCGCTGTCCGACCTCGCGATGCCGCGGACGCAATGCGACGTCAGGTTCGCTGACGGCGGGGGAGAAGAGCGCTGGTCCGAACGCGGTATCGACGACGTGGAGTTCTATATCTCTCCGAACCCGGGCGAAGACCTCCGGCCGCTTGCCCGGATCGTGTCCGGCGGCGAGCTGTCACGGGTCATGCTCGCGCTGAAGACGCTCGCGACAACCGACGCGCCGGGGAAGACGCTGATTTTCGACGAGGTCGATGCCGGCATCGGGGGCGCGGTGGCAGATACTGTTGGAGCGCGGCTCCAGCGGCTCGGGAAACAGTTCCAGGTCCTGTGCATCACCCACTTGCCGCAGATTGCCGCCTATGGTGCGACGCACTTTCAGATCGAAAAGAGCGTCCGGAACGGCCGCACCTCCACGAGAGTGCAGCGAATCGACGGCGCCGCGCGGGAGGCCGAAATCGGCCGGATGATCGGCGGCACCGACGTGACGGCGGCGGTCCTTGCCGGCGCGCGTGAAATGCTCGAGGCGAAAGCAAACGCAAGGCGAAAGCGAAGCTGACCGACGGCCAGAAGGATTCAGTGTCCAAGAAGTACCTTATTGAAACGTTCGGCTGCCAGATGAATCAGCACGATTCGGAGCGGATGGCCGGGCTCCTGGAACAGGCCGGGTACGTCCGAACGGACGACGACCGGGATGCTGACGTGCTGGTGATCAACACGTGCAGCGTCCGCGAAAAGGCGGAGGAGAAGCTCTACACGCGCCTCGGCGAGCTGCGCGTTCTGGACGAAGAGACGGGGTCGCGGCCGCTCGTCGCGGTCGCCGGGTGCGTCGCGCAGCAGGAAGGAGAGACGCTGCTCGCGAACGCCAATGGCCACGTCATCGACGTGCTCGTCGGCACCCAGAGTCTCAAACGGCTCCCGATGCTCGTCGACCAGGCCCGCGCCGCGCAGTCACCGCAAATCGATCTCAATCCGTACGACGACGTCTCGTTCCCGCTGGGCATTGCCAGACGAACGGATCCGGTGAAGGCGTACGTCACCATCATCGAAGGTTGCAACGAATTCTGCGCCTTCTGCGTGGTGCCGTATACACGCGGCCACGAGCGGATGCGCCCCCTGTCAGACATTCTCGCCGACGTGCATTCCGCCGCCGAGACGGGCGCCAAGGAAGTGCAGCTGCTCGGGCAGATCGTCAATCACTACCAGGCCCCGGACGATCCCGCGTGCGACTTCGCCGAGCTCCTCGCGCGCGTAAGCGAGGTTGACGGCATCGAGCGCATCCGGTTCGCGAGCCCGCATCCGCGGCACGTGACCCCGCGCATGATAGAGGCGATGCGGTCGCTTCCGAAGGTATGCCGGCATCTGCACCTGCCCGTGCAGAGCGGATCGACCCGCGTCCTGTCGGTGATGCGTCGCCGCCACACACGCGAGCACTATCTCGAACTCGTCACGCGGCTTCGCGATGCCATGCCGGACATCGCACTGTCGACCGATATGATCGTCGGGTTCCCTGGAGAGACCCTGGCGGAGTTCGAGGAGACGCTCTCGCTGGTTGCGGCCGTGCGGTATCACAGCATTTTCTCGTTCAAGTATTCGCCGCGTCCGAACACGCTCGCGCTCAAGCGCATGCCGGACGATGTGGAGGAAGAGGAGAAAACGCGTCGAATCGTGGCGCTGCAGACGTTGCAGAAGCAGATCCAGGGAGAGCTGTTCGCGGCGGCTGTAGGCCGGGTCGAGAACGTGCTCGTGGACTCGCGCAGCCGGCGCCGCGAATGGGAGCTTTCGGGCCGAACGCCGGGAAATACCGTGGTGAATCTCGCAGGAGAGGGATCGTGGGTCGGCCGCACGCTGCCCGTACGGATAACGGCCGCCAACCCGAACAGCCTTCGAGGAGAGGCCGTACTTGACGAGCGGCTGACCCAGGCTTAGCTTCGTCTTGTAAACCTGGACGCGCGATGCAGATCGAAATGACCATCAAAGGGCTGATGGTGGACCCCATCACCAACATGCCCATCATCATCCTGCGCGACAAGGACGGGCAGCGCGTCCTGCCGATCTGGGTCGGGGTGTTCGAAGCGAACGCGATCGCCCTTCAAATCGAAAACGTCACGACGCCGCGGCCGATGACCCACGACCTGCTTCGCAACGTCATCCAGGATCTCCGTGCGCAGATCGAGAAGATCGTCGTGTCGGATCTGAAGGAGAACACGTTCTACGCGCTGATTTATCTCCGCGTGAACGGGGACTCGCTCGCGATCGACGCCCGGCCCAGCGACGCCATCGCGCTCGCATTGCGTGCCCGCGCACCGATCTTCGTCGAGGAGCGTGTCATCGACCACGCGAAGACCGTCGACTTCGCTCCCGAAAAGGGGGACGCGGAACGGCTTCAGAAGTGGCTGGAGAGTCTCGATCCGGACGATATGGGCAAGTACAAGATGTAGAAGCTCGTCGGTTCGGCGTCCGCGGGTCCAATTTCCCGCCACTTTACAAATCTGCATTGTCCGGCGTCCGCCGGCTTGCTATCATCGCGACGCACCCCAACATGATCGTCGCGATCGCCAACCAGAAAGGCGGCGTGGGGAAGACCACGACCGCGATCAACCTGGCCGCAGCGCTCTCGCTCCGCGGCAAGCCTACGCTCCTCGTCGATCTCGATCCGCAGGCCAACAGCACGATGTCGTATCTCGACGTCAGCCAGGTGCAGCGGAGCGTGTACGACGCCATCTCCGACCCCAACACGTCGTTCGAGGACGTGATTCTGCCGTCCACGCAGCAGCCGAACCTCTGGGTGGCGCCGTCGCGTATCGCGCTCGCGAAGCTCGAGGCGAAGCTGGTGGGGGAGATCGACGCCCACTTCCGGCTCAAGGACAAGCTCGCGCCGGTTCTGGAGAAATACCCGAACGTCGTCATTGATTGTCCGCCGACGCTCGGGTTGTTGACGGTGAATGCGCTCGTCGCCGCTACGCATCTGCTGATCCCCATTCAGTCGTCGTATTTCGCGCTCGAAGGCACCGACGACTTGCTGGAAACGATCGAGAAGGTGCGCGCGCGGGCGAATACGAGCCTGCGGATCCTTGGTGTCGTGATCACGATGCACGACAAGCGGACGGCGCTGGCCCGGGACATCCGCGCACAAATCGACAAGGTCTTCGGAACCAAGGTCTTCAAGACCGTCATCACGAAGAGCGTGCGGCTCGAAGAGAGTCCCGCTTACAAGGAATCGATTTTCACGTTCGCGCCGGAGTCGAGTGGCGCCGCGGAGTACTACCGGCTGTGCGAAGAAGTCATGGATCGCGCCTGATGCGGCGTCGCCCCTCGGCCAGACAGGAGGTTATGGATCGTGCCTAAGCGAGGACTGCCGACCACTGTGCGGATGCGCCACGACGAGCACTATGTCGAGGCCCTGACGACGTCCGCTGGAGCGCCGGTCGGACGACTCGTACCGATCGATGAAATCGATCCGAATCCGAACCAGCCTCGCCAGCACATGGGCGATCTATCCGAACTGATGGCGTCGATTGCCGAAAAGGGCATCATCGAGCCCATCATCACCCGGCAGCGCGGCGGCAGGTTTCAGATTGTCGCGGGCGAACGCCGCTACCAGGCCGCCGTGCAGGTCGGCTTGCGAGAGATCCCGATCGTCATCCGCGAAGTCGACGACAACGAGATCATCGAGATCGCCCTCATCGAGAACATCCAACGGAAGGACCTGACGCCGTTCGAAGAGGCGGAGGCCCTCCAGTCCCTCGCGGCACGGTGCGGGTACACGCATGAAGACATGGCGCGGCGGCTGGGGAAGTCCCGAACGTCGATCACGGAGTCGCTGTCGCTCAATCAGATGCCGGACGAGGTCAAAAACCTTTGTCGGCTGGCCGACATTTCGTCTAAGTCACTGCTTTTAGAGGTAGTTAGGCAAGGTGACCCTCAGAAAATGGTCGCCTTGATCGAGAAAATATCGCGAGACGGCGGCGCAACCCGCGAAGTCGTCCGCCGCGAGACCGCCAGACCGAAGCCTGGCCGACCAAAGGCGTTCGTCTTCACCTACAAGGCGCCGACCAAAGCATTCAACCTGCACCTCAAATTCTCGAAGGCGCGCGTCGAACGCGATGAAGTCATCTCGGCGCTCGAGGCGAGTCTCGAAGAGCTGCGCAGCGCGCAATAGGCTTGTCGTAGGGCTGGAACCGGAGGGAGTTTCCTAAGCTTCCGTTTTCCAGCGTCGGCTTAAGTCTCGAGTTTCCGTCTGCAGCGCCGAATTCCGGTTTTTCAGATTCCCATTCGCACGTTCAACCACAGCGGGCCCCAGAGTCCAATCCTGGATTTGTCCGGAAGTCCAACCGCGCCGACGGACTTCGCGGCGGCCCGACTCCGACAAACAACGATACCTGGCTGAGCCCTGAAGCGGGACGCCGCCTCGGCGTTGCGGCGCCGCCCTGAAGCCGACGTGGCCCCGCTTCAGCGCGGGGACTGGCCCGGCTTGCCGCGGCTCGATGCCGTCAAATCCTAACCGCGGACGGTTTAGTTAACATAACATGCATTATCAGAACCTGGCGAAACGGCCCATAAAACCGGCCTGTGGATAATCCGCGCACCGAACCGGGGGTCGTCCGCCCAACTCCGGGGCTGCGTCGCCTCCGCAAACGACGCCCGGAGCGAAGCATCTGGACGACCGATGCCGGGTGTTATCCTCAGTGGCGCCCTCGTGAAAATCCTCGACCGATATGTGGTGCGTGAGATCGTCCCGCCGCTGTTGCTGGCGCTGCTGATCTTCACGTTCATCCTGGATATTCCGCCGTTCCTCGAGCAGCTCGAGGCGCTCGTGGCCAAGGGCGTATCCTGGGACGTCGCCGGCCAGATGCTGTGGACGCTGGTGCCGCAGGCGCTCGGCCTGACGATCCCGATGTCGCTCCTGGTCGGCTTACTGGTCGGACTGGGACGGCTGTCGAACGACCGCGAGGCGGTGGCACTTCTCGCCTGCGGCGTCAGTCCGTACCGGCTGCTCCGGCCCGTGCTGCTCCTGGCGCTCCTGACGGCCTCGGCGGATTTCTACGTCATGGTGTCGGCGATTCCCGACGCAAACCAGCGGTTCCGGGAGCTCAGCTACGACGTCATCTCGAAGCGGATGGAGAACGACATCCGCCCGCAGGTCTTCTTCCAGGATTTCCCGAATTGGGTGCTGTACGTCCGGGACGTCCCACCAGGCGGCGGCTGGAAGGACGTACTCGTCGCGGATACGCGCTCGCCAGATCGCCCGACGATCTATATGGCCAGCGCGGGTCGGCTTCGTCTCGACCGGGTCGCGCGCACGGTCACCCTGGAGCTGTACAACGGGACGCAGTACTCGACGGTGAACCGCAACGGTGAGCAGACCGACCAGTTCAAGTTCGGCACGCTGCTGGTGCAACTGGATCCAAACAGTGTGTTCCCGCGAATGGAAATCGCCCGCGGATTGAACGAGATGTACATCGGCGACCTGCGCCGGGAGGCAATGGAACGGGTGAAGGCCGGCCTGTCACCGCACCCGGAAATCATCGCGATCCAGCAGAAGTTCTCGTTCCCTGCCGCCTGCATCGTCTTCGCCGTCATCGGGCTGGCGCTCGGGCTCACGGTCGCGCGCGAAGGCAAGATGACCGGCTTCGTCGTCGGACTCGCGGTGATCTTTTCGTATTACGCGCTGCTCGCGTTCAGCGAGTCGCTCACGAAGGGTCAGCACCTGAACATGTACCTGTCGCGGTGGGTGCCGAACCTCGTGCTCCTGCCGTTCGGGATCGTCGCCCTGATCTGGCGGGCGCGGTGGGCGGAAGGCCGGCTCCCCTTCCGTTGGGCTGGGCGGCTGACCGACGCCGCGGCGGCCTGGTGGAGAACCCGCGCGGCCAGAGAATCAACGACAGCAGAACCCGTCCCGGCCAATGGCTCGTGGCCTCAAAACGGCCGGCGCCGCGGCGGAACGGTGATCGTAATCCGCTTCCCGAGAATGTCACTGTTCGCCGTGAACATCCTCGATCGATACGTCGCCCGCATGTACCTGCGAACGTGCGCGCTGGCGTTCGTGGGGCTGCTCGGGATCTTCTATATCTCCACGTTCATCGACAAGTCCGAGAAGCTGTTCAAGGGTCAGGCGTCGGGCAGGATGATCGTGCAGTTGCTGGCGTTCATGACGCCGCAATTCGTCTATTTCGTGATTCCGCTCGCGACCCTCCTGAGCGTGCTGGTCACGTTCGGTCTCCTGAGCCGTACCAGCGAGCTGTCGGTCATGAAAGCCTGCGGCATCAGCCTCTACCGGATCGCGGCGCCGATCGTCGTCATGGCGCTGGTGTGGAGCGTGGCGCTGTTCGGCCTGGAGCAGCGCGTCATGGCGCGCGCCAACCAGCGGGCCGATGCACTCGACGCCCAGGTCCGCGGACGGCCGCCGCGGACGATGAACCCGCTCGCACGCAGATGGCTGGTCGGCGATGAGGGCTTCTATCACTACACGAACTTCGAACCCGACGCGAACGCCATCAGCAATCTCACGATTTATCAGGTCGCGAAGGATCGGTGGGCGCTCGAGAGCGAGACCTATGCGCTCCGCGCGGTGTATCGCGCGCGGCAATGGCAGGCGGAGCGAGGCTGGCGGGAAGCGTTTCTGCCGAGCGTGCAGTGGCAGTCTTTCGCGACGCGCACGATCCCGCTCGAGGCGCCGGACTATTTCGAGACAGCGGAGCCGCTGGCCGACATGATGACTGTCGGCGAGCTCCGGGAATACATCAAGGAGCTCGCATCGAGCGGAGTGAACGTCATCCCGCACATCGTCGATCTTCAGCGGAAGCTGGCGTTTCCCTTCGTAACGCTGGTGATGACGCTGCTTGCGATCCCGTTCGGCGTGACGACCGGACGACGAGGGACGCTGTACGGCATCGGCATCGGCATCGTCCTCGCGCTGGCGTACTGGGTTCTCGGTAGCGCGTTCGCCGCCGTTGGCAAGGCGGGGCTGCTCCACCCGGTCCTCGCAGCCTGGGCCCCGAACATCATCGGCGCCGGGGCCGCCAGTTATCTGCTCCTCACCGCGAGAACCTAGCAGCCCGTGGTGAAAGTCTCAATCAAGAGTCGACAGGTAAAGTGCTACCCGCGGGCGCGTGGGCTGAGGCGTTTCTTGGCGGCTGCGCTGAAAATTCGCAGGCTCCGGAGATACGTTGATGACGCGGTGATTCGGTGAACCTCACCGCGCGTTGAATCGAACGCGCAGTTCCCGCGCGCCCTCGTCGAATTCCCACGTGCAGCCGGCGTTCTTGCACAACAGGTTGAGCGCGACTTTCGTGTCCATGTTCGTGAACTTCACCGACGCCGGCGGACGATCGACCGACCCCTCGATGCGCACGGCGACTCCAAGGGCTGCGCCGAGTGCGC
>DATJIW010000058.1:0-69846 GCA_035492775.1 Vicinamibacterales bacterium
GAGCCCGACGCACCGAGCACCGACTGCGACGCACCGAGCACCGAGCCCGACGCACCGAGCCCGACGCACCGAGCACCACCTTGCCGAGCCGCCCTGTTAACCTTTCCGCGCGCTCCGCGTATTAAGAGGGTAACAAGGAGCCTCTGCCGATGACCCGATTTGCCGCGCTGCCGCTCGCACTGTTCCTCCTCCTGCCTGCCGAACCGGCCGCGGCGCAGTCACAGCCAGCACCGCAGCAGCCGACCGCGCCGGCCCAGAGCGCTCCCGATACCCGCGAGCAGCTCGAACGGCTGCTGGAACAATATGGACCTGCGCTGCCGCGGGTGCTGAAGCTCGACCCGACGCTGCTGACGAACGACGCGTACCTGCAGCCCTACCCTGCGCTCCGCGACTTCATTGCGCAGCATCCCGACATCCAGCGGAACGCGTCCTACTATTTCGCGCACTACCAGACAGGCCTCAACTCCGACTACGACACGCGGCTGCCGCAGGACCGCGCCTACGAGATGTGGGACAGGGTGATGGAAGGCTTCATGGTCGCCTTCTTTTTCAGCGCATGTTTCGGCGGGGTGATCTGGCTGATCCGGACGGCGATCCAGCACCGCAAGTGGATACGGCTGTCGAAGGTGCAGACAGACGTCCACACGAAGCTGATGGATCGATTCGCAGGCAACGACGAATTGCTCGCTTACATCCAGACGCCGGCCGGCCGCCGCTTTCTCGAGTCGGCGCCAATCCCCCTCGACAGTCCCCGCGCGATCTCGGCGCCGGTCGGCCGCATTCTGTGGTCGCTGCAGATTGGCGCCGTCCTGACGGTGGCAGGTGCCGGGATCGAGGTGGTGGCGGGCCGGGCAATCGCGGAGGTCGCGCAGCCGGTTGCCGCGATTGGGGTGTTCGTGATTGCCATCGGCGTGGGCTTCCTCCTGTCGTCGGCGCTGGCTTATGGCGTCTCGCGTCGGTTGGGACTGTTGACGCCCCCGGACGAAGCCGTATCGGAAATTCGTGGCTGACACAACGTTTTCACACGTCGAGGCGCTTGCCGCCGCGGAAGCCGCAGACATGCCGTTTGCGATGGACGAACAGGCGTTCCGCGCGTTCTACGACAGGACCGCGCCAGCGCTGTGGGCCTACCTGTCGCGGCTGAGCGGCGACCGTCAGCTCGCAGACGACCTGCTGCAGGAGTCGTACTACCGGCTGCTGCGATCGCGCGAAACCTTCGAAGGCGAAGCCCACCGGCGCAACTATCTGTTCCGCATCGCGACGAATCTGGTCAGAGACGCGCGACGGGGACGCTTCGGCAGCTGGCGCAACGTCCCGCTCCCCGAATTGCCCGGACAACCCGAAGCGTTCGAGGATCGAGCGGACGTCAAGCGGGCGCTCGCCCGACTGAAACCCCGCGATCGCGCGCTGCTCTGGCTGGCATACGCGCAGGGCTCGTCGCACAGCGAGATCGCCGGCGTGCTCGGCGTCAAGACAGGCAGCATCAAGCTGCTCCTTCATCGTGCGCGGCGGCGGATGGCCGCGCTGCTCAACGGACGGCGTCCGGAGGACGGATCATGACCACGACGTGGTGCCCGCGCGAAGCGGAACTGTGGGAAGCCATCACCGCCGGACGCTGGCCCGACGCCACGAACACCGACCTCTGGGCCCACGTCAACGCGTGCGCCACGTGCCGCGACGTGGCGCTCGTTTCGTCCAGCCTCTCGACGGAAGCGTCCGCGGCGCGCCGGGAAGCCGCCCCTCCCTCCTCCGCCATCGTCTGGTGGCGCGCGCAGATGCGCGCGAAGCAGGAGGCTGCGCTGGCGGCCGAGAGACCGATCACGATCGTTCAGGGACTCGCCGCGGCCATCGCGCTTGGTCTTGGCGTGGCGCTCGCCGGCTGGGTTCTTCCCTGGCAGCATACGCCACTGACGTGGATCGCCGCGCTCCGCGACGCGGCCGGATTGTCAGCGGCCGACATCGCCGCGGTCGATCTCACCAGCCGGTGGGTCCTCCTGCCGCTCGCGATGATCGTGATCTCGCTGGTATTCGCACCGATCGCCGTCTACGTGATTACGTTCGACGATTAGGCTCGGTGGCCGTGGGGGGCGCGGTAAACAGGCTCACCACGACGCCCACCACCATCACCACGCCAACGCCGATCGGGTTGTGCCAGAGGTACGACACGCCGCGCGTCGCTGGATGAAACGCAAAAATGACGACGCCGACGATACCGGACAGCAATCCGACGAATGCCCCGGTGCCCGTCGCGCGCCGGAAGGTCAGCGCCAGCACGAACACGCCGAGCAGCGAGCCGTAGAAGATCGAACCGATCCGGTTGACCACCTCGATCAACGACCCGAGCTGCACCGCCACGTGCGCGACGGCGCAAGCGACGATGCCCCAGAACGCCGTCGCCATCCTCGACACCCTCAAATAATGGGCATCGGTCGCATCCGGCTTGATCAGGCGCCGGTAGATGTCGATGACCGTGGAGCTCGCGGTGGCGCTCAGCTCTCCGGCTGTGGCCGACATGGCCGCCGCAAAGATCGCCGCGATGACGAGACCTACCAGCCCCGGCGGAAGGCTCGTTGTCACGAAGGTCGGGAATACGTAGTTCACGTCGTTCTTCGGCGTATCGCCGGTGGATTCGTTGTACCCCTGCCCGCCTGAGACGTCTCCGACCAGCGCAGACGCTTTCGCGCGGATCGTGCGCATGTCGCCTGACGCCTGACGGAATGCGGCACGCGCCGACGCGCGTTGATCGTCGCCGGCCGACACGAGGGCGTTGGCGGCGCTCCGGCGCGCGTCGAACGCCCGCTGAAAGTCCGATTCGAGGGTGTGGAATTCCGCGGCGCGCGCGCTGCGCTCGATCTCGTCGCGATGCTGCGCGTTGAACAGCATCGGCGGCGGGTTGAAGACATAGAACAGGAACATGAAGACGCCCACCAGCAGCACGAGCACCTGCAGAGGGATCTTGACGAACGCGCTCATCAGGAGCGAATGACGCGCCTGGGTCAGCGATTTCGCGGTGAGATAACGCTGCACCTGGCTCTGATCGCACCCGAAGTACGAGAGGTGCAGGAACAGGCCGCCGAGGATGCCCGACCAGAAGGTATAGGTCTGTCGCGGGTCGAAGTGGAAGTCGATCGTGTTCAGACGCCCCGCCGCGCCCGCGATGTGCAGGGCCCGATACACGCTGACGTCGTGCGGCAGGCCGATGATGAGCGCCACGACGGCGCAGATCAGGCCGCCAACGACGAGCCCCATCTGCTTGACATCCGTCCACGTGACGGCCTGCACACCGCCGAACATCGTGTAGACGATCGTCGGCGCGCCGATCGCCAGGATCGTGAGCGTCAGGTTCCAGTGAAAGACGATGGAGAGAATGACCGCGGGGGCCGAAATGATCGCGCCGGTCGACATGCTGCGCCCCGTAAGGAACAGCACGCTTGCCAGCGTCCGCGTCTTCACGTCGAACCGCCGCTCGAGGTACTCGTAGGCGGTGTAGACGCCCGATCGGTAGAAAAACGGCACCAGGGTGATCGAGAGGAGCACCATCGCTATGGGCAGCCCGAAATAGAACTGGATGAAGCGCATCCCGTCCGCATAAGCCTGGCCCGTCGTTCCCACCAGTGTGATGGCGCTGAGTTGCGTCGCCATCACGGAGAGGCCGACGGCCCACCAGGGCAGGCTGCGGTGCGCGAGAAAATAGCCTTCGACTTCCGTCGCACCGCGCGTCCTGCGCAGACCGTCGATGACGATCCACAGGAGATAGCCCACCACGACCAGCCAGTCGAGAAGGTGCATCGAGAGAGTCCCGGAATCGTCTAGTGGGAGAAAGTGCGGCCGAAAAGCCACAACAGCGCGATCATCGCCGTGTGGCAGACGAGGACGAGGACATAGGTAACGCCCATGCCCTGCTCGGGAGGAGCGTCAGGCAAGCTCATGAACGCGAGTATATGTCAGGCGATGGGAGAGCCGAGGCCGTTGTCGACGTGATACGCCGGGCCTCTCGGGCGCGCGACACGGGCGGTGCTGACGATGAACTCGATGTGCGAATCGATGTCTCCGCGATCGAGGGTCACCACGTCTGGACCCTTGACCAGTGATTCTCCAGCGTGCAATTCCACCTGCAGGCGATATTTCCCGGGCATCGCTTCGAGGGTGAAACCGCCGTTCGAGTTGGTTCGCGCCTGATGGCGTTCCCCGGTTTCGATGTTCGTGGCGGTCACAGTACGATCCGGGATGCCCGACGTGTCCGCCGGGCCGCGGACGATGCCGGTGATGGTGCCGCGAGCGACGGCGGGCTTCGGCGCGTTGTCGATGACGGGCACGCCGCGGCGGCAGCCGGTCGCCGCAACGAGTGCGATCAGTCCCGCGCACAGCCACAAAGCTGTGAGCCAGCGGGGCCAATATTGGCAACACGGCAGCCGCGTCGTCCGCACGCCAGACGGGTCTGCAAGCGAAACGCCAGTGCGGTATCCCCATTGCAGGGGTTGGAAACGCGACAACGTGACGAGGCTCACGCTCGACGTCCTCATTCCGACGCACAACCGCGGCGCAATGCTCGAGCGGGCAGTGCGGTCGGTCCTCCTCGCTCGGCAGACGGATACCCTCACGGTCCGGATTGTTGCCATCTGCAACGGCTGCACGGACGATTCGCTGCAGCGAATGCGCCGCGTAATGGCGGAAGCACCTGGGCACGTTGAATTTATCTGGGAACGTCGCGTCGGAAAGTCCCCGGCGCTGAACGTCGGCATCTCACGGTCTGCGGCCGACCTGATCGGAATGATCGACGACGACGAAGAGGTGGACCCGGAATGGTTGACGGTCACCGCGGCGGCGTTTCAGGATCCGACGCTGGATTTCATCGGCGGCCCTTACGTCCCGGTATGGCGCGATCGCCAGCCCGACTGGCTGCCAGCCGAGTATCTGGCCGTCATCGGCTCCGCTGATGCGGGACCGGACCGACGCCCGTTCACGCCCGACTTTCCGGGAATTCTCAAGGGCGGGAACGCGGTCGTGCGACGGACCGCGCTCGCACGAGTGGGAGGTTACGCGGAGGAACTCGGCCCGGGGCCGTCGCAGCGGCTCTTCTCCTGCGAAGACGAGGATATGTACCTGCGGCTCCTGGAGAGCGGGGCGCGCGGCGAGTACCTGCCGGATCTCGTCATTTATCACCACGTCTCGGCCGAGCGTCTGACGCGGAACTATTTCCGGCAATGGTGTTTCTGGCGCGGAGTATCGAGGGGAATCATGGCGCCGTGGCACCCGCAGGCGGTGCCTCACATGGCTGGTGTTCCCCGATTCATTCTCGGTCTCGCGTCCCGGGGCGCGCTCAACCTGATGGCCGACATCGCGCGGCGGCGGCCGCGGACGGCGCATTTCAGGGATGAGCTTAGGATCTGGGATGCGGCCGGCTTTTTGTACGGCCGGCACGTGCACGGGCGCCGGACAGTGCACCCATCTCATCGGCGGCGTCCCCTCCCCATGCGCCTCGACGAACCCACTCCTGACCCCGTCGAAGACCACGCCGGCCCGTGATGATTCTTCCTCACGGGATCCTAAAGTCCACCCCGCGAGGAACTCACATACGGCAGAGGCTTTGCTATCCGAGAGTCCGATGCAGGTGGTCATTCGCCCGGCGTCGCGCGGTTGGGTTCGACTCGACCAGCATCTCCGCACGCTGACCGCGTTCGCGGATCTGCTCTACACGCTCAGCCTCCATCGCATCAGCGTCCGTTATAAGCAGACGGTCGCGGGCGTCCTTTGGGCCGTGCTCCAACCGCTGCTGATGATGGTGATTTTCACCGTCGTGTTTTCGAGGCTGGCCCGGATTCCAAGCGAGGGTGTTCCGTATGCGTTGTTCGCGTATACGGCGCTGCTGCCGTGGACGCTGTTCAGCACGGCCATCACGAACGGCACGAACTCGCTCGTGAGCCACACGCAGCTCATCACGAAGGTGTACTTCCCGCGGGAAATACTGCCGCTCACGTACCTGGTTGCCGCGATGTTCGATTTCGCGATGGGTCTCGTCGTGTTTGCCGCGCTGATCGGATGGTATGGGATCGCAATCACGGCTCACCTGCTCGCAGTTCTGCCGCTGCTCCTCTTGCTATGTGCGTGGGCGCTCACCGTGATGCTGGTTCTCGCCGTCCTCCAGGTCCGCTTCCGCGACGTGGGCGTCGCGCTGCCGGTGTTGGTGCAGCTCTGGATGTTTGCGTCGCCCGTGATCTACCCGTTGAGCGTCGTCCCGGCGCGCTGGCGATGGTGGTACGACCTCAATCCTATGGCCGGCATCATAGGGGCTTTCCGCGATGCGCTGCTGCAACGTCCGCTGTCCGACGCCGCAGCGCTCGACGTGGCAATCGCCGTGACGGCCATCGCACTGCCCGTCGCCTACGCCTTTTTCAAACGCGCGGAAGCGACGATGGCGGATGTCATCTGATGATCGACATCCGATTCGAGGACGTGTCGAAGCGGTACCGCATCCGCCGGCCGGAGGTCCGCGGCGGGGCCCGGGTCACGGGCGATTTCTGGGCCGTGCGCGACGTCACGTTCGACGTTCCGCGTGGTGAAACGCTGGGGATCATCGGGCCGAACGGCGCCGGCAAGAGCACTGTGCTCAAGCTGCTCTCCAGGATTACGGCACCCACTCGAGGGACCATCACGCTGCATGGCCGGGTCGCCGCGCTCATCGAAGTCGGGTCTGGATTCCATCCGGAGCTGACGGGCCTGGAAAACGTCTTTCTCAGCGGGTCGATTCTCGGGATGAAGCGCCGCGAGATCGCGGCAAAACTCGATCGCATCATCGAATTCTCGGGCGTCGGCTCCTTCGTGGACGTACCGGTGAAGTGGTACTCGTCGGGTATGTACGTTCGCCTCGGATTCTCCATCGCCGCGCATCTCGAGGCCGACATTCTGCTGGTCGACGAAGTCCTTGCCGTCGGCGACGCAGCGTTCCAGCTGCAGTGTTACGAACGCATCGGCGAACTGCGCCGCAGCGGGACGACGATGCTGTTCATCTCGCACGACCTGGCGTCCGTCGACCGACTGTGCGATCGCGTTCTGCTCATGAATGCGGGCACGCTCGCCGCCGTCGGATCCCCGCGCGACGTGATTCGTGCGTACGAGAGCCTGTCGGACGACAACTCGGCAGGACGTCTCGCCGACGCGGCCCACATCACAGGGACCGGCGCCGCGCGGATTCTCGACGTCACGTTCCGGGACGAGTGCGGGCGCGAGGTGCCGGGCACCACGACGGGCGGACCGCTCTGCACGCGCGTAGACGTCGACGTCCTCACGCCGATCGTCGACGCGGTGGTCGAGGTGTTCTACTACTCGCGGGACGGGCGCACGCTCCATTGCCAGCAGACGACCGCGCTGGGGGGCGAAATGCTGTCGCTCTGGGCGGGCCGTCGCAGCCTCGAGTTCACCTGTCCGGAAATGGGGCTGCAGCCGGGCGTGTACGCGATCGGCGCGTGCGTGCGGGACGCGTCGAGCGCCGCCGCGATCGACTGGTGGTACGGCACCCGCCTGCTGATGATCGAACCCGGCAAGAACGTGCGCGGCTACTTCTATGCGCCGCACACATGGAGATGGGCGGATGTCGCCGAACGTCAGCGTCATTCTGCCGACGTATAACCGCGTGTCGGTGCTGCGATCGGCGCTCGACGCGCTCTGGCGCCAGCACGCTCCGGACGGCTCGTACGAAGTCGTCGTCGTCGACAACAATTCCGCGGACGGTACGGCGGATCTGCTCGCGTCCATAGACGACGGGCGGCTGCGTGTCATCAGGGAACCGCGTCAGGGGCTGTCGTTCGCGCGGAATGCCGGGCTTACGGCCGCGCGCGGCGCGATCGTGGCGTTCACCGATGACGACGTCGAGGTCGCGCCGGACTGGATCGACACGATCATCTCTCTCATGGCGGCGCACCCGGAGGTGGACGCGGTCGGCGGACGCGTTCTGCCGGCGTGGCCGGAGGACAAGCCGTCGTGGCTGACGCGCAGCCACTGGGCACCGCTGGCCCTGCAGGATCACGGCGACGCCGTGCGCACGTTCGACCGCGAGACGCCAATCGGTCTGATCGGCGCGAACGTCGCCTTTCGCCGGACGGTATTCGATCGCATTGGCGCTTTCTCGCCGGCCGTCCAGCGCGTTGGCAACGGTATCGGATCGACGGAAGACCACGAGCTGCTCAATCGGCTCTATGGTTCGGGCGGCCGCGCGATGTACTCGCCACGGCTCGTCGTGATGACCCGCGTCCCGCGCGAGCGCTGCGCGCGCGCGTATCACCGCCGTTGGCACACCGGCCACGGCTTCTTTCACGCACTGATGCGGACGGACGAAGTCGAGCAATCGCGGCGCCGTATGTTCGGCATCCCCGGGCATCTCGTGCGATCGGCGGCTTCGGACAGCGCGAGATGGATCGGGTGCGTGTTACGGGCTGACTGGGACGGCGCGTTCGACGCCGAGCTGCGCCTCAGGTTCTTCGGCGGGTTTCTCAAGGGGCGCCTGTCGTGAACGGCGGCGTCTCCATCGTCATTCCCTGCTTCAACCAGGCGCGGTTTCTGGTTCATGCGATGGCCAGCGCGCGTCAGAGCGTGATCCAGCCCGAAATCATCGTCGTCGACGACGGTTCGACAGACGAGACGTCGGAAACCGCGCGGGCGGCAGGAGTGACGTGCATCCGTCAGTCGAACCGCGGACTCGTCGCCGCGCGCAACAGAGGCCTCGAAGCCGCGAGCGGCGCGTTCGTGATTTTTCTCGACGCGGACGACACGCTCCTGCCGGGTGCGATCGACGTCGGCCTCGCGGCGCTGACGGAAGATGCGGACCGCGCGCTCGCGTGGGGACGCTGCGTGATGATGGACGAGACCGGCGTCCTCCTTCCGACCCCGTCACCGCCGCGTGTGCTTGCGGACCACCACGCAGCACTCCTCGCCAGCAACTGCATCTGGACGCCCGGCGCCGCGATGCTGCGGACCGAAGCGGTGCGCACGGCCGGAGGTTTTGCAGGCGGGTTCGACGCCGCTGCCGACTACGACCTCTATCTCCGCATCACTCGCGTGCACGGCGCCTGCGATCATGGGCAACCTGTGGTGGGCTATCGCCGCCACGCGGCGAACATGAGCGGCAACGCCGCGCGCATGCTGCGCGACACACTCGCCGTCGTGCAGCGAAATCGGCCCGATGCGGGTCCGTTGCTCGACGCATGGCAGCGGGGACGCCGGATGTGGCAGGACTTCTACGGTACTCAGCTCGTCGAAGAAATGCGCCACGACCTGCGCACCGGCGCTCTCACACACGTTGTCGGCAAGTCGTTCGTCCTCGCGCGGATGGCGCCGGCCGTGCTCTGGCGTGAAGCGCGACGAAAGGGAAACGTCGTGATGCGGCGGCGTCAGGCGGGACGCGCGACGGCCGCCGCCGACACTGCTTCGCCCAGCCGGCGCGCCGACTCGGCGTCGGGCAGTTGATGCTCGAGGGGGCTTGCCACCGCGGCGCAGATACAGGTCTGCGCGAACGCTTCTGTCGCGCGATGCTCGACGCGGAATCCCGCGAGCTGCAGCAAAGACTCCAGACAGCTCGGCGTCAGTCCCCAGAACCAGTTCGAATAACCCGCCGCCGCCTCGAACGCGTTGCTGATCCCGGCCTGGTGCAGCACTCCCAGGCTGCGGAGGTCCCACAACTGCCGGGGCCGCGCGTGAAGCATGGGAAAGAACACCGCCGCGTTCGGGAGGCCCGGCACTTCGGGAATGGTCGACGTGCGCAGGATCAACGTCTGCGTGCAGATCTGGCGGAGTGCAACGAGAAGATCGTACGGGCTGGGATGGTGATAGAGCACACCGGCGCAGAAGACAACGTCCACGCGGCCGATCGCGTCGAGCGTCTGCCGGCGCGTCACGTCGCCGAGGACGAACTGCACTCGCGAGTTCCGTACCCGATGTTTCTCGTCGAACTCAGGCGTCGGTCCGAAAACGTCGACGGCGACGACTCGTGTGGCGCCTGCCTCTTCTGCGACGAACGCATACTCGCCGTTGACGCCCCACATGCAGCCGATGTCGGCAAACGACCGTCCGGGCGCGTATTTCCGGATGTATTCCGGCAGGAACGCGTAGTTGCCGACGCTCTCGCCGCGGCGGGCGCGCCAGCGGCGCCACAGCAGGTTAATGCGCGGACGTTTCAGCGACCTGACTTTCCAGTGATACAGCATGTGGTTGCGGCCTTACGCTCGGTCCAAGGCGCCGCACGCGGCGTCGCGCTTGCCACAGCGCCAGGGGACCGGCGAGACTGCCGAGGATTTCCGTTGTGATGAGCGGGATGGGATATTCACTGCGGCCGCGCAGGCGCTCCCAGATGCGAACGGCATACACCTTGGGCAGCGAATAGAAAAGACGAACGAGTGCTCGGGAATCGCCTTCGCGAAAGAGCGTGGTCAGCTGATAGGCGACGTGTCCTTTGCTGTACGAAAAGATCTGGTGGCGAAGCGAGCGCTGGTCCACTCGATGCCGGTGCCAGACCCACGCGGTCGGCTGGTACACGATCGTGAACCCCGCCTTCAGGATGCGATAGAAGAGATACGTGTCCTCGCTGCAGCCGGTGGGCATGCCGGCACCGAGCGCCTCGTCCAGCAGTCCGATGCGTGGATCCGAAAAGATGCTCCGTCGAAACGCGGCATTTGCCGTTGCGCCGAGGCGCCACGTGGGCACGGCCGTGCGGTACGACCCGAACCAGTCCGGACCCGCTTCGATTGGGTCGAATCCCTTGCCCAGGCCGCCGTACGCTTCGAACCGGCACTGCGATTCGGCATCGAGCGCGACCGGCAGGACGTTGCCGGTCACGCACATCACTTCCGGTCTTGCGAATGGCGCGAGAAGACGCGTGAGCCAGCCGTCCGGCACCGTCACGTCGTCGTCAATCGCCACCGCGATGTCGCCGCTCGACGCGACGAAGCCTGCGTTCCGCGCGTACGACAGCCCGGGGCGGCGCTCCTCGATGAGCCGCACCTCAGGGAATTCGCCTGCGACGCTGCGCGTCGCCTCGCCTCCTGGTCGATTGTCGACGACGACGATTTCGACCCGCCCGTAGGCGCGCTGCGAGCGCAAAGACGAGAGGCAGCGCCGCAGATCATCGGGACGGTTGCACGTCGGAATTACGATCGAGACGGAGTACGTCGGCACCGGGTGTGGCGCGGCGACGATCTGTCGCTCGACGGCCCGACGCATCAGCGGCCACGCCAGGCCGCCGGCGATCGCCTGCCGGAGACTCGTCGCGGAGATCGGACCTCCCGCGTTCGCGATATCGACGGAGCCGACGAGCGTGCCGGCCTCGTGGACGAAGATGCGCGTCCTCGGGTATCCGGATACGTCATGGATCGCCTCGATGGGGGCCGCAACGTCGACGGTCCGGACGGCGATCGGCCACTCGCGGCTCATGGCGTGAGCGCCGCACGCCATCGCTGCGACGCGCGATACCTGCTGAGGCCCTTCAGCGAGCCGATGCACTCGGCCACGATCAGATCCCGCGGAATCGCTTCACGTCCGGCAAGCGACCTGAGAAGTCTTCGTACGTTCCACGACCACCACCACCAGGCGCCGAAGCGTGTGAGGGCGGCGCGTTCGCCGGGATAGGCTGCGGCCGTCCGTGCAACGTACGAATAAAACCCGATGCCGTTGTTTTCGATCTGGATTCGCAGCTCCCGGTAGTCGCGCCGGTGGCGGTGTCGCACGATCGCGCGCGGCTCGTAGACGAGGGCGTGTCCTTCCTTCAGAACGCGAAAGAACATTTCCAGATCGCCGCCGCCGTTGGTTGGTGTTCCAACGTCCAGCGCCGGGTCGAATCCGCCGTGACGCTCGAAGAACTCCCGCCGGAATGCCATGTTCGCGCCGGTGCCGAATCGGCCAGCCCCCGCATAGCGGGCGGCAACGTGATCGCGATCCTCCGCCAGGAACACCGTTCGATTCACGCCGCGACCAAACCCTCCATACGACTCGAACATCATCTGCGCCGGAGTGTCGAGTTCGTCGGGGACGACGAGGCCGGTCACGCACATCGCGCGGGGCTCTTCTTCGAAGGCTGCCGCGACGCCGCGGACCCACAGCGGATCGACACGCGCGTCGTCATCCGTCATCGCAATGATCGGAGCGGACGATTCACGGATCGCGCGATTTCTCGCGTTGTCGAGCCCCGGCGCAGGCTCGCACACGTAGCGCACCCGGGGGTACGTCGACACGACGTCCCGCGTCGAGGCGTCCAGGGGCGCGTTGTCGACGATCAGTAATTCGAGCTGCGACGCCGGATAGTCGAGCGAGACCAGTGCGTCGAGGCACTTCCGCAGCTCCTCGGCGCGATTGCGCGTGCACACCGCGACCGTTACGGGTACTGACGGATTGGCGTCGTGCGGGCACGCCGCCGGTACCTGTGACAACTCGGTGATCGTCGCCGGGGTCGTCCTCATACCATCGGCGACCAGGTGCCGGGCGATTTCATAAGGGAAGCGTTCGAGTATGAGGCGTCCGAGCTGCTGCGGTCGGAGCCCTTCGCGGGCTGTCGTCAGAAATCCAAGCGGCTCGCCGTGGAGTCGTACGAGCACCCGTTGCTCGCCAACCGAGCTCGGAGGAACCGACGGAAGCGGCCGCGACAGCTCGACGCTGATGAGCTTCACGACGAGTTCAGATAATCGCGTCTACGTCTGATGCAGTTGGCGTGTTGTCGAAAATGACGGTGCCGCGATCGAGTCTTGCAGCGTCAGCGCGTGCGCGCCGCGACCGCAGATACCAGGCACCTAGTGCCGAACCGGCGATGCCAGCCAGAATCCCCAGGGTACGTCTGCTCACAGAAGCCTCCGGCCTCGTTGAGAGCAACTTGGGTGCCACACGGCAGAGCTCACCAACGCTCGGCGTATAGCAGCGCAGTTCCCGAGGGCGAGTCGCCGAATTCGCCAAGAAGGATATACGGGGAGTTCGACAGCGCGCGCCTCGCTTCGTCGCGACCCGGCCACTCGTGCAGAACGATGTAGCGGACGTTATCGAGCTCGAGCTGTAGAAACGACCGGCTGTCGGGGAACTCCCGCATATGGTTGAGACGGAAGAGATACGACCGCGGGTAGACGCCGCTGTAGCCGTTCACCAGCGGAAACCAGTGGAAGATCGAGCAATAGAGGTATTGCGGATCGGATCCGGGCAGCGCCGTGAGCTTTGGCATCGGGAATTCGGCGACGACACCAGGCGGTTGGCGCGCCAGCAGACGGTAGACGGCGGGCGCGGTATTCGGATATTCGTCGCTCAGCGGCAGCGACACCCGATACTCGGCTGCGAGCGCCAGAACGACAATCGCGGCACACGCGATGCGCCGGCGTTCCCGCCATCCGTCCGAGAGCGCGGCGAAGCCATACCCTCCGAGGACGCCGAGAAACAACAGTACGTAAATGCCAAGGCGCGCCACCGCGCGCAGCCCTCGGTAAACGGGGACGTACCTATACAGCAAGCCGTAAACGTGGCCGCTGAATCCGAGCGACATCTCGAACGCGGTGACGAGCAGCAGCAGGTAGATGATTGCGCGCTTGGGCGGCTTGCGAAGCAGCAGTCCGATGATGGCGAGTACCGTAATGACCGTTCCGGGGAACAGACGACGCTCCTGACGGCCTCGAGTTTCGAGCATGTGTCCGTACAACCAGTTCTCGGGCGTGGCGTTGAGATAGTTCGAGGGTCGCGCGCTGAACGTCGCAACCTGATCCATCGTGCGTTCTCCGACGTAATTCCGGGTCTGGAAGTACGGCACCGCATATACGCCGCAGATCACCGTCGCGAGCAGCGCGCCGGCGGCCAGTGACGTGATCACGCGCCGAGGCTCATCGAGCCGCCGCGCGATGAAGAAGAGAGAGGCGCCGAGACCCAGCAGCGTCGCGAGGAACACGCCGTAGTAAATGCTCGACAGCATCTGCAGCGCGACCATCACTCCGGTCAGCACGCCATCCTTCAGGCGGCCGCCGTCGAACGTGCGATGCAGGTACAGGAACGCGAGCGGCGACCACATGGCCCATTGCAGCTCGAGATGCATGACGTGCTCGAACCGGTACGGGGCGAATCCGAAAGCAAGACCCGAGACGATCCCGGCGCCCGCCGAGCCGGTCAGATATCGCACGAGGGCGAACATCGTGCAGGCCGACACGATCATCGCGCCGAAGATCAACGTGTTCTGCACCAGGACCGGCCGGGCGCCAAGCCAGATCAACGGCGCGGCCGCCGCTCCTTCGAGGGGGATGGCGTCCGAATAGGTCAGCGTCCGTTTCTCCGGGTAGAACATGTTACCGTCGAGCAACCGGGAGGGCTCGTGGCGCGCCGCATGCGCCAGCCACTCGAGGCGCCACATGTTGAAGTACACATCCTGGTGGGGATACGCCTCGGTTGCCAGCACGCGTGGCTGCGGCCACGTCACCACCGCCCAGACCGCCGCAAACAGGCCGGCGGCCGCAAGGTACGTGCGGACGCGATTCATTGCGGCGAAAGGCCTATGAGCTGCATCAGGCGAAGCGCGTTGCGCGAGGTCGCCAGGCCGTCACGAAGGATGTAGTCGAACGTCATCTTTCCGTCTGCGTGGACCCGCTCGGAGAAATGCACGAGCTGCGCCTGCGAGACAAACGGCTCCACCGTGGCAATCGTCAGGTCGTGGGTCGTTACAGCGCCGATGGCGCCGGACTCGAGCAGATGCCGCGCGACCGCGCGGACCGCAGTGGCGCGCTCTGCGCTGTTGGTCCCCTGCAAGACCTCATCCAGCAGATACACGACGCGGCGCCGGCCGTCCCGGTCGCGATCGGCCGCGTCGACGATCGCTTTCAGCCGAGCGAGCGCGGCCATGAAATACGAAACACCGTGCTCCAGCGAATCCTCGATTTTCAAGCTCGTCTGCAGGTCGCACGGCGGAAGCCTCATGCCCTTCGCGCATGCGGGTGCGCCGGCCTGTGCCAGGACGACGTTCACCCCGAGGGCGCGCAGCAGGGTGCTCTTGCCGGACATGTTGGAGCCGGTGACAAGGAGCAGGGTTCCCGGCGGCCCCACGGTCACGTCATTGCCAACGCGCCGCTCCGCGGGAATCAGCGGGTGACCCAGCTCGCGCGCCTCGATCGACGTCAGGTCGTAGTCAACCTCCGGCAGCGTCCACCCGGGTTCGTCGTGCCTGATCGTCGCAAGGGTCGCCAGCGCATCGATCTCTCCAAGCGCGTCGAACCACCCGCGAACATGTCGGCCGCACTGCGTTCGCCAGCGTTCGATGGCGAAGAGAATGTGGAAGTCCCACAGCGTGAGCGCCTCGATTGGAAAGTGGAGGAGTGCGGCGGACCGACGGAGTTCCGACCATTGCGCGAGACGCGCAAGGCGGAAAATCATGCGTGAAGCGTATTCGTTTCGACGCATCCGCTCCGCCATCTCGTTCAGGACAGGCGCCGTCCACTGCTCCTGTTCAACCAGCGCAAACATTGCCGCGTGCTGCCGCAGCGTGCGCTCGCCCATCGACACCGTGTCGAACGTCCGGTAGACCGGCGCAGCAAAGGCGAACGAGATCACCACGCCGGCAAGCAGGGGCGAAAGCCACCAGCTGCCCGTGGTCCACCCGAAGATCTGCGCCGCCAGAAGACCGAGCGTCGCGAACGTCAGGATCGGGACCGCCGTTCGGATCGAAGACGGCACGGCGGAGTTCCTGGTTTCCGCCCAGGCGAAGAACCGATCCAGCTCGCCGGCCGGAGACGCCGTCCGCTGGCCTTCGACCAGGAGCGATTCGCGCCACAGCGCCTGCGGCGCCAGTTCACGCAGCGCCGCCTGCCGGCGCGTGATTGTCATTTTTCCAGCGGGCACCAGCAGCCAGTCCCGCACTCGCGTCGTTCCGGCGATCGTCGCCGACCGGCCGATCCACTGCCGCAGCGACGACTGACCGATGACGTCCAGGTCCGCAGCAAACACGGGCTGCTCGTCTCCCACGTCCGTATCGTCGACCAGCGGAAGCACCTTCCAGTCGCGATCGATGCGCGCGAGGCCAATCGTGCTGAGCGACTGTGCCGCGACGGCACGGGCCACACGCTCCAGGCTGCGGTCGTGCGCGACGACGAGCGCGGCAAACGCGAGCAGAGACGAGATCCCGGCGTACGCGAGGGTCACGGGTCCGCGCTGCACCCCGTACCAGAGCAGCGCGACGCCGCCGAGAAACGTGACGATCCGGAACCGCGACAGCCAGACGGCGACGCGTTCCTTCGCCTCTCGCACCGAGGTCCAATGCGTCAGCCGCGAGATGTACCACTCACGCGGCGTCATGCAGGCGGCCGTCGGGCCGAGATGTTCAGCCGCCAGTAATCGATCGTGAACGCCGGTGAATCCGCTGCAGCCGCCACGGTGAGTTCGTCGACGAATACCTGGCGGTCGGCGCGGGACAGCTTGTTGAGGTGCTCGCGAACGCAGACAGTGGTGATGAACTCGGCGAAGGCCCGCGCGTCTGGCAAGGTGGTCGGCGCTTCTTCGAGCGAGACGTCGATATCTTCGAAGCCGGCCGCGGCAAGCCGCCGCCGCGTGGAGTCGACGTCTGCGAAATACCAGGGGTCGCGCCACCCGTCGAACCACGGCGCATAACGCGTGCGCATCAGGCGCTCCGCACGCGCGTGCAGCAACGCGACGTTCGGGCCGCCGCCGCATTGCGCCACGAGCCGGCCGCCGGGCCGAAGCGCGAGGATGATCGAGCGGAACAGCGCGCCGTGATCGTGGACCCAGTGAAACGTCGCCGTGCTGAAGGCGATGTCGAAGGCGCGGCGGAACGGCAGCGCGGCCGCGTCGGCCAGCACCAGCGACGTGGACGGCGACTCGCTGCGCAGCCATGCCGCGGCCGCTTCGAGCATCGACGCGGACCGGTCGACGCCGACGACCCGGCCGCCGGGCAGGCGCCCGGCGAGCTCCGCCGTCAGCCGGCCCGTGCCGCAGCCGATATCAACGGCGTGCTCCGTCCCTGACGCCGCGATCCGATCCAGCACGCGAAGGCCCCAGGCCTGCTGCGGCTTCGAAACCTCGTGATAGCTGGCGGCGTTCCAGTCCGACATCGGGCGAACAGCCTACTTGCCCGCGTACTTCGCCGGGTCCGCGTCGAACTTCGCTTTGCACGACGTCGCGCAGAAGTAGTAGGTCTGTCCCTTGTAGTCGCTCTTGCCTTTCGCGGTCTTCTCGTCGATCGTCATCCCGCAGACGGGATCCTTCACCATGAGACCCTCCAGGGATCCCATGATAGCGAACGCCGATCGATACGGGACGCGCTGTTTTCGGGTGTCTCAGGCGGAGAGCACGATGTCGCGCAGACCCGCGACACACGATCCGAGCTTCCGCACGCTGGCATCCATCGCCGACGGCAGGATGCCGCTGAAGCACAGGCGAAGCTCGGAGTCGCCTGCAGGATCCGGATAAAACGCGGAGCCAGGCACGAAGGCGACGCCGGCAGCAAGCGCCCGATCGTATAGTGCGCTCGCGCTCAGTCCCGTCGTGAGCCGGCACCACAGATAGAGACCGCCGCCCGGACGCGCGAAGCGCATCGCGCCCGCCGGCACGTATCGCTGAATGGCCCCAATCATCTGCGTACACCGCTGCGCATGCTCCGCGCGAATCGTCTTGAGATGCGCGTCGAAGGCGCCTTCGCGCATCAGCCGTGCGATCGCGAACTGCACCAGATTGGGCGTGTGGGGATCCAGCCGCTGCTTGATGATCGCCATCTGATCCACGATCGACGGCGCCGCGGCAATCCACCCCAGCCTCAATCCCGGCGCCATGACCTTGGAAAAGCTGTTCAGATAAATGACGATGTTGGCGTCGTCGAGTTCGCGCAGGGATGGCGGAGGCGTTTCAGTGAAAAACAGGTCGCGGTACGTGGCATCTTCCACGATCGGCACGCGATACCGCTGCGCGAGAGAGATGATTTCCCGCCGCACACGTACGGCGAGTGTTGTCCCCGTGGGGTTGTGGAAGGTCGGGTTCGTGTAAATGAGCTTTGGCCGGTACCGCACGAGCAGATCTTCGAGTTCGTCGGTGTCGGCACGGGCGATGTCCCAGCCAATCAGTTTCGCACCCGCCGCGCGGAAGGATTGAATCGCGCCCAGATAGCCGGGGCGATCGAGGATCACTGCGTCGCCCGGATCGATCAGGCAGCGTGCCAGCAAATCGAGCCCCTGCTGCGCACCGGAGAGAATGAGCACGCTCTCGGACGGCACGTCATAGCGATCCGCAATCGCGTCGCGCAGCGCCGGCTGTCCTTCCGTCGGCCCGTGGCGCCACGCCGACGAGGGGTCCGTGCGAAGCACGTGCGCGATCGCGTCCTGGAACGCTTCGTTCGGGAAGCGATCGATCGCCGGCTCCCCCGCGGCGAGCGACAGCAGCCGCGCATCGGACGAGTGACGGATGATGTCGCGGAGCGTGGAATCGCTCGTGCGGAGCGCGGCCGCGGCAATCTTGCCGCGCCACGCGAACGGCGTTCCTTCGGGTTCAGGGGCGGCACAGACGAACGTTCCCCTGCCTACATAGCCGCGCAACAGACCTCGCGCCTCGAGCTCGCGGTAAGCGCTCACGACCGTGGTGCGGCTGATTTTGAGTTGCCCGGCAAGCGTCCGCTCCGGCGGCAGCCGCGAGCCTGACGGCAGGTCGCCGCTGGCGATAGCCGTTTCGAGGAGCGATGCGAGATGGCTGTAAAGCGGACGCTCCGTCCTGACGAACCGTTGTTCGATGCTCATCATGCTCATATGGCGAGATCACATCATTGCGGGAAGGGCGCAATCAGTCCAATCCGGCCTTGGGCGCGCAAATCATAAGTCCAATGAGTATCCAATTTTCTGGACGTACGGCTTGGAATATCTGCCGCACGGGACTCAACAGGATGAAATCGTTCGAGGGGGCGGTTTATTCCCTCGCGGGAAGCGGGGCTCGGTATTTCAGGCGGGCGCCGTGTTTTCGAGGTCTTCGCGCAGCAGGTCGGTGTTGATCGCGAAGGCCGCTTCGGCGCCTTCCGCGGCAGCAACAATCACCCATTGGACCGCTCGAGAGGCGTCCCCGGCGACATACAGTCCCGGAAGGTGCGTCGTTTCGTACTTGCCGGTTCGAACGGTGCCCTTCTCGTTGAACTCGCAGCCAAGTGCGAGCGCCAGTTCTGATCGCTGCTCCTGGCCCGTGGTGAAGAAGAGCGCGCGGCGCGGGAGTGGAGCGCCCGTCGCGAAAATGATTTCGGTAAGGACCCCATCGGCCGCTTGGAGACGGATGATGCGATCTTCCCGAACGGGGATGCCGAGCCGGTCGAGACCCGCCCGCTGCCGATCGTCGAAGCCGGACGGGCCGTCGGTGCAGATCACGATGTCGCGCGTCCAGCCCGTCACTTCGAGCGCCAGCCCGTAAGCGCGATCGCCGCGGCCATAGATCGCCCAGGATTGATCCCGCAGCTCCCACCCATCGCAGTAAGGACAGTGGAAAACGCTGCGGCCATAGAGTTCGGCGAATCCTGCAATCGCTGGGACGCGATCCACGACGCCCGTCGCAATCAGGAGCCTGCGCGCGCGATGCCGCACCGCACCGACGGTCACCAGGAAGCTGCCGTCGCTCTGACACGACGCGGCAGTCACTTCCGCATCGATCAGGCGGACGGTGTCGTACGGCCGAAGCTGCGACCGCGCGAACGAGAGGAATTCGGCCGGCGGGATGCCGTCGCGCGTCAGGAATCCGTGCATCGCGTGCGATGCGGCATTGCGAGGACGCCCGGCATCGCAGACCAGCACACGCCGGCGGCAGCGGCCGAGGATCAGCGCTGCACTCAGGCCGGCGGGACCCGCGCCGACGATGATGACGTCGTACGGGTCATCGGGCCGATCCGCGTCGTTCGTCATTGCCTATTCGCCGTCTGTCGGCTCGAGAGCCACGCGTCGCGCATCCGGACCTGCTCGGGCGTGGCGCCGGGATCGATGGTGAACTCGATGGCGGGATCCTCGGCGAGCGTGATCGTGGACGTCGCCGGATCCGAACGGCGCGTGAACGCGACCGCGATGCGATCGCCGGGTTTGTGCGCGCGCAGGATGTCCTGGATCTGCGCCGGCGACGAGACGGCCGTTCCGTCGAGCGACGTAATCGTATCGTCCTGCTCGAGTCCGGCGGCGTAGGCAGGAGTGCCGGGATCGACGAGCGCATCGATTGTCGTCCCGGCGCCCTGCACCACCACGTCGCCCATCCACGCAGCGCCGGGATTCGCTTTGCGCACCAGCACTCCCACCGCGCGCGCGACGCGCGCGTAATCGATTGCCTCGCGTCCGGTGACGTAGCGATTCATGAAGTCGTCGGCAAACGCGCGATCGCCCGATACGTCCGCAAGCCGATCGCGCACATCGTCGAGGCTGTATGGGTGCCCGACGAGTCCGGGCGCCGGACCGCCGGGTTTGCCATAGCGCGTCCACATGGCGCGCATGAAATCGTCGAGTGTGATCCGGCCGCCGCTGCGCTCGCGGAGCGTCAGGTCCAGGCCGACCGCGATGGCGGCGCCGTACGTATAGTAGGAGATGAACGTCGCGTTGAAATTCGTCCGATCGACGGCCCGCGCGGCGTCGACGAACGGGGCCATCCGGCTCATCTCGACTGCCGACCGGAACTGCCGCCCCGAGCCGTTGACGACCGCGTCGGCGTTGCGGCCGAACCCGGCAATCGCCTGTCCCGGATCCATCAATCCGGCGCGCGTGAGAATGAGCGGACCATAGTACTGCGTAAATCCCTCCGCCAGCCACAGCGAGTCCGTCATGTTGGCTCGTTCGAAATCGAACGGCTCGAGGCCCTGCGGCCGAATGCGTTCCACGTTCCAGCAATGGAAGAATTCGTGCGACGCCGTGTTCAGCGCGGACCGGAGCGCGCGGCCGGTCACGACGGTGCTGTTGCGGTGCTCCATCCCATCACCCGCGTTCGTCGGCAAATAGTCCGCCAGGAAAGTGTATGTCCCCGGTTCGTATTGCGGGAATTCGCCGTAGATGGCCGACGCTTCGTTCACGATCTTGTGGAGTCCGGCTGCGTACTGATCAATCTCTTCCCGCGACGCCTGCGCGTGTACTGCCGCGCGGACCGTGAACGTCTTTCCGTCGGGGTTCTTCACGTCGAACGATACGAGCGTGTAGTCGCTCAGTTCGGTCGGGCTGTCGAACAGGTATTGCAGGTTCGGCGCCGTGAAGGTCCACGGGTCGGTCGTGGTGAAGAGCTGCGTGGCCACTTTCCAGCGGAGGCCCTCGGGTGCCGTGAACGTGATTCGCGAAGGCCGATCGTCCATCCCGCGCGCCCACATGAACGTCGCCGGCATGTTCAGATGCGCGTGCTGACGGTCGATGCCGAGGTACGTGCCGTCCACGTCGTCACCGTAGATCGTATAGGCCATGCGCACCGTGCCGTCGTGCTCCGGCACGTCCCATTCGTAGGGATTGGGACGCGTGATGCGCAGCTCCGTCCCGTTCGCGTTGAAGGCGTGAACGTCGTAGACGTTTTTCGCGAACTCGTGCACCGCATAGCGTCCCGGCGACGAGCGGCTCATACGCGCCTGCAGCGGACCGCGGGGCACATTCGTCCAGGTCACCTCGACCTTCGCGACGTGATGCTCGGGTGCGGGAAAGGACACCTTGTAGACCACTGGAGCGTCGGCCCGCTGAGCGAGTGGTGCGCCACAAAGCGCGAACAGAATCGCGAACACCATACCGAATCGCACGCCGTCCTCCTGATGATGGGCTCTCTCAATTCCCAATTCCCAATTCCCAATTCCCAGTTCCCAAACTTGGGCGTTGGGCGTTGGGCGTTGGGAGTTCATGCTGGCCGGCGATCAGCGGCGCGCCATGACACCCAGAAGTTCGAACATGATATTCGCGGCGAGCAGCGCGGTGATCTGGCCGGGGCCGTCGAACTGCGGCGCGACCTCCACGACGTCGCAGCCGACGAGCGGAAGTCCGCCGAGGCCGCGCACCAGTTCCTGGGCCTCGAAACTCGTCAGGCCGCCCACCTCCGGCGTGCCGGTGCCGGGCGCGTACGCGGGATCGACGGAGTCGATGTCGAACGTGACGTACAGCGGACGTCCTCGCACGAGAGATCTGATGCGGGCGGCGGTCTTCTCCACGCCATCGGTCTTTACCTGGCGGATGTCGATCGTGGTGACACCATGCTGACGCTGAAAAGCGAAGTCCGCTTCCTCGCCGTACATAGGGCCGCGAATACCCACTTGCACGTACTCCGACGGGACGATCAGTCCTTCTTCGATCGCGCGCCGGAACGGCGACCCGTGAAAGTACTTGCCGCCGAAATAGTCGCCCCATGTATCGATGTGCGCGTCGAATTGAACGAGCGCCAGCGGGCCGTGGGCGCGGGCGACGGCGCGCAGCACCGGCAGCGAGATCGAGTGGTCGCCGCCGACGATGAGGGGCGTGACGCGGGCGGACACGATACGGTCGACGGCCGCGTCGATCGCGGCATACGCCGGCTCGATGCCGACGGGTGGCGCGTCGACGTCACCGGCGTCCACGATCGTGAGCCGCTCGAACGGCGAGACCTTCTGAAAATAGGAGTACGGCCGGATCAGCGACGACTGCGCGCGGATCTCACGCGGCCCCAGCCGCGCGCCGGACCGATAGGACGTACCGCTGTCGAACGGCACGCCGAGAATCGCGACGTCGACGCCTTCGAGACCGAGCGAGTGCGGAAGGCGCATGAACGTCGCCGGCTGGGCGAAGCGTGGACTCTTCGAAGAGTCGCGTTGGTCTGATGGCATACGGGGTCATCGTAAACTCCCAACTCCCAACTCCCAACTCCCAATTCCCAATTCAACTCCCAATTCCCGATTGGCAAACCCCCAATCAGAATTCTGAACGAGTTGGCCGTCGATGCAGGTCGGCCAGCCTGCGATCGCGGGGGTTTGACAACCTTGTGAAAAGTTTCACATTATAGGTCCGCGTTTTTTCCGGCGCGCTGATCTCCGGAGTGCCCGCGTGCGCACAGCGTTCGTGTTCGCAACGGCGCGAGGTTGTTATACGCTTACGTTTTTGGGGACCGCGCGGACGTCCAGACGATGAGTCAAGTCTTCCACCGCAGCAGCAACTACTGGTCGCGAGCGAGTATCGTAGGAATTCTCCTCTTCCTGGGCTGTCTCTCATTCGCCGTCGTCTCGATTTCCTGGTCGGGCTACGTCACCGGCCAGAGCGTGACGCGCGACCAGCCCGTCCAGTTCAGCCACGCCCATCACGTCGGCTCCATGGGCATCGATTGCCGCTACTGCCACACGACGGTTGAAGAGTCGGCGTTCGCCAATATTCCGCCGACCAAGACGTGCATGAACTGCCACTCGCAAATCTGGACGAACGCGCCGATTCTCGAGCCGGTGCGCGCCAGCTATCGTGAGAACCGGCCGCTCACGTGGTGGCGGGTCCACGACCTGCCCGACTTCGTGTACTTCAACCACAGTATTCACGTCGCCAAGGGTGTTGGCTGCGCGACCTGTCATGGCCCCGTGGACCGGATGCCGCTCATGTATCAGGAGAATTCGCTCCAGATGAGCTGGTGCCTGAACTGTCACCGCAATCCGCAAAAGTACGTCCGGCCGAAAGATCAGGTCTTCAACATGGAATGGCAGCCGCCGGCCAACGATCCCGGCCTCGGCGAGCGCCTGGTGAAGGAATACAAGATCGCGGACGTCCGGCAGCTCACCAGCTGCTCGACGTGTCACCGGTGAACGACGCAGTCGCCAGTCTCGCCTCGCCCGTTTCCAGGAACGGGCGGGGCGACGGAACTGGACGCGCGAGCCGGGCGGCTGACATCTGGCAACTGGTTACTGGCTACTGATTTATGGATTTTTCTGCGATTCGTTCGCGCCTTGCGGGCTCCGAAGGCCGCCTGTTCTGGCGCAGTCTCGGGGAGCTGGCCGACACGCCGCAGTTCCGGGAATATCTCCATCGGGAATTTCCGGAGCAGGCGGCTGAATGGAACGACCCGAAAGGGCGCCGGCAGTTCCTGAAGCTGATGAGCGCGTCGCTGGCCCTGGCGGGCGTCGGCGCCTGCGTCAAGCAGCCGCCGGAAAAAATCATCCCGTATGTAACGCAGCCCGAGGAGCTCGTCCCCGGCAACCCCCTCTTTTTTGCCACGTCATATCCGTTCAGCGGCATCGGACTTCCGGTTCTCGTCGAGAGTCACGAGGGGCATCCGACCAAGGTCGAAGGGAATCCCGAACATCCCTCGAGCCTTGGCGGCACCGACGTCTTCGCGCAGGCGGCCATCCTTCAGTTGTACGACCCGGATCGTGCGAAGTCCGTCATGGGCCGCGGCGAGACGCGCGGCTGGCACGACTTCCAGACGGCGCTCAGCGTCGCTCTGCTGCAGCAGAAGTCGAAAGGCGGATCCGGCCTCCGGTTCCTCACGGAGTCGATGACCTCGCCCACGATTGCCGAGCAGGTGTCGCTCATTCGGCAGACGTATCCGAAAGCGACGTGGCACCAGTGGGATCCGATCGCCCGCGACTCCTCGCGGGCCGCCGCGCACCAGGCGGCCGGCTCGCCGAGCGACGCCCGCTACCACTTCGACAAAGCCGACGTCGTCGTCTCGCTGGAAGCTGACTTCCTGTGCGGCGCATTGTCGGTGCCGGCGCAGAAAGCGTTCGCCGCGCGGCGCCGTCTGACCGACGACAAGAAGGATCTCAGCCGTCTCTACGTCGTCGAGAGCACGCCGTCGCTGACCGGCGCACGAGCGGATCATCGGCTGCCGTTGCGCGCGTCGGAGATTCAGGCGTTTGCGGCCGCTCTTGCCGCCGCCGTCGGTGCGGGCGGGGCGCAGCCGTCGGGAAATTTCTCGAGCCCGAATGCCCAGAAGTGGATCGGGGCCATCGCGAAGGATCTCCAGGCCAGCCGCGGGCGATCGATTGTCGTCGCGGGCGACTATCAGCCGGTCGCCGTGCACCAGCTCGCACACGCGATGAACCAGGCGCTCGGCAACGTCGGAACGACGATCGAGTACGTGCAGACCGTCGAGATCAATCCGACGGATCAGCTCTCGTCGATTCGAGACCTGGTGCAGGCGATGAACGCCGGTCAGGTCGAAGTGCTCACGATTCTTGGCGCCAACCCGGTTTTCACGGCGCCCGCCGATCTCGACTTCCAGGACGCGCTCGGCAAGGTCGGCTTCTCCGTCCACCACTCGCTCTATTACGACGAGACGTCCGGGTACTGCACGTGGATGATACCGGCTGCGCACGCCTTCGAGAGCTGGGGTGACGTGCGTGCGCTCGACGGCACCGTGACGATCATGCAGCCGCTCATCGCGCCGCTCTATGAAGGGCGAACCGAGACCGAGCTGTTTGGCGCGTTCATCGACGCGCAGATCGGACGGTCCGCGCACGACCTCGTCAAGGATTACTGGACACGCGCACACGCGAAGCAGGCGGGCGCCTGGACGATCACTGACCCCAAAGGACAGCCGTTCAAGAGCGCCGAGAGCTTCTGGAAGCACGCCCTGCACGACGGATTCATCACGGGAACTGCCGCTGGTTCATCGCCCATCGACAATCGTCCGTCGCCCACCGACAATCGCCCATCGCCCACCGACAATCGCCCATCGGGGATGGAGATCATCTTCCGTCCCGATCCCACGATCTGGGACGGACGCTTTGCGAACGTCGGCTGGCTCCAGGAGCTGCCGAAGCCGTTTTCGACCATCACGTGGGATCCGGCGGCCTGGGTGGGACGGAACTACGCCCTCGAACAGAAGCTCGAAGACGGCGATCTCATCGAACTGAAGTACCGCGGCAAAACCGTCCGTCTGCCGGTCTGGCCGATGGACGGCCATCCGGACACCGCTGTGACGGTGTTCTTCGGATACGGTCGCCGCATGACGGGACGCGTCGGCACGCCCGCCGACGACGTGGCCAAGGAATTCGACGTCTTCCGTCTGCGGCACTCCGATGCGCCATGGTTCGATGGCGGCCTCGAGGTCTCGAAGGTCGGACGGCGCTATCTGCTCGCGCGGGTGCAGGAGCATCACCTAATGGAAGGGCGCGCCCCGATCCGGATGGCGACGCTCGACGAATACAAGGAAGAGGGCACGCGCGTCATTCAGAAGCAGGGTGAGAGGCCGCCGAAGGCGCTGTCGATCATCCCCGAGTGGGAATACAACGGCTACCGCTGGGCGATGGCGATCGATCTCGGGACCTGCACCGGCTGCAGCACCTGCACCATCGCGTGCCAGAGCGAGAACAACATCCCGGTCGTCGGCAAGGAGCAGGTCAACGTCGGGCGCGAAATGCACTGGATTCGCGTCGACCATTACTACGTCGGCAACCCGCTGGAGCCGGAGACCGTCGAGTCGCACCATCAGCCGCGGCCGTGCATGCAGTGCGAGAACGCGCCATGCGAGCTGGTCTGCCCCGTCGGCGCGACGGTGCACAGCGCCGAAGGCCTGAACGACATGGTCTATAACCGCTGCGTCGGGACGCGCTACTGCTCGAACAACTGTCCGTACAAAGTGCGGCGGTTCAACTTCCTGCTGTATCAGGACTGGAACACGCAGAGCCTCTATCCGATGCGCAACCCGGACGTCACCGTCCGCAGCCGCGGCGTGATGGAGAAGTGCACGTACTGCGTGCAGCGCATCAACTACGCGCGCATCGCCGCCAAGCGCGAGGACCGCCGCATCCAGGACGGCGAGGTCGTACCGGCCTGCGCCGCGGCGTGCCCGTCGGACGCGATCGTCTTCGGCGATCTCAACGATCCGAACAGCCGTGTGAACACGCTGCGGGCGCAGGAGCGCAATTACGGCGTGCTGGAGGACCTCAACACGCGGCCGCGAACGACGTATCTCGCCGACGTCCGGAATCCGAATCCGGAGATCGACGCCTCGCGCGGATCATCCAGGCTGGCGACTGAGTAACTGATGGACCCGAAACCCGCTACGTATCCGGTTGCCCCGCTCATCGAGCCGGGCCACACGTTCGAGTCGATCACCGACAAGATCAGCGCGGTCGTCCTCTCCGGACGTCAGCCGCTGTTCTGGTTCATCGTCCTCGGCTTTGGACTGATGCTGACCGGCATGCTGGGGATGGCGGTCAGCTGGCTCCTGCTCAAGGGGACGGGCATCTGGGGCATCAATATTCCAATCGGGTGGGGCTTCGCGATCATCAACTTCGTCTGGTGGATCGGCATCGGCCACGCCGGGACGCTGATCTCGGCGATCCTGCTTCTGCTCAAGCAGGGGTGGCGGACGTCGATCAATCGCTTTGCCGAAGCGATGACGATCTTCGCCGTCATGTGCGCGGGTCTGTTTCCGCTGATTCACACGGGCCGGCCGTGGCTCGCGGCGTACTGGCTGTTCCCCTATCCGAACAGCATGTCGATCTGGCCGCAGTTCAGGAGTCCGCTGATCTGGGACGTGTTCGCCGTTTCGACGTACTTCACGGTCTCGCTGCTCTTCTGGTACGTGGGTCTGATTCCCGATCTGGCGACGCTGCGCGACAGGGCGAAGAACCGCGCCACGAAGGTCATCTACGGCATGTTTTCGCTCGGCTGGCGAGGCTCCGCGCGCCACTGGCAGCGGTACGAGCACATCTACCTGCTGCTGGCGGGCCTCTCGACGCCGCTGGTGCTGTCGGTCCACACGGTCGTCAGCTTCGACTTCTCGATCGGTATCGTCCCCGGCTGGCACACGACGATTTTCCCGCCGTATTTCGTCGCCGGCGCGATTTACGACGGGTTCGCGATGGTGCTCACGCTCGCGATCCCGATTCGCGCGGTGTACCACCTCGAGGACTTCATCACGACGCGGCACCTCGAGAACATGGCGAAGGTGACGCTCGCGACCGGCCTGATCGTCGCCTATGGCTACACGTCGGAGGTGTTCTTCGGCTGGTACAGCGCGAACAAGTACGAAGGGTTCATGATCTGGAACCGCATGACCGGTCCTTACTGGTACATGTACTGGACCCTCATCTTCTGCAACATCATCACGCCGCAGTGGCTGTGGTTCAAGAAGGTGCGGACCTCGCCCGTGCTGCTCTTCTGCGTCGCGATGGTCGTGAACGTCGGCATGTGGCTCGAGCGCTTCGTCATCGTCGTGACGAGCCTGCACCGTGACTTCATTCCGGCCGCGTGGGGCATGTATCACCCGACGAAGTGGGACTACATGACGTTCTTCGGGACGATCGGCTTCTTCCTGACGATGTTCTTCCTCTTCGTGCGGACGCTGCCGATGATCTCGATCTTCGAGATGCGGACGCTTGCGCCGAACGCCAAGGTTCCCCCTGCGGAGGGACACTGAGATGGCCGCCAATTCGGTCTACGGCCTGCTCGCCGAATTCGATACGCCGGCGGAACTCGTCGCCGCGACCAGGCGCGTCCACGAGGCGGGCTATCGGCGCATTGACACGTTCTCGCCGTTCCCGGTCGAGGAGGCGTGGGAGGCCATGCATCACCACGACCGGCGGCTGTCGCTCATCGTGCTGCTGGGCGGGTTGACGGGTATGGCCAGCGGCTACGGGCTCGAGTACTGGGTCCACACGATGGC
This sequence comes from Vicinamibacterales bacterium, assembly GCA_035492775.1. Taxonomy (GTDB): domain Bacteria; phylum Acidobacteriota; class Vicinamibacteria; order Vicinamibacterales; family 2-12-FULL-66-21; genus DATJFQ01. Next base: position 28,531 of record DATJIW010000058.1, read on the forward strand.
GTATCCGATCAACGTTGCCGGCAAGCCGCTCAACAGCTGGCCGCAGTTCATTCCCGTCACCTTCGAGATGACGATCCTGTTCGCGGCGATTTCCGCGGTCCTCGGGATGATCGTGCTGAACGGGCTGCCGATGCCGTATCACCCCGTGTTCAACGTCGAGCGATTCACGCGCGCGAGCCAGGACAAGTTCTTCCTGCTCATCGAATCCGCCGATCCGAAGTTCGATCGCAGCGGCACGCTGGATCTGCTCAAGCGGCTCAATCCGAGTGAGATCAATGAAGTTGAACCGTAGCGCGGCGTGCGGCGTGCGGCGCGCTGGACGACACAGGAAACTCGCGGCGGCGTTGCTGCTGGTCGCTGCGGCAGCCACTGGTTGCCGTCAGGACATGCACAACCAGCCCAAGTACATTCCGCTGCGCGACAGCGGCTTCTTCGCGAACGGCTCGAGCGCGCGGCCGCTGCCGGACGATACCGTCGCGCGCGGCACGCTCGAGGACGATGCGGCGTTCTATACCGGCAAGGAGAACGGCCAGCCCGTCACGGCGCTGCCAATCCCGCTGACGCAGCAGCTCCTCGATCGCGGCGAGCAGCGTTACAACATCTACTGCTCTCCCTGCCACGATCGATCGGGCAGCGGTGAAGGGATGATCGTGCGCCGCGGTTACAAGCAGCCGCCGTCGTACCACATCGATCGGCTGCGGCAGGCGCCGATCGGGCATTTCTTCGATGTCATGACGAACGGGTTCGGCGCGATGCCCGACTATCGCGCGCAGGTTCAGCCGCGGGATCGATGGGCTATCGCGGCATATATACGCGCCCTGCAGCTGAGCGAACACGCGGCGGAATCCGACGTGCCGGCGGAGGATCGGGCAAAGCTCTCACAACCGCCCGCGGCGCAGCGCGGCGAGGGGGCGGTCAGGCGCTGATGAACACGTACGCTCTCACCACGGATCCCGCCGCCTTCGATCGGCTGCAGCAGCGCGGCCTCTTCGTCGGCGTCGCGGGTCTCATCATCGGAGGCGTCGGCGCGGCCCTGCAGCCGTCGCAATTGTGGCCGTCGTGGCTCATCGGCTTCATGTTCTGCCTTGGCATGACACTCGGCTCGCTGGCGCTGCTCATGCTGCAGCACATGGTCGGCGGCCTGTGGGGCATGGCGTCGCGGCGCATCTTCGAGGCCGGCAGCCGGCTGCTGCCCTACTGCATCCTTCTTTTCATCCCCCTCTGCTTCGTATTGCCGAAGCTGTATGTGTGGGCGCGCCCCGGCGCGGCCGCCGCCGACGAGGTGCTGGCGCACCGCGGCGTGTACTTCCATACATGGTTCTTCCTGCTGCGGGCGGCGATCTACTTCTTCGTCTGGGGATTCTGCGCGTATTACCTGAATCGGTGGTCCGTGCAGCAGGACCGCGGTGAAGTGGCGCAGACCGAGGCCGACACGCGGCGGTTCCGTGTGATCAGCGCCCCGGGCCTGCTGATCTACGTGGTCCTCATCAGCCTCGCGTCGATCGACTGGCTGATGTCGCTCGACGCGCACTGGTTCTCGACGATGTTCGGCTTCGTCATGGTCGCCGGACAGGGCCTCGGCGCGCTGTCGCTCGCCGTCGCCGTGCTCGCGCTCCTGGCCACGAGCGAGCCGCTCCACAGCTTCCTCCGGCCGGTCATGTTCCACGACCTCGGCAAGCTGATGCTCGCCTTCGTGATGCTCTGGGCGTATTTCTCGTTCTCGCAGTTCCTCATCATCTGGGCGGGCAACCTTCCGGAAGAGATCATCTTTTACCTCGCGCGGATGCGCTACGGGTGGGGCTTCGTCAGCCTGCTGATCGTCTTCGGCCACTTCGTGTTCCCCTTCTGCCTGCTGCTCTCGGCGAGCCTGAAGCGGCGGCCGAAGTCGCTCGCGCGCGTCGCGTGGTACATCCTGGCGATCCGCCTGGTCGACCTGATCTGGATCGTGTCGCCCGAGTTCAACCAGGGCAACACCGTCGCGTTTCCGGTCAGCATCGCGAATGTGTTCCTGCCGATCGGGATGTTCGGCATCTGGGTGTTCCTGTTCGCGCGCACGCTCCGGACGCAGCCGTTGCTGCCCGCCAACGATCCGTATTTCAAGGAGATGCTCGCGCATGGCACCGGGCACTGACGCCGACGCGCACGCGCACGACGATCTGCACAACCCGGACGTCGCGCACGAATCGACCGACATCAGCATCAAGGGTGTGGTGTGGTTCGTCATCATCCTGGCGGTCACGGTGGCGGTCGTGCAGGTGGCGATGTGGGGGCTGATGAAGGTCTTCGACCGCAACGAGTCGGCGAACGACCCGTTCGTGTCGCCGCTGGCGGCGCCTGCCGGCACGCTGCCGCCGGATCCACGGCTGCAGACGACCCCGTGGGAGGACCTGAAGCACTTCCGCGCCGGCGAGGATCTGGCCCTGCACTCGTACGGCTGGATCGATCGCAAAGGCGGCGTCGTCCGGCTGCCAATCGACAAGGCGAAGGCGCTGCTGCTCCAGCGGGGGATTCCGGTGCGCGCGAACGCGCCGACCGATCCGACCGAGGGCACGCACGTCGCGTCGACCGGCGAATCGAACAGCGCCAGAGAGATTCCGGCCGGACAGGCCGACATGAGTTCGGGGAGCGTCGCTCCACAGGCCGGAACGACCGGACCCGGAACCGCCGCCGCCCAGCCGTCACAGACAGCGCAGGTGAAGAAGCCGGGTGGCGGGACGTAAAGAAAGAAGGGCAACGTGTTGAGCAGGACCACGGCAGCAGTGCTCGTCGCGGCCGTGTTGGGAATTTCCGGTCCGGTGTTCGCGCAGGGCATGGGTATGCCGGCTCCGCCGGAGATGAATCCGGTGACGAACAAGCCGCGCATTCTCGAGAAGGTCGGCATCGATCAGCGGATCGGACAGCAGCTGCCGCTCTCGACGCCGTTCGTCGACGATCACGGGCGTCAGGTGCAGCTCGGGGACTTCTTCGGCAAGCGGCCCGTCGTGCTGGCGCTGGCCTACTATGAGTGTCCGATGCTGTGCACGCAGGTCTTGAACGAGATGACGGGTTCGCTCAAGACGATGAATTTCACCCCCGGCAAGGACTACGACGTCGTGGTCATCAGCATCAACCCGCAGGAGGGGCCGATGCTGGCGAAGGAGAAGAAGCAGACGTACGTCGATCGCTTCGGCCGGCCCGAAACGGCCGACGGATGGCATTTCCTGACCGGCACGGACCGATCGATACACGCCGTCGCGGACGCCATCGGGTTTCATTACGCGTACGACGAGAACAGCCAGCAGTACGCGCACGCGGCGGCGATTTACGTGACGACTGCGGGCGGCGAAGTGGCGCGCTATTTCATCGGGCTGGAATATCCGCCGAGGAGCGTGCGGTTCGCGCTGGTGGAGGCGTCGGCAGGCCGGCTGGGTACGGTGACGGATCAGGTCCTCCTGCTCTGCTATCACTACGATCCGGCAACGGGGAAATACGGCGCGGGCACACTGGAGGCCGTGCGCATCGGAGGGGTGCTGACGGTGGTCGCAATGGTGGCATTCATCGTCGTCAGCGTGCGCCGGGAGCGCTCTCACGACGCGGTGGATCCAGGCGGACCGGCGCCGCATCACGTGGCCGATGGCATGTGACGGTTTTGATCCTTTGATCCTTTGATCTTTGCTGATGGAGCAACTTCCCTTTTTTCCGGTCGCGGCGTCGGCGCAGGCAGGACAGGTAGACGCGCTCTACTTCTTCCTGGTCGCAGTGTCGGCGTTCTTCGCCGTGCTCATCGCCGTGCTGCTGATTGTCTTCGCCGTGCGGTTCCGCCGCCGGCGCCAGGACGAAGTCGGCGAGGCCATCCACGGCTCGATCGCACTCGAGATGATGTGGACCCTGATCCCGCTCGGGATCGCGATGTTCATGTTCGTGTGGGGCGCGCAGGTCTATTTCCACCTCACGCGGCCGCCGCGCGGAGCGATGGAAGTGTACGTCGTCGGCAAGCAGTGGATGTGGAAGCTGGAACACGCGGACGGCGCGCGCGAAATCAACGAGCTGCACGTCCCGACGGGGCGTCCCGTGAAACTGATCATGGGCTCGGAAGACGTGATCCACAGCTTCTTCATGCCCGCATTCCGGGTGAAAGCAGACGTCATCCCCGGGCGTTACAACACGCTGTGGTTTACCGCCACGAAGCCCGGGCGGTACCACATCTTCTGCACGCAGTACTGCGGCACGAAGCACTCGGCGATGATCGGCTGGGTGACCGCGATGGCCCCCGCCGATTACCAGGCATGGCTCAGCGGCGGTTCGAGCGGCATCTCGATCGCGGATAACGGATCGAAACTGTTTCAGGACCTGGGCTGCGCGACCTGCCATCAGGACGTGCAGCAGGGACGCGGCCCGTCGCTGCGCGGCGAGTACGGGCATGAGGTGAAGCTCGCAGACGGCCAGACCACGACGTTCGACGACGACTACATCCGCGAGTCCATCGTGAACCCGCAGGCGAAGATCGTCGCCGGCTTCCAGCCGATCATGCCGACCTTCCAGGGCCTCGTGAACGAGGAACAGCTGCTGCAGCTCATCGCGTACGTGAAGTCGCTCGGCGGCGGGGCGCCGGGCGGCGGAGTGCCGATCCCCCCCTCCCTGATGCCCACGCCGCCCAGTAGCGGACGGCAGGCGGGCGGCGAGGCGGCCGCGAAACCGGGCCCCGGACACTGATATGGATACGATTACGACGACCACCGGCCTGAATTACCTGAACAACGGCTACGGCCTGAAGTCGTGGCTCCTGACCAGGGACCACAAACGCATCGCACTGCTGTACCTGTGGTCCGTGACGGCGTTCTTCGCGCTCGGCGGCTTTTTCGCGTTGCTGATCCGCCTCGAGCTGCTGACGCCCGCGGCCGATCTCGTTCAGCCCGAGACATACAACAAGCTGTTCACCATGCACGGCGTGATCATGGTGTTCTTCTTTCTGATCCCGTCGATCCCGGCGACGCTCGGCAACTTCCTCATCCCGATCATGGTGGGCGCGAAGGATCTGGCATTCCCGCGCATCAACCTTCTGAGCTGGTACATCTACATCCTCGGCGGGGTGTTCACGCTCGTCGCCGCGATGACCGGCGGCATCGACACGGGTTGGACGTTCTACGTGCCCTACAGCACCGCCGCTTCGAACAGCCACGTGATCCTGGCCGGGCTGGGCATCTTCATCACCGGCTTCTCATCGATCCTGACGGGCCTGAACTTCATCGTCACGGTGCACCGGATGCGGGCGCCCGGGCTGACGTGGTTCCGGCTGCCACTCTTCGTGTGGTCGCACTACGCCACGAGCCTGATCATGATCCTCGGCACGCCGGTGATCGCGATCACCGTGCTGCTCGTCGCGGTCGAGCGCGGCCTGCACCTCGGCATCTTCGATCCGGCGCTGGGCGGCGATCCCATCCTCTTCCAGCACCTGTTCTGGTTCTATTCGCACCCGGCGGTCTACATCATGATCCTGCCGGCGATGGGCGTCATCAGCGAAATCGTCCAGGCCTTCACCCGCAAGAACGTCTTCGGCTACGCGTTCGTCGCGTTCTCGAGTCTCGCCATCGCGATCATCGGGTTCCTCGTCTGGGGGCACCACCTGTTCATCGCCGGTCAGTCGACGTACGCGGGGCTGGTGTTCTCGATTCTGAGCATGCTGGTCGCGATCCCGTCGGCGGTGAAAGTCTTCAACTGGACGGCGACGATCTACAAAGGGTCGGTTTCGTACGAATCGCCCATGCTCTACGTCTTCGGCTTCATCGGCCTGTTCACGATCGGCGGGCTGACGGGGCTGTTCCTCGCGACGATGGGCCTCGACGTGCACGTGCACGACACGTACTTCGTCATCGCCCACTTCCATTACGTCATGGTCGGCGGCGCGATCATGGGATACCTCGGAGGCATCCACTACTGGTGGCCGAAGATCACCGGGCGGATGTACCCGGAGGGCTGGGCCAAGTTCGCGGCCCTGGTCGTCTTCGTCGGTTTCAACCTGACGTTCTTCCCGCAGTTCATCGTCGGTTATCTCGGGATGCCCCGGCGCTATGCGATGTATCCGCAGGAATTCCAGGTGTACAACGTTCTCTCGACGGCAGGCGCGTCGGTGCTCGGTGTCGGGTACCTGATTCCGATCATTTATCTCATCTGGTCGCTCAAGCACTCGCCGCTCGCCGGGCAGAACCCGTGGGGCGCCAAGGGGCTCGAGTGGGAAATCCCCTCGCCGCCCCCGACGGAAAACTTCGCAGTGACGCCCGTCGTGACGCAGGGTACTCACCAGTACGCTCCGAGCCGGGAGGTCGGCATTGCCCACTAGCGGTGATTTTCATCCGGGACGGATCGCGATTCAACCCGGGGGCCACGGCAACCCGCACGCGGCGCACCATCCGCGGCTGCAACACCATTTCGATGACATGGAGCAGCAGGCCGAGGCGTCGACGCTCGGCATGTGGGTCTTCCTCGTCACCGAAATCATGTTCTTCGGCGGCCTGTTCATGGCGTACATCGTCTATCGCCATGCCTCGCCGCTGGGATTCGAGGAGGCCAGCCACGAGCTGAATCTGTACCTGGGCGCGATCAACACGGCCGTCCTGATCTGCAGCTCGCTGACGATGGCGCTCGCAGTGCGGGCGGCGCAGACGAATCAATCGCGCGGCACGCAGGTCGGCTTCCTGGTCGTGACCATCCTGTTCGGCTTCGGATTCCTTGGAATCAAGGCCTACGAATACTGGGAGAAGTTCCACGTGGGCCACGTGCCCGGCGCGAACTTCATCTGGGACGGGCAATACCCGCACGCGGCGGAACAGTTCTACTCGCTGTATTTCGCGATGACCGGGCTGCACGCCCTGCACATGATTGTGGGAATCTCGATCATGACCTATATCGCAATCATGGCGTGGCGGCGCACGTACGATTCCCGCTATTACACGCCGGTCGAAGTCGCAGGCCTGTACTGGCACTTCGTCGACATCGTCTGGATTTTCTTGTTCCCGCTGCTGTATCTCATCGGCGGGCATTACTGAGGTCACATGTCCGGTCACGTCGCTCCCAAAAGCCTGTACTACACCATCTTCGCCGCCCTGATCTTCGGCACGGTCCTGACGGTCGTGGTGGCGAAGATCGACCTCGGCGCCTTCAACAACGTCGCGATGCTCGCGATCGCCTGCGCCAAGGCGACGCTGGTCGTGCTGTTCTTCATGCACGTGAGGTGGAGCACCCGGTTGACGTGGGTCGTCGTCGCGTCTGGAGTGTTCTGGCTGCTCATCATGTTCACCTTGACGATGACGGACTACCTGTCGCGCGGCTGGGTCGACGGGACGTGGAAGTAGCATAGAGTTCGAATTCCCAACTCCCAACTCCCAACTCCCAATTCCCAAATGTTCAAAGGCGCTCCGGCGGGCGCCTTTTTTTGTCGATCGCGCCGTGTCCCGAACGACTATCCAGCAGGTGGGGAGTTGGGAGTGGGTGTTGGCACCAGGAGAGCCATTCACCGGCCGGCGTCCACCACTGACCGCCTGGGCGGAGACACCGTCGGCGTCACGCCGTATTGTCTATACTGAGGTTGCGGGCCGCCTTCCGAAAAGGCTTGGGAAGGCCCTTCCCTCATTGCAATTGTCGAGAAACGCCTCGCGGCGGCGAGCCGCGCGGCGTCCGGTTGTCCTATATGCCTGACTTGTCGACGGACCTGGCTGCACTGCGCATTCCGACGGAGGAACGCGGCGGACGCCGGGGACCAGGCGCGACGCTCCTTGGAATTGTCGTGCTGCTGGCGCTCGGCGGCGCCGGTTTCTGGTTCTATTCGACGCGTCTGGAGGCGGAGGCCGTCAAGGTCGCGCCCGCGGTGGCGCCGCAGGCCGCCGGTTCCACCGGCGCGCCGGCCGTCCTGAACGCTTCCGGCTACGTCACCGCGCGGCGGCGCGCGACGGTCTCGTCGAAAGTGACCGGCAAAGTGATCGACGTGCTCGTCGAGGAAGGGCATCCGGTCCGTCAGGGACAGATCCTCGCGCACCTCGACGATACACAGGTGCGCGCGGCGCTGAACTTCGCCGAGGCGCAACTCGCGTCCTCGCGCAAAGCCGCGGCTGAAGACGAAGCGCGCCTGAAGCAGGCAGAGCTGACGCTCGGCCGCCAGCAGCAGCTGATGAAAGAGAACGTCGTCGGCAAGGCCGAGCTCGACAACGCCCAGGCGGAAGTAGACGCGCTGCGGGCTCGAATCGCATACTCCCAGCAGCAGGTCGGCGTGGCCGAACGCCAGGTGGAGATGCAGCGCACGAACCTGGACGACATGGTCGTACGCGCCCCGTTCGGCGGCGTCGCGATCTCCAAGGATGCCCAGCCGGGCGAAATGATTTCCCCGGTGTCGGCCGGGGGCGGGTTCACACGCACCGGCATCTGCACGATCGTCGACATGTCATCGCTCGAGATCGAAGTCGACGTCAACGAGAGCTACATCAATCGCGTGCGCAACGGACAGAAAGTGGACGCCGTACTCGATGCGTATCCCGACTGGACGATTCCGGCGCACGTAATCACGACGATCCCGTCTGCCGATCGGCAGAAGGCAACGGTGAAGGTACGCATCGGATTCGATCGTGCGTCGGCGTCGGACTCGCGCAGGGAGTCCTCGAAAGGCGACCTCCTGGACCCGAGGATTCTTCCCGACATGGGCGTCAAGGTCTCCTTCCTGCGTGAGGAGCCGCCGGCGGGTCAGCCGCAGCGGGCGATTGCGCGGGCCATCGTTCCAAAGGCCGCAGTCCGCTCCGTCAACGGCCAGCAGGTCGTGTTCGTGCTGAACGGAGATCGCGTCGAGCGGCGGGCGGTGAGCGTCGGCGACGTCACCGGCGACCGCGTGGAAGTGCTCTCAGGCGTAAGCGCGGGTGAACGAGTGGTGGTCGACGGACCGCAGGCATTGAAGGATGGCGACAAGGTCAAGGTGCAGTAATGGCTGAATCTCTCGTATCGGTCCAGAACCTCCACAAGGTCTATCACCGCGGCGGCGAGCGGATCGACGTTCTCAAGGGCGTCACGCTCGAGATTCCACCCGGCGACTTCCTCGCGCTGATGGGTCCATCGGGATCGGGCAAGACGACGCTGCTTAACCTGCTGGGCGGGCTCGATACGCCGACCGAGGGCTCCATCACGGTTGCGGGCGATCGCCTCGACAAGCTGTCGGGCAGCCGGCTCTCGGCGTGGCGCGCGCGACACATCGGATTCGTCTTCCAGCTGTACAACCTGCTGCCGGTGCTGACGGCGGCGCGGAACGTGGAGCTGCCGCTGCTGCTGACCAAACTGGGAAAGGCCGATCGGCGCAAGCGCGTCCAGGTCGCCCTGTCCGTCGTCGGGCTCGCCGAGCGGATGAACCACTATCCGAGACAGCTCTCGGGCGGCCAGGAACAGCGCGTCGGCATCGCGCGCGCGATCGTGACGGATCCGACGCTGCTGCTCTGCGACGAGCCGACCGGCGACCTCGATCGGAAGTCCGGCGATGAAATCCTCGACCTGCTGCAGGCGCTCAACCAGCAGCACGGCAAAACGATCGTGATGGTGACCCACGATCCGCACGCCGCGGTGCGCGCGAAGCGCACGCTGCATCTCGAGAAAGGCGTGCTGGTCGCGGAGGAGGCGGTCGCATGAAATTCCTGTATCTCGTCTGGCGCAACCTGATGCGGCGGAAGTTCCGCACGGCTTTTACGATCGGCGCGATCTTCTTCGCCTTTCTGCTCTTCGGCGTCCTGATGGCGATCAGGATGGCGTTCAGCATGGGCGTCGACATGGCAGGCCAGGGGCGGCTCATGGTGATGGACAAAGTGTCCATCATCAATCCCCTGCCGGCGGCGTACGAGAACCAAATCCGGGCCGTCGGCGGCGTTACCGACATCACGCACGCGAACTGGTTCGGCGGGTACTACCAGGAGGTACGCAACCAGTTCGCGACGTTTGCCGTGGATCCCGAAAGCTGGCTGCGCATCTACAACCGCGAGTACGACCTGCCCGACGACCAGAAGAAAGCCTTCTTCGCCGATCGCACGGGAGCCATCGTCGGGAGCGATACGGCGAGGAAGTACGGCTTCAAGGTCGGCCAGCGGGTGCCGATCAACGGCACAATCTATCGGCGGCCCGACGGCGGGCCGTGGGAGTTCACGATCGACGGAATCTACGACTCGAAGCTGAAAGGCGCCGACAAGACCCAGCTCGTCTTCAATTACCAGTTCCTGCGCGAGACGATCCCCGAGCAGAGCGGCTTCAGAGATCGCTACAACTGGTATGTGTTCACGATCGCGGATCCGGATCGGGCACCGGCGATTGCCGAAAAAGTCGATTCACTGTTCGCGAACTCCCCATCGGAGACGAAGACGAACACCGAGAAGGCGTTCGTGTCCGACTGGGCGAAGCAGGTCGGAGACATCGGAAAGATCATGATGTGGATCGTCGCGATGGCGATGTTCACGATCCTGCTCGTGGCCGGCAACACGATGGCGCAGGCCATTCGCGAGCGCACGAACGAACTCGCCGTGCTGAAGACGCTCGGCTTCACCGAACGCCGGATCCTCTGGATGGTGCTCGCGGAGTCCACGATGATCGCCGTCGTCGGGGGCGGCATCGGTCTGGCGCTCTCGTACACGATCATTACGCTGACCGGCGATCCCACCCATGGGATGCTGCCGGTGTTCTACTTCCCCGGGCCGGCCGTTCTCATGGGAATCGGGCTCGTCCTGCTGCTGGGCCTGGCGGCCGGCTGCCTGCCCGCGTGGCAGGCCAGCCGCCTGCGCATCGTCGACGCGCTGCGGAGAAACTGATGTTCTCGCAAATCATTGCCGTCACCGGCGTCAACCTCCGTTCGATCCGTGCGAGGCTCGGCTCGTCGAGCGTGGCGGTGATCGGCATTGCCGGCGTGGTGCTCGTGTTCGTCGCCGTTCTCTCGATTGCCGAAGGCGTCGCCGCCACGATGAAAGCCTCTGGGGATCCCGATACGGTCATGATCCTCCGCGCGGGGAGCGACACCGAGATGACGAGCGGCCTCGCGGGAGACTCGGTGCGTATCATCCAGGATGCCCCCGGCGTTGCGCGCGATGGGACCGGCACCCCGCTGACCTCGCCTGAATTGTTCGTGGTCGTGGATCACCCGCTGAAGCGATCGGGCAGTGCCGCGAACGTCCCGCTCCGTGGCGTCACACCTGAAGCATTCAAGGTCCACGACAAGCTCCGGATCGTCGAAGGCCGCAATTTCGAGTTCGGCAAGAACGAAGTGATCGCGGGAAAAGCGGCGCAGCGGCAGTTCGTCGGCCTCGACGTCGGCACACCGCTCAAGTGGGGCCAGAACACCTGGACGCTCGTCGGTATCTTCGACGACGGCGGTTCGGTGGCGGAGTCCGAGATCTGGTGCGACGTGAAGGTGCTCCAGCCGGCGTACCGCCGCGGCAACAGCTATCAATCCGTGTACGCGAAGCTCGCCTCCGCTGATTCGTACCAGCAGCTAAAGGACTCGCTGACGTCGAACCCGCAGCTGACGGTTTCGGCGATGCGCGCTCCGGAGTACTACGCGTCGCAGACGGAAACGCTGCAGACGATCATCAAGACGATCGGCGGCATCATCGCGGTCCTGATGGGCGTGGGCGCCATCTTTGGCGCGGTGATCACGATGTACACGGCCGTCGCGAGCCGCACGCGCGAAATCGCGACGCTGCGCGCGCTCGGTTTCGGCAGCTTCCCCGTCGTGGTGTCGGTGATCGTGGAGGCGTCCTGTCTCGCCGTCATTGGCGGCCTCATCGGCGGCCTCGTCGCGTACGCCGCCTTCAACGGCTACGAGACCGCCACGATGAATTTCCAGTCGTTCAGCCAGATGGCGTTCCGGTTTGCGGTGACGCCTCAACTGCTCGGCACCGCGCTCTTTTACGCGCTGTTGATGGGCATTCTTGGCGGACTGCTGCCCGCCATCCGGGCAGCGAGACTGCCTGTCGTCACGGCGTTGCGTGAACTATAAGGTGACCGCCGACTGCGTCAAAAGGTACGAAGCGCGGCAGCACCCGTAGCGGATCCAGACAACGACCGACAGCGGGGCGTACAAGTGGCCGGTCCGCCCGCGCACCCCCCGGCATCGCACTTCGCGGGCACAGGCTGTAAGCCGCACGAACGGAAAGCCTTCCGACCTATACCTCCGACAGTAACCCCTGCCACGTGCCAGCGGGGCGGGCGGCACACGTGTTGCTCCTCGTCATAGCACTGCAAGACAGATTTTTTCGGCGGCGTTACCCAGGGGAGAGTTCTCTATGCGGATCGAGGACGTGCTGCAGCGAATCCAGGGCGAGTTCGTCGAAATGCCCGGTCTTCGCCTGACGGCCGCACAGGCGCAGCGTCTGTGGGGGCTCGAGCGCGACCTCTGCGATTCGCTGCTTGGGGCGTTGGTCGATGCGAAATTCCTGTCTCGGACGCGAGATGGAGCGTTCATCCGCGTCGACGGCGCGCGTCCGACCCAGGTCACGATTCCACGCCAGACGCCTCGGGCGGCTGTCGCGTAGGCGACGGGTGAGTTGGTGCATTCAGGGAGTTGATGAATTAGTGAGTTGATGCGGTTCCCCACACCGGCTCCGGCCGGCTGACACCCTGCCTCGTCAGCCATTTTCGCCGGACCGTATCCTCGAACCCGGGCGGGCAGCGCCCGCGGCCAAGGCTCAGATCGGGAGTTGAAGGCAACAGCCTTCAACCTCCCGGTCCCGACTCCAGTTTCCGTAATCAGCGTTTGAGGCTGAAAGGCGTAACCAGGCCGTCCGCGGCGGGAATGTAGATGCGCGACTCGTCGTCACCGCGCCGGTAGACGGGGAATCCGTGATACGTGCCGATCTCCGTGAACCGCGCTTCGCCGAGCGCCATCGGCTGACCGCCGGCAAACCACCGCTGACCCTCGTATGTGACCCACACGCCATTGATACCTTCGGGCCGTCGGGCGCTCTCTACGGGACCTCCGGAACTCAACGGAACGGTCCTCCCTGACGTCGCGACGGCTGGCGCCTGCACCGGCGGCTGCTCGAGCGGCGATACGTCGTAAGGCCGCGCGTACCCCGGGGGCGCGGGGGCCTGGCGGTACCGGTCCAATTCCACTACTCCAGCCGCGCCTGGGAGCCGACCCATTTCAGTCGCGGCGGCGGGTGGAAATGCGGGCGTGATGCTCCCGGTCGTCCCGGCGAGCGCGCCATCGCGGCGACGCTGGTACGGCTGCATCATGCCGCCCGCTACGGGCACGTAGACGACGCTAAACGGGTCGAGCGTTGCGTCCGTATAGAGTGGAATGCCGCGGAACGACCCCGCGCGGACCATCTCGTTCGGGCTGAAGAAACGTGCCGCCCCGGCCGGGTAGTAATAGTCGCCCGACCAGATGATCGGTTCGCCGGAGCGGAACCAGGGCTCGTTCTCCGCGGTGACCAGCGGAGGGGACGCGGGTTGCCACGTCGCCTGCGCGTATGCCGCGGCTGGCGTGAGGAAGAACACCGCGGCCAGAAGTGCCTGTCGAGCTGCTGTCAACACACGCGCCTCCGACCGTTACGCAATCAACCCTTGTGCCGGTACACTCGGGCTTTTCCGCCGGGTCCCGCGTCGGTTGGTGTCTCGAATCGGGCAGGAAATCGGGCATTTACGAACTGCCATCGCCAACTTGAACCGATGAAGCGGGAGGCCGCGCGCGAAGCGTCACCCTCCAGGATGCTTTTTGTCAGCGTCTCCGCCAATAACGGGCGAGTCCTTGATACGAGTAGTTCAGCCCGCCCGCGTGCATGTACCCTTCCGCTTCGCTTTCTCCGACGCGCTGTCGCAGGATCGCCGCGGCCTCGTCCGTAAATTGACGCTGCCTGCCCGCGTCGTCCAGCGAGGCGTCGGCGAGCAGCCGGCGGACGATGCGGCTCCAGTCGGCGAGGTTCTCGAACATCGCCTGCAGGTGCTGACGCGCGCCGTGGACGGCGCCGAAGTGCGTGAGGAAGAGCGTATCGGGATCCCAAGCCAGGATCCGCTCCTGGCTGACGTGCCAGCCCTCGATGTCGATGTCCGGGGGCGGCGTCGGCGGCATCACGTAGGACCCTGAGCCGCGGCGGATTCCCGCGGTGTCGCCGACGAACGCCACTCGCGATGCCGCATCGAGGTACGACACATGGTGCGAGGCGTGACCCGGCGTGTACTCGACTCGGATCTCTCGTCCGACGACCGCGAGTGTTTCTCCGCCTTTCAGCACTCGGATGCGTGCGGCCGCCACCGGCCGCACCTCTCCCCAGAGCCGATCCATGTCCTGTCCGTACAAACGTCCAGCGCTGCTCAGCAGCTTTGACGGATCGATCATGTGCGGCGCACCCCGCTCGTGTACATACACATCCATGTGCGGATGGCGTTCGAGGATGGCCCCCGTCGCGCCTGCGTGATCGAGGTGAATATGGGTCAGCAGCAGCTGGCGCACGTCTCCGAAGTCGATGCCTTTTTTCTCAAGCTCCCGCTCGAGCGTCTCCAGCGTCGTCGCAGGCCCTGGATCGACGAGGGCGACGCCAGCCGCGCCATGCAGGATCGCCGTCGCGATGATCGCCGGGCGTCCGAGGAAGTCGAGGTCTACGTAGTCAAGTCCGGAAGCGAGGGCGGGCATTCGTTATCGTCTGATGCGGAGGCCGGTCCGGAACGCGCTGCACCTCGTTTCACGTCCGCGCCTATGGGTGCGCATCTTAGCAGCTTGTTAGAATGACTTGAGACAGATGGGGGACACCGGGCGTCAAACGGGGGGAGAGGTCCTCGAGGGGACCCGGCAGGAAACCAAGAAGCCGGACCTCTACAAGGTCCTGCTGCTCAACGACGACTACACCACGATGGACTTCGTCGTCGAGATCCTCGAAACGGTCTTCCAGAAGGGCCCGGCCGAAGCCTATCGCATAATGATGGCGGTCCACACGCAGGGGAAGGGACTCTGCGGCGTGTATCCGTTCGAAGTTGCGGAGACCAAGGTCGCAACGGTGATCGATCTCGCGCGAGGCAGCGGTTTTCCGCTGCGCGCCGCGATGGAACCTGAATAGCACGTGAAACATGTTTAGCCCCGCTCTCGAGGTCGTTCTGACGGTCGCCTATCGCGAGGCCGCTGCGCGGCGTCACACGCACCTGACGCTCGAGCACCTGCTGTACGCGCTTGCACACGACCCGGACGGCGAACGGATCCTCGCCGCGTGCGGCGCCGATCTGCCCCAGCTCCGTCGTGACCTCGACCGCTACCTCAACGACCACATCGAAACGTTTTCGCGGGGTCAGCAGAAAGAGCCCGAGCAGACGATGGCGTTCCGTCGCGTGCTGCAGACGGCTGTGCTGCACGTTCAGAGCGCGGGGCGCCAGGAAGTGCAGTCCGGCGACGTCCTCGCCGCGACGCTGCAGCAGTCGAAGTCGTACGCCGCACAGCTGCTCGCAGCCCAGGGCGTATCACGTCTCGACGTCCTGGAATACATCACGCACGGCATCAGCAAGCTGCCGCCGTCGTCAGGCAGCGCCTCGGATGGCGAGGCGCCCGCAGGCGATGCGGACGCGGGAGCGGGCGACCGCGGCGCGGCCACCGCACGCGATCCGCTCGGAGCATATGCGATGAACCTGACCGAGCGCGCGAAGAGCGGCGCGCTCGATCCGCTGATCGGCCGGACGATGGAACTGCAGCGGACCATGGAGATCCTGTGCCGGCGCCGGAAGAACAATCCGGTCTTCGTCGGCGACGCCGGCGTCGGCAAGACCGCGCTGGCAGAGGGTCTCGCCGCGCGGCTGCTACAGGACGACGTCCCCTCGATTCTGCAGGGGGCAGAGGTCTTTTCGCTGGATACGACGGCGCTTCTCGCGGGCACGCGATTCCGCGGCGACTTCGAGGAGCGGTTCAAGGCCGTGATCGGTGCGCTCGCCAAACGGCCGATGCCCATCCTGTTCATCGACGAGATCCATTCGACCGTCGGCGCCGGCGCGACGACGGGCGGCACGATGGACCTCGCGACGCTCATCAAGCCGATCCTCACCACCGGGCAGCTGCGCGTTGTCGGATCGACGACCCACGAGGAGTTCAAGCACGTCGAAAAGGACCGGGCGCTTGCGCGCCGGCTGCAGAAGATCGCGGTCGACGAGCCGTCCATTCCCGAGACGATTCGCATCCTGCAGGGGCTTCGCTCCCGCTACGAGAGCCATCACCGCGTGCGCTTCTCGGACGACGCGCTCGAGGCGGCGGGGCGCCTCGCGGCGCGGCACTTGCGCGATTACAAGCTGCCAGACAGCGCGATCGATGTGCTCGACGAAGCAGGCGCGCGGGCGAGACTGAACGCCGGAGCGTCGAACGACGATGCGACTATCGAGGTCGCGATGCCGCAGATCGAAGAAGTCGTCGCGCGCATGGCGCGCATCCCTGCGAAGCAGGCAAGCTCCTCCGACAAAGATCGGCTGCGCACGCTCGAGGAATCACTGGGGCGGGTCGTGTTCGGTCAGGAATCCGCCGTGCAGCTCGTCGCGCGTGCGATCAAACGGTCGCGCGCCGGGCTCGGCCAGCCGGATCGTCCGGCCGGCTGCTTCCTGTTCACCGGACCGACCGGTGTCGGCAAAACGGAACTCGCCAAACAGCTCGCGCTGCACCTCGGCAACGAATTCACACGCTTCGACATGAGCGAGTACATGGAGAAGCACGCCGTCGCGCGGCTGATCGGCGCGCCGCCGGGCTACGTGGGCTTCGAGCAGGGAGGGCTGCTGGTCGACGCCGTCAGGACGCATCCGTACAGCGTCGTGCTGCTCGACGAAATCGAGAAGGCGCATCCCGACATCTTCAACATCCTGCTGCAGGTGATGGACCACGCGACGCTGACCGACAACAACGGTCGCAAGGCCGATTTCCGGCAGGTCGTGCTCATCATGACGTCCAACGCGGGCTCGCGCGAGATGAGCGCGGCGTCGATTGGCTTCGCGGACCTCGCGGGCTCCGGCGGCGTGGATCATCGCAACCGGGCCGCGCAGACACGCTCGAAGGCCGCCGTCGAGAAGCTGTTCAGCCCGGAATTCCGGAACCGCCTCGATGCCATCGTCAACTTCCAGCCGCTCACCGAGAGCGTCATGGAGACGATCGTCGACAAGTTCATCATCCAGCTCGAAGAGCAGCTCGCGGAACGGCGCGTTGCGATCTCGCTGCTCCCGGCCGCGCGCGCGTATCTGGCGAAGAAAGGCTACGACCCGATTTATGGCGCCCGCCCGCTCGCGCGCGTCATTCAGAGCGACGTGCGAGACCGCCTCACGGACGAGATCCTGTTCGGCGCGCTCGAAAACGGCGGCACCGTGACGCTGGATTACGACGCACAGGAACTCCAGTTCTCGTTTGCACCGAGAAGCGACAGTGAGTGACGAGCACGACATCCCGGTAAAGGTCGTGGACCGACGCTGGTGGGCGCGCGGCGAGGACGCCGCACCGGCCGCCGGCGAGCCGGCGCGCAAGCCGACCTATGTCGAGGAGCTGGAGCGGCAGCTTGCCGAAAAGGACAAGGCCGCTCAGGAATACCTCTCGAAGTACCGCGCCGCGTCGCAGGAGTTCGAGAATGCCCGCGCACGGATGCGGAAGGAGCTTGCGAAGGACGCCGAACGCAGCCGGCGCGAAGTTCTCGTGAGCCTCCTCGAAGTCGTCGACAATCTCGACCGCGCGATCGACGCGGCGATGCAGGCCGGTACGCCGCCGAACGACCCGTTGCTTCAGGGTGTCGAGATGGTCCGCCGGCAATTCCTGGCGAAGCTCGAAGGCTTCGACGTCAGACGGATCGACGCCGCCGGCACCACGTTCGATCCGCTGCTGCACGAGGCGGTGAGCGCAGTCCCGGCGTCCGACGCGGCGCTCGACGGCCGAATCGTCGGAATCGTGCGGCAGGGATACCGGATCGGCGACGAAGTGCTGCGTCCCGCGCTGGTCGCGGTGGCGCGGCACGGCGAACACACCCTCCAGCGCTGAGCCGGGTGGCCAACACTCGGTAAGTGCGCATTCTCTTCGCGACGTTCGGATCGCTCGGGGACCTCCACCCTGTCATCGCGCTCGGACTCGAGCTGCAGCGCCGCGGCCACGCCGCGGCGATCGTGACGTCGGAGTATCACCGCGATCGAATACGGAAGACGGGCCTTGGCTTCTACCCCGCCGCCCCGGACCTGCGGCCCGACGATAAAGCGCTGATCCGCGCGACCATGGACGAACGGCGTGGACCGGAGGAAGTCGTCCGGTTCATGCTCCGCGAATTGCCGCGCACCTACGCGGACTACGAGCGCGCCGTCAACGCGGATGGCGGCGCCGATCTGATCGTCACGAGCGATCTCGCCTACGCAGGGCCCATCCTGGCCCAGAAAACCGGCGTGCCGTGGGCATCGCAGGTGCTGTCGCCCATCTCCTTTCTCTCGCCCTACGACGAGACGGTGCTGCCGCCGCTGCCGTGGCTGCGGCACCTGCATGCGTTGGGGCCTGGCGTCTACGGTGCCGTGCTGGGGCTGGCGAAGCGCGCCGCGAGGCGCCTCACGACTCCAATCAACGATTTCCGGATGTCGCTCGGCCTCCCGCCGGTGCGGGATCCGTTTTTCGATGACAAACACGCGCCGACGCTCGTGCTGGCGATGTTCTCTCGTGTGATCGCCGAACCGCGGCCGGACTGGCCGCCGCAGACCGTGATGACCGGGTACGCCTTCTACGACGGCGACGAACCGGAGCTGTCATCCGATCTCACGGCCTTTCTCGACGCCGGTGCGGCGCCGATTGTTTTCACGCTCGGCTCCGCGGCCGTGTACGATCCCGGATCCTTTTTCGTGGAGAGCGCCGCCGCGGCGCGCGGTCTGCATCGCCGGGCCGTTCTTCTCGTCGGCCCCGAGCCGGGGCCGCTTGCGCCGGCCGGCGATGACGTCGACATCAGCGCTTACGCGCCGTTTTCAAAGCTGTTTCCACGGGCGGCGGCTATCGTCCATCAGGGCGGATCCGGCACGACCGCACAGGCCATGCGGTCCGGCCGCCCGATGGTGATCGTCCCCTACGCACACGACCAGCCCGACAACGCTCTGCGCGTGTCTCGATTGGGCATCGCGCGAACAATCAAGCGCAATCACTACTCTGCTGATGCAGCCGCGACCGCACTGCGTCTGCTGCTCGACGATCCGATGGTGCCGCGTCGATGCGAAGAGGTGCGCGAACGGTTGCTGCAGGAAAACGGCGCAGCCGCAGCCGCTGACGCGATCGAAGACCGATACGCGAACTGCAAAATCCGTGGAGCCACTGCTTACTAAGAGGCCACGGAGGCCACGGAGCAACGAGATACCGAGCGGCTGCCCTGTCAGACCGGCGAAGCCGGCCTGACCGGGAGACGAAAGAGATCTGGAAAATGAGTCGCAACCATCCCAGGCGGACTCATTTTCCAGATCTCTTTCGTCTCCTGGCCGCGCGTCCCGCGCGGCAGGACAGCCGCCTTCGTGGCCTTCGTGGCCTCTTAGTGGACCCAGGTGTTCAAGTCAGCGCGACGGAACAAACGCCATTCCGTCCGGCCCTCGGCCCGGCTCGATCCGCCTCGCCACGGTCCACGTGTTCAGATCCACGACGGCGATGTTGTTATCGCCGGCCACCGCCACGAAAGCCGTCGCGCCGTCCGGCGCGATCAGGATGCCCTCCGGGTTTCGGCCGACCGGGAGGCGCCGCGCAATCGAGCGTGTCGCGACGTCGATGACGACGAGATCGCCGGAGTCCACGTCGCTGATGAGGGCGTGCCGCCCGTCGCGCGTGAACTTCAGGCGATTGGATCGTTTCGTACCCGCGTCGATGGTCGCCGTCACTTTCCGAGCCGCGAGATCGATGATGGAGACTCCGCCGTCGCCGGAATGTGCGGCCCAGACTTCCCGGCCGTCCGGCGACACGTCGAAGCCTTCCGGTCCTTTGCCGACCGCGATGGTCGTCGTGCTCCAGTTCAGCGGATTGGCGGCGGCCCGCTCGAGGAGGGTCATGCTGTTCGATCCGATATTGCACGTGACAATGCGCGCCCCGTCGGCACTGACCCACAGCATGTGCGTCCCGGTCTGGCCGGTCCCCATGAGCCAGTCGATTTTGTCGGCCTGCGGGTCGTAGCGGCCGATCAGCCTGTTCGTTTCGGACGTGAAGTACAGCCTGCCGTCAAGGAAGACAAGGCCGTGCGGGCGCCTGAGCGGCGTCACATCGATCCGCCGCGACTCTTTCATGGCGGCGAGATCGATCATGGAGATGCTCGACCCCGGCGTCCGCTCGCCGTAGTTGGCGGCGAACGCCCACCGTCCGTCGTCTGATACGGCGACCTCGTGCGGACCCTCACCGGTCGCGACGGTGCCCAGAATCCTTCCCGATGCTGCGTCGATCGTGACCAGCGTCGCGTCGTCCTTGTTCAGCACGACGAGCCTGCCGCCGGTCTGCGCGGCTGACGGTTGCGCCGCGCAGGCGAGAACGAAGAGTCCAGTGCAGATGGTTTTCATGCGCGGATGATAGCCCGCCTGATTGATCTAGAATCATCGGATGCCGCTTTTCGAATACGTGTGCCAGGACTGCAGCCGACAATTCGAGGCTTTCGTCACGCAGGATCGGACGCCCGCGTGTCCGTCCTGCCAGGGAACGAGGCTTCGGAAGCTGCTCTCGTCGCCCGGCATGGTCGGGGCGGCGGCGGCGAGGGAGACCCCATCGTTTCCGTCCTGCGGCGCCGCGTGCGGATGCCGCCACCAATCGGTGAATTAGTGGATCAGTGAATTGGTGAATTGGCGGATCCACCGATTCGCGAATTCACCACCTGGTCCGGAGGAACTGCCATGGCCACCCCAATCTCCGAGCGGGGATACGCCCACCCCGACGTCCTGGTGTCCACCGACTGGGTGCAGGATCACCTGCAGGACCCCAACGTACGGATCGTGGAATCGAACGAGGATACGCTGCTGTATTCGTCCGGCCACATTCCTGGCGCCGTGCACGTGGACTGGACGTCGGATTTGAACGATCAGATCCGCCGCGACTACATTTCGAGGGAAGGCTTCGAGAAGCTCATGTCGCGCATCGGAGCCACGAAAGACACGACGGTCGTGTTCTACGGCGACAAGAACAACTGGTGGGCCACGTATGCCTTCTGGGTCTTTCAGCTGTTCGGGCACACGAAGGCAAAAGTGATGGACGGCGGCCGCCTCAAATGGGAAAAGGAAGGCCGTGCCACCACGCGTGACGTTCCTTCACACTCGCCGACGAACTACAAGTCTTCATCCGAGCGCAACGACCTTCCGCATCGCGCATACCGCGACGACGTCATGGCGCACATCAAAAAGCAGGGACAGCTGGTCGACGTGAGGAGCCCGGAGGAGTACGCGGGGACCCGGCTGCACATGCCCGACTACCCGAACGAGGGCGCGCTGCGCGGCGGCCACATCCCCGGCGCGAAGAGCGTGCCGTGGGCCCGCGCGATCAATCCCGAGGACGGCAGTTTCAAGACGGCGACCGAATTGAAAAAACTCTACTGCGAGGATCAGAAGCTGTCGCCCTCGCAGGAGACCATCGCGTATTGTCGGATCGGCGAGCGCAGCAGCCACACGTGGTTCGCCCTGCGCTACCTGCTCGGGTTTTCAAACGTGCGAAACTACGACGGCAGCTGGACCGAGTGGGGGAACATGGTGGGCGTGCCCATCGAAAAATAGATGGCACTACCGAAGAAGCTCGAGGACGTGATTGAAACGCTCGAACTGTTCGATCCCTCGGATCGAACGGGCATGCTCCTGAGCTATTCGGATCAGTTTCGCGAGGTGCCGCGCGAGATCGCCACGCGGCCATTTGCGAAATCTCACCAGATCCCGCAGTGCGAGTCGGATGCATACGCGTGGGCGATGAAGCGGCCGGACGGGGGACTGGACCTGCACTTCGCGGTCGAGAACCCGTCCGGGGTATCGGCTCGGGCCCTCGCAGTCATCCTTCAGAAGACGCTGTCGGGGCTTCCTCCTTCCGAGATCGCGCAGATCGACCCGGCGATCGTCGAACGTATTTTTCGCCAGAACATTTCGATGGGCAAAGGTCTGGGCCTGATGTCGATGGTCCAGGCCGTTCAGGCGCTCGCAAAGGCGGCCGCCGCACAGGATACCCACGCATGACGCGGATGCACGTCATTGGTTCGCTCGCTCCCCTCCTCGCCGTGCTGCTTGCCCCCGGGGTCCTGTCGCAACCGGCGCAGCCGATTCGCGGGTTCAGCGCGGCAGGCGCCGACCAGGAGCGCAGCGCCGAAGAGCGGTTCCGCGGGATTCCCAAGCCGGAGAACCTGCGCGAATACATGCGCGCCATCACATCCGAGCCGCATCATGCCGGCAGCCCGGGCAGCCGCAAGGTCGCAGAATACGTGCTCGGACGATTCAAATCGTTCGGCCTCGACGCTTCGATCGAAGAGTTCGAAGGGCTCATGCCGTATCCGACGGAACGCGTTCTCGAGATGACCGCGCCGGAGCGCTACGTCGCGAAACTCGAAGAACCGGCGGTGCCGGAAGATCCTGATTCGAACGCCAGAGGGCAGCTGCCACCCTTCAACGCTTACTCGGCGGACGGCGACGTCACCGGCGAACTGGTGTACGTCAATTACGGGCTTCCGTCGGATTACGACGAGCTCGCCAAGCTGGGCGTCAGCGTGAAGGGGAAGATCGTCATCGCGCGTTATGGCGAGAGCTGGCGCGGCATCAAGCCGAAGGTCGCTTACGAGCATGGCGCCATCGGCTGCATCATCTACTCGGATCCGCGCGAGGACGGGTACTGGCCGGGGGACGTCTATCCAAAGGGATCCTATCGTCCCGAGCAAGGCGTCCAGCGCGGGAGCGTCATGGACATGCCGATCCATCCCGGTGATCCGCTGTCCCCGGGCAAGCCCGCGGATCCAGGAACGCTGAACGTGGCGGATCGTGCCGCGTCCGATGTCATCCTGAAGATTCCCGTGCAGCCGATCTCCTACGGTGACGCGCTGCCGCTCCTGCGAAATCTGGCCGGTCCAGTCGCCCCCTCGGAATGGCGCGGAGCGCTCCCCATCACGTATCACGTGGGCGCGGGTCCCGCGACAGTGCACCTCAAGCTCGCGTTCGACTGGAAGGTGCGGCCGCTCTACGATGTGGTCGCGCGGATTGACGGGTCGGAGCACCCCGACGAGTGGATCATCCAGGGAAACCATCACGACGCGTGGGTCAGGGGCGCGTCGGATCCGACGAGCGGAAACGTCGCGCTCATCGAAACCGCGCGCGGATTTGGCGAGCTGCTGAAGAGCGGCTGGCGGCCGAAGCGGACGATCATCCTGGCGTCGTGGGACGGCGAGGAATGGGGACTGCTCGGATCGACGGAATGGGCGGAAAAACACGCCGCCGAGCTCTCGAAAAACGCCGTCGCGTACCTGAACAGCGACAGCACCGGCAAGGGATGGCTGACCGCGTCAGGGTCGCACTCGCTGCAGGCGCTGGTGAACGAGGTGATGCGCGATCTGATGGACCCGAAGGACGCCGAGCGGACGCTGTTCGAAGCGAAGCTGGATCACGCGATCGAAATGGCACGCACGGATGACGCCCGGGCGAAATTGCGCGCGCGAAACGACTTCCCGATCGAAGCGCTCGGATCGGGATCCGACTACACGTCGTTCCTGGATTATCTGCAGATCGCGTCGCTCAACGTCGGATTCGGTGGCGAGGGCGGCGGCGGCGTCTATCACTCCGCATACGACTCGTTCTACTGGTACACCCACTTCTCCGACGCCGACTTCGCATACGGTGCCGCGTTCTCGCGGACGATGGGAACGCTGCTGATGCGGCTGGCAGACGCCGACGTGCTGCCGTTCGAATTCACTGCAACAGCGCGCACGCTCAACGGCTACGTCGACGATATTGCTCGACTCGCAAAAGACACCGGCGCGCCGGACTTCGATCTCGCGCCGCTTCGAAAAGCCGCCGACCACCTCGATCGCGCTGCGCGGGCATACAACGCCGCCGCGACTCCCGAGCGTCTCGCGCGTGTGACCGGCAATCGGCTGGACGATCTGAACCGTACGCTGTATACGAGCGAGCGCGCATTCCGTTACGACGCCGGGCTGCCGCGCCGCCCGTGGTTCAAGCATCTCGCCTACGCGCCTGGCTTTTACACGGGCTATGGCGTCAAGACGCTGCCGGCGATCCGCGAAGGTCTCGAGCAGAAACAATGGGACGAGGCGCGGAAGTTCGTACCGATCGTCGCGAAAGCCATCGACGCTCTCGCCGCGCAAGTCGATCACGCCGCTCAGATCGTCGGACAATAACGACCGCGCCGGCGGTGGAAACCCGGCGGATCACCATTCGCGAAAAGTGAGGTTGAAGCGTCCGGGACCCGTGCCCTCCGGCGCCGTACCTGTCAGGATCCGCGTGATGCCGTGGAAGCGGAGCCGCGAGGGTCCGCCCATGACGAGCACGTCGCCGGATCGCAGCACGAGCGGCTGCGTCGGTTCGCGACGCGTCAGGCCTCCCACGACGAATCGCGCAGCGTCCCCGAGCGACACGGACACGATCGGAATCCCGCGCGCGATCGTCTCGGGACGCTCGTCCTTGTCCTGGTGGACGCCCATGCGCGATTCCGCCGCGTAGTAATTCATGATGCAGAGGTCCGGCGACATCTCGAACCCAGCGTCCGCTGCCGCCGCGCGTGCGATCTCGCGGAACCGCTCCGGAATCGCGGGAACAGGCAATCCGTCGAAGTCGCCGCGGGTCGGTTCGTAGGCGTACGTCAACGCGTTCCAGTGGCGCCCGAGGCACAGCATCCCGACGCTCATCTTGCGGCCACCTCGCACGGTCGGTGTGTACATCGGCACCGATCCGTGCGCGAGCTCGTCGCAGGACGCCCACAGCTCGCGCTGCTCGGCCGGCGACAAACGTGACTGGAAGACGACGAGACCTGGCTGCAGCTCCACGGCTGTGCTCACCTCCCGCCTCTGGACGCCCACGAACCCAATTGGTACAGCGCAATCGCGGCCGCCACGGTCACGTTCAGGGAATCCGCCGCGGCATCGACAGGAATTCGCGCGAGCACATCGCTGCAGTCGAGCGCGTCCGCCGACAATCCGCCGCCTTCCGCTCCGAGCAGCATCGCGACTTTCGACGCAGGGACGAGGTCGCGCAGATCGATCGCATCGGGCGCCGGCGTGAGCCCCACGATCTGAAAGCCAGCCGCCCTCAATTTCGCGACGGCTTCGATCACAGGCAGGCGCGTGAATGGGACCCTGAGCGTCGCGCCCATCGACGTGCGAACCGCCTTCCTGTAAAAGGGATCTCCGCAGCGCTCGTCAAGGACCACCCCGCCAGCGCCAAGCGCCAGCGCCGCACGGAAGAGGCCTCCGATGTTGTCGGGATTGCCGACACCCTCGAGCACCAGCAACCGCTCGGCCGGCAGGAGGGAAGCGAGCGAGTCCTCAACGCAAGGCCGACGCGCGAGCGCGAGGCACCCGCGGTGGAAGTTGAATCCGGTGACGGCACTCAGAACGTCTGGGGCGCAGATCAGCACGGCCGTCGTGACGCACTCGAGCCAGGGCGACAATTGCTGGTACG
The DNA here is from genome assembly GCA_035492775.1 of Vicinamibacterales bacterium. Taxonomy (GTDB): domain Bacteria; phylum Acidobacteriota; class Vicinamibacteria; order Vicinamibacterales; family 2-12-FULL-66-21; genus DATJFQ01. The sequence continues at coordinate 54,088 of DATJIW010000058.1, forward strand.
CCGCAGGTGTGACGACCACAGACTCGACGTGGAACCGCCTGTCTGCGATCAGCCGCTGCACGACCAGGCGGCCTTCCGCGACGAACACTCCGCGCGCGAGAAGTGCCGCATGGTCACCGACGTCGCGATAGGGCGCGATCCGAACGTCCGCAGGATCCGCGACTGGAGTGCCCATCGGCAAGGACCGGCAGAGATCAGGCAAAGATCGCCGGATCTCTGCGTGTTCAGTCGAATCTCGTCACGAGCCGGCGGCTCCGGTGGGCATCGAGGACGTGCTGCCCCAGCCGCTTGCGAAGGAACACTTTCGACTCCGCTTCGTCGACGGGATGTGGAACGAATCGTATGACGTTGAAGTTCAGCTGCGCGAGCGCCGCGCGCATCTCGTAAAAACGGTTCTTCGTCTTGACGAGGATCTCGTCGAAGCCGTTGGCGAGCGCCCAGGCTTCCTGCTCCTCCGTCAGCGCCCGGAAATGCCCCTGACCGCGCCAGTCGGTCCGCGTGCCGCCGATCCACTGATACAGGACCCGCTTGCCGCCGAAATCGACATGGTCCGCCAGCTGTTCGACGAGATCGGCCAGCTTCGGATCGTTCTCGTCCGGGCGCAGCTCGTGCGCAACCTTGAACGACACCGGCACGATCGTACCCGGGTCGTCGGGCAGCGGCGCTTCCGCCATCAGAATCTGATGGTCCCGGTCCGAGAGCCGGCGGATCACCTCGGTCGCCGACTTCTTACGCGGGAAATCCAGGAAGAACTCCTCGATATACTGAATCTCGAGGGCCCCCTGCTGAAGCGGATACTGCTTGATCAGGTAGTCCACCGAGTCCAATCATATCGAATCGGCGGACCAATCCTCATTCAGATCTGAGCGCGACGATGGGGTCGACGCGCGTGGCGCGCCGGGCCGGCACGTAGCTCGCGACGAGCGCAACGGCACATAGAATGGCGGCGACGGAGACGAACGTCGCCGGATCCGTCGCCGTCACGGAAAACAGCATCGTCGACATGCCGCGCGACACGACGAGCGCGAGCGCGGCGCCGACGGCAATTCCGGCTATCACCAGCACCATCGCCTGGCCGACGACCATCTGCAGGACCGTCCGCTCCTGCGCACCGAGCGCCATCCGGATGCCGATCTCGCGGGTGCGCTGAGCGACGGCATACGACAGGACGCCGAAAATGCCCACGGCCGCCAGCACCAACGCGACGACGGCAAAGACTCCCAGCAGCAGCAGATAAAAGCGCGGCTGCGAGATCGACCGCGACACGATTTCGTCGAGCGGACGGATCTTCGACACCGGCAGCGCCGGGTCGACCTGCCCAACCTGTTCCTTTACCGCGTCAGCGAGGGACATCGGAGCCGTCGCCGTCCTGATGACGACAGCCATCTGCCCGACGGGCCATTGACGCAGCGGCATATACAGCTGCGGCGCATTGGCTTCCGCAAGCCCGAGTTCCTTCACGTCGCCGACGATGCCGACAATCTCGCCGCCGGCGCGGACGCGCTGGCCCTTGACGCGTTTGCCCCAGCCCAGCCTGATGGTCTTTCCGATGGGGTCTTCATTCGGGAAATACTGCCGCACCGCCGACTCGGTGATGAGGACCACCGGCTTGGCGCCCGCGCGGTCGTCTTCCGTGAAACCCCGCCCCCGTTTGATCGGAATGCCGGTCGTGGAGAAGTAGGACGGTGTGGCGACTCGGATCTCCATCGACGGCTGATCCTGCGGCGCGATCGGTGGACGGCCGAGCACCTCGAACGAGATGTTGAAGTCCGACCCGCTCAACGGCAGCATCATCACCGCGCCGGCATTCGTCGCGCCGGGCAGGGCGCGGAGCCGCGGCAGCAACTGATCGAAGAACGAGACGATGCGATCTTCGTTGTCGTCGCCGTACCGCGAATCGGGGAACGTCAGCTCGAACGACAGCGTGTGATCCGGACGGAAACCGGGATCGACGGCCTGGAGGCGTGCGAAGCTGCGCAGGAGCAGGCCGGCGCCGACGAGCAGCATCAGTGCGAGCGCCAGTTCGGCGATCACGAGCGCGCCGCGGGTTCGCGAGCCGCCGCGCGCGCCGACCGCGCCGCGGCCGCCTTCCTTGAGCGACGCCGCCACACCCCGCCGCGTGGCGTGGACGGCCGGCACGACGCCGAACAGCAGACCCGTCAGCACCGCAATACCAGCGGTGAACAGCATCACGACGGCGTCGACGTGCACGTCGTCGAGACGCGGAATCCCGTCCGGCTTGAGCTGCACGAGAAAGGCTACGCCCCACACCGCGAGGAGCAGCCCGATCGCGGCGCCCAGGAACGACAGCACGATCGACTCCGTGAGCAGCTGTTTCACGAGCCGGCGGCGGCCCGCGCCGAGCGCCGTGCGCACGGCCATTTCGGTTTCGCGCACGGCTGCACGCGCGAGGAGCAGGTTGGCCACGTTCGTACAGGCGATGAGCAGCACGAATCCGACGGCGCCCAGCAGCACGAGCATCGATGGCTTGACGTCGCCGACGATCGCTTCGAGCAGCGGAACGGTCGTCATGCTGATCGAACCGTCGGCGTCGGGGTACTGTTTCGCGAGGTTGGCGGCGATCGTCTTGACCTCGGCCGCCGACTGCTCTGCGGTGAACCCCGGGGCGAGGCGCGCAACGACGCTCAAGTACCACGCGCCGCGCTGCGTCGAGACGAACCCGGCCTCGTACGCAATCGGCATCCACGCCATGCGATCGCGTGGATAGTTGAACTGCGCGGGCATGACGCCGATGACTTCCTTGCCGACGCCGTCGATCTGGATGCGGCGGCCGATCACGCCGGGATCGCCGCCGAACCGCTGTTGCCACAACCCGTGGGACAGGACGATGAGATCCGTTTTCCCGGGCGTGCTCTCGTCGGGCGCGAAGGTCCGTCCGAGTTCGGGCCGGACGCGGAGCACGTCGAAGAACGAGGCGCTGACGGCGGCAACGTCCAGACGAACCGGGTCGCCCTCGCCCGTCAGGACCACGCGTTCGGTCTGAATGGCCGCGGCGCTTTGAAGCGACTTCGCCGTATGCGCGACGTCGGTGAAGTTCGGGCCCGACATCACGGCGCGCTTCGTGCCGTCGTACACGTGGAAGACGCCGACGAGCCTGTCGGATTCGGGAAATGCCAGCGGCTTCAGCAGCACCCCGCGCACGACGCTGAAGATCGCGCTGTTCGCGCCAATCCCCAGCGCGAGCGTCAGCACGGCGACGAGGGTGAAGCCGGGCGATTTGAGAAGGCGCCGCAGCGCGTATTGCAGATCCTGGCGCAGAACGTCCATGGGCCACCGTTGAGCGAAACCCGTGCCCGGATCCGGGGGCAGACACGGGAGGCCAGGAGATCCGCTCGTTTCCCTGGAAACACGTCGGATCTCGTGACCTTCTGAACTGCTGTTGATGTCGCCCGAATCGTGCGCGCGGGTTGCCACTGAATCGCAGTGTCCGGTGCCGGAAGCAGGCAGTTCCAGAACCGAACAGATCAGCTGGTGCGCCAGGCGCTGTTGACCAGCGCGTACAAAGCCTGGTCTCTGGGCTTGCCGAATTTGACGCTGCTCGACCGCAGGACTGCTTCCTTCTGGTAGCCGGCCTTCTCCAGCACGCGCATCGACTGCCCGTTGTCTGCGAACGGGAGCGCGTACAGCCGCAGCAGCCCGCAATCCTGGAAGGCGTAGTCCGAGACCAGCCGGACGGCCTCGGCGGTGATGCCGCGCCCCCAGTACTGCTCGCCGAGCCAGTAACCGATTTCCGCGGAATAGCGCTCGACGTCAGTCCCTGGCGAGAACCCGATACCGCCGACCGGCTCACCAGCGACGTCAATCGCGAACGTGGTGATGGGATGCGCGTCAGCCACGCTCTCGATGAAGGTGCGCGCATCACCCACCGTGTAGGGATGCGGAAAACGATCCCGCAGCTGGCGCGCGACGTTGGGATTGTTGGCGTGCGCGGCGATCGGCTTCGCGTCGTTCAACCGCCACGGACGGACGATGCATCGTTCGCCGGTCAACTGCATGAGCGCTCCTCAGAACAGCGTCTGCCCCTGGGATTTCAGCCACCGCTCCGAGCCGCGGAACCCCGGGTCCATCGACTCCACGCACGCCCAGAACCGCCGCGAGTGATTCGGATGGAGCAGGTGCGCGAGTTCGTGCACCAGAATGTAGCGGCGAACCTCGGGCGGCATCAGCAACAGCCGATAGTTCAGCGCAATCGTTCCGCTTGGTGAGCACGACCCCCACCGCGATCGCTGATCACGCACCGTCACGCGGCGGACCGTGAAACCGTGCGCGGCAGCCAGCGCGAGGAGCTGGACCGGCAGCTCGCGGGCGGCGGCCGTCCTGATGGCGCGCTGCAGCGAGGCGCGGACGGTGGTATCCGGAGCGACCACCGCCGAAATCCGCCCGAGCCTGGCGACGACCGCACCGTCCGCACGACAGATCACAATCGGCTGCGGCATGCCATCGAGCAGCACCCGCGTGCCGTCAACCCACTCATGGTCGGTGACGTTTTCGCGCTGCCGCGCACGCTGCCGCAGCGCCCATGGCAGGTGCCGTTCGGCGAAACGCAGCGCTTCCGCGCGCGATCCGCCGCGCGGAATCGTGATGCGCAACGCGCCGTCCGGACGAAGACGCATGACGTACCGTCTGGCCCGGCGCATTCGGACGAGGTGCACGACGAAACGCGCGGCCCCGGCGCCGATCGAGAGGCCGCCGGATGGCGGGGGGTCGACCGCCGTGAACGGCAGCCGCAGCTGGGCGTCTCCCTGGCGCACGATGGTTCAGGTCCCGAGGTACTTCTTCAACCAGGCGAACACGGCCTCGTGCCACCGTTCGCTGTTCTTGGCTTTCAGCACCCAGTGTCCTTCGTCGGGAAAGACGAGTCCTTCGCTGGGCACGCCATCGAGGCGCAGCGCGGTAAAGAGCTGCAATCCCTGATCGACGGGCACGCGGTAATCGCGCTCGTTCGTGATGACGAGCGTCGGCGTCTTGATATTGGCGGCGGAGAGATGAGGCGAGCAGCGCGCGAAGTTTTCCCTGGCGCGCGTGGATGTCGGCGGACCGCCGAACTCCCATTGGGGGAACCACTGTTCTTCGGTCGCCAATGCCATCGATTCCAGGTTGAAGACGCCGTCGTGGGTGACGGCCACCGTGAACCGGTTGGTATGAGTGATCAGCCAGTCGACTGCGTATCCACCATAGCTCGCGCCCGCGATGCCCGTGCGCTGGGGATCGACGTAGGGCAGCGCGACGACCGCGTCGAACACCGCGTTGAGGTCGTTCATCGGTTTGCCGCACCAGTCCTGCGAAATCTGATCGACGAAGGTCTGGCCGAAGCCGAACGAGCCGCGCGGATTGGGCGCCGCGATGACCCACCCCTGCGCGGCCCAGAGCGCGGGATTCCATCGGGACGACCACGAGTCGCCCCACTCACCCTGCGGCCCGCCGTGGATCATGAATACGACTGGATACTTCCGGGACGGGTCGAAATTCGGGGGCTTGAGCAGCCAGTACTGCACCGTCACGTCACCGGATTTGACGGTCAGGCTTTCCGGAGCCGGAGCAGCCACGTCCTTCACCCACGCGTCGTTTTCGTGCGTCAGCGGCGTCGCGTCGCCGCCGGACATCGACGCGCGATACAACTCGGCGGGCGACGTCAGCGTCGACTTCGAGAACACGATGAAGCCGTCGCCGGCGGACACGGCGCTGACCGACCCGCCTCGTGCGACGAGCCGCGGGGTGCCGCCGGCCAGAGGCACGACGTACTCGTTGTCGACCGCATGGTCCGGCGTGGTGAAGAAGATCGACCTGCCGTCGTGCGAGAGCGTGAAGTCCTGGACGGTCAGGTCTGGTGTATCGAAAACCGTTCGTCGCGCACCGCTGCCGACGTCGTACACATCGAGGTACCAACGATCGGACTCGAATCCGGCGCGCCGCTGCGCACGAACGATGAGCGAGCGTCCGTCAGGAGTGAAGACCGGCTCAGCATCCGCCGCAGGATTGCCGCCCGTAATCTTGCGCGCCTCGCCGCCCGACGCGCTGACGATCCAGACGTCGAGGTTCGTTCCGGCCGCCTGGCGGTCACGCGGCTCGCGGTTGGACACGAACGCGACCTGGCGGCTGTCCGCCGAGAACGCGACGGCGTTGTCCTCGGCCTGCGTCGGCGGGCTGTCGAACTCGCCGGGCGTGAGATCTCGCGCGACGCCGCCATCGGCCGGCACCGAGAAAATGTGGTGCCGAAGGTCACCGCGCCACTCGTCCCAATGCCGATACAGCAGCGCCGTCAAATGGTGCACCTTGACGGGATCCTTGTCCGCATCCTCCCGCCGTTTCGCGTTGCACGCATCATCCCTGCAATCGGGATAGACGTCGGCGACAAATACGAGCGACCGCGAGTCGGGGGCCCACACGAGCGGAGGCTGCGCGCCGCCTGAGATGCTCGTGATCTTCTGGACGCCCGACCCGTCGGCGTTCGCGATGAAGACCTGCGGATCGCCACCGTCCCGCGTAGAGAGGAAAGCGAGGCGGCGGCCGTCGGGGGACCACCGCGGAGTGTTGTCCATCGATTCGCCGTCGACGAGCGCGCGCGGGGAACTCGACCCGTCGCTCCGAACGACCCAGATGTCGGCGTTCCGCTTGCCGCTGTCCGCATTCGTCGTCGTCCGCACGTACGCGACGGCACGCCCGTCGGGGGAGAGCCGCGGATCCGCGACGCGAACGGCTGTGATCAGGTCACGAATCGTCATCGGCCGGCCCGCCATCGAGACGGCCGCGGCGATGCCAACCCCGGCCACCACGCCGCGTGTCAAAGACATCGTTCGGGCCTCCAATCAGAGACGGAACAGCGGCCGGCCGAACGGCAGGCCGGGCCACGGCTGTGCCACCAGAAGGATGATCAGCGACGCCGCATAGAGCATTCTAGGACTGCGCCCGCGCCGCTCCGCCCGGACCCGGGCGATGTGCGCCAGCGCGATGGCAACGACCATCGCAAAGGGGTGCTCGACGAGGAAGAACCGCGTCGCCGCGACATGCATTGCAGCTCCCATGTCGCGAAACGCGGCGGTCGTATTCGGACTGATGAACAGATAAAGCGCCAACCCGATGAGGAACTGGACGTCCAGCAGGATCGTGAACCACAGCCCGGCGCGCGCGCTCCGCGAGGCCGCAACATCCCGGGGACCACTCGAGATGACGGCTGCGAGGCCCGCAAGGATCACCGCCCAGCGCAACCACGAGTGAACGAGCAGCGTGGCCGAATACATGAAGCGCATCATACATCCCCCATGCAGAGGGGTGCTCGGTGCTCGGTGCTCGGTGCTCGGTGGTCGGATCAGTGATGAGGGAGCAGTGATTCCTGACGCTGTGCGCTTGCAAGGCCTGTCTCGTCGGCGACGCCGAGGGAGGACGCGAAACGGCGGCGGGGCCGATATTTCACGATGCACCAGATCGCTCGTACGCCGTCTCGCCAGCCGATCTTCTTCCCCTCTTCGTAGGTGCGGCCCGAGTACGAGATGCCGACTTCGTACACCCGATAGCGTCCCGCGGCGATCTTTCCCGTAATCTCCGGCTCGAATCCGAAGCGATCCTCCTCAATCCGGATGGATTTGATCACCTCGCGGCGGAACACCTTGTAGCACGTCTCCATGTCCGTGAGATTCAGGTTCGTGAACGCATTCGAGAGGAGCGTGAGAAATCGGTTGCCGAGCGAATGCCAGAAGTACAGCACGCGATGGCACTCCCCGCCCGCGAAGCGGGAACCGTAGACGACGTCGGCTTTTCCATCGAGGATCGGCTGCAGGAGCTTCGAGTACTCCGCCGGATCGTATTCGAGGTCGGCGTCCTGAATGATGACGATATCTCCCGTCGCCGCCGAGAAACCGGTCCGAAGCGCCGCGCCCTTGCCGCGGTTGACGTGATGAAAGAGGACGTGCAGGTCAGGGGTGCCGGCGAGCGATGCGAGCACGGCCGCCGTGCCGTCTCGCGAGCAATCGTCGACGACGACGATCTCTTTTGTGATTGGTGTGTGTGCCTGACGGACGCGGTCGATGAGCGACCGGATCGTGGCGGCCTCGTTGTACACAGGTATGACGACCGAGAGCTTCATGGCATCGTGCCGGGGAGCAAACGCCGCGCCCGCCGTCCGGACACTGGGCCCCAGCGAAACGTCTGTTTTCAAGGGCTTTTGCATACCCCGGGGCGCTGGATGCCGGCTCCCATCCGACCGGGGCGGCCATTTGATATGGCTCCCGGCAGACTTGTCCGATCTCAGCGGCGCAGTGCGATGAGCGGGTCCACGCGGGTCGCACGACGCGCCGGCACATAACAGGCGCAAGCGATGACGACGACGAGGGCTGCCGCAGCAAGAACGGAGGGCCCGAGGCCGCTCTGGGGCACAGCCGGAAGAAACGAGGCGACGACACGGCGCACGATAAGCGCACCGGCAGAGCCGACGACGAGCCCAGCGGCCGCAAGCCGCGCAGCCCGGGCAAACACGAACGACATGATCGCGTGGCGTGTAGCCCCAAGCGCCATCCGCACGCCGATCTCTCCGGTGCGCTCCGCAACGCCGAACGACATCACGCCGTAAACACCCAGCGCAGCGAGCAGGAGGCCGAACGCACCGATGACCGTGATCGTGACCGCACCGACGCGATTGCGATCGAGCGTGCGAGCGTAGAAGTCGTCCATCTCCGACACGTCATAGGCCGCGAGCGTCGGATCGATGCCGGCCAGCTGCCCGCGGACGTCAGCCATCACGCCGGAGGGCGCACGAAGCATCAGGTGCAGATCGGCCGCGGCGGGCGTGCCTGCGAACTGCAGCAGCGGCAGATACCACGTGATGTCCGGATCGCCGCGGTCCCGCGCGTCGGCCACGTCGCCAACGACACCAACCACGGTCAGCCAGGGCTGCCCGGGGCGGGCGATGCGAAGGCGCCTGCCGAGCGCGTCTTCGCCGGGCCACAACTGGTGCGACATGCGCTCGCTGACGATCGCCACCGGCTCCCCTCCCGCGGCGTCGTCCCATGTGAAATCCCGGCCCTGGAGAAGCGGAATTCCCATGGCCCGGAACGTGGCGGGCGTCACCAACCGGTGGTTGACCTGAATCGCGTCGCGCGAGCCAGTGTCGTGCCCCTCGCGAATGACGGAGGCTCCCCAGCTCGAACCGCCGAACGGGTTGACGGTGGTGATACCGGCGGCGGTCACGCCGGGAATATCTGACATCCGATCGACGATGCGCCGTGCCAGGACGGCGCGAGTCGTGCCGTCCGGGTACGCGTCGATCGATGGCGTCACGACCAGCGAGAGCAGTCCGGTAGCGGCAACGCCGAGATTTCGCCGCTGCAGCGCGAGCAGGTTCTCGACCATCGCCGCCGCGCCCGATAGGAGGAGGATCGCGAGCACGAGCTGTGCGGCCGCGAGACCATCGAGCGTGCGGCGGCTGCGCGGAGAGTCCATCGCGCTCCCTCGGCCGCCTTCACGCAGTGACGGCGCGCTACCGGCTCGTCCGCCGACCAGCGGAAGCACCGCGCAGGCGACACCGGCGGCAACCGACAGAACTGCCGAAATGCCGATGACTGGCCAGCCGATTCCCGGCGGACGCATGCCGAGCTGCCGGACGAGGTTCGCCGGCACGAGTGTCACGAGCGCGGGGGCAATCCAGCCCGCGAGCAGTACGCCGACGATGCCGCCGCATCCCGCCAACAGCACCGCCTCGGCCAGCGACTGCCGCACCTGGCGCAAACGCGTCGCGCCCAAAGCCGCGCGAACGGCCGATTCTTTCCGGCGGGCGACGGAGCGCGCGAGAAGCAGCGTGGCCACATTCACGCAGGCGAGCAGCAGAAGGAACGCGACGACAGGAATGAGCGCGAGCGACGTGTCGGCCTCGGACCCGACGAGGCTTTTGCGAAGCATGTTCGCCGCGATGGCGTAGCCCGGGAGCTCGTCGGCGTACTCGGCACGCAGGCGGGCGGAAAGCAGGTCCATTGCCGTTCTCACCTGCGGAAGCGTGCGCCCGTCGACCATCCGGGCGAAGACCGCGTAGTCCCTGCCGTGTTCAGCGGGATTCACGACATGCGGTATCCAGACGTCGGCCTCGTACGGAAAGCGGAAGCCCGACGGCATGATGCCGACGATGACGAATGGCCGTCCGTCGAGGTGAAGCACTGCGGTGCCGACGCGCGCGCCGCCGAATCGCCGCCGCCACAATGCGTCGCTCACGAGAGCCACACCGCTCGCTCGTCCGCGCCGTTCCTCGTCCGTCGTGAAGTCGCGGCCGGCCGCCGGTTCGATGCCGAGTGTGTCGTGCCATCCGGCGGTGCGCGAGATGACGGTCACGCGTTCGGCATCGGCGCCACCTGTGATCGTCAAATCCTCTTCGAACATCGCGACCGTAGACGCGAACAGGTCGGAGCGGCCCGCAGCCTCCGCGACGTTCTGGCTGTGCATGCCGAAGAGACGGCGATCGCCTGCGGGACCCGGCGCCGAGTCCTGCAGCCTGAGCAGGCGATCCGGACGGGGAAACGGGAGCGCCTGAAAGTACAGCGTGTCGACGACCCCGAGAATGGCGGCGTTGCCGCCGATGCCGAGACCGAGGGTCAACACGATGATGGATGTGAAGCCCGGAGTGCGGCGCATGGCACGCGCGCCGTATCGCGCATCCTGCCAGAGCATCTCCAGCGTGTGGTCCCAGCCGGCTGCGCGAGTGTCTTCCTTGATGACGGCCGGGTTACCGAGCGTTCGACGTGCATGGCGTCTGGCGGTTTCGGGATCGACGCCTTTCGCGATCAGGTCGTCGGCTGCGGCATCGACGAACGCCGTCAATTCATCGTGGAGCGCCTGCTCGTCGGCGCGTGATCGCCAGAGGGCGCGCAGTCCCGCGGCGGCGGAGCGGACGCGGGCGATGAGCGTCATGCCTGTCCGAGAATCGCCGCGATGGCGGCCGTCTGCCGCCGCCACTCGTTGGTCTCGCGTTCGAGATGGCGCGCGCCTGACGGGGTGAGCGCATAGTACTTCGCGCGGCGGTTGTGCTCGGTGACGCGCCACTGCGGACGGATGTAGCCGGCGCGCTCCAGCCGGCGGAACGCCGGAAACAGCGAACCGGGATTGACGTCGAAGACGCCCTTGCTCACCTGCTGGATACGAACGCTGATGCCGTATCCGTGCAGCGGTTCGAGCGCGAGTACGCGCAGCACGAGCATATCGAGCGTGCCCTGCACGAGGCCGGAAGGAGAATCGGATTTGTCCGTCATGACCACCGCAACGGCAGCCTATCGGCACTTATCTAGATTGTCAAGATGAACGGCCGCGCGGAGCGGCAGCCGATCGAACGCGAATCGACTACCATGCTGCGCATGAGCAGCACCCCGCGGCCGGGTACCATCACCTGGCACGATCTGACGGTCGCCGATGCGGCGCAGCTGCGCGATTTCTACCAGGCAGTCGTCGGCTGGGCTCCGCAGCCGCTCGGGATGGGCGAGTACACCGATTTCCTCATGCGGGCCGGCGACGAGGACGTGGCGGGCGTCTGCCACGCGCGCGGCGCGAATGCGGACCTTCCCCCGCAGTGGCTGCTCTACATCACGGTCGCCGATATCGACGCGAGCCTCGCCGAATGCGAACGCCTTGGCGGACACGCGCTGACCCCGGTGCGCAGTTACGGCGGCGGGCGCTACTGCGTTATCCAGGACCCGGCCGGCGCGGTGTGCGCGTTGTACCAGGCACCGAGCGCCGCATAGGCCCGCGCGGGCGCAGATCGCGATGAACGCCGCGAACCGAGCGGCGGCTTGCATCGTCTAACGAAGTTGGATATAACGGATTCCGTTACATGAAACCCGACACGATCGATCGACACCTTCCGCTGCCGCCGGCATTTCTGCACATCCTGATTGCCATCGGGGACGGCGAACGTCATGGCTACGCCATCATGCAGGAGGTGGCGGACCGCACAGCCGGCCGCGTCCGCATGAGCCCCGGCACCCTGTATGGATCGATCCGCCGGATGCTGGACGACGGGCTGATCGAGGAACTCACACGGCGGCCCGCCCACGACGACGAGCGGCGGCGCTACTACCGGGTCACGCGGTTCGGCCGCGCCGTCGCGGCCGCGGAAACCGATCGGCTCGCCGCGCTCCTCCAGGATGCGCGGGCGACGGGCCTCGTTCCTCGAAAGGCGTGACGTGCGGCTCCGCGATCGTCTCTTTGCGTTCGTCCTGAAGCTGTATCCGCGCGAATTCCGCGACCATTTCGGCGCCGACATGGCGGCCGCATACCGCGAAGCCCGGGACGACGCGGCCCACCGCGGCCGAGCCGCGCTGCCTGCGTTCTGGACGTCGGTCGCGCTCGACGCGGCGCTGCGCGCCCCTGGAGAACACCTCATGCTGACCGCTGCCGACCTCCGTTTCGCACTGCGCAGTCTCCGCGCCGCTCCGGTGTTCACGCTCATTGCGTTCGTCACGCTGGCGATTGGTATCGGCGCCAATACCGCGATGTACACCATCGTCGACGCCGTCGCGATCCGCCCTCTCCCCTTCAGCAAGTCCAGCGACCTGGTACGGATCTGGGAGAAGAACGACGTCCTCGGGATCGCGCAGTTCTCGACGTCGGCATTGAATTACCTGTCGTGGCGCGAACGTTCGCGCGTCTTCGAAGATCTGGCCGCCTGGCGCTTCGGCAGCGTGACGGTCGCGACCGGAAACGAACCGGTCCGGGTGCGCCGAATCGAAGCGACGAAGACGCTGCTGCCGGTGCTGCGCACCACGCCGCTGGCCGGCCGGAACTTCGCCGATGAGGAAGTGCGGGTCGGAGGCCCGAAGGCCGCGCTGCTCGTCGAAGCGTTCTGGCGAGAACGCTTCGGCGGCGATCCGTCCGTCGTCGGCCGGACGATCGTTCTCGATGGCGTGGCCCATACGGTCGTCGGCGTCGTGCCCGATCGCGGGCTGACGACACCGGTGGAGATCGTCACGCCACTCGTGATCGATCCCGCTCAGGAATCGCGCGGGAACCACACGCTCAGCACCGTCGCGCGGCTGCGTCCGGGTGTGACGGTAGCGCAGGCCCGGCAGGACATGGATCGTGTCGCGCAGCAGCTCTCCGCGGAGTTCACCGACGACGCGCAGTGGAGCACGGCCGTCGCCTCCTTCTATGACTGGCTGGTTCCACCGGCAACGCGCACGACGCTCTACATCATGCTGGCGTCTGTCGCGCTCGTGCTGCTCGTCGTCTGCGCGAATCTGGCGAATCTCATGCTGGCCCGTGCCTCGGCGCGGTCGCGCGAACTCGCCGTCCGGCTCGCGCTGGGCGCCAGCCGCGCGCGGATCGTGAGGCAGGTGCTGACCGAAAGCCTCTTTCTCGCGCTCGCCGGCGGTGCCGCGGGAGTCGCGCTGGCCTGGCAGTCGATTCCGCTGGTGCGGCGGATCGCCGCAGGGTTGCTGCCGCCGGGCGGCCACGTGTCGCTGAACGCGTCGGTGCTCTTCTTCTCGTTCGCGATCAGCGTCGCGGCGGGCGTGCTCTTCGGCGTGCTGCCGGCTGCGATGAGCAAGTCCGGCGATGTGGCGGCCGCATTGAACAGCGGGGGACGCGGAATGGCACCGCAGCAGGGCTTCGCGCGCCGCGTGCTCGTGATCTCCGAAGTCGCCCTGGCGACGGTCCTCGTGTCGGCTGGCGCGCTGCTGGTGCAGAGTTACTCGCGCCTGCAGCACGTCGATCTCGGCTTTACCCCCGAACGCGTCACGACCGCGATGATCGGTCTGCCGGACGAACGGTATTCCACCGGCGCGGCGGCCCTGGGCTTTTACGATCGGCTGACGTCTTCGCTCGGCGCGGTCCCGGGTGTCGAGGCGGCCGCACTGAGCAGCGGTCCGCCGCTCACGGGAGCCAACACGGGTATGCCCGTCCGCGCCATCGGTTCGTCGCCGCTCGGCAGCGCGGACATGCAGGCGGACTGGCGGTTCGTCAGCGGAAACTACTTCGCGGCGCTGGCCATTCCCGTCGTGCACGGCCGCACGTTCGATCGCCGGGAATTCGGCGACAACGGTCTGCTCAGCGTCGTCCTGAGTCAGACGCTCGCGCGCGCGCTGTTCACGGGTGACCCGCTCGGCCGACAGGTGAGGCTCGGCAACAAGCGCGTCTTCACCGTCATCGGCGTCGTGGGCGACGTGCGCAACATCGGACTCGCGACGGCGCCCCGGCCGACGATGTACTTCTCGACCGGCGAGTTCCTCTGGCCGGCGATGACGATCGTCGTCCGCTCGGCAGACGAGATCCCGGTCGCGCAGACGATCCGCCGCACTGTGGCGGCGCTCGATCCGCAGCTGGCGGTCTTCAACGTGCAGCGCATGCAGGACGCGCTGGCCGACGACGCGTCGCAGCCGCAGACGACCGCCTGGCTCGTCGCGGGATTTGCGGGGCTCGCGCTGCTGCTCGCCGTGATCGGCGTGTATGGCGTGCTCGCGTACCTCGTGGTGCAGCGGACACGGGAAATCGGCGTGCGGATGGCTCTCGGCGCGACCCGGCGGACGGTGACGCGCCTGGTGCTGCGGCACGCGTTGTGGCTCACCGGCGTCGGCGTCGTGGCGGGGGCAGCCGGGTCGACCGTCCTGGGACCCGTGCTCGCGTCCGAGTTGTACGGCGTTTCGCCGCACGACACGCTGACAATGATCGCGGTCCCGATCGCGCTCCTCGCTGTCTCGATGGCCGCGGCATTCGTGCCCGCATGGCGGGCGACCCGCGTCGATCCGCTGGTCGCGCTCAGAGCCGACTGATTAAGATCGATCCGTGCTCGTCGTATTCGACCTGGACGGTACGCTCATCGATTCGCGGCGCGACCTCGCCGATGCGGCCAACGCTCTGATCGTCGAGCGCGGCGGCGATCCGCTGTCCGTCGATGCCATTACGACAATGATCGGCGAAGGCGCCGCCACGCTGGTCAGACGTGCCTTGACGGCAGCGCACATCCACGAAGGCCACATCGACGGTGCGCTCGAACGGTTTCTGCAGCTGTACGACGACCGGCTGCTCGCGCACACGCACCTCTACGAGGGCATCGACGGAGTGCTGCGCGATCTGTCCGACTGTGCAGCGCTCGCAGTGCTGACGAACAAGCCGCTCGGTGCGACGCGGCGGATTCTGGAGGGACTCGGAATACTGCGCGCGTTCCGATGGGTACTCGGCGGCGACGGACCGCATCCCCGGAAACCCGATCCCGAGGGCTTGGTGCAGATCGTGGCGAACGCCGGTGTCGGGCGCGAGGACACGATCATGGTCGGCGACTCGGGAATCGACCTCGCGACAGCGCACGCCGCAGGCTGCGTCATGTGTTTAGCCCGCTACGGGTTTGGTTACCGCGAGGGCCTCCTGGTTCGCGGAGATGAGCTCGTCGTTGACAAGCCCGCGGATCTCCGCACCCTTGTAAGCACCCGCCGCTGAACGTTCGTCCCCATTCCGTTTCGACGCGCAGTTGTGAGTCGCGACGATCACTTCGAACGGCCGTCGCAAAGAAGATCGAGCGCCGCGTGCGGCTGGTACTCGCGCGGTCGTCTCAACGCTCGTACGATTCCCGCCGGGCGGACGCCGAGAGTTTGATCAGGTAGGCGGACGGATTCGACCAGACGCGCTCGCGCAGCTCGCGCAGGCTTCCGGCGCCGCCGTAGCTGATCGACGAGCACAAATGCTTCATCATTTCACGCAGGATCGTGCGCGCCGAGCCGCGGGCGGGCACGCTGACCTCCATTCCTTCGGCGCCGATCGCTTCCAGCTCCACGCGAT
>DATJIW010000059.1:0-23833 GCA_035492775.1 Vicinamibacterales bacterium
GAACGCAGCGGCGGCCTGTGCCATCTGCCGCCGCGCCGATTCGTCCGCGACGAGCCGCAGAATGCGGTCCGCGAGCGTGCCGCCCGTCAGGTCCTTCTGTTCGATCACGTCCGCCGCGCCCGCTCGCGCGAGCACCTCCGCGTTGCGCCGTTGGTGATCGTCAGCCGCGGTCGGCAGTGGAATGAGGACCGCTGCCCGTGCCGCCGACGTCACCTCCGCGATCGTGGTCGCGCCCGCGCGACAGACGATCACGTCGGCGTCTTTCATTTCCCGGTCCATGGCGAACAGGAACGGCTCGACCCTGGCCGGAATCCCCGCGTCTGCGTAACCGCGCCGGACCACGTCCAGATCGCGCTCTCCTGTTTGATGCGTGATGTCCAGGCCGGCGGCT
This sequence comes from Vicinamibacterales bacterium, assembly GCA_035492775.1. GTDB lineage: Bacteria > Acidobacteriota > Vicinamibacteria > Vicinamibacterales > 2-12-FULL-66-21 > DATJFQ01. Next base: position 392 of record DATJIW010000059.1, read on the forward strand.
GCCAGCCGCGGCGCCGCCTCCACCATGGCCATGTTGATCGCGTGCGCGCCCTGGGAGCCGCCAAAGATCAGAACCCTCGGCGGCGCGCCCTCGCGCCGCGATTCGCCGCCGTCATGAGACAAGAATTCGGGACGCACCGGATTGCCTGCGACAAATCCCCTCCTGCCGAAGAACGACATCGTTGGTTCGAATGTCACCGCCGCCGCACTCACAATTTTCGCGAGCAGCCGGTTCGTGAGCCCCGGCACCGCGTTCTGCTCGAGCAGCATCGTGGGGATGCGCCGCAACGCCGCTGCAAGCACCACCGGTCCCGAGCTGTAGCCACCGACGCCTATGACCAGTTGCGGCCGGCGGCGCGACAGAATCCGCCAGGCATCGAGCGCGCTCGCCGGCAGGATCGACAGACCCTTCACCAGACCAGCGATGGACGAGCCCTTCAGGCCGCTGCTGCGTAGCACGTCCAGCTGAAATCCTTCGCGCGGCACGACGCGCGACTCGATTCCGCGCGCGGTCCCGGCAAACGTCACCACCGCATCCGGCCGCCGTCGCAGCAGTTCGCGCGCGACCGCGATTCCCGGGTACAGGTGTCCGCCGGTGCCGCCTCCGGCGATCACCACCCGCACCGGCGCGCTCGGTGAAGGAGACGTCATGCATCCGCCATCCCCGGCTCGAACGTGGTCGTCACGACATGCGTCGTCGACGCATGCTGCGAAACGTTGAGCAGGATGCCCATCGCCATCATGCTGATGAGCAGCGACGAGCCGCCGAAGCTCACGAACGGCAGCGGAATCCCTTTCGTCGGCAGCAGGCCGAGGACTACGCTGATGTTGAAGAACGCCTGGATCGTGACCATCGCCGTCAGGCCGAGCGCCAGAAACGACCCGAACCGGTCTGGCGCGCGAACGGCGGTGCGCAGGCCGCGCCACGCGATGACGCAGAAGCACGCCAGGACGACCGTCGCCCCCACGAGCCCGAGCTCCTCTCCGATGACGGCATAGATGAAGTCCGTCTCCGGATACGGGAGATAGAACAGCTTCTGCACGCCGGCCATGAATCCCTTGCCGAGTACGCCGCCCGTGCCGACGGCGATGAGCGACTGTATGACCTGGAAGCCGTCGCCGAGGGGGTCCTGCCACGGATCGAGGAACACCGCAATCCGCCGGCGCCGGTACCCCGCGCTCATGAGGACGATGTACGCGGCGGGGAGCGAAACGAGCAGCAGACCGACGATGTAGCGGTAATTGATGCCGGCGGCGAACACCATCGCGGCGCAGATGAGGACGATCGACAACGCCGTGCCCAGGTCCGGCTGCAGCAGGATCAGCATCACCAGGCCGCCGACGACGACCGCGATCGGAAACAAGGAATACTTCACATCGTCGATGCGATCCATGCGCCGTTCGAGGATCGCAGCGACGAACACGATCACGGCGAGCTTCGCCAGTTCGGACGGTTGCACGCCGACGCCCGCTACGCCGAACCAGCGGCGCGCGCCGTTGATCCGCGGCCCGAACAGAACGACGACGAGCGCGAACGCCACCATCCCCAGGGCGGTCCAGATGACGATCGGCTGCCGGTAACGGCGGTAGTCGATCCGCATCATGAGCGGCATCAAGGCGAATCCGAGCAGCGCCCAGGTACCCTGCTTGAAGAGGAACATGTTCGGCTGGTGATAGCGCTCCATGGCGATGACCGCCGAGGCGCTGTACACCATCAACACGCTCGCGCACACGAGCAGCAGGGTGGCCGTGAATAACAGCTTGTCTGATTTGAGTTTCCGGGCCATCGCGATCTAAAGTTCAGCTTCTCCGCACCCGAAACATGGGTCGCGTGCGAAGCAATCAGCAGTCATCAGCCGGCCGTCGGGAGAAGACACAGACCTCGCAGACCGGGGCAGCCTGCGTTCCCAGCGGCCAGCTCTCCTCCGCCTCGACCGGCTGACGACAGCTCATTGCTTCGTGCTCCCTTTCAGGTTTGCCACCTCCTGCTTGAACGCGCGGCCACGCTCCGCGTAGTCACGAAACATGTCGAAGCTGGCGCACGCGGGCGCCAGCAGCACCGTCTCGCCCGGATGGGCGAGCACGAACGCCCTGCCGACGGCATCTGCCATGTCGCGAGCGCGGTAAACCGGCATCGCATCGGACAGCGCGGCCTCGACGAGCGGCGAGGCTTCGCCGATCGCGATCACGGTCGCGTGCCGTGTCCGCAGCGCGGCTTCCAGGTCTGCGAACCGACCGCCCTTGAACCTGCCGCCCAGAATCACCACCAGCGGCCCGTCAAAGCTCTCGATGGCCCGCAGCGCCGCCTCGATGTTCGTTGCCTTTGAATCGTTGACGAACCGCACGCCGGACACTTCGCCCGCGGGCTCCAGCGCGTGCTCGAGGCCGGTGAAGTTCTCGACGGCCGCCGTCATGGCCGCCGCATCCGCACCACACAGCGAGGCAACAGCAGCCGCTGCCACGACGTCGGCGACGAGATGCCGCCCCAGCAGACGGATGGACGACAGCGGAACCAGCGCTTCGTTGTTGGACGCGCGCCGGCGGACAATCTCCGATCCGTCGATGAACACGTCCGCATCCACTGCTCCGGCCGTGGAAAACGCGAGCCTGCGCGACCGCGCCTGCGATGCCATTGCGAGCACGCCCGGATCGTCGGCATTGACGACGGCCCAGTCGCGCGCCGTCTGATTCGCGAAAATGCGCGTTTTCGCAGCGGCGTATTCCTGCACGTCGGCGTGCCGGTCCAGGTGATCCGGTGAGAAATTGAGCAGGACGGCAATCCATGGGTGGAACGCGTCCGTCGTTTCGAGCTGGAAGCTGCTCGCCTCGACGACGTGAATCGTCTCGTCGGTCGATTCGTCCACCTGCGCGCTGAGCGCGAGGCCGATGTTGCCTCCGACCAGCACGCGAAAACCCGCCGCGTCGAGCATGCGCCCCGTCAGGGTCGTCGTCGTGGATTTACCCTTCGTGCCGGTGATCGCCACGATCCGTCCGCGCAGCCAGCGCGAGGCGAGTTCGAGTTCGCCGATGACGGGCACGCCTGCCTCGCGCGCCGCCGCCACGTCTGCCTGACGCGGAGACACGCCGGGACTGAGCACGATCAGGTCCGCTGACGACAGCGCCGCGTGGCGATGACCGCCGAGCACCAGCGATACGCCGCGTGCACGGAGTTGTCCGGCCTCCGCAATCTCGTCGCGTGCGTCGGTAAGCGTGACGCCGGCGCCGCGGCGGACGAGCAGTTCCGCGGCGGCGATGCCGCTCCTGGCCGCGCCGACGACCACCACCCGCTTCCGATCGACCGAGAACGTCCTGGTCATCGCAGCTTCAGGGTGGTGAGACTGCACAGCGCGCAGACGATCGCGATGATCACGAACCGCGCGATGACCTTCGGCTCGCTCCAGCCGATCAGTTCGAAGTGATGGTGGAGCGGCGCCATGCGGAAGACGCGCTTTCCGGTCAGCTTGAACGACGCCACCTGGATCACGACGGACAGCGCCTCGAGCACCATCACACCGCCGACGATCACCATCACGAATTCCTGCTTGATGAGGAGCGCGACGGTTCCCAGCGCGCCCCCGAGCGCGAGGGATCCGACGTCGCCCATGAAGACGTCGGCGGGATAGGAGTTGTACCAGAGGAAACCGAGACTCGCGCCGACGAGCGCGCCGCAGAAGATCGTCAGCTCGCCCGTCAACGGCGAGAATCGCGGGAGCTGGAGGTACTCGGCGAACACGCGATGGCCGCTCACATACGTGAGTGCCGTGAGCGCCGCGGCCGCCACCGCGAACACGCTGATGGCCAGGCCGTCGAGCCCGTCCGTGAGATTGACGGCGTTGCTCCAGCTGACGCAGACGACGACCGCGAACGCCACGTAGAACCAGCCGAGCTCGGGAATGAACCGCTTGAAGAAGGGAAAAACGAGCCGCGTGTTGTACAGATCGACGTGTGCGAGCCAGATCAAAGCGCCGCCCACCGCGGCGCCGATCACGATCTGCCACGCCATCTTGTAGCGCGGCCAGAGTCCGTGGTGCGATCGGCGGACAATCTTCAGATAGTCATCCGCGAAGCCGACCGCACCGAAGCCGGCTGTCGCAGCGACCGCAATCCAGATGAACGGATTGGTCAGGTCAGCCCACAGCAGCGTCGGCACGAGCGAGGCCGACATGATCAGCAGCCCACCCATCGTCGGCGTACCGGCTTTGGCGCGATGGGTCTGCGGGCCGTCCTGCCGGATGACTTGCCCGATCTGAAATTCACGGAGCCGCTTGATGAGAACCGGACCGAGGACCAGGCTCAGGGCGAGCGCGGTGATGCTCGCGCCCGCGGTGCGGAACGTGATGTAGCGGAACACGTTCAGCGCCGGAATCGCGGTGTGGAGCGGATAAAGAAGGTGGTAGAGCATCAGGCGAACTCCACCTTCAGGCGGTCGACGACGAGGTCGGTTCGAATTCCGCGGGATCCCTTCACGAGCACGAGGTCGCCCGGGCGGACCCTGCGCAGTGCGATCTCCGCAGCTTCCCCGCTCGTCCCTGCATATGAGATCGCCGATTCGGCCATGCCGGCGTCCCGGGCGGCGCTGGCGAGCCGGGCGGCGGGTTCGCCGCCGACGGCTATCAGCAGATCCAGGCCCGCCTCGGCTGCGGCGCGGCCGCACTGCTCGTGCAGCCGGTCCGTGTGAGCGCCGAGTTCGAGCATCTCACCGAGCACGGCGACCTTACGCGCACTGCCGGCCGACGCTTTCACCGTTTCGAGCGCACGCAGCAGCGCCGACGGGCTCGAGTTGTACGAATCGTCGATGAGCGTGACGCCGCCGGGAAGACGCAGCAGCTCGCCGCGGTGCGCGGACGGCTGGAGCTGCGCGGCGCGTTCAGCGATCGCCTCGAGCGGAATTCCGTACTCGCCGGCGACGGCCGTCGCCGCGAGCAGGTTGAGCAGGTTGCCCGTGCCCAGGAGCGGAGTGGACACATCGACGGTCCCGGCAGGAGTGGAGATCCGCGCAGTCATGCCGTCGAGTCCGCGGTGCTCAACGCCACTGGCGCGAACGATCGCGCCTTCCGATAATCCGAAAGTCACGGTCCTGCCCGCGAAACCTCCCGAGCGCGACATGATCCGCCGATCGTCCGCATTGGCGATCAATCGATCCGTCGGGCGCGCCGCTTCGAGGATCTCCGCTTTGGCGTCGGCGATCCGATCGGCGGACTCGAAGAAACCGAGATGCGCGTCGCCGACGTTGGTCCAGACGCGCACCTCCGGCTCGGCGATGCCGACCAGCGTGCGAATCTCTCCGGCGTGATTCATGCCCAATTCGACGACCGCAACTTCGGGACGCGACCGCAGCTCGAGGAGCGACAGCGGCAGCCCGATGTGATTGTTCAGGTTCCCCTTGTTCCGGAAGACGCTGAACCGCGCCGAGAGAAAGTCGGCCGTCAGCTCCTTCGTAGTCGTCTTTCCCGCGCTTCCCGTGATCGCCACCACCTGCGCGCCCGATCGCCGTCGAACGTCGCGCGCGACGTCCTGCAGCGCACGCGTCGTGTCACCGACTTCGATCACCAACCGATCCGTCCGCGCCGTCCGCCCGTTCTCGACGACCACGCCCGCTGCTCCGCGATCGAGCGCGTCCGCCGCGAAGTCGTGACCATCGAATCGTTCGCCTCGAATCGCCACGAACATCTCGCCTGGTGCGACCGACCGCGAGTCGATCGACCACCGCTCGATCCGCTGGCCGGCGGCGCCCGACACGACACGGCCCCCCGTCACGGCGGCGATCTCGGCGGCGGTCAGCGCGACGTCCGTCACCCGCTTACGAGACCTTCGACGCGCTCCGCCGCTTTCCGAGCGCCATCCGCGCAACCTCGGCGTCATCGAACGGCAGCGTGCGGTCGCCGATCACCTGATACTTCTCGTGACCCTTGCCCGCGATCACGACCAGATCTCCGGGCCGCGCGTCGCGGATTGCCTTCTCGATTGCTTCGCGCCGATCGACGATCGCCGTCGACGCGGTCGCGCGCTGCCCTTTCGGCATCACGCGGTCCGACGGCATGACGATGCCGCGGCGGATCTCCTCGATGATGCCGGCGGGATCTTCGCTCCGCGGATTGTCAGAGGTCACGATCACGAGGTCGCTCAACCGCGCCGCGACCGCGCCCATCAGCGGGCGTTTCGTCCGATCGCGATCGCCCCCGCACCCGAACACCGTGACCACGCGGCCCGCCGCGAGGGGACGCGCGGTTTCGAGCAGGTTCTTCAGCGCGTCGTCCGTGTGCGCGTAGTCGACGATCACCTTGACGTTGTCGGTGGGTTTGGAGACGACCTGGAAACGACCAGGGACGTGCTCGACCGCGTTGATGCCGGACTCGATCGCGGAGAACGGCAGGTCGAGCGCCATCGCCGTCGCGGCCGCCGCAAGGATGTTGTACGCGTTCGGACGCCCGACGAGCCGCGACTGCGCGTGCAGCGTGCCTCGCGGCGTTCGGATGTCGAACTCCAAACCGTCGATGGAGAACGCGAGCGGTCCCGGCCGGACGTCGGCGGCGGCGTCGATGGCGTAGGTCACCGGACGACGCGCGGCGGCGATGAGATCCGGCGCACGCCGATCGTCCGCGTTGATGATGCCGACGGCGCCGTCGGGAAGGATCTCGAACAGCCGCCGCTTGGCGACGAAATACGCCTCCATGCTGCCGTGAAAGTCGAGGTGATCGCGGGTCAGATTCGTGAAAACCGCGCCGGAGAAGCGCACGTGGTCCACGCGATGGAGCGCGAGCGCGTGCGATGAGACTTCCATCACACAGGCGCCGCAGCCCTCGGCCACCATGTCTCGCAGCATCCGCTGCAGGTCCGGCGCTTCGGGGGTGGTGCGCGACGCCTCGACTTCGCGGTCGCCGATGCGATAGCCGATGGTTCCGATCCGGCCGCATTTCGTGCCCGCCGCGTCGAACATCGCTGCCAGCAGGTACGACGTGGTCGTCTTGCCGTTCGTACCAGTGATCCCCACCAGTGCGAGCTGCTCGCTCGGGTTCCCCGACACCGCGGCCGCCAGCGCCGCCAGCGTTTCACGCGCGTTCTCCACCTGCAGCCAGGGTGCGGAACCCGGTTCCGGCGCCGGTGTTTCAGCGACGATGGCTATTGCGCCCCTGGCGAGCGCCTCCGAAGCGAACCGCGTTCCATCGGCCTTGGTTCCGCGAAGCGCGACGAACACGACCCCCGGACCCGCCTGCCGAGAGTCGTACGTAACGGCGCGCACCTCTGCTCCGGCCTGATCGTCTGGCACGACGGCAGTGCCGCCTGGCACGTGCGCCAACAGATCGCGCAGCGTCACGGCGTGCCTCCGCTCGGGACACGCGCTCCGCGGCGGCCCAGCTGCAGCGTGCACGCCTGCTCGCGGTCGAGCAGGGCGCCCGCCTCGGGGTACTGCTGGAGGACGAATCCAGTGCCGTCCATCCGCGCCGTCATGCCGATTGTCGACAGCGCGTGGAGCGCCTCGCGCGCGCTGAGGCCGTGCAGGTCCGGCATGAGACCGTTCCGGGCCAGCTCGAGGCGCGCGGTCACCACATCACCCACGCTCGCTGGCGTCGGCTCGACGTCGGAGTCGCGCGTCGGATCGTGCCGCGCCACCAGTACCGGCGGCGGCGCATTGAGGTTGGGCCCCACCCCGAGATACGTCAGCGCCGCCTCGGCAATCCGCTTGAAGATCGGAGCCGACACGGTGCCGCCGTAATAGCTGTTGAGCCCATGTGGCGAATCCATGACGACGATGATGGCAATGGCGGGATTGCGCGACGGAATGAATCCCACGAACGAGGCGTTGTATTCGGTGTTGGAATAGCGGCCGTTGACCAGCTTGTGCGCGGTTCCCGTCTTTCCCGCGATCGTGTAGCCAGCCATCTTCACTCTCGTGGCGGTGCCGTGGTCCACCACCTGCTCCATGATGGTGGTCATCTCCGCCGCCGTTTCGGCCGAGATCGCCTGACGGAGTTCTTTGTGCGGCACTTCGATCCGGCGCCCGTCCTTGATGAACGCGCGCACGACGCGCGGCTCGATCAGATGACCGCCGTTCGCGACGACGCTCGCTGCCGTCACCATCTGCAGCGCGGTGACCCCGACCTGGTAGCCCATCGACACCGATGCCAGCGCGCTCGGATCGAGCTTGTCCGGATCCCAGACAATGCCGGGGCTGACGCCGTGGAAATCCGGCGCAATGGCCTGCCCGAAACCGAAACGGGCGATGTAGTCGCCGAGGCGGCCGGCGCCGACGCGCATACCGATCTTGATCGCGCCAACGTTGCTCGACTTCGCGATCACCTCGGTGAGCGGGATCGTGCCGAGGCCGGTATGATCGTCGCGAATGACGCGGTGGCCGAACGTGATGTAGCCGGGACTGGTGTCGATCGGCGTCTCCGGCGTCATGAGGTGTTCCTGGAGCGCCGCGGACGCGGTGACGATCTTGAAGGTCGACCCGGGTTCGTAGATGTCCTGGATCGCGCGGTTCCTGCGCGAGTCGTCGTCGGAGCGGACGAACGCGTTCGGGTTGAACGTCGGGTAGTTCGCGAGCGCGAGGATCTCGCCGGTGTGCGGATCCATGATGATCGCGGTTCCGCCCGCGGCGCGGTTTTCCTCGACGCCGGCCTTGAGTTCGCGCTCGGCGACGAACTGGAGGTACTCGTCGATCGTGAGCTCGATTGCGGCGCCCGGGGTTGGTGCGCGCTCGACGCGGCTCGAGAGCGCGTGCCGGCGCGCGTCGCTCTGAATGAGCACCTTTCCGTCCTTGCCGCGGATGTCGGCGTCATACGCCGACTCGATCCCTCCGAGTCCGACGTTGTCGACGCCCACATAACCGAGCACGTGCGCGGCAAGATCACGCTTCGGGTAGTAGCGGCGGCTCTCGGTCAGGAACGTGATGCCGGGCAGGTCGAGAGCTTTCACGCGGACGGATTCGTCGGGCGAGATCTGCCTCGCGAGATAGACGAATGAGCCCTTGCGCTTGAGCTTCCGCGCCATGTCAGCGCGCCGATCGGGCGTGCAGCCGTCGAGCGCGTGGCAGAGGGTCGCGGCGACGCCCTCGGGATCGTCGATTTCGCCGGGGTCGGCCGTCACCGTATCCGCGTCAACGCTGAACGCGAGAACGTGGCCGTTGCGATCGTAGATGTCGCCGCGGTTTGCCGCCGGCACGACCGTCCGCAGCTGCTGGCGTTCAGCCCGCGCAACGAGGTCCGCGTGGTCGATGACCTGCAGATAGACCAGGCGCGCCTCGATGCCGGTGGTCCACAGACCCAGGACGCACGCGCAGACGATTGCTCGCGAATGAAGCGTGTCGCGCCATTCTCTCGGACGCGCGGTTTCACGGCGCGCGAACCCCGGCAACCTGGGCGCGAAGCGCCACGGGAGGCGGAATCGGCTGGCGGACACGTCAGGCACCGGACCTCCCGCCGCTCAACGAGCGGCGACGACGGACTTCTGTGGCGGCGCGGCCGGCGTCACGCGCTCGATCACCATGGCCTGGTCACTCGTCGGAGCAACCAGGTGCAGCTGTTCGGTGGCAATGCGCTCGATCCGGCGCGGCGCGCGCAGCGTCTCGATCTCCAGCCGCAGCTGGCGATTGACTTCTTCCTCCGCCGCGCGCGCGCGCTGCATCTGCTCGATCCGGTAGCCGTGCTGAAGCAGCACGAAGTGCTGCCAGCCGGAGAAGAGGAGCACGATCACCAGCACGATCGCGATCGCGGCCGACCGCCACAACTGCTTCTGCCGCGCCTCGTCGACTTCCCGGACGATCGGGTTGTTGCGGATGTCCTTCTTGATCGCGTACTCGAAGTCCATCCCGCTCATGCAAACCTCTCGATCACGCGCAGCTTCGCGCTGCGCGCGCGCGGATTCCTGTCGATCTCGTCGTCGCCGGGCACCAGCGGGCGCCGCGTGAGCACTCGGAGCGATTCCCCGGTGTTTTCGAGCGCTCTGAACGTGTGCTTGACGATCCGATCCTCGAGCGAATGGAACGTGATCACGGCGAGCCGGGCGCCGCGCAGCAGGCGGGCGGCCGCCGCCGCAAGGAACCCGTCGAGACCGTCCAGCTCCCGGTTGACCCAGATGCGCAGCCCCTGGAACGTTCGCGTCGCGGGATCGATCCGCTGATAACCGCGATGGGGCACCGCGCGCCGGACAATCGTCGCCAGCTCGCCGGTCGTCGCGATCGGGCGCTCGCGCCGCGCGTTGACGATGGCGCGCGCAACGCGACGCGAGTAACGCTCCTCACCGAACTGGAAAATTGCGTTCGCGATCTCGTCCTCCGCGGCCGTCCGCAGCAGCTCGGCCGCCGTATCGCCGCGCGTGCGATCCATCCGCATGTCCAGCGGTTCGTCGCGCCGGAAGCTGAAGCCCCGGCCCTCGGCATCGAGCTGCATCGACGAGACGCCCAAATCAGCGAGCGCACCGTTGATCCCCGGAATCGATCGTTCGTCCAGCACGCGATCGAGATCGCGATAATCCGCGTGCACCAGCTCGACACGTACGCCGAAACGCGCGAGGGTCGCGCTGGCAATCTCGAGCGCCTGCGGGTCGCGATCGAGCCCCAGCAGCCGCGCGGCACCTCCATCGAGCAACGCCTGCGCGTGCCCGCCAAGGCCGACCGTGCAGTCGACGAACAGGCCGCCCTGTCCCGGCGCGAGCATCTCGACGATTTCCGACACGAGCACGGGATCGTGGCGTCGCTCGCTCATATTCCGAACTCCGACAGGGCCCGCGCATCGTCGTCGGTGAACGGCTCGCGCTGCATCTTCGCGACGAAGCGTTCGTGGTTCCACACATCCAGCCATTCGTACTGGCCGAATACATCGACGTCGCCCGCCATGCCAGCCGCGTCGCGCAGGCGCGAGTGGATGACGACGCGCCCCTGTGAGTCGACTTCGGCGGCCTGCCCGTAGTAGTTGACCCGGTCGAAGTACTTGAGGCGGGACGGATGGGTGGAGGGCACGCGGGCCAGCTTTTCCTCGAGCGCCAGCCACACGGGCATTGGATATATGCGGACGTACTCCCCCGTGAGGCTCGTCACGAACAGCTCGCTTCCATGCTTCTCCTCGATGAGGGCACGAAAGGCGTTCGGGATCTTGAGCCGCCCCTTGTCATCAATTTTGGCGGCGTGGTTGCCCCGGAGCACGTCTGTTTACTCCACTTTGCTCCACAAAAATCCACGGCGATAGTAGAGGTGCCGCCCTGAACTGTCAATCGCAAAATGCAGACGCTCAGAGGGTTACGCCAAAGTTTCGCCATCATCTACGTGCTAGCATGTGCAGATCCGTCATGCTCAGAGCAGGCCTCATAGGGTTCCCCGCTTCCGGGAAGACCGCCCTCTTCCAATTACTCACCAGCGTTCGTGAAGCGCCGCGCCCCTCTGCCAAGCAGGACGCCAACGTAGGGGTATCGCGGGTGCCCGACGAGCGGCTCGATCGGCTGACCGCGCTCTTCAGGCCCCGAAAGCACGTCCCTGCAACGGTCGAATTCGCGGACATGGGAGGTACCGGCGCGGCTCGCCCCGGTGCGGCGGCCCTCCTGGACGTGGCGGCGTTCCGCAACGCCGACGCGTTGTTGCACGTGGTGCGGATGTTCCGCGATCCTTCGGTCCCGCACGCAGCGGGCTCCGTCGACGCCGCTCGTGACGTCAGGACGATGGAAGACGAACTGGTCCTCGCGGACCTCGGCGTGGTCGAACGCCGTCTCGAACGGCTCGAGCGGGATCTCAAGAAAGCGGGGAACAACACCGAGCTGAAGAAGGAGCTCGAACTGCTTCAGCGCTGCAAGGCGACGCTCGAGGAAGGACGCGCGCTGCGATCCCTCGAGTTGAGCGGCGACCAGCTCAAGATGCTCCGCGGCTTCCAGTTCCTCTCTGCCAAGCCGCTGCTGATCGTCCTGAACCTGGACGAAGCCGATCTGCCACAGGCGGCCCGCGCCGTCGAACTCGCGGGGCTGCAGGACTTCGTGGGCGGCGCGCGAACGCGCGCTGTACCGATCTGCGCGCGGATCGAGCTCGAGATCTCACAACTGGACGCCGCGGACGCGCAGACGTTCATGGCCGATCTCGGACTGAGTGAATCGGGCCTCGATCGCGTCATTCGCGCGAGCTACGACCTGCTCGGTTACATCTCGTTCTTCACGGTTGGCGAGGACGAGAATCGCGCATGGTCGATTCCGCGGGGCACGAACGCTCAGACGGCGGCTGGCGAGATCCACACCGATATCCAGCGCGGGTTCATCCGGGCCGAAGTGGTGCGCTACGACCACCTCCTCGCGCGGGGCAGCATCGCCGCATGCCGCGACCACGGCGAGCTGCGCCTCGAAGGCAAGGACTACATCGTCGTCGACGGCGACGTCATCAACTTCCGGCACGCGACGTAATTATCCGGGGGGCTTCGCCCCGCCGGACCCCCCTACTCGCTCTCTCGCGGGGACCCCTTTGCCCCGCGCCGTTCGCGAGCGCGCTTCGCTCCGCTCACGCGTGTCGTCGGCCACGGCGTCGCCCCGCCGGACCCCCCTACTCGCTCTCTCGCGGGCCCGCTCCGCATAGAGAAGATCGGCGAATTGCCGAACTAAGGCCCGCACGGGCCGATTGCGGCGATAATGCCCGAGGCCATGCCGGTCAGGACTGTAGCTGTCTGCGAGGCGCAGGTGCCGTTCGTGCACGGCGGCGCCGAGGTGCACGTCCGCGAGCTCGTGCGCGAGCTGCGGGCGCGCGGCTATGACGCTGAGCTCGTCGCTATTCCGTTCAAGTGGTACCCGAAAACGGAGATTCTGCCGCATGCAGCGGCGTGGCGGCTCGTCGATCTCAGCGAAAGCAACGGACGTCCCATCGACCTGGTGATCGCCACCAAGTTCCCCACATACTTCGTGCGCCATCCGCGCAAAGTCGCCTGGCTGATCCATCAATACCGCGCCGCGTACGAGCTGTGCGGGACGCCTTACAGCGACTTCCGTCACACCGAATCGGACGTCGGTCTGCGCGACACGCTGATCCGTCTGGACACGGAGATGCTCGGCGAGTGCCGCCGGATTTTCACAAACGCACGGAACACGGCCGAACGCGTTCAGAAGTACAACGGTCTCGAGGCGGAGGCGCTCTATCATCCGCCACGCCTGGCTTCGCGGCTCTTCACGCGTTTGTATGGCGGGTCTGTGCTGTCGGTGGGGCGGATCGAATCGGTGAAACGCGTGGATCTGCTCGTGCGGGCGATGTCGAAGGTCGATCGCCCGGTACGGCTGGTCGTCGCCGGCGAAGGCACTCAGCGCACCAATGTCGAGCGGCTCGCGCACGAGTGCGGCGTTGCCGACCGCGTCGACTTCGTCGGCGCCGTAGACGACGAGCGCCTGCTCGAGCTCTACGCAGACGCGCTCTGCGTTCTGTACCCTCCCTTCGACGAAGATTTCGGATACGTCACGCTCGAGGCATTTCTCGCGCGCAAGGCGGTGGTCACGGCAACGGATTCGGGCGGACCAAACGAGTTCGTGATCGATGGCGTCAACGGGTTCTGCTGCGCGCCGGAGCCGGAGGCATTCGCCGCCGCCATCAATGCGCTGCATGCGGATCCTCGCCGGGCGCGGTCGCTCGGCGAAGCCGGCGAGGCGCGCGCGCGTACGATCACCTGGGACGGCGTCATTGAAAAGCTGGTCGGCGCCGGCGAGGATGGGATGGCCACCGGACCAGCCGATGCGCAGGCCGCGGGTGCGCTTGGGCCATGAAGAAGCTGATCATCCAGATTCCGTGTCTCAATGAGGCGCAGACGCTGCCGTCGACGCTGGCGGATCTCCCGCGCACGATTCCCGGGATTGACGCCATCGAAGTGCTCGTCATCGACGATGGATCGCGCGACGGCACCGCCGACGTCGCGCGCGCGTGCGGCGTGGAGCACGTCGTCCGCATGCGCCGCAACAAGGGGCTTGCGGCCGCGTTCACCGCAGGGATCGACGCATGCCTCAAGGCTGGCGCCGACTTCATCGTCAACACCGACGCCGATAACCAGTACGCGGGGAGCGGGATCCCCAGGCTGCTCGAACCGCTGCTGCGCGGCGAGGCCGACATCTGCATCGGCGATCGCAACATCGCCGCGCTCGAACACATGTCCTGGCGCAAACGTCAGCTCCAGCGACTCGGCAGCTGGGTCGTGAGGCAGGTCTCCAACACGAGCGTGCCCGACACGACGAGCGGCTTCCGCGCGTACACGCGCGAGGCGGCGCTCCGCATGCACATCGTGTCGGAGTTCTCGTACACGCTGGAATCGATCATCCAGGCGGGCAAGAAGCGGATGGCAATCGCCCACGTGCCGATCGCCACGAACCCGCGGACGAGAGAGTCGCGGCTGTTCGACAGCATCTGGAGCTACGTCAAGCGCTCCGCGGCGACGATCGTGCGCATCTATGCGATGTACGAACCGCTCAAGGTCTTCAGCTACATCGGCCTGGCGGTGTTCGGCGTCGGCCTGATGCTCGCGCTTCGATTCGTCTATCTCTATCTGACGACGTTCACGGGGGGCGGGCGGTACATCCAGTCACTGATTTTCGCGGCTGTGCTCATGATCGTCGGTTTCCAGGTCATCTTGATAGGACTGCTGGCCGACGTGATGTCGGCGAATCGCAAGCTGCTCGAGGACGTGCTGTACCGGGTGCGATCGATCGAAATCGCCGCCACCGCCGAGTCCGACAACCTGCCGGAAATCGAGCGTGCACCCGCACCTCGTGACCGCTGGGAACATTAGTGGCCGATCCGTCCTCCGTCAGCATCGTCATTCCCGCGTTCAACGAAGCAGCGGCGATCGCCGAGGTGGTCGGCACGCTGCGCGCTGCAGGCTCATGGCGGGAAATCCTCGTGGTGGACGACGGGTCGGGCGACGAAACGCCCGAACAGGCCGCGGCCGCCGGAGCGATCGTGATTCGCCATCCCTACAACAAAGGCAATGGCGCGGCGGTCAAGAGCGGCATCCGGCGCGCGATCGGCGAGTACGTGCTGATCATGGATGCGGACGGCCAGCACCCGCCCGAGGACGCGTGCCGGCTGGTCTCGCGTCTGGGCGAATACGATCTGGTCATCGGTGCAAGGGCCGACGCCACGCAGGCATCGGCGATGCGGCGCGCCGGTAACGCGCTCCTGAACCGCGTCGCCAGCTTCCTGACGGGCAGGTCCATTCCAGACCTGACGTCCGGTTTCCGTGGCGCGCGCCGCGAGTGTCTGCGCGAGTTCCTGCACCTGCTGCCCAACGGCTTTTCGACGCCGACGACAACGACGCTGGCGTTCATCAAGGCGGGCTACAACGTCGCCTTCGAACCCATACAGGCGCGACGGCGGAGCGGACAATCGAAGATCCGGCTGGCCCGGGACGGCGCACGCTTCTTCGTGATCATCCTGAAGATCGTCACGCTCTTCAGTCCGCTGCGGATCTTCCTGCCCGTCAGTGCGGCAGCCTTTGCGGTGGGGGCGGGGTATGCCCTGTGGACGATCTACTGGCAATCGCACGTGACGAACTCGTCGGTGCTCCTCATCATGTTCGCCGTGATCGTCTTTCTCGTCGGGTTGATTTCCGAACAGATCTCCGCGCTCCGATTCGAAGGACGGCAGTGAAGGCGGCGCGACGGTGGGTGTTCGCCGCCGCGGCCGCCGGCCTTCTGCTCCGGCTGGCATTCGGCCTGCTCTACTGGACGGCACAACCGCTCACGCACGACGAACGAGAGTACCTTGCGCTCGCGCGCAGTCTGGTACGCGGCGACGGGTTGCGCTATCCGTCCGACGAACCGCTGCCGGGAACCGGTCAGCTGGTCGGACGCGCACCGGGGTATCCGGCGTTCCTCGCGCTGCTGGACGTGCGGTCGCCGGTCGACGCGGTGCCGGCGAGAGTCAAGATCGCGCAGGCGATCCTGGGCGCATGCGGAATCCTCTTCCTCGCAGGGATTGCGCGACGCGCCGCCGGTCCGCGCGCGGCGATCGCAGCCGCGGCGATCGCCGCTGCCTATCCACCACTCGTCTGGATTCCTTCATACGCGCTCAGCGAAACCCTCTACTGCACGCTGGCGCTGGCGGCCGCCTGGATGTTGACCGGGACTCGCCTCTCTGCCTGCGCGATTGCAGCGCTGCTCACAGCGGCCGCGATTCTGGTCCGGCCCGCCATGCTGTGTTTCATCCCGTTCGCCGCGGTGTGGCTGGCGCTCCGCAGGAACTCGCGGAGCGCGGTCGTCTTCGTTGCCGTGGTCGTCTGCTGTGTGCTGCCGTGGACGATTCGAAATCACAGAACGTATGGCCGATGGGTACTGATCGCATCGGAGGGCGGCGTCACCTTCTGGACGGGCAACCACCCGCTCTCGGTCGGTGAAGGGGATCTCGCCGCGAACCCTCGGCTGAAAGAGGCTGAGATTGCTTTTCGCACTGCGCACGCGCCGGCACGTCCCGAAGATCTGGAACCGCTCTACTATCGCGCCGCGTTCGCATGGATCCGCGCAAACCCCGGCGCCTGGCTGACGCTCGAAGGGCGCAAGCTCTTCTTCACCCTCGTCCCGATCGGTCCTTCGTATGCAGTACACTCCGCCAGGTACCGGATCGCTTCCGCCGGCAGTTACGTGCTGCTATTGCCCTTCGCGGTCGCCGGGATCTGGCGGCTTCGTGGCCGTTCGACGGCCGCAGCGCCGCTCTGGCTCATGGCGGCGGCGACTGTCGCATCCGGACTCGTGTTTTTCCCGCAGGAGCGGTTCAGAATCCCTGTCATCGATCCCGCGCTGATAGTGTCCGCCGCGGCGCTGGCGAGCCGGGGTCCGGGGCAAAGCCCTGCTTTAGACACAGATGAACGCATTAGTCGTCGTCCCTACGTATAACGAACGCGAGAACCTGCCAGTGCTCGCCGCAGGCGTCCTGAAGCACGAAGGCTTTCGACTACTCGTCGTAGACGACGGATCACCGGATGGCACGGGACGGATCGCCGACGGTCTCGCCGCAGCCAACCCCGGGCGCGTGCAGGTGATGCATCGAACGGGGCCGCGTGGCCTCGGGCGTTCGTACATCGACGGGCTGCAGCTGGCCGTCCGCGATACGTCCGTCGACTACGTCTGCCAGATGGACGCGGACCTGTCGCACAATCCGGACTATCTGCCTGAGCTCGTCGACGCCGCGGCGACTCACGACATCGTCATCGGTTCGCGCTATCTGCACGGTGTCAGCGTCGTGAACTGGCCGCTGCACCGGATTTTCCTGAGCGCCTTCGCCAACCGGTACATCCGGCTCGTGACGCGCCTGTCGGCGACCGACTGCACCAGCGGCTTCCGCTGCTGGCGGCGTGAGGCGCTGGCGCGGCTGCCGCTCGCGAGCATGGTGTCGGACGGCTACGCGTTCCTCGTCGAGATGCTATTCGAGGCGAAGCGCCGCAACTTCCGTCTCGCCGAGGTGCCGATCATCTTCGTCGAGCGGCGGGTCGGGCAGTCGAAAGTTTCGTCGAGCGTTCTGCTCGAATCGCTCATCATGCCCTGGCGGCTCGCCTTCAGCGCTGCGCGTCCCGACGCCGCGCCGCCCGTCCCGTGAGCACACACCACGTCGTCGTGATGGTCACGACGTCGTATCCGCGGTTTCCAGGCGACAGTGTCGGCACGTTCATGGAGCCGATCGCGAAGCAGGTTGCAGCGCTCGGCCACGAGGTCCACGTCGTTGCGCCGTGGCATCCGCTCGTAAGAAGAGGACGCGAGGAAGACGGGGTCTTCTTTCACTTTTTCAGGTACGCGCCCATCGATGCGCTGAACGTCTTCGGTTACGCCGCCGGCCTGCGCGCCGACGTTTCGGTCCGCGGCGCCGCATGGGCCGCCACGCCTCCGGCAATGGCCGCGGGATGGTTCAAGGCACTGCGTGTCGCGCAGAAGCGGCGCGCGACAGTCATGCACGGACACTGGGTCGTACCGGGCGGCGCGATCGCCGCGGCCGCGCGGCCTTCCCTTCCACTGGTCGTGAGCCTCCACGGATCGGATGTGTTCGTAGCCGAGCGGAACCGAGCCCTCGGCCGCGTGGCCGCAGGCGTGTTCCGCCGGGCAGGACTCGTCACTGCGTGCAGCGACGATCTGGCGCGGCGCGCGGAAAGGCTCGGCGCCGACGCGGCTCGTCTGGAGGTCATACCCTATGGCGTCGACACAGATCGCTTTCGGCCGTCTGAGGCGAAACGCGACGCGTTGCGGGCGCGCGCGCAGGCCGGTATCGGGCAGCCGCTGATCGTCGCCGCCGGACGGCTCGTGCGTAAGAAAGGATTCGAATACCTGATCGACGCGTTGCCGCTGGTCGCGTCCGCGTCGCGTCCGGTCCTTGCGATCGCCGGAGGCGGAGACCTCGATCGCGAGCTGCGGGAACGCGCCGTGCGGTCGGGTGTGTCCGACCGGGTGGCGCTCCTCGGCAATCTGACGCAGGAGGAGGTCGGCGACTGGTTCGCAGCGGCAGACATCGTCGTCGCGCCGTCGGTCCGTGACGACAGCGGCAACGTCGATGGATTGCCCAACACGGTCCTCGAAGCGCTCGCCTCAGCCGCACCGCTCGTGGCCACGCGAGCCGGCGGCATCGCTTCCGTCGTCGCGGATGGAGAGACCGGCATGCTCGTGCCCGAACGCGATGCGACAGCTCTGGCGCGCGCGATCGACGCGCTCATCGCCGATCCGCAGGGCGCCAGGACCATGGGCGCCGCCGGCCGGGCCCTGGTTCAGAGCCAATTCGGATGGAAAAGGGTCGCCGAGCGGCTGTCGGACGCCTACGATAGGGCGCTTGCCTTCGCCCGACACGGCCGATAACATTCTCGGTTCACCCATGCCTGGATCGACGCCGCAGCCTGGCACCGTCAAGGCCGCAGGGCTCAGCGTGTTCTTCCCCGCGTACAACGACAGCGGCACGATCGCGAGCCTGGTGATCTCCGCCATCCGGTCGGCGCAGCGGCTGACGCGCGACTTCGAAGTCATCGTCGTGAACGACGGCAGCGCCGACAACACGGCCGAGATCCTCGACGACCTATCGAAGAAATACCCGGAAGTGCGAGTCATCCATCACGAGCGCAATCGCGGGTACGGGGGTGCGCTGCGCACCGGCTTTGCGACCGCAACGCGGGAGCTGATTTTCTACACGGACGGCGACGCCCAGTACGATCCATCGGAGATGGACGTGCTCTGGCGGCGGTTCGGCGACGACGTGGATCTGGTCAATGGCTACAAGATCAGCCGGTCGGATCCGCTCCATCGCGTCGTCATCGGCCGCGTTTACCACCACACCGTCAAGCTGCTCTTCGGGCTCAAAGTCCGCGACGTCGATTGCGATTTCCGCATGATGCGGCGCGCGATCTTCGATCGGGTGCGGCTCGAGAAGGACAGCGGCGTCATCTGCCTCGAGATGATGAAGAAGGTGCAGGACGCGGGATTCCGCATCGCCGAAGTGCCGGTCCACCATTATCATCGCGCTCACGGCAAGTCCCAGTTCTTCAACTTCCGCCGGCTGGCGCGCACCGCGGCCGACGTCGGCAGACTGTGGTTCGCGCTCGTGGTCCGCCGCGAGCACCAGCGCTCCGTCGCACCCGCGCTTCGTCAGGCGACGAAGGACCGCCTGTGACCGACGTCTATCGTGCGTTCTACCAGGGGCGCCGGGTCCTGGTCACCGGAGGTCTGGGGTTCATCGGCAGCAATCTCGCGCGCGAACTGGTCGCGATCGGCGCCAACGTGCGAATCCTCGATGCGCTCATCGCCGACTACGGCGGCAACATGTTCAACATCGACGACGTCCGCGATCGCGTGGCGATCCACATCGGTGACATCCGCAGCGAGTCGATCAACGCGCTCGTCGCCGATTCCGAGGTGATCTTCAATCTCGCCGGACAGGTCAGTCACATCGAGAGCATGCAGGATCCGTATACGGATCTGGATATCAACTGCCGGGCACAGCTGTCGCTGCTCGAATCGTGCCGCGCGCACAATCCAACGGTCCGCGTCGTGTTCGCAGGCACGCGCCAGGTGTACGGAAAACCAGATCGTCTGCCCGTCGACGAACGCCATCTGGTACGTCCGACGGACGTGAACGGCGTCAACAAGGCGGCGGGAGAGTACTACCACCTGCTCTACCACGACGTGTTCGGTATCCGGGCCTCGTCGCTGCGGCTGACGAACGTATATGGCCCGCGGCAGCTGGTAAGGCACAATCGGCAGGGTTTCATCGGCTGGTTCATCCGGCTCGCCGTGGAAGGGCGCGATATTCCGGTATTCGGCGACGGATCGCAATTGCGCGATTTCGTCTATGTCGACGATGCGGTGGACGCGTTCCTGCGGGCGGGCGCGACGGACGCCTGTGACGGCGAGGTGTTCAACGTGGGAGGCGAGACTCCGATTTCGCATGCCGACCTCGTCAAGCTGCTCGTCGAAGTGGCCGGCGGAGGAAGACTTCACTTCGTCGAGTGGCCGTCCGACAAGAAGCGGATCGATATCGGCAACTTCTACACCGACTGGTCGAAGTTCGCCTCGGTGACGGGATGGCAGCCGGCAACCGGACTACGAGAGGGCCTCGAGCGGACCGTCGCGTTCTATCGCGCGCATCTGCCGCGCTACGTGGAGGCTGCCTGATTCCGTTCCTGAACCTGGTGCCCGGCGAGGATGCTGCGGACGTCCGCGCCGCCATCGATCGCGTCGTCAGGCGCGGCTGGTTCGTCCTCGGGCCGGAACTCGAGACGTTCGAACGTGGATTCGCAGCGGCCTCTGGTGCGGCACACGCGGTCGGCGTCGCCAGCGGGACCGATGCGCTGGCGCTTGCTCTGAGAGCAGTCGGCGTCGGTCCGGGCGATGAGGTCGTCACGAGCCCGCTCTCCGCCGCCTTCAGCGCGATGGCGATCATGATGACGGGCGCGCGGCCGGTGTTCGCAGACATCGATCCTGAGCGTCTCACGTTGGATCCGACGGCCTTCGAGCGCGCGATCACCCCGCGGACGCGAGCCGTCCTGCCGGTACATCTGTACGGACAACCAGCCGATATGCCGGCCATTGTCGCCGTCGCGGCGCGTCATGGCCTCGTTGTGGTCGAGGACTGTTGTCAGGCCCATCTGGCGACGTGCACGGGTCGACCCGTCGGCTCCTTCAGCGCGGCTGCCGGATACAGTTTCTATCCGACGAAGAATCTGGGCGCGCTGGGCGACGGAGGCGCAATCACCACGGACGATCCGGATCTTGCGCGAGCGCTGAAGATGCTTCGCAACGGCGGCCAGTCCACGAAGTATCGTCATGAGACCTTCGGCGTGAACTCGCGGCTCGACGAGATTCAGGCTGCCGTTCTCAGCGCGCGGCTCACACGGCTGTGCAAATGGACGGACGAGCGGCGGGCGCTGGCTGCACGATATCGCGAGCGGCTCGTTGATGCGCCGGTGCACGTCCCGCGCGAGTGCGATCCCGGCCACGTCTATCACCTGTTTCCAGTACTGAGCGCGCGGCGTGGAGAGTTGCAGGCGCACCTCGCGGCACGCGGCATCGAGACGCTCGTGCACTATCCGATCCCGCTGCCGCTGCAGCCCGCCTTTGCCGGTCAGAGTCCGTCGGATTGTCCACACGCGGATCGCGTCTGCGCCGACATTCTCTCGCTCCCGCTCCACCCGGGGATGAACACGGCGGTGCTCGACCAGGTGGCGGCGGCCCTGAACGCGTTCGACGCGAGGGCCTGACGTCGCGTGCCGATCCTGCAGGCGCTCGTCATCGGCTGGCTTCCGGGCGCGATCCTGCTGCGGCTGCCCGTGCTCGATCGGCCGCGACGTGCGGCGCTTCCGGCCGAGGAGCGCACCTTCTGGGCGGTGATCATCAGCATCGCGCTGTCGCTCGCGTTGACGATGATGCTGGGCGCGTTCGGATGGTATTCGCTGCCGCGGCTGGTCGCGTGCGATGTCGCCGTAGTCGTCGTTGCCGCGGCGGCCGCCGGATTTCGACTGGGGTTCGGCGGAACGGCGCGGCGCATCGGAATTCCGGCGCTGATTCCGATCGCGATCCTCCTGTTCGCGGGCATGCGGTTCTTCCCATCCGACGAATACCTGATTGGCGGGAAGGATCCCGGTGTCTACATGAACGAAGGGATCCAGATCGCGCAGCGCGGAAGCCTGACGATCAGGGATCAAACCGTTCGGTCGGTTCCCGCATCAGTCCGCAATCTGTTCTTTCCCGACTATCACAACCCTAATTACTACAGCCTGAGATTCATGGGGTTTTTCGTCCAGAACCCTCGAACCGGGACCGTCGTCGGACAGTTTCCACACCTGTATCCTGCATCGATTGCCATCGGATACGGGCTCGATGGGCTCACCGGCGCGCGTGCGGTTGTCGGCATCTGGGCGCTACTCGGCGTCGCGGCGCTGTATTTCCTCGGAACGCAGCTCGCGGGACGCCCGGCCGCCGCTGCCGCTGCTTTCCTGCTGTCGCTGCACGTTCTGGAGGTGTGGTACGCGAAATACCCGAACTCCGAGATGATGATGCAGCCGCTGCTGCTGTCGGCGCTTCTGGCAGCGGACCGCGCCTTCGATCGCGACGATCGTTTCTTCGGCATCGTCGCCGGCGTGCTGCTCGGAATGCAGACGGCGCTTCGCGTCGAAGCAGCGCTCGGCATCGCCGCAGCGATCGCGGTCGCCGCTGCGGCGTTCGCTCGCCGGCGGCGGATTCCCTGGTCGATGTTCGTACCGCTGGCCCTGCTGTCCGCATTGGGCATCGTTTACCTGATCGAAGTGCTGCCGGGCTACGCCTATTATCCGGTCGGCTTCGCTCGCGACTGGATCCTTCCGCCGCTTGCAGCCGGGGCCGTGATCGTTGCGGTTCTTCTCGTGTGGGTGCGGCGCCGGGAGTCACGCGTCGCTAGGTTCGAGCGCTGGCTGCCGCGACTCATCGCGGCGGCATCGGTGCTTGCGCTCGCGTACGGCTGGTTCCTGCGAGTGCCGAGGCCCGGAACGGCGCCGTTCGATGCGGCGGCCCTGCGGACGTATACGGTCTTCTACTTCTCTGTCCCGGTTTTGATCGCGGCGGTCGCAGGATTCATACTGCTGACCACGCGGCGCTTCTGGCACGCAGCGGCGACACTGTCCACGCTGGCCATTTTCTGCGCGTTCTTCTTCTACAAGATCCGCATCGTCCCGGAGCACTTCTGGATGGGCCGCCGGCTGATCCCGTTGATCTTGCCGGGTGTGCTCCTGGCCGCATCGCACTTCGCGCTCGTCGGGTTGCGCGTACCTGGCGTGGCGCGCCGCGTCGTCACTTCGGTTGCGGGCATCGTGTTTCTCGGCCTGGTCGGTGCGGAATACGCGCGCGTTGCGCGGCCGCTCCTCTCGCACGTCGAATACGCGGGGATCGTGCCGCAGCTCGAGCGTCTCGCGTCGCGGTTCGGCGACGACGACCTCGTCATCGCAGAGTCGACCAACGCGGGGACGGACATCCACGTTCTGGCGGTGCCCCTCGCCTACACGTACGG
>DATJIW010000060.1:0-56445 GCA_035492775.1 Vicinamibacterales bacterium
TGCACTCGTCGGCGCCGGGAGCTTCCATCAAATGAAGCGCCTGATGCTAACCGCCGCAGCCGCGGCGATCGTTTACGCGCAGCCGGCGTCTCCGGAGCTGCTCTTTCGCGACATCGCCGCGGAGGCGGGCATCACATTCCACCATCACGCCGCCCCCGAGAAGAAGTACATCGTCGAATCGATTTCGGGCGGCGTGGCGATGTTCGACTACGACAACGACGGCCGCCCCGACTTGTACTTCGTCGATTCGCTTACGGTGGATACCGCCTCTGACGCCAACGCGGCCCGCAGTACGCTCTATCGCAACCTGGGAAACGGCCGCTTCGAAGACGTCACCGACAAAGCCGGCGTTGGGCATCCCGGCTGGGGCATGGGCGTCTGCACCGCCGATGTCGACGGCGACGGCTGGGAAGACCTCTACGTGACCGCGCTCGGCGGCAGCCGCCTTTACCACAACAACCGCAACGGCACGTTCACGGACATCACCGCAAGCGCCGGCGTCGGGGTGCCCGGCTGGTCTGCCGGCTGCGGCTTCGCGGACTACGATCACGACGGACGGCTCGATCTCTTCGTGAGCCGGTACGTGAAAATCGACCTCGCCCACCTCCCGGAATTCGGCAAGGACAAGACATGCGAGTACCGCGGCATTGCGGTGCAGTGTGGACCCCGCGGGCTGCGAGGTGAATCCGACTATCTGTTCCACAACGACGGCAACGGCCACTTCAGCGACGTGTCCGAGAAATCCGGCGTGTCCGATCCCCGCGGCTATTTCGGGCTGGGCATCGCATGGTTCGACGCAAACGGCGACGGCTGGCCCGATCTCTATGTCGCGAACGATACGACGCCAAACTTCTTGTATCTCAACCAGAAGAACGGCACGTTCCAGGAGAGCGCATTTCCGTGGGGCGTCGCCGTCAGCGAAGACGGTGCGGAGCAGGGCGGCATGGGTGTCGCGCTTGGCGACTACGATCATTCCGGCCGGCTGAGCGTCTTCGTCACCAACTTCTCCGAGGAATACAACGACCTCTACCACAACGACGTCGATCACTTCACCGACATGTCGTTCCGCAGTAAGACCGCGGCGATCAGCCTGCCGTTCGTCGGCTGGGGTGACGCATTCGTGGACTACGACAACGACACGTGGCCCGACATCTTCGTCGTGAACGGGCATGTCTACCCGCAGCTCGATCGGGTGCGGATGGGCGCGTCAGCCGGCTATCGGCAGCGGCGGCTGCTCTATCACAATCGCGGCGACGGAACCTTCGACGAAGTGGCCGCTCGATACGGTACGATCCTGACCGACGAACACGTCTCGCGAGGCATCGCCGTCGGCGACATCGACGACGACGGCCGGGTGGACATCGCGATCAACGATCTCGACGGCGCGCCCCAGCTGCTGCACAACGAAATCGCCACGCGCGGGAACTGGCTGCTGGTTGCCTTGAAAGGTTCGTCTCCAAACACCGGAGCCATCGGCGCCGAGATCACGGTGACGACCCCCAGCGGCAAGCAGACCTCCGTCGTCCAGAGCGGGACGGGTTACATCTCTCAGGACGACAAACGCCAGCACTTCGGCCTCGGAACCGCGCCCGAAGCGGACGTGTCGGTGAAATGGCCCGACGGCACCGTAACGACGCAGTCGGCCGTCAAAGCCAATCAGGTCGTGACAATTAAACAATCGAAATAAATTGGCGATTGCAGACTGGAGATTGACGATTAATCTGAATTTGCGATTTGAGATTGATGATCCCAATCAGCAATCAGAATCAGCAATCAACATTACCAATCCGCAATCCCCAATCATCAATTGCCAATCGTCAATCGACGCTCACCAATCTTCAATTGTTGGATTCGCCAGAACCCTTCGCAATCTCCTTCCACGTCGTCAGCGTGAAGTGCTGGTCGCGGAGGAACTGCTGGAACCGCGCGCTGCGCACCATGTCGAAATCGTGCTGGCGCCAGGCGGAGCCCCAGTTCGGGTGATCGGCGGTGGCGCCCTGCATCTCGTCGCCGTCGTAGCCAAGGTGCACGATCACCTGGTACGTGCCTGCCGGGAGCGGCGCGAGGATCTTTTCGTACGTCGCCTCCCACTGATCCGCGGGGACGCCCGGTTCGATCTCGAACAGCCGGTCGATGAGCGCATGCTCGATGTCGTGGGTGTTCCACCGTGACTCGGCCCCGCCGCGCACGCCCAGCCGCTCCATCAGCAGCGGGAGTCCGTACGTCGTGCCCATGCGACGGTAGACGTCGAACAGCGGCTGGCTGTGGAAGAGCGTGCCCATGTGCGAGTCGAGGTGCGTGAGGTGCACGCCGTGCGCCTTCGCGAAATCCACCTGCGCCCGCAGCTCGCGTTCGGCGTCCTCCGGAGTCGCGTGAGCGACGACGGCGTCTTCGTCGAGGGCCATGTAGCCATCCGCGTCGACGAGCGACGGCACCGCCGAGCGGCCCGCGAGGGGCCCCCATCGGAACGTGGTCCATTCGCTGTTGAGGGCGAGATGGATCCCCAGATCCGCATCGGGATGCGCGCGCGCCCACGCAGCGACCTCGGGGAACCACGGGCACGGCACGAGGATGCTGGACGACGTGATCCAGCCGTGCTCGAGCGCCTCGAACGTCGCGCGGTTGACGGCGTGCGACATGCCGAGGTCGTCGGCATGAATGATCAGCCGCCGGGTGACAGGCGGCGCGGCCGGCTGGGGCGCCGAAGCTGCGGCGATGGACGTCACGACGAGTGAGGCAACGAGGATCGACTTCATTGGATCGCCCTCCGGCGGATCGTGCCGCGAAGCTGGTGACGCAGCATGCGCTGCGCCTCGCGCGCCCCCACGAGCATGCAGCCCGCAAGCGGCGCTTCCTTGCCAAGAGCTGAGACGACGACTTCGAACGGCGTGCGCGCGATGCATCCGACCACGCGGCGGACCGCGTCCACCATCGGCCCCGGATCCGCGAACATCGAACCGCCGAGAATCAGGACCGAGGGATCCACGATCGCGCCGAGGTGTGCGGCAGCCATTCCGAGGAGCGTCGCGGCCTCGTCGACGACGCGGACCGCGCAGCCCTCGCCGGAGCGGTACGCGTCCATCAGCGAACCGAACCAGCGATCGGGCGCGTGCACGTGGGCGGCATCCCACCGGTCGCGCAGCCCGGACATGCCGGCGAGCGTCTCGAGGCAGCCGCGCGATC
Organism: Vicinamibacterales bacterium; assembly: GCA_035492775.1. Taxonomy (GTDB): domain Bacteria; phylum Acidobacteriota; class Vicinamibacteria; order Vicinamibacterales; family 2-12-FULL-66-21; genus DATJFQ01. The sequence goes on from DATJIW010000060.1 coordinate 3,184, forward strand.
CGAAGTCGCGCCCGAGATATTCGGGGGCCATCAGCATGGCGCCGATCTCCCCCGCCATGTAGTGATGCCCATGATGGAGCGCGCCGTCGATGAGAATGGCGGAGCCGACGCCCGTTCCGACGAAGAGAAATGCGCAGGTGTCATGATCCCGGGCCGCGCCGCGCCAGTGTTCCCCGAGCAGCGCGAGGTTCACGTCGTTCTCGATCACGATCGCCGCGCCCGGGAACTGCTCCTGAAGAATGGACCGCAGCGGCACATGGTCCCAGTGATCGAGGTTCGGTGCGTAGAGCACCGTGCCCGTGGCGAGATCCACGGGACCGGGCGCGCCAGCCACGATCGCGAGCAACTGGGTCGGATCGACGGCGGCGTCGTGCATCATCGAGCGGAGCGTCGTCGTCAGCCGTTCAACGAGCGTGGGGGCATCGACCTGGCCGGGAGTCGCGACGATCCGGGTAATCAGCTGTTGGCCGCGCAAGTCGCCCACCGCAAGGCGCGTGCGGGTAGGACCGAGATCGAGTCCGCCGATGAACCCGTGACGGGCGTTGAACTCCATCAGGCCCGGCCGGCGGCCGCCGCGCGACGGAGCCGTGCCGAGATCCGTAAGAACGCCTTTGCGTATGAGGTCTATGGTGACGCTGCCGACGGTTGGAGCGGACAATCCAGTTTCCTGGATCAGCTCGGCCCGCGTGAAGGCACCGCTGCGGTCGACGGCGATCCGAAGCACACGATCGATGTTCAGGGCCCTGAGATGCGCGGCATGGCTCGCGCTCGACGCGTCCCCCGAGGCCCCGCGGTGTGGCCGGTGTCCCTGGGACATGCCCCACTAAATTAGATCCTTTAACAAACTCTTGCAAACGGCGCAGCCTGCGGCTACGCTCCGGCTCACGCGCCACGGCGCGGCGGAGAACCCGACATGCGACACACACTTGCACGCGTTGGGATCGTGCTGGGACTGACGGCGGCCATGCAGCCGGCGTCCGCAGCCGGACAGTCCAGACAACTGCTGGACCGTGGGTGGCGGATTCAATCGTCCGCCAAAGTCGAGGCAGAAGGGGCCGAACTCTCGAAGCTGGGCGTCGACGTCAGTAAATGGTACGAGGCGACGGTGCCGACGACCGTTGTCGCGGCGCAGGTCGCCGCCGGCGAATTCAAGGATCCGTATGTCGGGATGAACCTGCGGTCGATCCCGGGCACGACGTATCCGATCGGCGCCGTGTTCGCCCGCCAGCCGATGCCGGCCGACAGTCCGTATCGGGTCGCGTGGTGGTATCGGACGGAATTCACGGCCCCCGCAGCCGGCGCCCGGCAGTGGCTGCACTTCGACGGCATCAATTACCGCGCGAACGTGTGGCTCAACGGCCGCCAGATCGCTTCGACCCGCGACATCGCAGGCGCGTACCGGCGATATCAGTTCGACGTCACCGACGCGCTCCGGCACGACGGGCCGAACGTGCTCGCGGTCGAGATTTTCGCGCCGCAGGAAAACGATCTGGGCATCAACTGGGTCGACTGGAACCCGACGCCGCCCGACAAGGACATGGGACTGTGGCGGCCGGTATATCTGACCAGCAGTGGACCCGTCGCCTTACGTAATCCGTACGTTCTTGCCAAGCTGAACGCGCCGAAATACGACGCGGCGGATCTCACGATGATCGCCGATGTCTGGAATGCCACGGACGCCTCACAGTCGGCGACAGTGCGCGGCTCGGCCGCCGGCGTGAATTTCTCGACATCGGTCACCCTCGCTCCGCGGGAGCACCGCACGGTCCGTATCTCGCCTGCCGACAATACGTCGCTGCACGTCAACGCGCCACGTTTGTGGTGGCCCTACCGGATGGGCGCGCAGAATCTCTACGACGCGAAATTCGAGGTAGTGGCCGGCGAATCCGTGTCGGACGCACAGACGGTTCGATTCGGGATCCGCGAGGTCACATCCGAGCTGACTGGAGAAGGGCATCGGCTGTTCAAGATCAACGGCAAGCCGATCCTCATCCGCGGGGGCGGCTGGAGCCAGGACATGCTCGAGCGCCCGTTCACATCGTCACAACTCCGTGCGCACCTGCGCTACGTCCGCGAGATGGGGCTGAACACGATCCGGCAGGAAGGCAAGCTGGACGTCGACGAGTTCTACGACCTCGCCGACGAGCAGGGCATCCTGATCATGCCCGGCTGGTGCTGCTGCGACCAGTGGGAACTCTGGAATCAGTGGACGATTGAAAACTACACCGTCGGACCCGACTCGCTCCGCGATCAACTGCTCCATCTGCGCAACCATCCGAGCATCTTCGTCTGGCTGAACGGCAGCGACAAGCCGCCCATCGCGGCGATCGAGCAGAAGTACCTCGACATCGAGCGGACTGTCGACTGGAACCGACCGACGCTGTCGAGCGCCGCAGAAGCGGATGGGCCGGTGAGCGGACCCAGCGGCGTGAAGATGCGAGGCCCGTACGAGTACGTGCCCCCGTTGTACTGGTTGACCGACACGAAGAACGGCGGCGCCGTCGGATTCGCCACCGAAATCAGCCCCGGTCCGGCGGTACCTCCGATCGAGAGTCTCGAGGCGATGCTGACGCCCGCGCACCTCTGGCCGATCGACGACGTGTGGAACTATCACGCCGGCGGCGGAGAGTTCAAGAACATCGACGTCTTCACCGCCGCGATCGAAGGACGCTACGGCAAGGCCGTCGATGCCGCGGACTACGCGCGCAAGGCGCAGGCGCTCACCTACGAAGGAGAGCGCGCGATGTTCGAGGGGTACGCGCGCAACAAATACAGATCGACCGGTGTCATTCAGTGGATGTTGAACAACGCGTGGCCATCGGTCATCTGGCACCTCTACGACTACTACATGCGTCCGGGCGGCGGTTACTTCGGCACGAAGAAAGCGTGCGAGCCCGTGCACGTCCAGTACTCATACGACGACCACTCGATCTCGCTCGTCAACGACACGCAGCAGGCGCTCACCGGCATCACCGTATCGGCCTCGATCCTCGACTTCGCGCTGAAAAGCCGTTTCAGCCGGGACGCGACCGTCGATCTTGGTGCTGACGCCGTCGTCAAGGTCCTGACGCTGCCGTCGATCGCGGATCTCTCGACGACGTACTTCGTGCAGCTCGCGGCGCGCGACCGCGCCGGCAAGGTCCTGAGTACGAATTTCTACTGGCTGTCGACGCAGCCATCGGTACTGGATCCGAAGAAGACGCAGTGGTACTACACGCCCACCTCGCGTCACGCGGACCTCACCATGCTGTCGACGCTGCCGAAGACGACGCTTCGCGCGACGCTGCAGCCGGGCGCCGGCGGCCGATCGACGGTGCACGTGCAGAACACCGGATCGGCGCTGGCGTTCCAGGTGCGGCTCGCGATCGTGAATCCCGGTACCGGTGCCGAATACCTGCCCGTTTACTGGGACGACAACTATTTCGCGCTGATGCCGGGCGAAAGCCGCGACATCGGCGTGGACTTCGAAGCGTCGGCCGGATCGCCGGGGGCGTTACGGCTCGAGGCCTGGAACGTGCCGGTCGCGACGGTGACGAGTGGCAACCGCTGACGCCGCGGCTGCCGAGCCGCGTCTCCGACGGGCGCTCGGGCTGTGGGACCTCGTGTTCTACGGCATCGTGCTCATCCAGCCTGTCGCGCCGATGGGCATCTACGGCGTGGTCAGCATGGAAGCACGCGGCCACGTCGTCACCGCCATTCTCATCGGCATGGTGGCCATGCTCCTGACGGCGGTGAGCTACGGGCGGATGGCGCGCGCGTACCCGAGCGCGGGTTCGGCGTTCACCTACGTCGGCGGTGAGCTGCATCCTTCGCTGGGCTACGCGACGGGGTGGAGCATGCTGATGGACTACGTGCTCAACCCGATGATCTGCACCATCTGGTGCAGCAAGGCAGCCATGAACCTGGTCCACGGCCTGCCGTATACGGTGTGGGTCATGCTGTTTGCGGCGCTCTTCACCGCGCTGAATCTGCGCGGCGTGAAAGCGAGCGCGCGGACCAACGAACTCCTCACGATCGTAATGGGTACCGTGCTCGTGCTCTTTCTCGGGCTGGCACTCCGCTATATCCTTCGAGCGCATCTGCCTGCTGAAGCGCTGACGAAGCCGTTCTACGATCCGGCAACGTTCTCGCTGCCGCTCGTCCTGACGGGCGCTTCCGTTGCCTCGCTCACCTACATCGGGTTCGACGGCATTTCGACGCTCTCGGAAGAAGTCGTCGATCCGCGGCGCAACATCATGCGCGCGACGGTGCTCACGTGTCTCATCACCGGCATCCTGGCGTCGATCCAGGTGTATGCCGGGCAGCTCGTGTGGGGGACGTGGAACGGCTTCCCCGACGTCGACACCGCGTTCACCTACATTGCCGGCCGCGCCGGTGGCCCCGTCATGTTCACGGTGCTGAATCTGACGCTCATGGTCGCGAACATCGGGTCGGGCACCGGGGCACACCTCGGCGCCGCGCGGCTGTTGTACGGGATGGGACGAAGCGGCGCGCTGCCGCGGCAGTTCTTTGGAGCCGTCGATGCACGCACGCACATCCCGCGGAACAACGTGCTGCTCATCGGCGCGCTCGCGGCGGCCGGCGGTCTCGTCCTCACGTATCAGCTCGGCGCCGAGATGCTCAATTTCGGCGCGTTCATCGCGTTCATGGGCGTCAATCTCGCCGCCTTCACGCGCTACTGGGTCCGCGCCGAGCGGCGAACGGCGGGCAACTTCATCTACCCGCTGCTTGGATTCGCGTTCTGCGCGTACCTCTGGTTCAGCCTTCGCACGCCCGCGCGAATCGCGGGCGGCGTCTGGCTCGCGGCCGGCATCGTCTATGGCGCGATCAAAACGGGCGGGTTCCGCCGCGATCTCGTTTCGTTCGACGCGCCAGCGGAGTCGTGATGACCCTACATTCCATCGACTGGCTGTTGATGTTGGTCTACTTCGCGTTCGTGCTGGGCGTCGGCTTCACGCTCAAGCGCTACACGCGCACGAGCGCGGACTTCTTCCAGGCCGGGCGCGCGCTGCCCGCGTGGGTGTGCGGGCTCGCGTTCATTTCGGCGAACCTGGGCGCGCAGGAAATCATCGGGATGGCCGCGTCGGGCGCCAAATACGGCATCGCGACGAGTCATTTCTACTGGATCGGCGCGATCCCGGCGATGGTCTTCCTGGGCATCTTCATGATGCCGTATTACTACGGGTCGCGAGCGCGGTCCGTGCCAGAGTATCTCCGGCTGCGGTTCGACGAGAAGACGCGCGGCTTCAACGCCATTTCTTTTGCGCTGATGACCGTCTTCTCCTCGGGGATCTCGATGTACGCGATGGCGAAGCTGCTGCAGATCCTGCACATCTTCGACGCACCGTTCCAGGCGCTCGGCCTGCCGGCGGCGTACCTCTTTCACGTCAGCATCGTCGCCTCGGCAATCATCGTGCTGCTCTACGTGTTCGCCGGCGGCCTGTCGAGCGCGATCTATAACGAGGTGCTGCAGTTCTTCCTGATCGTCGCGGGCTTCGTCCCGCTCGTGTATCTGGGGCTGCGCGACGTCGGCGGCTGGAGCGGCCTGCGCGACACGCTGCCGGCGGCATTGACGCATTCGTGGCGCGGCATGGCCCGCCCGGAGACCAATCCGATGGGCGTCGACGTGTTTGGCGTGTCGATGGGTCTTGGATTCGTGCTCTCGTTCGGCTACTGGTGTACCGACTTCCTCGTCGTGCAGCGCGCGATGGCCGCCGATTCGATGACCGCGGCGCGGCGCACGCCGCTCATCGCGGCGATCCCGAAATCGCTGTTTCCGTTCCTGGTCATCATGCCCGGGCTCATCGCACTCGCCGCGCAACCGACGGTCCGGGGTTCGGCGCCGCCGGACGCCCGCGCGGCGGTCACGGCGTCCATCGCGCCAGACGTCGCGGCTCCCGCGTCCGGCCTCATTCCCTACAAGGTCAGCGACACCACGGGCGAGATCGTGCGCGATCAGAACGGCCACCCGCAGCTCGATTACGACCTCGCGGTGCCCGTGATGCTGCTCCATTACTTCCCGGCGGGACTGCTCGGCCTCGGGCTGACAGCGCTGCTCGCCAGCTTCATGTCGGGGATGGCCGGCAACGTAACCGCGTTCAACACGGTGTGGACGTACGACATTTACCAGGCATACATCCGTCCCAAGGCGCCGGACTCGCACTACCTGTGGATGGGGCGCATGGCAACGGTCTTCGGCATCGCGGCGTCCGTCGCCACAGCGTATGTTGCTGCGCAGTTCAACAACATCATGGACATCCTGCAGCTGGTGTTCGCATTCGTGAACGCACCGCTGCTTGCCACGTTCCTGCTCGGCATGTTCTGGAAGCGAACGACCGGGCACGGCGCATTCGCGGGACTGCTGGCCGGCACGTCCGCCGCCGCGCTGCATCACATGTCGACGCTCGCCGCCGGCGCCGCGCCGGGAATCAAGGGCGGCCTCCTCACCGTTGCCCACACGTATTACAGCGAGATGGCGCAGAACTTCTGGACGGCGATCGTCGCCTGGACCGTCTGCTTCGTCGTCACGATCGTCGTCAGCCTGGCCACCGCCCCGCATGCGGAAGAGTCGCTGCGCGGCCTGGTCTATTCGCTCACCGAACGGCCGCGGGAGACCGGCGATGCCTGGTATGCCCGTCCGTCTGTGCTGGCGGTCGGCGTGCTCGTGTTGACGGTGCTGCTGAACGCGATCTTTTTCTGAGGAGCATCGCGATGGGTCTCGACATCCGCATCCCGATCGGCCTGATGTTCGCGCTGCTCGGCATTCTGCTCACCGGCTATGGCGTCGTCAGCGACCACGCGATTTACGCGAAATCACTCGGCCTCAACGTCAACCTCGGGTGGGGTGTCGTGCTGCTCGTCTTTGGCGTCGGCATGCTCGTTCTGGCGCGCCGCAAGTGACGCGCACCCCGCCACGGTTCAGGACGGCAGTCCGACCTTCCTGACGAGCTCACGAAATCGCGGATCGCTCCGGATGCCGTTCCAGCGGGGATCGCGTTTCAGCCACACGAGCCAATGCGACCGCTCCTGCAGCGCGCTGTTCAGCGATGCGAATGCGCGTTCCGTCTCACCGAGTCCGGCGTATACGACGGCAACGGCGTAGCTCGATGCGTATTTTCCGTCGCGCGTGAGCGCCGCGAATTCATCGATGATCCGTCGCGCGTCGTCGGTGCGACCGGCCTTCCCATAGGCAAATCCAAGCGCTGCCATTGCCGGTGTCCACGTCCGAAGCGGTCCGATCTTCTCGAACGCGGCCTCTGCTTCGTCGTAGCGCCCCTCCGACGTGAAGATCCTGCCCAGCCAGAAATACGCGAGCGGGAACTTCGGGTCCATGTCGAGCGCCAGCCGGACGGCGTGCAGCGCTTCATCGTTGCGGCCGTAGTAGTGGAGGATGTACGCGCGGTCCGTGTAGATGGACACGGAGAGCGGATCGAGGCGCTGCGCGGCCGACACTTCACGCTCCGTCCGGTCGAGCGGTTGCTCCATTGCCGTCAGCCAATAGGCGTACCATTGGTGCGCTGTCGCGTAGCTCGGATTCAGCGCGACCGCACGTGCGTACTCCCGCTCGGCCTCCGGGAAATTCCAGTCGTAATACATCAAGGCGTACCCGAGCGACGCGTGCGCTTCGGCAAGATTCGGATCGAGGTCCAGCGCCTTGCGGGCGGCGGCGCGCGCCCGAGGGAATGCCTCTTCCGGCGCCACGTACGAGCCGTAGCCGAGCTGCCCGTACGAATCCGCGAGACCGGCGTATGCGGGAGCGTAAGTCGGGTCGGCATCGATCGCGTCCTGAAACAACCGGATCGATTCGCGCAGATCCGCTTCGGTGCGCTTGTCGAAGGCGTGACGGCCGCGGACGTACGCTTCGTACGCCGGTGGAAGCACGCTGCGGCTTCGCGCGGCGAGCCGGGCCGTTGCTTCGGGGGTCAGATTGAGATCGACTTCGCGGGCAATCGCGCGTGCGATGTCGGCCGGCACGGAAAGCACCCCGTCGGCATTGCGATCGAACGTGTCAGACCAGAGACGCCGGTCCGTGCGGCCATCCGTCAGCACGGCGGTGACCTTCACGCGCGATCCGTCGCGCAGCACGGATCCCTCGATGATGCTGTCGACGCCGAGTTTCTTCGCGATCTCGATCTTCCGCTCGGCGGTGCCCGACAACTTCATCGCGGACGCGCGCGACGTCACGCGCCACGCTCCGGTCGCAGCGAGCGTGTTCGTCAGTTCGTCCGTAATCGCGTCGGCAAAATACTGCTGGCCGGAGTCCGGCGACGCATTCAACAGCGGAAGCACGGCGATCGATCGGATCGGCCCGTCAGGCCATTCGGCGGTTGGTCCCCTGCGCCACAGCCACACCGTCAACACGACGAAGAGGATCGCCGCGGCAGCTGCGGATGCGGCCACAATGCTTCGCATCGTGCGCGTGCCCGGCCATAACGACGTGATCGTCGAAGACCGCTGCAGGTCTGCCGCGGCGCTGCGCAGCGCAAACGCAAGATCGCGGGCCGACTGGAAGCGCAGGTCCGGGTTCTTATCGAGGCATCGCTGCACGAGAGCATCGACGCCGGCGGGAATCGCCTTCGACGCGCTCCGCAATGACGAGGGTTGATCCCGCAGAATTGCGGCGAAGGTTTCGCCGGGCGTGCTGCCGCCAAACGGAGGCTTTCCTGCAAGCATTTCGTACAGAACGCATCCGAGCGAAAAGATGTCGCTGCGGTGGTCCGTCGCCTCGCCCCTGACCTGTTCGGGGGACATGTATCCGACGGTGCCGAGCAGAACACCAGGCTCGGTGTCGATTGCCGGCGCGCCAACCGTTGCTGACGACGCGCGGAAAGGATCTTGTTTCGCCAGGCCGAAATCGAGGATCTTCACCAGCCCGTCGCGCGTGACGAAGAGATTGGCTGGCTTCAAGTCGCGATGGAGGATTCCGCGTGCGTGAGCCGCCGCGAGACCATCGGCCACAGCGGCGACGACGTCGAGCGCCTTCGGCCAGGACAACCGCTCGCGCATCAGCAGGCGATCGAGCGGCTCGCCGTCGAGGAGTTCCATGACCGCGAACGCCACTCCGTTCTCGCGGCCGATATCGTAGAGCGCGACGATATTCGGATGTGAAAGCGCTGCAGCGGCACGGGCCTCGCGCTCGAACCGTGCGAGCGCACCCACGTCGTCCGCAAGCTGCGGGGACACGATCTTGAGGGCGACGTCCCGTCCAAGCCGCGTGTCGCGCGCGCGGTACACTTCGCCCATCCCGCCGGCTCCCAGCGCGGACAACACTTCGTACGAGGCCAGCCGCGTTCCGGGCGCGAGGATCATGGCCCCGCGCGGTGTCCCCGCCTTACCGGTTTCGTGGATGCGGGCGCCGACAGCACCTCGAACGTCATCACGATCGGACCCGCGCCGACGATCGCACCCGGGTGGAGATCCGTTCGTGCTTCGACTCGATGGCCGTCCACGAAGGTGCCGTTGCGGCTCCCGAGGTCCTCGATGGCCGCCCCTCCCCCGCGAATGGAGATGAGCGCGTGCCGCCGCGACACGGAAGGATGATCGATGTAGACCCGCGCGTCTGGATGCCGGCCGATCAGATTGTCGCCCTCACCGAGCGCGAACTCCTCCTGGCCGCGTCTGACGCTGTACTTGGGAAACAGCGGGTGACCGTCGTCCGCGCCGCGCAGCGTGTGGCGGATGTGCGCGTCCCGCGTCACATCGTGGACCGCGGCGGCGAACCGGTAGCCCTTTCCGACCACCGTCTCGATATATCGCGGACGCTCGGGGTCGTCGCCGAGTGCGCGTCTCAGTTTCCTGATGGCCGTGTTGATGGCGGCCTCGTGGCCGACAAAGACGCCGCTGTCCCAGAGCGCCGCCTGGATTTTCGCGCGATCGACGAGCGCTCCGCGGGCGTCGAGCAGCAGCCTGAGCAGCTCCATCGGCTGGCGCTCGAGGCGCACCGGCTTTCCGCCCGATCGGAGGGCATACGCGTCGACGTCGAGCTCGAACTCGCCGAAGCGCAGGCGGGAGGCCATGCCCCGCCAATCATACGCTGGGCAGGTCTTCAGGGAAGGATCAGAAAGTCTTCAGACCGTGTCGATGGCTTTCGGCGCTCGTCGAGTCGAACATTCACGTGAACGAACGCCAAAGGAGGCTCAGATGTCCCGTTTCTCCATCGCCGGCGCCATCCTGATTGCCGCTGCAGCGCTGGGCGCCTGCACGCAGCGAAGCGCGGGCCCGACCGCGCCGTCGCCAACTGCATCAGCCGAATCGGGCACAGGTGCTGAAACCGGCACCGTCTCGGCCAGTTCGGAGCAGCCGCCATTCAACCTGGAAGCCGTGCTGCGCGGCAGCGGTTTCGGGCTCGTGAAGTTCCGTCAGGACAAGGATGCGACGCAGAACATCGCCACGCTGGACACCTTCGTCCGGGATCTCGCGCCGAACACGAGCTACAGCCTGCAGCGGGCCGTCGATGTCACGCTCGATGGCGTCTGCACCAACAACAGCGGCTGGCTGACACTCGGTGAAGGGTTGACGCCGCATCCCCTCGTGACGGACGACACAGGAACGGCGCGGGCGGACCTGTGGCGGAACCTCTCGGCCTTCGCGCCAGGCTCGACCTTCGACATCAACTTCCGGGTCATCGAGAACGCCAGCGGCGCCGTGGTGCTGCAGAGCGACTGCTATCGATTCGTCATTCGCGATTGACGCGAGCGGCTGGGAACTTTACTGCCGGAGCGGCGGGCTGAGCAGCGCGGCCCGCCGCGCAGGAACGATCGCGGCGCAGAGCGAAAGCCCGCCCCCACAGTTAGCTTCAGCATCTTTCCCGCGACTCCACCGCTTCGAATCGACCATGCCTTTTCTCCATTCCGACCGTGGATTGAATGCGATCAAGTATCTTCAGATGAGCGGAGTCGCTGTTTCACGGTAATTCGCGACACGCGGTGCGCGATGCGGGACCGGACATCGAGTTTGCAGATTGGATCGGCATTCAGATGCGTTTTCGAGCGTTTGGCAGAACGGGCTGGCAGGTCTCCGAGGTCGGATACGGCATGTGGGGAATGGGTGGCTGGACCGGGTCGGACGATGAAGAGTCGTCGCGGTCGCTCGATCGTGCGGTCGAACTCGGCTGTACGTTCTTCGACACGGCATGGGCATATGGGGAAGGGCACAGCGAGCAGCTGCTCGGCGAGTTGCTCAAGCGGCGCCGTGACAGGCGCCTCTACGCCGCCACCAAGATTCCGCCGAAGAACGGCAAGTGGCCGGCGCGCGCCGAATATCCGCTGCGGGACGTATTTCCACCCGACCACATCCGCGCCTACACCGAACGCAGTCTGCGGAACCTCGATGTGCAGACGATCGACCTGCAGCAGTTCCACGTGTGGACCGATGCGTGGGCAGAAGACGACTCGTGGCAGAAGGCCGTGTCGTCGCTGAAGGAACAGCGGCTGGTCCGCGCGGTGGGCATCAGCATCAACCGCTGGCAGCCGGACAACGTCCTGAAAGCGCTCGCCACCGGCCTCGTCGATGCCGTGCAGGTCGTCTACAACATCTTCGACCAGCAGGCGGAAGATCTCCTCTTCCCCGAGTGCGAGCGCCGCGGCATTGCCGTAATCGCGCGCGTGCCCTTCGACGAGGGCGGTCTGACCGGCACTCTCACCATGGACTCCACCTGGCCCGCCGGCGACTTCCGCAACATCTACTTCCAGACGGAGAACCTGCGGAACACGATCGAACGGGCCGATCGGCTGCGCCCGGATCTGCCGCCCGGCATGACCATGCCGGAAGCCGCGCTGCGATTCATCCTCCAACACCCGGCTGTCAGCACCGTCATCCCCGGCATGCGCAAGCCTCACCACGTGGACACGAACATCGGTGTAAGCGACGGGCGCCGTTTCAGCAACGAGGAAATGGCCCGGCTGCGCAGGCACCGCTGGGATCGATGGATTGACATACCGTGAAGACGCCGCAGCTTCGCGACAACTGGCGGACCGCAGGCCCGGCCCGTTCCTCTGGTAGTTGGAATCGGGAGTTGGCCGTTGTCCCAGCCACGCTCGCAAGTACATGACGAAGCTGGCTTTAAGGCCGATGGCCTGTGTGGTATACTGGAGTTTTCCTGAAAGCTCCAAGGAGTCCACTGTGAAGGAAGGGATTCACCCCAAGTACTACGAGGTCGAGGCGCGATGCGCCTGCGGCGCGACATGGAAGACCCGGTCGACCAAGCCCGAGCTGCACCTCGAGATCTGCAACAACTGCCATCCGTTCTTCACCGGACGTCAGAAGCTCGTCGATACCGAGGGCCGCGTCGAGCGGTTTACCAAGCGATTCGGCGCGCAGACGTCGGAGACTCGCAAAGCTGCTGCAAAGGCCTCGAAGGCCAAGAAACCCGTCGCCGCCCGCTGACGCTTACGGGGGAACTCCCAGATTCGCAGCTCTCACCTGCTCGAGGCACAGTGCCCGACCGCATCAAGGCGGCGGGCGTTGACTGCCTCGAGTAGCGGGACGCTGGTAATCGTGTAGTTATCGTTGCTCGCGTTTCAGGCAAAGAGCTCTCCGGCCGAACGCGCAATCTTCCTGTCCAGCCGTTCGAGCCGTCTCCGGCTGTCGTCCACCTGTTCGCGGTCCGACTCCTCCAGCAGTTGCAGCGTGAGTTCCCGCGCGCCTTCGTAGTCGCGCTCGCGGTGTTCGTGCTGGATCGCAAGCTGGCGGACGGCAAACCGCCGCAACGGCTCGACCACCGTCGAACGCATGCCGCGTGACGGCGCGAGGGCGAGCACCCGCTTCCAGACGTCGGCTGCTTCCTCGAACCGGCGATCCCGGCGCAGCCGCAATCCCAGGTGATACAACGCTTCCGCCCGGACGTCGATGTGCATCCGTCCATCGTCTGCCGCGCGCTGGAAGCACGCCAGCGCCGCAGCGTGAGCGCCGGCGCGTTCCAGCACCTTGCCGAGCGCGAGCGCTTCGCAGCCGTCGCGGCATGCCTCGCTTCCCTGCTCCACCAGCGTGACGGCGGATGACGTGACCGCGGCCAGCGACACGAGATCGATCCGGTTGTGCTCGAGCACGGGCTCGAGCGGCCGCGCGTCCGCGGTTCGAAGGAACCGGAAGTAGCGCGTCGGGATCTCCATTCCCGGGACGTCGCCGGCCCGCGTGACTCCACATACGACGCGCTCGAGCGTGGAGAGACGGCAGCACGCCTCGTCTTCGGCTTCCCCGTCGCGCCGGCGCCACAGCCGGCGGGCGGGATGGAGCATGTCGAAATGCCGCACCGATTCGAGCGGCGGCGGCATCCGGTGGAACAGCCACCGGGTCTCCATGACGGGAACATCGAAGGTCTTGCCGTTATAGGTGACGAGCAGCGCCGTTTCGGCCAGGCAATCGGCCACCGCGCACAGCAGCGCCCGTTCCGCCGCGTAGCTCGTGAGGAGGAACTGCCTGACCTGGAAGGCCCCCACGTCGAACCAGCCGCACCCGATCAGAAACGCCATCGTCCCGGCGCCTCCGCTGAGGCCCGTGGTTTCCAGGTCGACGAACACCATCCGCGAGCCAATCCCGTCGGCGGGCGTGAGTGCCGGGTCGAGCACGCGCAGCCGTTCGTCGTCGTCGAACGCGATCGCGCCGATCTTCGTGTCGCCGTGCGATCGATCGGACTCGTAGCGGCGGTCGATGACGAGCGCGCGTCCGAAAGCATTCGCCACGACACGCCCGCCAAGCACGTCGGCGACGCGGTCCATGTCGATGGCGGCTTCGTATCGACCGGTGTCCGGCTCGTAGGTCAGTTCCCGCGCCGTTGTCGGGCGGACGATCGAGCGCAGTCGCGCAGTGAGATTCATCGGTGGAAAGTAGTATCGGTGCTCGGTGCTCGGTGCTCGGTGCTCGGTGCTTGGTGCTCGGTGCTCGGTGCACAAAGCAAATCGAGCATGTGCGATGCGACGTGCTTTGCGCGGGGCCCCGTATTTCCTTCGGGCCCGACGCACGACGGGCAGCCCGATTCGCACGGACAGGTGGCGATCAATTCGCGCGTGCGTTCGAGCAGCATCGCATCCATTTCGAACAGCGGCCGGCTGAAACCGATGCCGCCAGGGTAGTTGTCGTAAACGAAGATGTTCGGATCGACGGCGAGCGCGTCCGGAACGCCGCCGGCGCCGCCGGTACGCGCGCTGCGCTCGAGCGAACCGCCGTCGACCGAGAGGCCGATATCGTGGGCGTCGCACATGAGCAGCAACTGCGCCACGTTCTTCATCGCAAACGCGAGTCCAACGACGCCGTCACGTTTGTCGTCTCCGGCAAAGGGCAGCGCCTGCATCACCCCGGCAGGAATCGTCAACCAGTACGACGACGTGTGCATCTGCTGCTCAGGCAGATCCAGCTCGCCCGAGCCGACGTTCTCGTTCGTGTAGAACTTGATCTTCTTGAACCCGACCACACGGGAAACCACGTGGACTTCGCCGTGCGAGGAACGAGCCGCGAGCGGCGCAGGAGGGCCGACGGATACCGGAGCGAGTCGCTCCTCGCCTGTCCCATCCACGTCTTCGGCCCGCGCCCCTCGCTCCTCGAACGTGTCGAGTATCGTCACCTTGGTGTACGTGATCGCGTCGGTGTAGTAGTCGCAATCCACTGCGCGCACGTAGGCTTTCCGGCCCTCGAAATCGAGGCGCTCCACCTGGAACAGCTGGCCTTCGATGATGTAGATCGCCTTCTCGTGCAGCGTGGCCGGGCCGCTGGTGAAATCCGTCTCGGCAATCACCCGTTCGCCCGCCGTCGTATCGACGACGACGAAATTGTCCGACGAGACCGACCGCAGGCTGACCGCATCCGCCGGATAGGACTCGTGCGTCCAGTTCCACTGCGAGTCGGCCGCGTGCACGTAGCCTTCCTCCGCCAGCACCGCCAGGATCTCCTGCACGTTCAAGGACCCGAACTGATCGTCGGTCGCGAACGGCAGCTCGAACGCGGCGCATTTCACATGATCGATCAGGATGTGCAGGTTGTCGGGATTGATGAGCGCGTGCTCCGGAGACGCGTCGAAGAAATACGACGGGTTACGGATCACATATTGGTCGATCGGCGCGCTGCTGGCGACGAGAACGGCCGCCGAACGTGTCGACCGGCGACCCGCTCGGCCCGCGCGCTGCCATGTCGCCGCAATCGTCCCGGGATAGCCGGCCAGGACCGCAACATCGAGGGCGCCGATGTCGATTCCGAGTTCCAGCGCGTTGGTGGAGACGACCGCCCGTACGCTTCCCTCGCGCAAACCGCGCTCGATCTCCCGTCTGCGGTTCGGCAGGTACCCTCCCCGATAGCCGCGCACCGCATCCGACGTCCCCGTCGGTCCCTGATACGCATCTTTCAGATACGTTGTCAGGATCTCCGTCGCCAGACGGCTCTGCGCGAAGAGAATGAGCTGGAGGTTGTGCTTCAGGAATTCCAGCGAGACGCGCCGCGCCTCTGACAGGTACGATCGCCGGATTCCGAGCTGCGCGTTGACGACCGGTGGGTTCACGAAGAGGAAGAACTTCTCCCCCCGCGGCGCTCCACTCCGATCCACCAGCTCGAAGGGACGCCCCGTCAACCCTTCGGCCAACTCACGCGGATTCGCAATCGTCGCAGACGAGCAGATGAACAGCGGATCTGATCCGTAGTGGCGGCACACACGCTGAAGCCGCCGCATGATGTTCGCGAGATGGCTGCCGAACACTCCGCGATACGCGTGGAGCTCGTCGACGATCACGAACCGCAGGTTCTCGAACAGCTTCGCCCATCGAGGATGGTGCGGCAGGATCCCTGAATGCAGCATGTCGGGATTGCTCAGCACCACATGGGCTTTGCCCCTGATCGCACGACGGGCGTCGGACGGCGTGTCGCCGTCGTATGTGAAGACACCGATCTCGGGAACGGCCCCGGCGTCTTCATCGTGGTGCTGCTGCATCAACAACTCGACGAGCGCGTGCAGCTCCGCGAGCTGGTCCTGCGCGAGCGCCTTCGTCGGAAACAGATACAGGGCCCGCGTCGATGGATCTTTCAGGATCGCGTCGAGGACCGGTGCGTTGTAGCAGAGCGTCTTGCCGGAGGCGGTCGGCGTAATGGTGACGACGTTCCGTCCGCCGAGCGCGTGCTCGAACGCCTCCGCCTGGTGCGTATACAGCTGCTCGATCCCGCGGGCCGCCAGCGCGGCCCGAAGCCGCGCATCCGTACGGCTGGGGAACGGGGCGTACTGCGCCGCAACGGCGGGCAACCGCCTCGTGGCCGTGACGATGGGATCCGCGGCGGGACCGCCGGGACGAGGCGAAAGCCCGAGGCGGGCCACCGCCTCCTGCAGCGCACGATCCTTGTCACCTGAAACGACCGGAAGTGTTTGTGCAGCCATGGGAAAGCCGGGCCCGATGGTAACAGGGGTGGGGGAGGCGATCAATAGGCGAAGGTGAGACGGTTTTTTAACTAAGAGGCCACGGAGGCCACGGAGCAGTCAATTTTTAGGCCCACGGAGACCTGGGGAGGGAAGGAGGAGGGAGGGAGGGAGCGAGAATCGGCCTGATGGCCAATTCAGCGAGTCTGTGTGGCTCGACGCGATGGCAATAACTGCAACAAATACAATCGAGGCGTCACGATTTGCTGGGGTTTCGGGGAGAAGCGGGACTTGCACTGCTGAAGTTCATGCTCGAAACGAAACCGACGGATCGTCTCACTCACCAGATCATCGGAGCCGCGATAGAAGTCCACCAGGCGTTCGGCCCGGGCGTGTTCGAGAAGGTGAACGCCGCGGCGCTGGCGGTGGCGCTGGAAGACAGAAGATTGCGGTTCCAGACGGAAGTGCCAGTGTACGCCCTGTTCAAAGGACGCAAACTCGGTCGCGCATATTTGATCGATTTCGTCGTGGAGGATCTCGTCGCGGTCGAAGTGAAGGCGGTCGACGGCGTCTCGCCGATTCACCTCGCCCAGGCGATCACCTACGTCCGGCTGGCCGGACTTCCCGCAGGACTGCTGATCAACTTCAACGTGAAGCGGCTGGTGGATGGCGTCAGGCGTATCGTGAACGATCGCCCGAACCGGAAATTTAACGAGCTTGCAACGCCCAATGACCCGGACGATGCATCAGCCGAGAGAATCATCGTGCTTCCATGAATTGCCAGTCCCTCTCTCACTCCCCTCTCTCCACTCCCCTCTCTCTCTTCCCTCTCTCTCTCTCTCTTCCCTCTTTCTTCTTTAACTTATTGAGCTTCGTGGCCTCCGTGGCCTCTTAGTTATCTTTCCCTCCGTGGCCTCCTCGCGCGACAGCGCCCGCGATCGCACTCAACCCCACGACACCGATCAGATTCGGGAAGATCTGCAGCGCATTCATCAGATCGCCCCAGGCCCACACGAGGTTCACCTTGGCGATCGCCCCGAGCGGAATCAGCAGGCAATAGATCCATCGATACGGCGTCACCACGCGCGGGCCCAGCCAGTATTCGAGGAACTGCTCGCCGTAGTACGCCCAGCCGATGAGCGTTCCGTATCCGAACAGAAATACGCAGAACGCCACCAGATACCCGCCGACGCCCGGCATCGCGGCATCGAACGCCAGGCCGACCGCCGCCGTGCTGGTCGCGCGGGTGCCGACCGGCGCCGTCCAGTCGATGACGCCCGACAGCATCACCGTCAACGCGGTCAGCGTGCACGTGCCGAACGAAACGATGATCACCTCGGTGACGGCGTTGAGGCCCTGCTGCAAAGGACGCGTGCTCTGCGCAGTCCCATATGCCACGGCCGCCGTCCCGTAACCGGCCTCGTTCGAGTAGAGGCCGCGTGCGAGGCCGTATCGAATCGCGGTGTACATCCCGAATCCGAAAACGGACCGCGTGGTGAACGCCTCGCGGAACACCATCGCGAGCACGTCGGGGATCCGTCCTGCGAACGTGACGATGACGATGATGCTGCCGAAGAGATAGATG
Organism: Vicinamibacterales bacterium; assembly: GCA_035492775.1. GTDB lineage: Bacteria > Acidobacteriota > Vicinamibacteria > Vicinamibacterales > 2-12-FULL-66-21 > DATJFQ01. The sequence goes on from DATJIW010000060.1 coordinate 21,096, forward strand.
CCGACCTTCGCGGGCGCGAGTTTCTGGAACGCGCGGCCGATCGACTTGATGCCGCCGATGATGACGAGCCACGTCAGCACGGCGACGACGAGGCCGGACACCCAGGTGGGTACGCCGACCTGCGTGTGCATGACGAGCGCGATGGAATTGGTCTGTGTGAACGGGGTGGTCGTCAATGCGGCGACGCCGGCGACGACCGCGTAGGCCATGGCCAGACCCGGCGAGTGGACGCCGTCGCGCAGGTAGTACATCGGACCGGATCGGACCGCGTCTCGCCCCTGCGCCTCCCGGAATCGCAGACCGAGGACGGCTTCCGTGAACTTGATCGCGGTCGCGAAGAACCCGTAGCACCAGATCCAGAACAGGACGCCGGGACCGCCGGACGCGATGCCGGCGGCGACGCCCGCGATGTTCCCGGTTCCGATCGTCGTCCCGAGCGCCGTCATGAAGGCCTGGAACGGACTGAGGACGCCCGCTCCAGCGCCGGAGCGGCCGCCGAAGAACGCGCCGAAGGCCTCGCCGAGACGGCGAATCTGCACGACGCGCAACCGGACGGTCAGGAAGATTCCCGCCCCGAACATCAGGACGACGAGCACCGGGACGTACAGCCAGTCGGCCGTGGACTGCACGAGATCCGCGACGCCGCTCAGGAACATCGGGGAATGATACGTGAAGCGCGCGTCACCAATTCGAGCGTCCCTGGCAGCCGTCGACTACGACGGACGCTCCGGAGATCCACGACGCCCTGGGCGAGGCAAGGAACGCGACGACGTTGGCGACCTCTTCGGGGCGTCCGAATCGGCCGAACGGCAGTTCGCGGCGGATCATCTCGGCAATCGCTTCGGGATCGGCCTGCTGTCGCCGCTGCCACGAGCCGCCGGGGAACATGATCGACCCTGGCGCAACGCTGTTGACACGAATGTGTGCCGGCGCCAGCTGCTGCGCCAGCGCCTTTGCGAGACTCGTTTCGGCGGCCTTTACGGCGTTATAGGTCATCCGTCCGCCTGACTCGCGACCCCAGATGGACGTGATCATGATGATCGCACCGCCGCCGCGCGCCTTTATGTGCGGAACTGCGAGGCGCGAAGCACGAATCGCGGGAAAGAGTGTCTCGTCGAACGCAGCCTGCCATTCGGCGTCGGTGGTGCCGAGCAGGTCTGTCCCGGCGGCACGTCCGACGTTGTTGACGAGAATATCGAGGCCGCCGAACGTGTCGACGGCCCGGTTGATGACCAGGTCGACGCCCGCGGCGGTGGACACGTCGGCCTGCACCGCAGCGACCATGCCCGGACGTTTGGCGGCCGCTTCCACTTCGAGTGCGGCTTCCGCCAGGCGCTCCTGCCCTCGCGCGCAGATGCAGACGCAGCAGCCTTCGGCGACGAGCGCGCGCGCGCTGGCGAGTCCGAGACCACGGCTCGATCCGGTGACGACGGCGGCCTTGCCGGCCAGCCCCAGGTCCAGCGCTAGCTCCTTCCGGTGAGATCGTTGAGGTGCCAGTCCATCGTGCCGAACGTCACCTTGAACCGATTCTGCTGCACGAACTCCTGTTCGAGCGGCAGCAGGCTGGGCAGGATGAACGCCACGATCGCGCGCTCGATTGGCGACCGCGTCGCGAACGTGGGATCGGTCGTCTGGTACGCCGCGATGAACGCCTGATCGTGCCAGCTGATGATCGGGCTGACGACCATCGTGTTGTTCGCGCGATCGATCGACAGCATCAGCCGGTTCGTCACGAACTCCGCCTGGATGTCGGCGAGCTGCTTGTCGAGCCGCTCCGCCGTGTAGGCTTCACTCCGCAGGCGGCCGCTGCCGAGTGCGCCGCGCCCGAGCGCCAGATAGAGCCGCGGCTCGTTGAACTCCGGCAGGATCGTGTTCTCGATCGCATCGAGGGTCACCGCTCGTCCTGCCGCACGCCACGTCGTCTTTTCGAATGCGCCGGGAATCTGGCGGATGCTGTTCGACGGCGCTGCCTGTGCCGAGCCGTGAATCGGATAGTGGTCGATCACGGTCTCCAGCACGAACGCGTTGTAGGCATCGACCCAGAACGCCATCTGCTGCGGCTTCGACCAGCCGGCATATGTCGCGGGGGGGACGTTGAGCGATGCAGTGTAGTGATCGAGCCGCCCGCGCGCGCTCTTGAGCGCCCTGTAGTAGACGAGCCCGTCGCGCACGTTCGCGTCGAGTATTTCATCGAGCGGACGATGCAGCGGATCGTCACCGGGCGCCGGCGTGAACTGCTGGGCCGCGGCCGGCGCGAGAGCGGTGATCAGGATCAGGACGACGAGCGCGCGTCGCATGCACAAAATCATACATGCTCATATATTCGCCAGCAGGAAATCGTGCAGCGCCCGTGAAAAGACGCCCGGGCGTTCGAGGTTGCTCAGGTGCCCCGCCTCCGGAATGACGGCCGCTCGTGCCCGTGGAATCGCCCGCTCCATCTCCTGCGCAACATCCGGCGGCGTGACCTCGTCGTGCTCGCCGGCGATGAGGAGGACGGGAACGGCGATGTGCGCGAGGTCAGGCGTCGAATCCGGACGCTCCATCATCGCGACGATCGCCGCATCGAGAACGGGCGCGGGCTGCGCTTCGATGAGCGTCCGGACGACGGTCACGACGTCGGGCTGTTCGCGCCGCGCGCGCTCGGAGAGCAGTCGCGGCAGCATGACGTCCGCCACGGCGGTGGCTCCCGCTTCGGCCAGGAGCCGCCGAAGCGCTTGACGACCGGCTCGTCCATCGTCCGTGTCGGCCTGCGGCCGGGTGTCGGCGAGGATCAGCTGTGAAAACCGGCGCGAGAGCAACCGATACAGCGCAAAGGTCACGTAACCGCCCATCGACAGGCCGCCAATCGCGGCGGTGTCGATCTCGAGCCGATCGAGCAGCGCACCTGCACATCGCGCATAGCCGTCGATGCCCTCGCCCGGCCGCGTGCACAGATCTGGTGCGATGAAACGATAGCCTTCGGGCACAGCTGCGAGCTGCGGCCGCCACATGTCCGCCGAGAGCGGAAACGCATGCAGCAGGACGACGGGCCATCCGCTGCCCGACTCCAGCCAGCGCATCGGAAGACCGTCGACAATCGTCCGGGACTCGCGAATCGCGCTCACCGCTTCACGGTACCATGTGCCGCGGAGTAAACACGAGGCGATCGCTTGTCGTAAGCTAACGTGCGGATGTCCGCCGTCGATCTGTCGGGCACGATAGCGCTGGGCGCGATCGGCCTCCTCACCGCGAATCTGCTGCTCGGGCTGCTCCTATCCGTCGGCTATAACCCGATACGGCAATGGCCGAAGCGCCGCATCAAGCTCTTCACGTTTCACAACTGGACCGGCTACGTCGCGCTCGCGGCGGTGGCGTTGCACGCCGGCGTCCTGCTGTTTTCGTCCGATCCGCGCTTCTCCCTCACCGACGTGCTGTGGCCGGCGAAGTCGCCCGTGCAGCCGGGCATCACCACGCTGGGCGCGGTAGCGCTGTACCTGCTCGCATTTGCGGTGTTCACGTCGCTCAAACGCGTTCGCGCCGCGCTCGGACGCCACTGGTGGAAGCTGTTTCACTGGACGACGTATGCGTCCGCAGCGGTGTTCTTCTCGCACGGCATCGTCGCCGACCCGCTGCTGAAAGGCCGGCCGCCGGACCTCATCGATGCCGAAAAGGTCTACGTCGAACTCTGCGCCCTGCTGGTGATCGTCGCGACGGTGCTGAGGGTCCGGCACCGCCGCTCGCTGACGCGCGCCGCGAAGCATCGGTAGCCCGACCGATCACGCCGCGTTGGAACCGGCTATTGTTGCTGAAGTTTGATTTCGAACACGCGGGGCCAGAGTTTGCCCGTGACGAACAGGCGATCGCTCGCGGCCTCGTACGCTATGCCGTTCAGCACGTCCGTCCCGGCGCGCTCCGCTGGCGTGAGCAGGCCGCGCAGATCGATCCAGGCGACGACGTGGCCGTCACGAGGTGAGATGCGCGCGATGCGTTCCGTCTGCCAGACGTTGGCGTAAATCTCCCCCTTCACGTATTCCAGCTCGTTCAACTGCTCCACCGGCCCGTTTTGATCGCGGACCGTGAGCCGGCCCGTTTCCTTTGCTGTGACGGGATCGAGAAAACGCAAATCGGCCGACCCGTCGCTCATGATGATGTGCGCGTCGTCGTGCGTCAGGCCCCAGCCTTCGCCCTTGTACGCAAAGGTGCGCGTGCGTTCGAAGGTGGCGAGGTCGTAGACGAAGCCGATCTCCGAGCGCCACGTCAGCTGAAACAGCTGTCCCTTCCAGTCGGTGATGCCCTCTCCGAAATACTCCTGCGGCAGCGGCTGGATCTGAACAACTTCACCCGTTTCGATACGGACTTTCCGGATCCCTGAACGGCCATTCAGGCCGGTGCCCTCGTAGAAAAAACCGTCACGCGCGATGAGGCCCTGCGTGAACGCGGATCGATCGTGCGGGTACGAGCGGACGACTTTGTATGTGTACGTCGGCGCCGGAATCGGCGCGACCCCACGCCGGGCAGGAATGAAACCGATGGACGCCATCAGCAAAGCGGCAGCAAGCGGTCGGACCATCTCGACCACGTCATTCTGTCACGAGCTGAAGGTAACATTAGCGTGGATGAGAACTCATGCGTTTCTTCTCGGTCTGCTCGTCGCGTGCGGGCTCGCGACCGCCGCTGGGCGGACACAGGCGACGTCCAACGGCCCACGCGTCGAGATATCGTTTGCGGCGTCCGTCCGGCAGCAGCCGGTCACCGGCATGGTCTATCTCGCGATCAGCCGCGACAATCGGCAGAGCCCGATCGAGCAGGTGTCGCCGACTGGCGTGCCGCTGTTCTCGCATTACGTCGAGAATCTCGCGCCCGGCGCTGTCGTCGGTCTCGGGGCAGCCGATCGCGGCTATCCCGTCGCGAGCCTCCGCGACATACCGGCCGGCGAGTACTGGGTGCAGCCGTTCGTGAACGTCTACACGCGTTTCGCCCGCGCCGACGGCCACATCGTCTGGATGCACATGGATCAATGGGAAGGACAGAACTGGAAAGAGTCGCCAGGGAACCTGTATGGCGATCCCGTCCGCGTCCGCCTCGATCCGTCGTCGTCCGCGCCGCTCCGGCTGGTCGCTGACAAGGTCATTCCGCCCGTCCAGGTCCCGCCGGACACTCGATACGTCAAACGCATCAAGCTGAAAAGCGAGATCCTGTCGCGCTGGTGGGGACAGCCTATCTATCTGGGCGCCACGGTGCTGCTGCCGAAGGGGTACGATGAGCATCGGGACGAGCGATACCCGGTCAACTACGTTCAGGGCCACTTCTCGCTGGCGCCGCCAGAGGGGTTCGGCCGTACGGGGCGCGGCGGGAGAGGCGCCGATTTCGAGTCGCTGTGGCTGGCCGACGGCACGCCGCGGTTCATCTACGTCACCCTGCAGCATCCGTCTCCCTACTACGATGATTCGTACGGCGTGAACTCGGAGAACAACGGGCCGTATGGCGACGCGATCATGCAGGAACTCGTCCCGGCGATCGAGCAGCGGTTCCGCGTCGTCCGCGAGCCGTGGGCCCGGATGCTCTCGGGCGGTTCGACCGGCGGATGGATCGCGCTCGCGCAGCAGATTTTCTACCCGGACTTCTATGGCGGCACGTTCGCGAGCTGTCCCGACTCCGTGGATTTCGACTATCACCAGATCGTCAACGTGTACAAGGATGCGAACGCGTACTACCTCGATCGCGGATGGATGAAGATCGAACGTCCCAATGAGCGCCGTCCTGACGGATCGATCATCTCGATGATGAAGGACGAGAACCACTACGAGCTCACCGTCGGCGACCACTCGCGTTCCGGAGGACAGTGGGACATCTGGGAAGCAACGTACTCACCCGTCGGTCCGGACGGTTATCCGCGACGGATTTGGAACAAGGAAACCGGCGACATCGATCACGCCGTTGCCGAAGAGTGGAAGAAGTACGACCTGCTGAACGTGCTGAAGACCCAGTGGGCGACGCTGGGGCCTAAACTGGCCGGCAAACTGAACGTCTACGTCGGCGACATGGACACGTACTATCTCAATGACGCCGTCGAGAACATGCACGATTTCCTGTCGAAGGCGGACAATCCCAAGTGGACGGGCGAGATTCTGACCGAGCGCCGGGCGCCCCACTGCTGGGGGCCTTCACAGAAGGAACTGCTCGACAAGATGACGGCTCAGATACAACGAAGCGGCCATCAGGTGAACCGGGAATAACCACACAAGGCACAACTACCAACGACCCGAGACGTCACTCCCCAAGGATGACGCCGTGGGTAATTGGTAGTTGTGCAGCCCCGCAGTCGTCATTGCTTTTTGACGGCCGTGAAAGTCCCCTGCGCGAAGTCGCCGTAGCTGACGTTGCCCTTCAACGCGTCCTTTTCGGCGGTACCGCTGAACGTGGTCGAGATCGAGTTGCCTTCGATGTTCATCGTGAACCCGAAATCGATCTTGCCGTCCTTCAGGGTTCCTTCGAGCGGGAACGTGCCGTACTGGGCGCTCTGATACTCGCCGGTCAGCTTCTCCCCATCCTGCTTCAGTACGATGGTTGGAGTCGCGCTGATGTCCGGGGTCGTCACCTGCACGAGCCAGGTTCCGGTCACGTCGACGGCGACGCCGGATTTTTTCTCTTGCGGCGCGCGTTTGCCGGTGAACTCACCGGATCCGGAGTTCTCCGCGTCGTACTCGCCCTTGATGGCGTCGCCAGTAATCGTGGCGTTCATGGTGACGGAGAGGTCGCCTCCGCCGGACATCGACATCGTGAAGCCGACGGTGACCGCATTCCCCTTGACTGCCGCCTCGATGGGCGCCTGTCCAAGATCGGATGTAATCGTCCCGGCATACGCCGTCCCCTGTTTGGTGACGATCATCTGCGCGGGCACCGGTCCCTGCTGCGTGGTGAACATGAGATCCCACGTGCCCGTCGGGTCGACGTCCTGCGCGTACCCCGGCAGTCCGGTGCCGAAGAGGATGACCGCCGCGAGCACCGCCACATTCCTGCGCTTCATAAGTACTCCCGCGTTAAGACTCCACCTGAATCCGGATGCCGCCGGCGATCCCCGCCGCGACGTTGAACAACCACGTCGTGATCGCGGCGCCGATAAAGCCGAACACGCCATAGAGAATCGGCAGCGCGATGATCGCACCGACGCCGAACAGCAGCGAGAAAAACGCTGCCAGTTGCCCGTCATGCTGCGCCGCCGTCACGCCGACACCCAGCAGGCTGATGCAGGCGAAGATCAGTCCCCCGATGAACCCGAGCGCCGCGTAAACGACCGCCGCAATCCTTGCGACGGACAGGACGTCGATGTGCTTGATCGTCATTGATCACCTCATCGTTCGGACAACCACTCGTCGCGCAGGACCTCGAGCGGCTTCGTGATCTTCTTGCCGGCGGCCTCCAGCGTCACCTGGTACGTGCCGGGCCTCACCTGCGCAAAACCGCCGCGGCCGCCGCCCCGGCCGGCCTGCTGCCCCGTCTCCGGCGTTTCCGCCAGGTTCCACCAGACGCGGTTGATGCCCGCATTCTTCGTCCCCTCGAGGGTGCGCACGACACGCGCCCCTTCGGTGATCGTGATCTTCACGTCGCTAGTGGATGCGGATTTCAGGTAGTAGCTGATCGCGGTGCCGCGCGGCGCGTTCTCGCCGACGAACACCTTCTGTCCGCCCACCACCTGGTTATGCTGCTGATCGTTGAGATACGCGATCGCCGGACGGATGTCGAAGAGCGCCATGTCCGCATCGCGCGCCATCGGCGTGAACTGCTGGAGCGGCGTGATGTCGTCTGCAATCCAGATGCTTCGCCCGTGCGTGGCGACGATCAGATCGTTGTCGCGCGGGTGCACGACGATGTCGTCGGTCCGGACAGTCGGGTAGTTCGTCATGAATCGCTGCCAATGCTGCCCGGCATTGAGCGAAATGAACAGGCCGAATTCCGTCCCGACGTACAGGAGATCGCGGTTTTTCGGATCTTCACGGATGACCTGCACGTTCCCGGATTGTGGCAGGTCGTTCGTGATGCTCTTGAACGTCGCGCCGTAGTCGTGGGTGACGAATACGTACGGCTTCAGGTCGTCGCTCCGATGACCGTCGACCGAGACGTACGCGGTCGCAGGATCGAAATGCGAGGCGTCGATGCGCGAAATCCAGTAGAGATTGTCTTTCGGCACCCCGGGCAGGTTCTTGCCCACTTCGGTGAACGTGGCGCCGCCGTCGCGGCTGACCTGCAGGTTCCCGTCGTCGGTGCCGGCCCACACGACACCCGGCAGCATCGGCGACTCGGAGATGCTGATGATCGTGCTGTACGAGACGACGCCATCGTTTTTCGACAGCTGCGTGCGATCGCCCGGGACGCCCATCATCGTCACCTTGTTGCGATCGACCTGCCTGGTGAGGTCGGCGCTCGCGACCCAGGAGTCGCCCTGGTTGTACGACTTGAACAGGCGATTGCCCCCGAGCCACACGATCTTCGGGTTGTGCGGCGACATGATGACTGGCGTGTTCCAGTTGAAGCGATACTGATCGCCGGCCTGTGCGTTGATGACGTTCGGTGTGCCGCCGCGGCCGCCGCGGCCGCCGCGGCCGGCGGCGCCAGGCGCCGGCGGAGCCACCGGCCGGATGCTCTTGCCGCGGCCTTCGCGCAGGTCATACCGATTCGTCGCGCCGTCCTGCGATTCGGTGATGACCATGTTGTAGTCGGTCGGATCGACAGCCGTATAGAACCCGTCGCCGCCGCCGATGCCGAACCAGTCGGAGTTCATGATCCCGCCGCGGCCACGAACCGCGCTCGGGCCGCCCCAGCTGCCGTTATCCTGCAGCCCGGTGTAGACGTAGTACGGATGCCGCATGTCTGCGGTGACGACATACGCCAGCGCCGTGGCCATCGTGTTGACGTAGTCCCAGCTCTTGCCCTGATCCCAGCTGACGTCGAGACCGCCGTCGTTGCCGATCATGAGGTGATTCGGATTCTTCGGGTCGATCCAGATCGCGTGCTGGTCGACGTGTGCGGGATCGCCATTGCCGCCGGCCTCGTCCAGCGTCGCAAACGTCTTCCCGCCGTCGAGCGACTTCGCCACGGGCAGCCCTGCAACGTAGATCGTCTTGTCGTTGCTCGGGTCGATCCGAAGCTGGCTGAAATACATCGGCCGCGAATTGCAGTTGCTGACGAGCGTCCACGTGCGGCCCTTGTCCTGGGACCTGAAGACGCCGCCGCGTGCGGCGTCCAGCGAGGGCGGCGTACGATTCAGCTGGGGCTGCTGCTCCGGCTGCTGTCCGCCGAATCCGCGTCCCGACGGGAACCCATGGCCCGGGCCGCCGTTGTTGCACCAGTCGAATTGCCCGCGTCCGCCCTGTGCCGCGGCCGGCGGAGGCGTGGCCTGCGCCGTTTGAGCCGCAGACGTCGTCGCGCCGCGTCCGCGGCCGGAAGCAGCACCAGGCGGCGTTACCGCCGCCGCGCCGGGAGGCGTCGGTTCGGTCGCCGCGCCTTGCTCGACGGGCGGCGTCCGCTCCGGTGTGCCCGATTCACCGGCTTCGATCTGCGCGTAGACGACGTTCGGGTTGGAATGCGACACGTCAAGCGCGATCCGGCCGTACGTTCCCGGAGGAAGCCCGCTCCCCGTCAGCTTTGTCCACGTCTTGCCGGCGTCGGTGCTCTTCCAGACGCCGCTGCCAGGGCCGCCGCCGTTGAAACAGCATCCCGAGCGCCGGCGCTGATAGCTCGAGGCGTAGATCGTGCTGCTGTTCGAGGGATCGAGGACGATGTCGGTGAACCCGGTGTCGTCGTCGATGAACTTGATCTTGTTCCAGGTCTTTCCCCCGTCAGTGGTCTTATAGATGCCGCGATCGGGGCTCGGGCCGAAGAGGTGTCCGGGCGATACCACATAGACCGTCTCCGGGTTCTTCGGATCGATCACGATGCGGGCGATCGTCTGCGTCTCCTTGAGCCCCAGGTTCGTGAACGTCCGGCCGCCGTCCGTCGTCTTGAAAATCCCTTCGCCGAACGACGCCGTCTGGCGGTTGTTCGGCTCGCCGGTCCCGATGTAAACGACGTTGGGATCGCGCGGGTGGATGGCGATGTCGCCAATCGACGCGACCGGATACGTCTGGAACACGGGCGAGAACGTCACGCCGTTGTTTTCCGATTTGAAGACGCCGCCGACCGCGTACCCCACATAAATGACGTTGGGGTTCGTCTCCGACACCGCGATGTCGTCGATGCGTCCGCCCATGCTTGCCGGGCCAACCGAGCGGAAACGAAACGCGGATAGCAGCGGATCCTCGGACTGATTGATAGCGGGCGGATTGACGGCCGGGATCTGTGCGCCAGCCTGCGCGTGAGGACGATCGGCCATGAACGAGATGCCAAGAACGGCCAGAGAGAGCGCCAGCAGTGCGCTCTTTCGCAAACGGCTGAACATTAAGGTGTCCTTTTTCAAGAAGACAAAAAAGAGAGGGAAGTTTACCTCAACAGGCCGCCGCTCGTAGCAGGGGCGACTTCGTGAATTGCGGAATTGGTGACTCTATACTGCGGTGATGCGGCGCCTGCAGCGCGTGATCGGTCTCGCTTTACTGTCGGTCGTCATCGGCTCCTGCGGGCCGAAGCCGCCGCAGACTGCGCCGGTGCCGGCAGCGTCCGCGCCGGCTTCAGTGCCCGCCCCCGCTCCCGCGCCCGCACCCGAACCCGCGCCCGCTCCCGCTCCCCCACCCGCACCCGCACCCGCGGGCGCCCCTGCGCCTCAGCCTGAGACGCAGGCCGCGTTACCGAGCCGTCTCGACGACGCGACGTTCTGGTCCCTTATCAACGAACTCTCCGAGTCGGCCGGAATGTTCCGATCCGACAACCTGCTCTCGAATGAGCTGTACATGCAGTACGTGATTCCGCAGCTCACGGACACCGTGAAGCCCGGACGCGTGTACATGGGAGTGGGCCCGGAACAGAACTTTACCTACATCGCGGCGACCAGACCCGTCATGGTATTCATCGTCGACATCCGCCGCGGCAATCTGGATCTCCAGCTGTTCTACAAGGCGCTGTTCGAACTGTCGCACGATCGTGCGGAGTTCGTCGCGCGACTGTTTGCGCGGCCCAAGCCGGAGTCTCTGAAGCCGGAGCCGTCGATAAACGACATCTTCACCGCGATCGACGGCGAAGAGACCGACGAGGCGACGTTCACGTCGGATCTTCGCGACGTGATGGATCACCTCACGAACACGCGGCACCTGCCGCTCGCCGACGAAGACATCGCCGGGATTCAGTACGTCTATCGCGCGTTCCAGATGTACGGGCCGGGAATCACGTACTGGTCGACCGGAGGTTTCGGCAACCGGATGGGTCGGACCGCGCCGACGTACTGGGACCTGATGATGCTCACCGACGAATCGCAGACGAACTGGAGCTACCTGGCGAATGACGCCAATTTCCTGTTCGTGAAATCGCTCGAAGAGCAGAACCTGATCGTGCCGGTTGTCGGGAATTTCAGCGGACCCAAGGCCGTCCGGGCCATCGGCTCGTACGTCAGAGATCGGCATGCAATCATCGCGGCGTTCTATCTGTCCAACGTCGAGCAGTACTTATACGGCGACGGACTCTGGGACGACTTCTGCAGCAACGTCGCCACGCTGCCGCTCGACGAATCGAGCACTTTCATCCGATCGGTCCGATCGGGTCAGTTCGGCTACGGACCCGGAAGCCTCACCTCGGTGCTGGGCAACATGCTCGAAGAAACGAGGCCGTGTAGACAGTAGACCGTCCGCTAGCGGCTGCCATCGGACGTCTCCTTCAGTAATTCCGCGAGATAGTCCTTCCACACCGCCGCGAGCGTGTGCGTCCCGTGACCCGCGGTGCGGTCGCTCAGAGGAATCACGACTGCGCGGCCGTGCGGCACGCGCTTGATCTCCGTCTCGAGAATGCCGAGCTCCGGCGGGTTGATCAGGTCGTCCGCGGAGTTGATCGCGAGCAGCGGCGCCTTGATGCGCTCGAGCGCGGGACCGGGATCGTAGTCGTGCGACGACTGCAATGCGTAAAGGATATCGTTGGCGTCGCCGGTCTTCAGGTAATTCGCAACGTAGTCGTCGAGCACCTTGTCGGCGGCCGCGAGCGTCGGCGCCTGATGCTGACGAAGGATCGGGTTGCTGCCGACGAGCCACAGCATCTCGGCAGCCGTGCGAAGGCTTGGCGGCTCGCTCGTGTAGTCGCCGTTCTTCCAGGCGGGATCGTGCGTGATGGCGTCGATGACGACACGGCGCCAGGCGCGGTTGCGGCCGGAAATCTGGGTCGGCAGGCTGGCGAGCGGCATCAGCGCATCCATGAACTCTGGATAGCGTTCGCCCCACAGCCACGTGTGCATGCCGCCCATCGACGTCCCCATGACGAGCCGCAGGTGATTCACGCCAAGACCGTCGGTGAGGAGGCGGTGCTCCGCCTCGATCATGTCGACGTAGCCGTAATGCGGGAACTTCGCGTGCAGGCCGTCGCTCGGCTTGCTCGATTTGCCGTGGCCGATGTCGTCGGGCAGGACGATGAAGTACTTCGAGACGTCGAGCAGTTGGCCGGGGCCGAACAGCTCGCCGGCAAAGGTATGCCCGGTGAACTGCGCGCCCGTCCCGCCCGTCCCGTGCATGACGAGCACGGCGTTCTGGACGATGCCGGAGGCGTCTTTCTGAGGAGTGCCGTACGTGCGGTAATGCAGCCGCAGCTCCGGCAGCGTTTCGCCGGAGGTGAAGTGAACGTCCTTGACGACGAAGTCGTGTTCCGACGGCGCGGGCGCCTGTGCGGCCGCGAGTCCGTGGAGGCTGAAAAAGAGGGCGAAGGCGAGGATGAAGCGTCGGGTCATGCGGCGATTTTATCCCGGCGTACGGGGGTCAGACCCCCCGCGTCACTCCCTGCCACCCGTACGCAAGAATTGCCACACGGGGGTCTGACCCCAACGGGGTCAGACCCCGTTATACTCGCGGCGGATGACCGCAAACGGCGGGCTCACGCGCGAGCAGGCGCAGGCGCGCGCTGATCGCATCCGCGCCTTTCGCGCCGAACTCGCCGCCGCCGAGTCCGACGGCGCGGTCACGCTGACGCCCGACCAGCGGCGCTCCCTCGACTCGTATCACGACGCCCACCTGGCATCGCTCACCTCACGCTTCGACGTCGATCGGACGGAGACCCAGCACCAGCTGTCGCTCGGCCTGCGCGTCGTGTCGCTGCTCGGCGCCGTCGCGCTGACCGCTGCGGCCATTCTCTTCTTCGAGCAAATCTGGGGACTGTTGCCGAGCGCCGGCCAGATCGCGATCGTCTGGGGGGCGCCCATCGGGGTACTTGGCGCTGCTCGGCAGACGGCGCGGCGGGAACGCACGCTCTATTTCACGGCGCTGCTCGCAATCGTCGCGTTCGGCTGCTTCGTGCTGAACGTCTTCGTCCTTGGCGCGGTACTCAACGCGCGCGAATCCGCCCTGCCGTTGCTCCTCTGGGCCGCCTTCGCCTTCGCGCTCGCGTATGCCTGGAATCTGCGGCTGCTCCTCGCGGCCGGCGCGCTCTGCGGCATCGCGTTCTGCGCCGCGACAGCCGTGTCGTGGTCCCGGATTCCATGGGACGCGTTCTTCGTCCGTCCGGAGTGGCTGCTGCTGCCTGCGGCGGCAACAGCGGCCGCGTCGCAGGCGCATTTCAACGCGAACCGCGGCGGCTTTCCGCAGACGCTTCGGATCGTTGGCTTCGGCACCATCGCGGTCGCCATCGTCGTGCTCAGCAGCTTTGGCGAAGCGAGCCGCCTGTGGCTCGCCCCGCGCACGATCGAGCACTTCTATCAAGTGGTCGGGTTCGGCTACGCGATCGCGCTCATCGCGGCGGGAGTCCGTCGCAGGTGGAACGAAAGCCTCAATCTCGGGGCGTCGCTGTTCGGCCTCCTTCTTCTGCTGCGATTCGTCGACTGGTGGTGGGACTGGATGCCGAAGTACCTGTTCTTCCTGCTCGTCGGCGCGACGGCACTCCTGTTCATGTTCGTGCTGCGGGCCCTCCGCAGGTCCGCGGCGGAGCGGCACGCATGAACCGCCTGCTGGGAGCCGCCTTCGCGATCATCTGCCTCACGAACCTCGGGGCCCTCACGCTTGGTGCGTTGAACCGCAGCGGCACGCCGGACGCGGAGGTGACACTGACGGAGCGCGAACTGCGCCTGGTTCGTGACCGCGACTCCACGGCGACGACCCTGCAACTGATGTTCGTGCAGCGATTCGACGCCCAAGGCGAGTGGCTGACGTGCCCGAAGCTGGAGGCGCTCGGCGTGTCCTGTGCGCCGCCGCCTGCCGGCAGCGACATGGGACGCTGGTATGCCAGTCAGCCGGAACGGCGGGCTTACGTGGTTCTCGAGTACGACGGACCCGCCTGGGCGGCCTACCGCGATGCGGAACAACGCCGGCTGCAGGAGATGCGGCGGATCGACAAGGCCGCTGCGCCGAACGAGTCCGATTCGCTCCTCGATACCTACTCGCGCCTCGTTGCAATCGATGCTGATAGCGATGCCGACACGCTGCGCCGCAGGTACTCCGACACGTCCCGCTATGTCCTTGTCGATGCGCGCGTCTCGGTATACGGCCGGAGCGCGCCAGACGGAAAAGGGGCGGTCCGCCTGAGCGGAACGATCGGACGACTGTCGCCGTCCGCCATCAACGTGCCGAAACCCTACTCGTCGACTTTCGCCGGGATGTCTGGTTCCTCGTATTCACTCTCGGCACAGCGCGTGCCTCGTTACTGGGTCACGGTACGTTACGGGCGCTTTCACGAGCCGTGGGTCGTGAACGCGGGGCTGTCGACGCGATAAGACCATTTTCGGTGCCGCCGACCGTCGTCCGAGGCGGTCACCACAAGCCGACTTTGCCGCGGACGGAGGCGATCAGCTTCTCCGGGTCGTAGCCGACGCCCTGTTTGAATACCGTTTGAACCTTGCGGACGTCGGCAATATTCGTCGACGGATCGCCGTCGACGACGACGAGGTCCGCCTGCTTGCCCCGCGCGATCGTGCCAATCCGCGCCTCGCGTCCGAGGTACGTCGCCCCGTTGAGCGTGCCTATCTTGATCGCCTCGAGCGGCGTGAACCCTTCCTCCACGAGCAGCTCGAGCTGGCGCTGGTTGGAATAACCGGGAATCACTCCGCCGCCGCCGGTGGGATCGGTGCCGGCGACGAGCAGCCCGCCGGCGCGCGCAAACGCGCGTTCGAGCGCCATGCCCTTCGGAAAGAGCGCTTTGAAAATCGACTCCTGGTTCTGCGCGGTACGTTCGTAGTTCTGCTCGAACTGCTGCCGCAGTTGCGGTACGAGGACGTCCAGTCCAGGCGGCATCGGGCGCCCCGGAGTGAACGTCTCGAACACTGTCAGCGTCGAGGTGAGCGCCACGTGGCGGTCGACGAGTTTTCGAACCAGCGCCCTGAAGGGCTCCCCGTTCTCGTCGAGCGCGGCGATCGTCCGCTGGCCGACGCCCTGGCCCGGACAGACGTCCGGCTGCTTATCGGTCACGAAGTCGGTCGCGGCCATGAACCCGTGCTCGAGATCGTCGATGCCGATATCCGCGGCTTCGGCATACGTGACGGAACAGAGGTGCCCGGTCACTTTCAGCCCGCGCTTATGAGCTTCATCGACGGCTGCGCGCAGTTCGTCACGCGTGATCGCCATGTACGCTTTGAACGACGTCGCACCCATGTCCGCCCAATACGCCACCTGGCGCCGCGCGTCGTCCGCATCCTTCAAATCGCGCATCTGAAGAAACGTGCTCGGCCCGTTCAGATACGGCGCCGTCGAATCGATCGCGGGCCCCGGTTGCTGCCCCTCGTCGATCAGCTTCTTCAGCTTCAGGTCCATGAAGCCGTTCACGTTCCCGGCGGTCCTCATCGTGGTCACGCCGCCGGCAAGATAGAGCCGCACGAAGCTCTCGCCGAGCTGGCCGTAAACGCCTGGGCCGGTCGGGTAATAGAGGTGCTCGTGCAGCATCACGATGCCCGGCATCACGCTCTTTCCGGTGAGATCGAGAACCGTCGCACCCGCGGGCGTCTGCACGCTCGACGCGGCGCCAATCTCGTCGATGGTGCCGTTCCGGATAATGAGCGTCTGGTCGGGGCGCGCAGGCCCGCCGGTGCCGTCGACGATGCGCACATGCGTGAGCGCGACGACGGGCGCGTCGACGCTGATGAAGGCTCGAACGCTGTTGCTGAACTGCGGCGCCTGCGCCGCGAGGATTACCGTGCCGGCGGCGAGCGATAAGGCGAATCCAGCTGTCCGCATACTCCTCATTTCGTCAGGCGAGAGTCATGGCCGCGAGCCGCTCCTGCGCCGTCCGCAAGGCGGCCCGGACCGGTCCGTCGTTTTCGAGATCGCCGCAGCACCACCATCGACTCCATCGAAAATTTACACCCCGCCGCGTGGATCGGCCTTCACGATCAACGGCTGCGCGTACGTCTGGCCATTGACCGTCAGCCGGACGGTGTAATTTCCGGACGGCAGCGCCACACTGCGGCCCCGGCCTCCACCGCCGCCGCCGACGCCTCCACCGCGTCCGCCGCGTCCGCCAGTGGTCGGCGTCGGTCGGAAATCCCACACCCACCGGTGCATGCCGCGTTCGGCCGAAATCGGCATCGTGGGCGGCGCCCAGACCGTCTGGATCTGAAGCGCGTTTGGATCGGGGGTGACGGGGGCATCGTCGCTCGAGATTCGACGAACGACATTGCCGTCGGCGCCTACGATCTCGATGGTGACCGGGCCGCCCGCCTGCGCGTTGATGTAGTAGTCGATCGGCGCCCCGTATGCAGGATTTTCCGCGAACGGCTCGTCCTTCGGCAGCGGTGTCCCCTGCTCGCTCGGGACCGGAGTCATCACCGCCTCGGCCGGCGCGAACAGATGCGCGTTCGACGCCAGAATCTTCGCGTCGATTTGACGGAGGACCGTCAGGTCGTCGAGGACCCAGAACCCGCGGCCGTGCGTCGCGACGATGAGATCGTCGCCCTTGACCTGCAAATCCCGCATCGAGACCGCCGGCAGGTTCAACTGCAGCGACTGCCACGACTCGCCGTCGTCGAACGACACGAACACGCCCCGCTCCGTTCCGCAGTAGAGCAGCCCTCGCCGGACGGGATCTTCCTTCACGGTCTGGACGTAGATGCCGGCGGGCAGCCCGCGCGTAATCGGCTGCCAGGTGCGGCCGCTGTCCTTCGTCCGCCAGATGTGCGGTTCGTAGTCTTCGAGCTGGTGACGCTCGGCGGCGACGAATGCTTCGTTGGGATCGAAGTGCGAGGCGTCGATCATCACGACCTTCGTCCAGGATGTGATGTCGGGAGGCGTGACATTCTTCCACGTGGCGCCGTCATCCGGCGTGTTGTAGACCAGACCGTCGTCCGTACCGACCCAGAGCAGCGGCGCGCGAAGCGGCGACGGTGCGATCGTGTAGACGACGCCGCGTCGCTTGTCGGCGGGAGCATCGGCCGCCGCAGCGGGGTGGAGCGACGCTGGAATGCCTGGATCCTCGCGCGTGAGGTCCTGGCTGATCTGTTTCCACGTCTTTCCGCCGTCGCTCGTCTTGTAGACGAACTGATTCGCGAAATACAGCGCCGCAGGATCGGCCGCTGAAAAGACGAGCGGCTGCGTCCAGTCGTGGCGGTATGTCACACCCGGCTGCGGCTTCTCCGGCGACACGTTCGCCGTCGCGCCGGTGCGCATGTCGCACTTCTCGACCGTGCCGCCGAACAGGATCCCTGGATGTGTGGGATCCGGCGCGGTATAGCCGCTCTCACCGCCGGCGCACAGCCCCGACCACTCGTGCATCGAGAGGACGGCGTGCGTCGTCGTTCGTTCGGGGGTTCCGACGGCGCCGCTGTCCTGCTGTGCGCCGGTCAGCCAGTACGGAAACTGGAAATCGGCGGCGACGTGATAGAGCTGCGCGGTCGGCTGGTTATACCAGGAGCTCCACGTCTTCGCGCCGTCGACGGTAACGATCGTTCCCTGATCGCCGCCAAGCACCATCCGGTTCGAGTCGTCCGGAGAAATCCACAGCTGGTGATAATCATCGCCGCCGGGCGACGCCTTGATCGGCGCGCCCCATGTGGCTCCGCCGTCCGTCGACCTGAACACTCCGGTATTGGGCACGTAGACGATGTCCGCGTTCTTCGGATCGACGGCGATCTTCTCGAAATACCAGCCGCGCTGCCAGATGCGCTGATCGGCCGACACTTTCCGGAACGTTGCGCCCGCGTCGTCTGAACGGAACAGGCCGCCTTCCTTCGCGTCGGCGATGACGTAAATGCGCTGAGGGCTGGAGGGCGAGATTCCGATGCCCATGCGGCCGAGTCCCTCGGTTGGAAGGCCATTGGTGAGCTGGGTCCAATTGGTGCCGCCGTCTGTGGATTTATAGAGGCCGCTGCCGGGAAGATTTGCAGGCGCATAGATGAACCACGGCGGACGCTGGACGGCCCACAATGCCGCGTATACGGTATCGGGATTCGAGGGATCGAAGACGACGTCGATCGCGCCGGACCGATCGTCTTTGTAGAGCACCTTCTGCCAGGTCGCGCCGCCGTCCTTCGAACGATAGATGCCGCGATCGGCGTGCGGACCGTACACGTGGCCCAGCGCCGCGACGAACACCGTGTTCGGGTCGCGTGGATCGATGGCGATTCGGCCGATCTGCCGCGTCGTCTCGAGGCCGATGTGCGTCCACGTGCGGCCGGCGTCGCTCGACTTGTACATGCCGTCGCCGAACGCGATCGAGTCGCGCATGTCGGCCTCGCCGGTTCCGACGTAGACGATCGACGGATTCGACGGGGCGACGGCGATGGCGCCGATCGAACCGGTCTGCGTCGAGTCGAAGACTGGCGTCCAGGTTCGTCCGGCGTTCTCCGTTTTCCAGACGCCTCCGCCGACCGATCCGAAATAGAACGTCTCGGGTTGGCCAGCCACGCCGGTTACCGAGTTGACGCGGCCGGCACGGAATGGCCCGGCCATGCGCCAGCGCAGCGCCCCGGCCGCAATCTTCGTGTCAACAGTGGTCGGCGACTGCGCTTGCGACGCTCCCGAGAGCATGGCGCCGGCACCCGCGGCAACCGCCGCGGCGGCAGTTACCGCACGAATCACTCCCGCTTTGCTCATCTCACCTCCGACGTGGATGTGTTTCCAGACGCATTGAAGATGTATCTATCGAACCATTCGAGATTGTGCTGCATCACGGCGCGGCTCGATTTCGGTTTCGAGGGGCCGTGCCCGACGCCTTCGAAGCCTTTGTAGACGATCAGCTTCGAGGGTATGCCGCGATCCTGCAGGCCTCGATACAGCTCGAACGCGTTGGGCAACGGAACGCGCTGATCGGTCGCGCCATGCTGGATGAGCGTCGGAACTTTCGCATTCTTGATGTAAGTGATCGGCGACGTCTTCGCGTAGATCTCCGGATCGTCCCAGGGAGTCGCTTTGAGATACTGCGGGGTGAACGGCGTGATGTCCGTGTTGACGTAGTAGGTCGTCCAGTCGGAGATGCCGGCGCCGACCGACACGGCCTTGAAGCGATCGCTGTCGTGGGTCGCGAGAAACGCGGAAATGTAGCCGCCCTGGCTCCATCCCATCGTCGCGACCCGATCGGGATCGGCCATGCCCTTCGCGATGAGATCATCGATGCCCGACAGGACGTCCCACGCGTCGCCGACGCCGAGATTACGCACGTTGAGCGATCTGAACTTCTCGCCGTACCCCGCGCTTCCGCGATAGTTCGGTTCGAGCACGAGCGCGCCCTTGGACGTCCAGATGTCGATCGGATAGATGCTGGTGCTGCTGAAAGGCGTCGGCCGCGAGACACCCGTCGGGCCTCCGTGAATCACGACGAGCAGCGGGTACCGCTTGCCGGCCTGAAACCCGACGGGCTTGTGCAGGACGCCTTGAATCGTGGCGCCGTCGCGGCTTTTCCAGGAGACGACCTCCAGGGATCGAGCAGCCCAGCCGGCGGTCTGCGCTCCCATGTCCGTCAGCTGTTTCCCCTTCATTCCGCTGACGGGCGCCACGTAGACCTCGGGGAACGTTGTGGCGTCGCTGGCGACGAATGCCGTCATCCGGCTGTCGCCGCTCAAGCTGAATCCGCTGCCGATCCAGGCATCGGCCGGCGCATGCCGTTCGATCCGCCGCGTGGCCGGATCGATCGAGTACAGATACGACCAGGTGCCGTGCGCTCCGGTAAAGAAGATCCCTGCCGTCGACCATTTGACGATCGACGCGTCTTCGTCGAAGGCTGTGGAAATCGGCTGGATCGATCCGCCCGCCGCGGGAATGACCGCGATTACGTTGTTCGTGTAATAGAAGAACGGGTTGGCCATCGCGGTCTCGAAGGCGATGCGTGCACCATCGGGCGACCATACCGGAGTCGTGTCGGGCCCGGGCTGCGTCACGAGCGGCGTCACCGTGCCGTCATGGACCGACACGATTGAAATATCCGCGGAGCCGCCGCTCGCATTGGCGGTGTCGGTGCGATGATCGAAGGCGATCCGCGTTCCGTCCGGCGACCACTCGAAGGCGCCGACGGTGAACGCGCCGGTCGTCAGCCGCCGAGGCTGCGCGGCCGCGACATCCAATACCCAGAGGTGCGACATCCGGTAGTCCTTCCCGACGACGTCGAAGTCGCCCAGGGTTTTCTCGCGCTCCTTCATCGCCTCGGACTTGGGGTCAGTCATCGTGAAGGCGATCGCCTTGCCATCCGGCGACCACTTGAACGATCCGATGCCGTCCTCGACAGACGTCAATTGGCGCGCCTCCCCGCCACGGACGTCGATCAGATAGATCTGACGCTTGTCGTCACGGTCGGAGGCGAACGCAAGCGTCCTGCTGTCCGGCGACCACGCAGGCGACGTGCTCGACTTCTTGAGGTTGTTCGTCAGCTGCCGCGTCTCACCGGTCGAGGCATCGGCGAGCCAGATCTCGGTGTGGTAGTTGTTGTCGTCCCAGTTTGCCGCGCGGACGGTGTAGGCGACGAGGCGGCCGTCGGGCGAAATCTCGGGTGACCCGGCCCGCCTCAACGATATCAACTCATCGATCGTAGGAGCGCCCGCGGCCGGTCCCTGGGCGCGCACGGCGCCGGAGACTCCAATCCACAGCACGGCGGCCACGGTCGCGGCGACAGTACGGCAGTGCATTGATGGTGCTCCTTTGGAAGCGAAGCATAACAGGCGCAAGGCCGGCGGCGCGAGGAGGGACAGTCGCGCGTGCGCAGGGACGACACGCCAGTCCTTGAGGGGCGAACCGCCAACTTTCGTACACCAACGCATATACTTCGGCGCGGAGGAATCAGGATGTGGAAATGGCTGTTCCTGGCCGCGACCGTGATCGCCGTCACGCCGCTCGCGGGGCAGCAGGCGACGCCGTTTGCGCCCAGCACCGTCACGGCGCAGGATTACGCGCGCGCGGAGCGGCTCATGGCATACAACGTCACGCCGCTCGTCTATCGGTCCGGCGTGCGCGCGACGTGGCTGCCCGACGGGCGCTTCTGGTATCGCGTGACCACCGCGAACGGCAACGACGCCGTCATCGTGGACCCGGCGCGCGCATCCAGGAGCCGCTGCGATCTGCCGGCCTGCGCAGCTGGCGGAGGCAGTGGACGACGCCCCGGCCGGGGTGACGCGGCGCGCACCGATGCGCCATCGCCTGACGGCAAGCGCACCGCCTTCATCAAGGATTGGAACCTGTGGGTGCGCGACGTCGCCAGCGGACAAGAAACCCAGCTGACGAAGGATGGCGTCGAGAACTACGGCTACGCGACCGACAATGCCGGATGGGCGAAGAGCGACCGCGCGATCGTGCTCTGGTCGCCGGACTCGAAGAAGATCGCCACCTTCCAGCAGGATCAGCGCAAGGTCGGGGACATGTATCTCGTCACGACCGAAGTCGGACACCCGAAGCTCGAGGCGTGGAAGTATCCGCTCCCGGGCGACGAGAACGTCGCGACGATCGAGCGCGTCGTGATCGACGCCGACAGCGGCAAGACCACGCGACTGCAGATGCCCCCCGATCAGCACCGGTCGACGCTCTGCGACAACGTCGCCTGCCGCGGCGGCGATTGGTCCGACGTCTACTGGAGTCCCGATTCGACCGAGCTCGCGTTCGTGTCCACGTCCCGCGACCACCGGCAGGAGAACCTGCGTGTAGCCGACGCGTCGACCGGCGCGGTGCGCGACGTGATGGAAGAGAAGGTCTCGACGTTCTTCGAATCGGGCAACGGCGCCGTGAACTGGCGCTTCCTCCCCGCCTCCAACGAGATCATCTGGTTCTCGGAGCGCAGCAACTGGGGACAGCTTTATCTGTACGATCTGCAGACCGGGAAACTGAAGAACCAGATCACGAGCGGTGACGGCAACGTGACCCAGGTCCTTCGCGTGGACGAGAAGAACCGCGTCATTTACTACATGGGCGTCGGCAAGGAGAAAGGGCAGGATCCGTACTTCAGCCACCTGTATCGCGTTGGATTCGACGGAACGAACCAGCAGCTGCTGACGCCGGAAAATGCCACCCACGACGTCTCACTCTCGTCGTCTGGCGACTACTTCGTGGACAGCTACTCGACGCCTGAGACGCCGCCCGTCGCCGTCCTCCGGGACAGCAGCGGCAAGCTCGTGATGAATCTGGAGAAGACGGACATCTCCAGGCTGACGGCGACCGGATGGAAACCGCCGATCCCGATCACCGTCAAGGCACGCGACGGTCAGACCGACCTCTACGGGTTGATGTTCGTGCCGACGAACCTCGATCGATCGAAGAAGTATCCGATCATCAACCATATCTATCCGGGACCGCAGACCGGCAGCGTGGGCGGCCGCACGTTCAATCCGGCGCGCGGCGACGCCGCCGCGCTCGCGGACCTCGGCTTCGTCGTCGTCGAAATCGACGGCATGGGTACGCCGTGGCGGTCCAAGAAATTCCACGAGGCCTACTACGGCAACATGGGCGACAACACGCTGCCCGACCAGGTGTCGGCAATGAAGCAGCTCGCCGCGAAGTATCCGTACATCGATCTCGATCGGGCGGGCATTTACGGCCACTCGGGCGGCGGCTATGCCACGGCCGACGCGATGTTCCGGTATCCCGACTTCTTCAAGGTGGGCATCTCGGAGAGCGGCAATCACGACAATCGGGAGTACGAGGACGACTGGGCCGAGAAATGGATGCCGCTGATGTCGAAGGACACGATGTCGGCGTGGAACGATCAGGCCAACGAGACGCACGCCGCAAATCTGAAAGGCCACCTGCTGCTCGCCCACGGGACGATTGACAACAACGTGCCGCCCTACAACACCTTCCTGGTCGTCGACGCGCTGATCAAGGCGAACAAGGACTTCGACCTGCTGATGCTGCCCAACCAGCGCCACGGCTACGGCAGCATGTCGAACTACATGACGCGCCGTCGCTGGGATTACTTCGTGCGATACCTGCTCGGCGCGGAGCCGCCGAAAGAGTATCAGTTGGGCCCCAAGGCCGAGCAATAGGCGGCATCACGGTTCGGGAGCGCGGCGGTTCGCCGATGCGGCCGTTTGCAGATTGAGAACCAGAACGATGAACGACGACCGAAGAGAACCTCCGAACCCCTCGAAACCCGGGACCGCCGAACCACAGCGGGACGGCCCCCTCGTTCGCAACATCTCGGATACTGCGCTCTGGGTGGCGCACTACAGGGCGCAGGAGTCCGCGCGGCCGGATGCCGTTTTCCGTGACCCGTTCGCGCGCGCGCTCGCGGGGGAGCGCGGCGCGCAGATCGCGGCCGTGCAGTCGTTCAGCAACGAACATTCGTGGTCCTTCGTCGCACGCACGTACGCCTTCGATCGGATGATCGCGGACGAAGTTCGCGCGGGCGCGGATGTCGTCGTCAATCTGGCAGCCGGACTCGACACGCGCCCGTACCGGATGGATCTGCCTCCGTCGCTTCGCTGGATCGAAATGGATCTGCCGGACATCCTCGAGTACAAGGAACGCATCCTGCGATCGGCCGTGCCGATGTGCCGGCTCGAACGCGTGCGTGTCGATCTCGCGGATGCGGTGGCGCGGCGCGCAGCGCTGAGCAAGGCGCTGATCGGCACGCGACGCCCGGTCGTCGTTACCGAGGGATTGCTCATCTACCTCGATGCCGATCAGGTGAAATCACTCGCGCGTGATGTCCACGAACTGGGCGCCGCCTCGTGGATCGTCGATATCAGCTCCCCCGTGCTGCTGAAGATGCTGCGCGAACGCGGAGGCGCGATGATCGCCGCCGCCGGCGCGCCATTCAAATTCGCGCCCGACAACGGTCCCGCGTTCTTCGTGCCGCTAGGCTGGCAACCCGTCGAGATCGCATCGCTGCTCAAAGTCGCCGGCCGCCTGAAGCGGCTGAAGGGAATGATGCGGTTCTTCGCGATCCTGCCGGACCCGAAAAAGCTGCCGCCGCCCAGGCCGTGGGGGGCCGTCGTACGGCTCGCTCGCATCTAGCGCTCGCCGCCGCGGTTCGGGGTTCGGCGGTGCGGAGGTGCGGAGGTTCGCGGTTCGAGGTTCGGGGTTCGGGTTCGGGTTCGGGTTCGCGGCAAGTTCTGCGACATCCGCGCTCTCTCAGGGAAGCACTTTTTGCGTCGAAATCCGTCTCGATCTCCCCAAGTTGTTGACTCCGGGTGCGGCACCAGTTCTGCAATCTGGTGGAGCATGGGCGGAGCGAAACGAGTCGAGGATCTCGAGGCCTACAAACTCGCCGTGCAGGTGCGTCGGCGCATCTTTCAGTTGACGAAGCGAAGGCCCGTCGCGTCTGACTTCAAGTTCGTCGGGCAGATCCGGGATGCCGCGCGAGGCGGCAGCCGGAATATCTCTGAGGGGTTCTCGAGATTTGCTCCAAACGAATTTCGGGTGTATTTGGGCTACGCCCGTTCGTCGATGAGCGAACTCGAAGACGAACTGGAAGACGGGTTCGATAGTGAATACTTCACCGATTCAGAGCGCAACGAAGTCCGCGCGCTCATCGAGCGCACAAACGGCGCCGTCGCGCGTCTGATGGAGTATCTGGAATCGCCAACCGCTCGCCGGTTCTACGAAGAACACCGCAAACGCCGCCGCCTGAAGGAGTGGGAAAAGAACCCGAACGCGAACGCGAACCCGAACCCGAACCCGAACCCGAACCCGAACCCGAACCCGGAATAGAACTACCGCACCCCCGAACCGCCGCACGCAGAACCGCAGCGCAGTCAGCGCAGCCCGTGCACTCGGTACAGCGTGGAGAGGATCCGCACGTAGCCGAAGACGATCGTCTGCCCGTCTGGTGTGACGCGGACGGGGCCGAAGGAGAGGACCCCGGCGCTGTCGGCGCCGCTCAGGTCCCGGACTTTCGTTCGTTCGCCGGTGTTCACGTCGACCCGGTCGAGATGCGCGGGGAAGCCTGACGTCGCGATGTAGACGTGCATGCCATCCTCCGACCAGCCGGCCGGAGAATCTCCTGGACGCGAGCTCGGAAGATCCTTCGGAGTACCGCCAGCGATCGGAAACAAATGCACTCGCCTGTCGCCCCCGATCGCCGAGATCCATCGCGCGTCCGGTGACACGAAGATTCGGGACGCGTTGAGGCCTTCGGCCGTGATGGGAGTCGGTTTTCCGCCGTTCACGTTCTGGATGTAGATCCGGGTGCCGCGCCCGGGTTCATTGGCGTCGAACGCGATGCGGCTGCCATCGTCGGAGACGAATGCGCCGTAGAGCGTCTGGCCGAGCCCGTCCGGTGGGAGCGCACGCGGCTGCCCCGCGCCGACAGGCACCAGCACGAAGTGCTCAGGGGGCGTGACGTCGCGGACGAGCGCAACATCGCCCGCACGGGTCAGCGCGACGCCGACGCCGTCTGCGAGCCGGACGGCCGGCGCGCCGTCGGTGGAACGGAGATAGGCGGTGGGGTTCGGGCGGGCGGCTTCGCCTGTTTCGTCGAACAGCAGAAGCTTGCCGTCGGGCGTGAGCCCGCGGTCACCCGTACAGTCGAACCAGCCGAGATCGCGCGGCGCCGTGTCCGTCCCTTTCAGTACGAGTGGAGCCTCCCGGTAATCGTCCTGCGTCAGCAGCGCATCGCCGCTGATCGCCACGTCCAGCAGCGCCGATGTGCCCTGCATGCTTCGAACGACGCGAACGACGCCATCGGGGGTCACGCCAAAGACGTCGCGCTGCGTGCCCTCGAGCGCCGCGGTGAACCAGACTTCCTTGCCGTCTGGCCTCCACGCGAGTCCCTGAATACTGGCCCATCCGGTCGAAAGCGTCTTGATATGGCCCGAAAGGTCCACCAGCTCGACCGCGCCGTTGTCGCCGCTATTGGGATGTTCGATGAAGGCGACGGTTTTCCCGTCAGCCGCGAAGCGCGGCTGCTGGATCCAGCCGCTGGCCTCGTGCAGCGCCGTGCCGATCGGAAATTCCAATCGATCCTTGCCGCCCACGTGCTGGACCACCAGCAGCTCGCTCGAGCCCGGGGCCCATTCCGCGTAGGTGACATCGTCGAGAATCGGCTTCGGCGCGCCCCCGCTCAGCGGTACACGCGCGAGCGTTCCGACGTAATTGAAGCCCCCCGCCCCCACAGTGGGATTCAGCAGGATCGCCATTTCGTTGCTCTCGGAAATGCTCAGCAACTCGGCATCGGGGATCTGCACCGTCGTAGTCTGCGGTGAGCCCGGCCGCAGAGTGAACGTGCGGAGCGGTTGCCCCTCCCACGCCGCGCTGAATGCGACCGCCTGGCTCTCCGGCGTGAACCGCCCGGTCGCGATATGACCGCGGTTGAACGTCAGCCGTCCGAAGCTTGGTTGTGCAGGCGCTTCGCCCCGGTGACCGACCGCGTAGCCGCCGGCGAGGATGACACCGGCAAAGCCTGCGGCTGCCGCGCCGAGCCCCCATGTGCGCTTGCGGCGGAGTTCCGGCGCAGGCGCCTGAACCGGCGACGAGTCCGACAGATGATGCGCGAGCTGCTTCAGGTCGCGCGCCAGATCCTTCGTCGAGGCGTAGCGATCGTCCGGCTCTTTTTCAAGAGACCGCTCGATAATCCAGCGCAGCGGCGCGGGCGTCTTCGGGCTGACGGACTCGAGCGGTTCGGGATCTTCACGGATGATCGCCGTCAGCGTCTCGGCAGAGGTCTTTCGCTCGAACGCCTTCCGGCCGGTGACCATCTCATAGAGAATCGTCCCGAAGGAGAACTGATCGGACCGGAAATCCGTGGCTCGCCCGCTGGCCTGCTCCGGCGACATGTACCCGACGGTGCCGAGCACCATTCCCGGCGTCGTTCCCGGCGCCATCGTGGGAGCGTCGCCGCCGCCGGCCAGCGCCGGCTCGGCGAGCTTCGCCAGGCCGAAATCGACGATCTTGACGAACCCGTCGCGCGAGAGCATCACGTTGTCGGGTTTGAGGTCCCGGTGCACGATGCCGACCGCGTGCGCTTTTGCGAGTCCCTCGGCGATCTGCGAGGCGATCTCGATGACGCGCCGCGCCGGCAGCGGTTCTCCGTGAAGCGTTTCGCGCAGCGAACGTCCTTCGATCAGCTCCATCGCGACGAACACGTTCGCGTCGTGCGTGCCGATATCGTGCACGGTCACGATGTTCGGATGGCTGAGTGACGAGGCGGCGCGTGCCTCCTGCTCGAACCGGCGCAGCCGATCGTGATCGCCGAGGCCGGCCGGAAGGACTTTGACGGCGACGTCGCGGCCGAGGCGTGTGTCTTTGGCGCGATAGACCTCGCCCATGCCCCCCGCCCCGACGAGTTCCACGATTTCGTACGGGCCGAGCCGGCTGCCAGCGGAAAGCGACATGTAGGGGAGCGGCGATTATATGCGAAGCATCAATGCCGCTTCAGGACCCTGCCCGGTAGTGCGTCCGTCTGTTTCCCGCCTGCGATGACCGGCACACCGTTCACCAGGACGTACTCCATCCCCACCGACAGCTGATTCGGCTCTTCGAACGTCGCCTTATCGGTGATCGTCGCAGGATCGAAGACAACGACGTCGGCCCAGAGGCCCTGTTTGAGGACGCCGCGGTCGGCAAAGCGCATCTTGGACGCGGGCAGCGCCGTCATCTTGCGGATCGCCTCCTCGAGCGTGAGCAGGTGATCCTCGCGGACGTACTTGCGGAGAATGCGCGGGAACGTGCCGTACGCCCGCGGGTGCGGATGCTCTTCGCCCAGCAGCCCGGTCGGCGACGTGCCCTGCGAATCGTTGTCGAAGGACACCCAGGGCTGGGAGACAGCCATCGCGATGTCCGGCTCCGACATCGCGAACACCGCCGCGGACGTGAACGCGTGATCCTTGATCAAAATGTCGAACAGGGTGTCGATCGGATCTTCGTGCCAGAGTTGCGCAATCTCGGCCAGCGTCTTGCCCTGGATCGACTTCAGCTCGGGATTCTGGACGACGCAGATCAGGACGGATTCCGGGCCCGGGATCTCCTGCCACTCGTTGTCCCATCCGCCGCCCGGCGTGAGCATGTCCTTGCGCATGCGGGCGCGCATCGCGGGATCCTTCAGGCGCTCGATGAGTTTTTCGTCGCCGCCGTCGTGCGCCCACGGCGGCACGAAGGCGGAGAACGTGTTGAACCACGCGGGGTACGCGTACGTGTCCGCCGTAATGTCGATACCTTCGCGGCGCGCCTGCTCGACCTTCGCGACGATCTCTTTCATCCGCCCGAAGTTCTGCTTCCCGGCGGCCTTGATGTGCCAGATCTCCACGGGAACGTGCGCCTCCCGGCCGATCCGGATCGCTTCGTCCAGCGCCTGCAGGACGGCGTCACCCTCCGAGCGCATGTGCGTCGCGTAGATCCCGCCGTACTTCGCGGCTTCGGACGCAAGCGCGATCAATTCCTCGGTCGTCGCGTACGGCGCGGGGGCATACTGGAGTGACGTGGATACGCCGACGGCGCCCTGCTGCATCGCGTCGCGCACCAGCCCTCTCATCTCGTCGAGCTGGGCTGGCGTCGGCTGCTTGTCGTCGTCGCCGAGCACCATCCGGCGCACCTGCGTCGCGCCGACGTAGTCCGCAACGTTGATCGCGACGCCCTGCTTCTCGAGCCGCGCAAAGTATTGATCGTAGGTCCGCCAGTCGGGCGTGATCTGCAGGTGTTTGTAGCCGACGTCGTCGGCCTTGATGATCCGATCGTTGAGCGGAGCGACCGAGCCGCCTTCCCCTGTGACCTCCGTGGTGATGCCCTGAAAGATTTTCGACGGGAGATGCGGATCGACGAAGGCCGTCAGCTCGGACTGCCCGAGCATGTCGATGAAGCCTGGCGCGACGACCTTTCCGGCCGCGTCGATCGTCTGCTTCGCCGGCGACCCGGCGAGCCGGCCGATCGCCGCGATCCGCCCGCCCCGGATGCCGACGTCCGCCGCGAACCACGGCGTTCCCGTGCCGTCCACGACGTGGCCGTTGACGATGAGGATGTCGAAGGACGCCGAAGGCGTCTGCGCCAGCATCGCCAGCGCTCCCACAACCGCGAGCGTCGAACGCATCATGAGCCGCTCCTGTACACGTGGCCGCCTTTCATCACGAAACGGACGCGGCGAACGGCAGTGATGTCATCGAGCAAGCTGCCATCCGTCGCGACGAGGTCTGCATCCATGCCCGGGGCAATTGCGCCGATCCGCGATCCAAGGCCGAGCGATTCCGCACCGAGCGACGTCGCGCTGACGAGGACGTCCATCGGGCTCTCGCCCGCTTCCCTCACCCGGTAGACGAATTCTTCGGCATTGCGGCCGTGCGCGCCGGCCACGGCGTCGGTCCCGAAAATCAACTTTACGCCTTTCGCACGCGCGCGCCTGATCACGTCCGTCGTCGGACGGATGGCCTTCTGAAGCGTTTCCAGCACCGGCGGCTCGAACCCGAATGCCCCCGGATCCTCGAGATAGTTGTGCAGCACGAGCAGGTTGGGATCGAAGTACGTGCCGCGCGCCTTCATGAGATCGAGCGTCTCGTCCGACACGAACGTGCCGTGCTCAATCGACGTGCACCCGGCAAGCACCGCGGCGCGCGCGCCCTTATCGCCGATCGCGTGCACCACCGCGCGAAGACCGACGGCCTTGGCTTCGTCGCAGACTGCCTCGATCTGCGCGTCGGTCATCGTCTGGTCGCCGCCGGCGCCGAGGCCCGACGTCGCGAACAGCTTGATGACGTCCGCTCCATCGTCCTTCGTCTTGTGCACCAGCGTGCGCAGCGCATCCGGGTCGCCGGACTGGTTCGTAATCTGGCGAAAGGAGGTGAGAATCCGGGGCCCGGGCAGGAGGCCCCTGTCGATCTGATCGCGCACGGGCGCATCGATGGCGGCTCCGACGCTCTGCACCGTCGTGAAGCCGCCGCGGAGCGTCGCCCAGGCGTCCGCTTCCGTGTAGAGCGCCGCCTGCTCTGCGGGCTCCCGACCCGAGACCGATCGATGATGCTCGTCGAAGTGCCAGTTCAAGTGAACGTGCGTGTCGATCCACCCGGGCGTGACGGTCAGCGTCCGGAGGTCGTAGTCGACGGGCGACGCGGCGGGATCCATCCGGGCGATCCTGCCATCCTCGATGATGAGGCGGGTGTCGTGGATGACACCGCCCCGTCCATCCAGCGCGGTGCCGATCGCAATGACGATGCGGTGCGGCTGTGCGCTGACCGAAAGACCGCAAAGGCACAGCGCAATGAGGGTTGCCGCGCCGGCGCTCGAGGCAGGCCTGAAGGCGTGCGCTCCTCGATCGCGCATCGCGTCAGCCACGCTCGACGGTGACCGCGGTGCCGTAACACAGCACTTCGGTCACGCCCTGCATGACTTCCGTCGCGTCGTACCGCACGGAAACGACGGCGTTCGCGCCGACTTCCTGCGCGTGCTGGAGCATCAGTTCGAACGC
Source organism: Vicinamibacterales bacterium (assembly GCA_035492775.1). Lineage (GTDB taxonomy): Bacteria > Acidobacteriota > Vicinamibacteria > Vicinamibacterales > 2-12-FULL-66-21 > DATJFQ01. The sequence continues at coordinate 51,912 of DATJIW010000060.1, forward strand.
CTCCTCGCGCGCTTTCTCGCACAGCTCCGTCAGCAGCGTGATGTTGCCGCCGACCAGCGTCTGCAGCGACGCGCCCAACGTGCCGAGCACGGACCGCGACCGCACCGTGATGCCGCGGACGATCCCGAGCGTCCGCGTCGAGCGATAGCCGTCGATCACCGGCCCCGTTGTCGTCATCGCATGCGGAATCGGACCGGCCATTACCGCCTCGACGACGGGGGAACGATGCCCTTGATGCGGAAGTACGTCACGAGGTTGCCGTAGTGTTCGTTCAGGTGCCCGATGTTCCCGATGAGCGCATTCGCCACCGCGACCTGGCCGCTGCCGAAGGGAGCGTTCGTCATACGCGCGAGCGATGCGTCGGTCGCGGCGGTGTACGCGCCGTCGCAGTAAACCAGCGACTCATTGAGCGCCTTGACGATGTCGTTTTTCGACGTCAGGGTCTTCTCGAAATCGGCCTCGGCGTGCGGCGCTTTCTCGCCTTTCACCGATGCGCAGTACAAGTAATTCGCCCCTGCGACGTGCGCCAGGATCGCCCCGAAGGTTCGCACCGAATCCACCGGCTTGAACGAGTAGTTTGCCTCCTCCATGAGCTCCGCCGATTCCTTCATGTTCCGCTCGGCCGTGTTCCAGTTCGTGCGAATCGAGTCGCTCACCGGGTTCGTCGTGGCGGGCTGGGCCATCGCCGGGCCGGCGCCCGCCAGAAACGCGAACGCCATCGGAATCAACATGCGCATGCAAGTCCTCCTGACCGAAAAAGTTTAACCGACCGTCATGAATTCGACCGCAACAGGATCTCGTAGTGCCCTTCGTCTCGGCGCCTCGCCTCCTCGAACGCCATCCTCCGGATTACGCGCAACTGGTGGGTGCTGTCATCGTGCTCGACCTCGACGCATTCGCCGGTCGCGAAAAGCCCGAGGCGGCTGACCACGTCGAGGACGGAGTCTCCGGCGTCACTCCGCGCGCGCGTGAGCAGGTACGTGAGCGGCGCCATGCGCGCGACGTCGGCCAGCCGTGCCTCGATCGACGGCGTATCGAGGTGCTGAAGAACCAGCGACGCGAAAATGAGATCGAACTGTTCGCGCCTGACCGCGTCCCAATCGTCCGAGAGCGTGACCGACGGAGCCGTGGGACGCGTGCGGCACCGCGCGATCATCGGCCGAAGATCGAATCCGGTGACGCGGCGGGCCACGCTTACGAGATAGGGAAAATTCCGCCCGAGGCCGCAGCCGAAGTCGAGCACCGACGTGAGGTCCGCCGGCAGCGCCAGCGTCGGCACGTAGGGGGTAAATGGCTTGCCCGACGTCGTGCCGGTAAGAATCCATTCACGGATCTCGTCGTCGCTGCCCGTCTCGGCGACCCGAAGCCAGTCCTCGAGCCCCATCAACGTTCGTATTTCCAGTTCCGTCCCCTGCCCTCGACAATCCACACGTCGAGCGGCGGCTTTGCCGGGCGGACCACGCGCTTCGGCCTCACCCCGTTCCGGACATGGGGCAGGATCGGCCTGGCAAAGGCCTGCGCGTTGTCGATGTGGGCGTCGACCCTGGGGTTCTTCGAGGGCACGGTCCGCAGATGATATCGGACCTGCCGCCCTGCGCAAACGTAAACTATCGCAGGGCTGATCTCGTCTGAAGAACAAGATGTCCGCGCTCAAGCTCGCTTTTCGAACGCTGTTCAAGACCCCGCTCGTCACGACGGTCGCGATTCTCTCGCTCGCGCTCGGCATTGGCGCCAACGCAGCGATCTTCTCCTGCTTCAACGAAATCCTGCTGGCATCGCTGGCGGTGCCCCATCCAGGGGAGCTCGTAAATTTCAGCGCTCCGGGACCGAAGCCGGGTTCGCAATCCTGCGGTCAGGCGGGCGATTGCGACGCCGTCTTCAGCTACCCGATGTTCCGCGACCTCCAGAAGCTCCAGACCGTCTTCACGGGCGTCGCTGCGCACATCCCGTTCGGCGCCAACCTCGCCTACGAACGTCAGACCGTGAACGGCCAGGGCCTGCTGGTTTCCGGCAGCTACTTCCCGGTGCTCGAGCTGACGCCGGCCGTCGGCCGCCTCCTCGATCCGAACGACGACCGCGCGCTCGGCGTCGCTCCAGTCGTCGTGCTCAGCCACGCGTATTGGGCGACGCGCTTTGGCGCCGACCCGGGCGTCCTGAACAAGACGATGCTCGTGAACGGTCAGACGCTGACGATCGTGGGTGTCGCGCCTGCGGGATTCACGGGGACGACGCTCGGCCTCGACCCGCAGGTGTTCGTCCCCATCACGATGCGAGGCGTGCTCGTGCCGGGATTCCGCGGATTCGAACGCCGCGACTCGTACTGGGCGTATCTTTTTGCGCGCCTGAAGACGGGCGTGTCGATCGAGCAGGCGTCGGCGGGCATCAACGCGCAGTATCACGCCATCGTCAACGACGTCGAAGCCGCGCAGCAGAAAGGCATGAGCGACCAGACGCTCGCCCGCTTCCGGGCAAAGCCACTCGGCGTCACGCCAGGCGGCCATGGCCAGAGCAGCCTCCCGAAGGAAGCCAAGGTGCCGTTGCAGATCCTGATGGGCGTCACCGGGCTGGTGCTGCTCATCGCGTGTGCGAACATCGCCAATCTGCTGCTCGCGCGATCAGCCGCGCGGAGCGGAGAGATGGCAATCCGCCTGTCGATCGGCGCGGGACGATGGCAGTTGATCCGCCAGCTGCTCACCGAATCCTGTCTGATGGCGCTGCTGGGTGGAATCGCCGGCTTGTTCGTCGCCCGCGCGACGCTCGCCCTGATCCTGTCACTGATCCCGCCGCGCGCAGCGGAGGCGATGCATTTCAAGATCGATGGCACGGTTGTGCTCTTCGCGGCCGGCCTGTCGATCCTCACGGGACTCATGTTCGGACTGTTTCCCGCGCTGCACAGCACGCGTCCCGACCTCGTGTCGACACTGAAGGGCATTTCGGGCCAGCCGTCCGGCGCGAAAGGCGCCAAGTGGTTCAGGACGGGCCTCGCGACGGCGCAGATCGCCTTGTCGATGACGCTGCTGGCGGCCGCCGGCCTGTTCCTCAAGAGTCTCATCAACGTCAGCCGTGTCGATCTCGGCCTGCGATCCGATCACATGCTGACATTCGGGATCTCGCCATCGCTCAATGGCTACACATCGGAGCGCACGCGGCTGCTGATCGAGCGGCTCGAAGCGGATCTGTCGCACGCGCCAGGCATCACCGCCGCAACCGTCTCGATGGTGCCGGCCCTGTCCGGCAGCAACTGGGGCAATGACGTGCGCGTCCAGGGATTTCCGGCCGGCCCCGACACGGATACGAATTCCAGGTTCAACGAGGTCGGACCGGGGTACTTCCGCGCGATGGGGATTCCGCTCATGGCCGGACGCGAATTCACCGACGCCGACGGGCCGACCTCCCCGAAGGTCGCCGTCGTGAACCAGGCTTTCGTGAAGAAGTTCAACCTGGGCTCTGATGCAGTCGGCAAGATGATGAGCGAGGACGACAGCGCCAAACTCGACATGACGATCGTCGGCATCGTCAAGGATGCGAAGTACTCGGAGGTCAAGGGGGAGATCCCGCCGTTGTATTTCGTGCCGTACCGGCAGGACAAGCAGGTCTCCAGGACGAACTTCTACGTGCGGACCGCCGCCGATCCCACGCAGTCCGCCGCGACGGTCAAGAACATCGTCGGCCGCGCGGATCCAAACCTGCCGCTCGAGTCGCTGAAAACGCTCGACCGCCAGGTCGAGGAGAACACGTTCCTGGATCGGATGATGAGCACGCTCTCCACGCTCTTTGCGATGCTTGCGACCGTGCTGGCAGCGGTGGGCCTGTACGGCGTGCTGGCGTTTACGGTGACGCAACGCACACGCGAAATCGGGCTGCGGATGGCGCTCGGCGCCGCGCCCGGTCGAGTCCGGGGCATGGTGCTGCGGCAGGTGGGCTACATGACGCTCGCCGGCGGTGCAATCGGCCTGCTTGGCGCTTACCAGATCGGCAAAGGCGCGGGCTCGCTCCTCTATGAGATGCACGGGAGCGATCCCGCGATTCTCGCGCTCGCCGCCGTTCTCCTTGGCGCGGTCGCGATGATGGCGGGGTTCATCCCGGCGCTGCGCGCTTCGCGGATCGATCCTATGCGCGCGCTCCGGTACGAATAGCGTGCGCTCGACCGCTACGCAATGATCTCGTGAAGCACGTTGCCGGCGACGTCTGTCAGCCGGAAATCGCGCCCGCTGTATCGGTACGTCAGCTTCGTGTGATCGATGCCGAGCAGATACAGCATCGTCGCGTGCAGGTCGTGGACGTGGACCTTCTTCTCCACGGCCTTGAACCCGAAGTCGTCGGTGGCTCCGTACGCCATGCCGCCCTTGATGCCGCCGCCGGCCAGCCAGATCGAGAAGCCGCTCGCGTTGTGATCGCGGCCGTTGACGACGCCGGTCGCGTTCTCGTTCGCGGTCTGAATGGCCGGCGTACGCCCGAACTCTGTGCCGCAGACCACCAGCGTGTCTTCGAAGAGCCCGCGCTGTTTGAGGTCCTTGATCAGCGCCGCGTAGGC
>DATJIW010000061.1:0-25204 GCA_035492775.1 Vicinamibacterales bacterium
ACGCAAGCGACGGCGGCGACGCAGGCGACGAACTTTCTCGTCAAGGTGAAGATCGACGACCGGATTCCGGACGTCCGGCCGGGTTTCACCTGCACGGCCGACATCACGACCGCCACGCGGACGGCCGCGGTATCGGTTCCGATCCAGGCGACGACAGTGCGTGAGGTCGTCGTCGATCGCGAAGGGAACATCGTGCGCCCGCCGCAGACCGACAAGCGCCGGCGCCGCACGACCACCGCCACGGTGCAGGACCTGAAGGCGGGCGAGCAGCGCAAGGAACTCGAGGGCGTCTTCGTCGTGCGTAACGACAACCGCGCCGAATTCGTGCCGGTGAAGACCGGCATCGCGGGCGAGAAGTACTTCGAGGTGCTGGGCGGCCTGAAGGAAGGCGACAAGGTCGTCATCGGCCCGTTCAGCTCGGTGCGCGAACTCGCCGATGGCTCGGACGTCAAGATCGAGGCGGCGAAGAAAACGACGACCACGAGCTGACAACGCCGGCGGCGGCCTGCGGTCCTATGAACCAGTTCATCGAAGCGGCGATCATCGCGCTCGGCGCGATCTGGTCGAACAAGCTGCGCTCGTTCCTGACGGTGCTCGGGAACATCGTCGCGGTGACTTCGATCATCGCCGTCGTGTCGCTGGTGCAGGGCATGAACGCGTACGTCACCAACGCGATCGTGTCGGACGTGGGCGCGGACAACTTCACCATTCAGCGGACGCCCGTCATCCGCAGCCAGCAGGACGAGGATCGCGTCCGGAACAATCCGCTCATCAAGCTCAATGAAGCGGACGCGGTCCGCAAGTACAGTACCAACATCGGAGCCGTCGCGGCCCAGGCGAACGCGGGCGCAAGCGCGTTCTACGGCTCGCAGCAGGTCGACGGCGTGCAGGTGCAGGGCGTGTCGCGCGACTACGTGTACTTCGACACCTTCAATGCCGAGCGAGGACGGCTGATCAATCCAGTCGAGATCGAAACGGATCGGCCGGTCACCGTACTGGGGTGGGACGTCGCCGACAAGCTGTTCGGCCCGAGCGATCCGCTCGACAAGACGATCAAGCTGGGCGAGCAGCACTTCCGCGTGATCGGCGTCAGCGAGAAGAAGGGCTCCGTGTTCGGTTCGTCGCAGGACAACTTCGCCATCATCCCGCTTCCCAGCTACGAGAAGATGTTCGGCGCACGCATGAACCTGCAGCTGATCGTCAAGCCGCGCACCCCCGACGCCCTGAACGCCGCGATGGACGACGCGACGGTGGCGCTGCGAATCGATCGCAAGCTGCGTCCGAAGGACCCCGACAACTTCGGCATCTTCACCGCCGGATCGCTGCTCGACCTCTATCACTCCGCCACGAACGGCATCTTCGCCGTCCTGATCGGCGTGGTCGCGCTGTCGCTCGTTGTCGGCGGGATCGTGATCATGAACATCATGCTGATGGTCGTCAGCGAGCGGACGCGCGAGATCGGGCTGCGCAAGGCGCTCGGCGCGCGGCGGCGCGACATCATCTGGCAGATCCTGACCGAGTCGGTGACGCTGTCGACGTTCGGCGGATTCGTCGGCACGCTGCTCGGGTTCGGCGCCGCGGTGATCATCAGCAAGGTCTCGCCGCTTCCCGCGTCGGTCCAGGTGTGGTCCGTGGCGATCGGCCTCGGAATCACGGCGGTCGTCGGGCTCTTCTTCGGTTTGTACCCGGCCATGCGGGCGGCGCGGCTGGATCCGATCGAAGCTCTGAGGCGCGAGTAATCATGGCTGGCGTGCGGACCGGACTGCTGTCGGAAATCGTGGTGATGTCGCTCGACACGCTACGGACGAGCAAGATGCGCTCGGCGCTGACAGTGCTGGGCGTCGTCATCGGCATCACGTCAATCGTCGGGATGACGTCGCTCATCCGCGGCTTCGACCAGTCGCTGCGCGATTCCATCCGCGAGCTCGGAGCCAACGTCATTTTCGTCCAGAAGTTCAGCGGCCTGAGCTTCGCGTCCGGCAAGAGCTTTCTCGAAGTTGCGCGACGGCCGAACCTCACCCCGGACGACGCGGACGCGGTCGCGCGCGAGTGCCAGTCGTGCGCAACCGTCGACGTCTGGGTCGGCGCGATGGGCAACTCGCGGTCGCGCATGTACTACGGACACGAGCGGACGACCCAGCTCGGCATCATCGGCGCGACGGAGAACTTCGCCTCCGTCAATTTCGCGAAGGTGGAGCTCGGGAGGCTGTTCATTCCGGCGGAAATCGACCACCGCCGCAACGTCGTCGTGCTGGGAAACACGCCACGAATCTCGCTGTTTCCCAACACCGATCCGATCGGCAAGCACGTCCGGATCGGTTCCGAGGAGTTCACGGTCATCGGCGCGCTGGGAAAACGGCCGAATGCGGGCGGGCTCGCGCAGGGCGTGGACGACTTCGCGATCATCCCCTACAGCACGCACATGAAGATCTACGGGAAGATCCTCAAGGGTTCTGCGAAGGTATCGGCGAACAGCTTCAACCCGGCCGTCTTCCGGACCGCGATGCTCGCGATCCTGCCGCGAGGCGACGTCGATCGCGACACGACGATGCGAGAGGTCGAGACGATCATACGCATCCGCCACAACCTGAAGCTCGACGAAGCCGACGACTTCGATCTCGTGACGCAGGATGCCGCGCTGAAGGTGTGGGATCAGGTCAGCCAGGCGACGTTCCTCGCGCTCGTCGTGATTTCGTCGATCGCGCTCATGGTGGGGGGGATTGGCGTCATGGCGATCATGATGATCTCCGTCACCGAGCGGACGCGCGAGATCGGCGTCCGCAAGGCGCTCGGCGCACGCCGGCGGGAGATTCTCTGGCAGTTCCTCGTCGAAGCGGTATTCCTCACGTCGGCCGGCGGCATCATCGGCATCATCCTTGGCAGCTCCATCGGGCTCGCCGTGCACTGGCTGTCCGGATTCCCGGTGTCGCTGCCGTGGTGGTCCTTCGCGATCGGGATCGGCTTCTCCGCGAGCGTCGGCATCTTCTTCGGCCTCTTCCCCGCCTTCAAGGCGGCGCGGCTGGATCCCATCGAAGCGCTGCGCTACGAATAGTCGGCTGTTCGCCTGCGGCCGGCTTCCAGCGCCAGTTCCGCCAACTTGATCCCCGTGCTGCGCCGCAATAGGATGGCCGCAGGGAGTTGGGCACGCGCTGTTGCTGGCTCGACTGGCGCCTCGCAACTGGAAACTGGCGGCTGGTGACTGACACCGGCAGTGCGGAGGGTACCCGCCTATGAAGGTTTACGACGCTCAAAGCATCCGGAACGTGGCGCTCGTCGGCCACTCCGGATCCGGCAAGACCCAGCTCGTCTCGACGCTGCTCTTCGCAGCGGGCGCGGTGAATCGCCTCGGGCGCGTGGACGACGGGACCACCGTTACCGATTACGACGAAGAAGAGATCGCCCGCAAGCACACGCTCTCCGCGGCTCTCGCGCATGCGGAGTGGAACAAGCACAAAATCAATTTCATAGACACGCCGGGCATGGCGAACTTCCTGAGCGACGCGCGCGCGGCGCTTCGCGTTGCCGACGCCGCCCTCGTCGTGGTCGACGCCGTGTCGGGCGTGGAAGTCTCGACAGAGAAAGTCTGGGAAGTCGCATCGGACCTGAGCGTGCCGCGCCTCGTCGTGCTGAATCGGCTCGACCGCGAACGTTCGAGTCTGGACCGCTCGCTCGAGTCGCTGCGGACCGTCTTCGGACGCACCGTCGTCCCCGTCCAGCTGCCGATTGGCGAAGAGAAGACGTTCAAAGGCGTCGTCGATCTCGTCAGCATGAAGGCGTGGACCTTCGCAGACGGCAAGGCGTCGGAGGGGGCGATTCCGCCGGAGCTTCAGTCCGCCGCGGACACCGCGCGGGAAGCCCTCATCGAGATGGTCGCCGAAGCGGACGACGCGCTGATGGAGAAATTCTTCGACGCGGGGACGCTGACGCAGGACGAACTCGGCGCGGGGTTGAAGCGCGGCGTCGCCTCGGCGCGGATCTTTCCGCTCTATTGCACCTCGGCCGCGTCGAACATCGGCATGCAGCCGCTGCTCGACGCGATCGTCACCTACGTGCCGTCGCCGCTCGACCGGCCGCTGAAAGCGAAAACACAGACGGGCGACGAGGTCGAGATCCGCACCGTTGATGGCGGACCAGCGTCAGCGTTCGTCTGGAAGACCGTCGCGGACCCGTTTGCGGGACGCATCACGATGTTTCGCGTGCTGTCGGGCTCAGTGAAGGCGGACTCCACGATGCAGAACATCACGCGCGAGACGCCCGAGCGTCTCGGCCACGTCGTCCTGCTGCAGGGGAAAACGCAGACGAACGTGCCGGAGGTCAAAGCCGGCGATATCGGCGCTGTCGCGAAGCTGAAGGAAACGCAGACGAGCGACGTCATCGCGGACAAGAGCTCCCCCTTCAACGTGCCGCCGATCACGTTCCCGGAACCGGTGATCTCGTACGCCATCGAGCCGAAGAGCCGCGGAGACGAGGAAAAGATCAGCACGGCGCTGCATCGGCTTCAGGAGGAAGATCCCACGATCAACTACACGCGCGATGCGCAGACGAAGGAGCTGCTGCTCGCGGGCCAGGGGCAGTCGCACATCGAGGTTACGGTGGCGAAGCTGAAGCGCCGCTTCGGCGTGGAAGTGATGCTGAAGCTGCCGCGCATCCCGTACCGCGAAACGATCAAGTCCGCGGTCGAGGCGCACGGCCGCCACAAGAAGCAGACCGGCGGCCACGGTCAGTTCGGCGACTGCAAGGTCCGGTTCGAGCCGCTGCCGCCCGGCAGCGACTTCGAGTTCGCCAACGACATTTTCGGCGGCGCCATCCCCCGCCAGTTCGTGCCGGCGATCGAGAAAGGAATCCAGGATTCGCGGATGCGCGGGTTCCTGGCGGGCTATCCGATGGTGGATTTCCGCGCGACGGTGTTCGACGGCTCCTACCACGCGGTCGATTCGAGCGAAATGTCGTTCAAGATGGCCGGATCCCTGGCGTTCAAGGACGGCATGGCGCGGGCGCACGCGACGCTGCTCGAGCCGGTGATGAACGTCGAGGTCTACGCGCCGAGCGACTACGCGGGCGATCTCATGGGAGATCTGAACAGCCGCCGGGGACGGATCGGCGGCATGGACACCCGCGGAACCTCGACGATCATCCGCGCGAAGGTCCCGATGTCGGAGATGCTGACCTACGAGCAGCATCTGACGTCGGCGACAGGCGGGCGCGGTTCGTATCACATGGAGTTCTCGCACTACGAGGAAGTGCCGCAGCATCTCCACGCGAAGATCATCGCGGCATCGAAGGCCGAACGCGGGGCGGAGGCGACCGAAGAAGTCTAGGAACGCTGGACCGCGTCAGCTCCGGATCCAACGACTCGAGACGTCGGATTCAAAAACAAACGGCCGGGCACTCCATCGTGGCCCCGGCCGTCGCTTTTGAGATTTTGGGAGTTGGGAGTTGGGAGTTAACTACGCCCCTCCGCTCTTCCTCGGCGTGCTCGTCTTCGCTCCCTTGCCCCGCGTATCTGCCTTCCCTTTTCCGCGTTCCGGCTTCGGCCGGGACGACTTGGATTTTGTCGCGGCGTCGGTCTCAGCGGCTTCACCCTCGGCTGCGGGCTTCGGCTTGCGGAGACGCTGGGCAGCAGCGCGGAGACGGCCGCCCACGCCCTTCGGCTTCTGTTCTTCGGCTTCGCCCTCACCCCTGGCGGCAGCCTCCGCGTTGGGATCGTATTCGGAGCCGACCAGCTCGATGCGCGCCACCTCCGCGCTGTCGCCGCGGCGGTATCCCATCCGCAGGATGCGCGTGTAGCCTCCGGCCCGGGCTTCGAACCGCGGCGCAATCGTGTCGAACAACTTCGACACGACCTCGCGGTTCTGAATCTCCTGCAGCACGAGCCGGCGCGCGTGGAGCGTCCGTCCGGTCGCCTCGCCACCCGCGATGCCGCGCTTCGCGATGGTGATGATGCGCTCGACGAACGGCCGCAGCTCCTTCGCCTTCGGCATCGTCGTCTCGATGTGCTCGTGGCGGATGAGCGCCTCGGCCTGATTGCGGAGCAGCGCCAGGCGGTGCTCCGTCACGCGGCCCAGTTTTCGATGTCCTACTCGGTGTCGCATGGTCTCTGAATCCTTGCCGATATTCGATGGGCGACAGGCGATGGCTCGAGAGCCCCGCTCAACGCCTGTCGTCCATCGATCATCGATTTGCTATTCCTGCGACTGGGCCGCCGGCTGATCGAGACGCATGCCGAGGCTCAGCCCCATGCTGCCGAGAATCTCCTTGATCTCGTTCAGCGACTTCCGGCCGAAGTTCTTCGTCTTCAGCATCTCGCCTTCGGTCTTCTGCACCAGCTCGCGGATCGTGCGGATGTTGGCGTTCTTCAGGCAGTTGTACGAGCGCACGGACAGCTCAAGTTCCTCGACGCTCTTGTCGAGGTTCTCGTTGCTCGCCGCGCCGGGCTGTTCCCCGCCGCCTTCTGCCTGCGTTTCAGCCGCATCTTCGAGATTGATGAAGATGTTCAGGTGATCGCGAATCAGCTTCGCCGAGAGCGACACGGCGTCGCGCGGCGTGACCGATCCGTTCGTCCAGACGTCGACGGTCAGCTTGTCGTAGTCGGTGTTCTGGCCGATACGGGCCGCCTCGACGAGATAGTTGACCTTCTTGATCGGTGAATGGACGGAGTCGACCGGGATCCAGCCGATGCCGAGATCCTCGTCGAAGTTCTTGTCCGCCGACACGTACCCGCGGCCGCGCTTCACGCGCAGTTCCATGTGCAGCTTGCCGTGCTCGGCTACCGTCGCGATGTGCGCGTCGGGCTCGAGGATCTCGATATCGGCGTCCGCCTCGATGTCGCGTGCCCGCACTTCGCCGGCCTTGTCGACCCGAACGTAGAGCGTCTTCGTCGTGTCGACGTGCATCTTGAGCGGGATCTGCTTCAGGTTGAGGATGATGTCGGTCGCATCCTCCACAACGCCCGGAATGGGCGAGAACTCGTGCAGCACACCGTCGATCTTGACGGCAGTCACCGCTGCGCCTTCGATCGACGAGAGCAGCACGCGCCGCAGCGCGTTCCCCACCGTCGTCCCGAATCCCCGCTCGAACGGCTGCGCGTAAAAGCGGCCGAATCGATCCGTCAGGGTATCCCGCTCGAACTCCAGCCGCTTGGGCCGCTGAAAACCTTTCCAGAGCATTCTTGCTGTTCCTTTCAATCACCTGTCCATCATTGGACAGCCGCCGGACCTGGCGTTTCGCTCACCGCCTCCCACCCCAGATCCGGAACGGCTGCGGGCGGCGAGCTAATCTAACGCCCAATTCCCAACACCCAAAACCAAGACAAATTTGGGAATTGGGAATTGGGAGTTGGGAGTTATTTCGAGTACAACTCGACTATCAGTTGTTCCTGTACCGGCAGGTTGATCTGCGCGCGCGTCGGAAGCGACGCGATGCGGCCCGTCATCGAGCCTGCGTCGAACGACAGCCACTCGGGCACGCCGCGTCCCTTGACTTCCTCCATCGCGTGCTGAATCGCGGGATTCTGCGCGCTGGTGCCGCGGACGCCGATCACATCACCCGCCTTCACCGAATAGGACGGGATGTCGACCTTGCGGCCGTTCACCGTGAAGTGCCCATGACGCACGAGCTGCCGCGCCTGCGCGCGCGACGTCGAAAGCCCGAGCCTGTAGATCACGTTGTCGAGCCGCCGCTCGAGCAGCTGGAGGAGCGTTTCACCGGTGATGCCCCGGGTGCGCTCGGCGACCTCGAAGTACCGGCGGAACTGGTTTTCCAGCACTCCGTAAATGCGCTTCACCTTCTGCTTCTCGCGCAGCTGAAGCCCGTAGCCGACCAGCTTGGCTTTCCGCAGTTTCCCGTGCTGCCCCGGCGGCAGGTTGCGCTTCTCGATCGCGCACTTCTCCGTGTAACAGCGCTCTCCCTTCAGGAAGAGCTTCATGCCCTCGCGCCGGCACAACCGGCAAACAGGTCCGATGTAACGTGCCATTAATGCTGCCTCTTGTTAATTGTCAGACCCGACGCCGCTTCGGCGGTCTACAACCGTTATGGGGAATCGGCGTGACGTCACGGATCGACTTCACGTCGAGGCCGATGGTCTGCAGCGCGCGGATCGCCGACTCGCGTCCAGCGCCGGGACCCTTCACGCGAACTTCCAGGGTGCGCATCCCGAACGCCTTGGCGGCGTTGCCCGCGGCGATCGCCGCCTGCGTCGCGGCGAACGGCGTGCCCTTGCGGGACCCCTTGAAGCCGATCCCGCCGGCGCTCGACCAGGCCACCACGTTCCCTTCGGGATCGGTGATCGTCACCGTCGTGTTGTTGAAGGAGGCGTGGATGTGCGCCAGCCCGTGATGGACGATGCGCTTCTCGCCACGCTTCTTGAACGTCTTCTTCTTGACCGGACGTCCCGCGGACTTTTTTCCGCCTTCGGTGCCAGTTGTCGGATCGACTGCGTCGTTTTTCGCCATAAGAAAGTCAGTTTCCAGTATCCAGTCTGCCAGGGTCAGTCACAGCTTCCGGAACTTACCGGAAAGTGGACGCTGGCTCCTGGAGACTTACACGGTTTTCTTCTTCGCGACCGCGCCCTTACGCGGTCCCTTGCGCGTGCGCGCGTTCGTGCGCGTGCGCTGTCCGCGAACCGGCAGGTTGCGGCGGTGGCGCATGCCGCGCCAGCTCCCGATTTCCATCAGCCGCTTGATGTTCATCGAGACTTCCTTCCGGAGGTCTCCTTCCACGCGGCCCTGCTCCTCTATGACACGGCTGATCTTGCGGACGTCGTCCTCCGACAGGTCCTTGACCCGGACGTCGGGGCTCACGCCGGCTTCCGTGAGGATGTCCGTCGAACGCTTCCGGCCGATCCCGTAGATGTAGGTCAGGCCAACCTCGACGCGCTTCGTGCGCGGCAGATCCACTCCAGCAATACGTGCCATAAAAACTCAGCTCCCAGTCACCAGTTTTCAGTTTCCAGTCTCCAGGTTCCAGGTTGTCCGTCCTGGCCACCGCAACTGGACAGAGGCTACTGGTTCCTATCCCTGTCGTTGCTTGTGCTTCTGGTTGGGGCAGATCACGCGCACGACGCCGCCGCGGCGGATGATCTTGCATTTGTCGCAAATCCGTTTCACCGATGCCCGTACCTTCATAGCTTTTCGACGATCCTTCCCCGCGTCACGTCTCTGGGGCTCAGCTCCAGCTTCACCCGATCCCCAATCAGCACCCGGATGAAATTGCGGCCGGGCCCGCTCGGCACGTGCGCCGTAATCTGCCGAGGTCCGTCGATCTCCACCCGATATTGACCGTAAGGGAGCGACTCACGCACGATCCCGACGGCCTCCAACATGCCATCCGCCGCACTACCGCGCCGCGACCGGCCGCAGCGTCAAAATCTCTGGGCCCGTCTTCGTCACCGCAACCGTGTGCTCGAAGTGAGCCGACAAGCTGCCGTCCCGCGTCACCGCCGTCCAGCCATCGGCGAGCACCCGCACCGCCGGCCGCCCCATGTTCACCATGGGCTCGATGGCGAACGTCATCCCCTCTGCCATCCGCGGACCGCGGTTCGCATCGCCGTAGTTCGCAATCTGCGGCTCCTCGTGCAGCGACGCTCCGATGCCGTGCCCCACGAACTCGCGGACGACCGACAGACCGTTCGTCTCCACGTGGAGCTGAATCGCATGACCGATGTCCGAAATCCGGCCGCCGATGCGAACCTGTGCGATCCCGCGCTCGAGCGCTTCCTCGGTCACCCGCAGCAGCTTCCTGACGTCGTCCGACACCGTCCCCACCGGCACGGTCACCGCCGAATCGCCGTAGTACCCGTTCAGCTTCACGCCCATGTCGAGCGAAATGATGTCGCCCGATACGAGTCCGCGGCCGTTCGGGATCCCGTGCACGACCTGCTCGTTCACCGACGCGCACAGCGTCGCCGGATACCCGCGGTAACCCTTGAACGCCGGTTCGGCGCCCGCAGCCCGGACGCGCGATTCCGCTTCGGCATCGAGTTCCGCCGTGGTGATGCCTGGCTGTACCATCGCCGCGAGTTCCTCGAGGATCCGCGCGACCAGCTGGTTGGCGGCCCGCATCTTCTCGATCTCCGCCGGCGACTTGCAGACGATCACGCCCCCGCTCCCCTCGTCGTGATTTGCGAAGCCTGGCAGATCGCCGAATCGAGCGCAGCCATCACGACGTCCGGAGGACGGTTTCCGTCGACGGCCCGGAACGACGGCCGTCCCGAGTAGTAATCCACCAGCGGCTTCGTCTCACGGAGGTACACCTTCAGACGCTCCCGCACGATTCCGTCGCCGTCGTCGGTTCGCTGCACGAGCGTTCCGCCGCACTTACCGCACACGGTCGTCCACTCCACCGGGGCGTTTGCGCCACACACCGAGCAGATCCGCCGCGCCGCGAGCCGCCGCACGAGCACGTCCTCCGGCACCACGATCTCGACGACCACGAGCACGCCGCGGCCGTTCATCATGCGATCGAGCGCCGAGGCCTGCACGACGGTCCGCGGAAATCCATCGAGCACGAACCCGCGGCCCGCGTCAGCCCGCGCCAGCCGCTCTTCGACGATCCCGATCATCACGTCGTCGCCGACGAGATTACCGGCGTCCATCGTGGCGCGTGCGACGCGTCCGAGTTCCGTCTCGGCGGTCACTGCTTCGCGCAGGATGTCGCCGGTCGAAATCTTCGGCACGCCGTGACGCCGCGCAAACCGCTCGGCCTGCGTACCCTTCCCTGCACCCGGAGGACCGAGCATGACGACGTTCAACGCCGCCCCGCTGTTGAGGGTCATTTATTGACCCCGTCGTCCGCGCAAACGGGTCTTCTTCATGAACCCGTCGTAGTGCCGCATGATGAGCTGCGACTCTACCTGTTGCACGGTATCCATCGCCACACCGACGACGATCAGCAGCGACGTGCCCCCGAACAGAAACTGCACCCCCATACCCTGCGTGATGAACGTAGGAAGCAGGGCGTCGAGCCGCTCACCGATGAACGGAATCGGCGCGACCTTGAAGCCGCTCATCAGGAACTGCGGCAGGAGCGCGATGATGCCCAGGTAAATCGCCCCGACCAGCGTGATGCGCGTCAGGATCGTGTCGATGTACTCGGCGGTCCGCTTGCCGGGACGAATGCCCGGGATGAACCCGCCGTATTTCCGCATGTTCTCGGCGACGTCATCCGGATTGAAGATGATCGCCGTGTAGAAGTAGCAGAAGAAAATGATGCCGCCGAAGTACAAAAGGTTGTACAGCGGCATCCCGTAGCCAATCTGATCGATCGCGCGCTGTGCCCAGGACCCATCGGCGACCATACCGCGAATCGTGATCGGGAACGCCAGAATCGACGACGCGAAGATCACCGGGATGACGCCGCCGGTGTTCACCTTCAGCGGAATATGGGTGCTCGAACCGCCGTACATCCGGCGGCCGACGACTCGTTTCGCATACTGCACCGTCACGCGCCGGTGACCGCGTTCGACGAACACGATGGCCGCGACGATGAGCGCCATCGCCACCAGCAGAATCGCCAGCGAAATCAGGCCGATCTGGCCCGTCCGCAACTGGTCGACCGTCGACAGCACTGCATGCGGGAAGTTGACGACGATGCCCGCATAGATGATGAGGGACATGCCGTTCCCGATGCCGCGCTCGGTAATCTGCTCGCCGAGCCACATGATGAACGTCGTGCCCGTCGTGAGCGTCAGCACGGTCATGAACCGGAAGCCCCAGCCCGTGTGATAGACGAGCGGCAGTCCGCCGGCGATGTTCGTCTGGTGCTCTAGGTAGATCGCGATGCCCAGCGACTGCACGATGCTGAGGAAAATCGTCCCGTAGCGCGTGTACTGGGTGATCTTGCGCCGGCCGAGCTCTCCTTCTTTCGAAAGACGCTCGAGGTACGGCCACACGACGGTCAGCAGCTGTAGGATGATCGACGCGCTGATGTACGGCATGATGCCGAGCGCGAAGATCGTCATCTGCGACAGGTTCTTGCCCGAGAACATGTCGTACAAGCCGAACATCGTGTTCTGCGCCTGCTCGGCCAGCACCGCGAGCGCCTGAGAGTTCACGCCCGGCGTCGGGATGCGGCCGCCGATCCGATACACCGCCAGCAGACCCAGCGTGAACAGGACGCGGTTCCGCAGGTCCTTGACGGCGAAGATGTTCTTGACACTGTCAGCCAGCATGATCTGATTCCCGATCCGCGGAACCGACGCTCCGCGCAACCTGAGCTACGCCAACACCTCCGCCTTGCCGCCGGCGGCTGCAATCTTCTCGGCGGCCTTGCCGCTGAACTTGTGCGCGCGCACCGTGAACGCCTTCCCGATGTCGCCGCGTGCGAGGACCTTCACCGCTCCGCTGCGGCCGACGAGGCCGTGCTCGCGGAGGAGTTCGGGCGTCACTTCCGTACCCGCCTCGAACCGCTCCGCGATCGTGTCGAGATTCACCACCTCGTACTCGACGCGGAACAGGTTGTGGAATCCGCGCTTCGGCACGCGGCGGTGCAGCGGCATCTGGCCGCCCTCGAACCCGCGCTTGTGCTTGAAGCCCGAACGCGACTTCGCGCCCTTGTGGCCGCGGCCCGCCTGCGCCCCCTGCCCGGAGCCCTGCCCGCGGCCGACGCGCTTCTTCGAATGCTTTGCGCCCTTCGGCGGGCGCAGATTTGAGAGGTCCATCGCTACTCCGTCACTTCCACCAGATGCCGAACCTTCAGAATCATCCCGCGCGTCGCGGGCGTGTCAGGGAGCTCGACGGTGTAGCCGATCCGCCGGAGTCCGAGTCCCTGCACGACGAGCTTCTGCTTCTTGTCGAACCCGATGGAACTCTTCCGAAGCGTAATCTTGACAGTCTTTTCAGCCATTGCCGTTTCCGTCTTCTGTCTTCGTTAGACGCCCGCCGGGTGCTCTTCCTCGTCGCGGCCGCGCAGCTTCAGCACGGCACGGGGATCCTTCAGTCCGAGGAGTCCCGCGAACGTCGCGCGAACGACGTTGTGCGGATTCGCCGACCCGATCGACTTCGTGAGCACGTTCTGAATGCCCGCGGATTCGACGACCGCGCGCACCGCGCCGCCCGCGATGATGCCCGTCCCGTCGGGCGCCGGCTTCAGGAGCACCTGGCCCGCGCCGAACCGTCCGAGCACCGGGTGCGGGACCGTGGTTCCCTTCAGCGGCACCTTGATGAGCGACTTCTTGGCCGCCTCGATGCCCTTCTTGATCGCCGACGGGACTTCCTTCGCCTTGCCCACGCCGAAGCCGACGACGCCGTGGCCGTCGCCGATGACGACGAGCGCGCTGAAGCTCAGGTTCTTGCCGCCTTTGACGACCTTCGTCACGCGGCTGATGTTGACCACCGTGTCCTTCAGATCCAGCTGCGACGCGTCAATCTTTTCGCGAGATTCGATCATGTCAGTGTCCAGTTTTCAGTTTCCAGTTTCCAGTCGCTTCAGCCTCAGTTTCCATCCAGTCGTTCTACTGGCCGCTGGCAACTGGGAAGTGGCAACTGCCGGTATCAGAATTCCAGGCCGGCCTCTCGTGCCGCATCCGCGACCGCCTTGATCCGCCCGTGATACAGGTAGCCGCCGCGGTCGAACACCACGCGGGTGATCCCCTTGTCCTTGAGCCGCTCGGCGATCGTCTTGCCGAGCGCCTTCGCGCCGGTGACGTTGCCGCCGCGCGTACTTCCCTCGAAGACCGACTTCAGCGCCGGCTCGGTGCTCGCAGCCGACGCGAGCGTCGTGCCGGTCATGTCGTCGATCACTTGCGCGTAGATGTGCGCGACGCTCCGGAACACCCGCAGCCGCGGCCGCTCAGCGGTGCCGTTGATCCGTTTGCGCTGGCGCAGCGAAATCCGCTTGCGGCGATCCTTGGTCGTCTTGATCTTCATAAGTCAGTTACCAGTTACGCGTGTGCAGTTTCCGGTTGCGCGTCCGTCTCTTTCGAGCCGGGTCCTGGCCATGGCCAACCGGCTACTTCGCACCCGTCTTTCCGGCCTTCTTCTTCAATATCTCGCCTGTGTAGCGGACACCCTTCTGCTTGTACGGGTCCGGCTTCCGCAGCGAGCGGATATTTGCCGCAACCTGCCCGACGAGCTGCCGATCAATCCCCGTGACGGTGACATGCGTCTGCTTGTCGATCGCGACCTCGATGCCGGTGGGGATGTCGAACACGACCGGGTGCGAGTACCCCAGCGCGAAGTGCACCTGCTTGCCTTTCACCTCGGCGCGATACCCCACGCCGACGATGTCCAGCTCTTTCTTGTAGCCTTCGGTCACGCCGCGGACGGCGTTCGCGACGAGACTGCGGGCGAGGCCATGGAACTTGCCCAGTTCGGGGTCCTCGCGGAGCGTCTTCGCCTGCAGCTGGTCGCCGTTCAGCTCAAACCCGATGCCCGCCGGGAGCGCCTGCGTCAGTTTGCCCTTCGGCCCCTGCACGTCGACGGAGCCGGGCTTGACGTCGACTTTCACGCCCTTGGGGACGGCAATTGACTTTTTTCCAATACGTGACATCGTCTATCACCAGTTTCCAGTTGCCACCGCCTGTTTCCGTCGGTCGCCAGTCAGCAGCACGGTGACTGGAGCCTGGAAACCGGCAACTGTGTTCACCATACGTTACAGAGGACTTCGCCGCCGACACCGGCCTTCTGCGCCTCGCGCCCGGTCATCACGCCGCGCGAAGTCGTCAGGATGCTCGTGCCCAGGCCGGCCAGCACCGCCGGCACATCGTCGCTCCCGAAGTAGACCCGGCGGCCGGGACGGCTGACGCGCTCGAGGCCGCTGATGACGCGCTCGCCGCGCGGTCCGTACTTGAGGAAGAGGCGAAGCGACGATTGCGGCGGCTGCCCGTTCTGCGGCTCGATCACCTTGAAGCCCAGGATGTAGCCCTCGGCTTCGAGGATCTTCGCGATCTCGACCTTGAGCCGCGACGAGGGCATGTCCACGCGGGGGTGCCGCGACTGGGTCGCATTCCGGATGCGCGACAGCATGTCTGCGATGGGATCAGTCATAAATCTTGAACCTTGTCAGTGCTCGGGCTCGATGCTCCGTGCGCCCTGTTACCAGCTGCTTTTGGTCACGCCCGCCACGTCTCCCTCCAGCGCGAGCTGGCGGAAGCAGAGGCGGCACAAGGCGAACTTGCGCATGTACGCGCGGGGACGCCCGCAGCGACGGCAGCGGTTGCGCAGCCGGACCTTGTACTTCGGCGACTTCATTTCCTTGGCGATCTTTGCGGTAGTGGCCATTCGTCCTCATCGGCAGGCCCGACGGCCTGCGCTACGTCTCTGCGCTACGACGCCCTGAACGGCATTCCAAGCAACTGGAGCAGCTTGCGCGACTCTTCGTCGGTCCTGGCGGTCGTCACGACGGAGATGTTCATCCCGCGCGCCTTGTCGACCTTCATGTAATCGATTTCCGGAAACAATAACTGGTCCTTCAGGCCGAGCGTGTAGTTCCCCCGCCCGTCGAAGCCGCGCGGCGACACGCCGCGGAAGTCGCGGACGCGCGGGAGCGCCACCGCCATGAGGCGATCGAGGAACTCCCACATGCGCTCGCCACGGAGCGTCACCATCGTGCCAATCGGCATGCCCTTGCGCACCTTGAACTGCGCGATCGACTTCTTGGCTCGCGTGACGACCGGCTTCTGACCCGTGACCCGCGCGAGTTCGTCGGCGCCGGTGTCGACGATCTTGGCGTTCTGGGTCGCGTCGCCGAGGCCCATGTTGACGACCACCTTCTCGATGCGGGGGATCGCCATGACGTTCTTGTAGCCGAACTCTTTCTTGAGCGCCGGCACGACGTCCGTCGTGTAACGGTTCTTCAGGCGGCTCATTTGTCTATCACTCCCTCGCACTTGCGGCAGATGCGCACTTTCCGGCCGTCCCCGAGGATCCGGCGGCCGAGCCTCGTCGGCTTGCCGCACTCCGGGCAGACGATCTGCACGTTCGACGCGTGCAGCGGGGCTTCGCGCTCTACGACGCCGCCCTGGATCTGCCGGCCCGGGTTCGGCTTCGTGTGGCGCTTGATCATATTCACGCCTTCGACGATCACGCGGTTCTTCTCGGGCAGTACCTTGAGCACGCGCCCGCGCTTCCCGCGATCCTTGCCGGTCGTGACGAGCACGTTGTCGTTCCGGCGAACTGGAGTCTGCAATCTAGACATGTCCGTTACCGCTCTCGTCCTAGAGCACTTCAGGCGCGAGCGAAATAATCTTCATGAACCGTCGTTCCCTGAGCTCGCGGGCCACCGGCCCGAACACGCGCGTGCCGATCGGCTCTCCCTGATCGTTCACGAGCACGGCGGCGTTGCGGTCGAAGCGGATGTAGCTGCCATCCTTGCGCCGCTGCTCCTTGCGCGTCCGCACGATGACGGCCTTCACCACGCTGCCCTTCTTCACATTCGACTCGGGCGTCGCTTCCTTCACCGACGCCGTGACGATGTCGCCCAGCCGCGCGTACCGGCCCGTCGAGCCGCCGATCGGATTGATCACGGCAATCTTTCTCGCGCCGGAGTTGTCCGCGACGTCGAGGATGGAACGCATCTGAATCATCGTTGTTCTCCCGGATCACGCTGCCGAACGGCAAAAGCCCGCATGCCGTCAGCAGCCCGTAATCCCTAGAGCTCCTTCGCCTTCTCGACGATGGACGTCACCGTCCATCGCTTGCGGCGGCTGAGCGGACGCGTTTCGGTGATCGCCACCTTGTCGCCGACCTTCGCCTCGTTCTTCTCGTCGTGCGCCAGGAACGTGGACGTGCGGCGCTGGGTCTTGCCGTACAACTCGTCGCGCACCTGGCGCTCGATCGCGACCTTCACGGTCTTGTCCATCTTGTCGCTGACGACGACGCCGGTGACGATTGCCTTTGTGGCCATTACGCCGACTCCTTCTCGCGGAGCACTGTCTTCACGCGGGCGAGATCGCGGCGGACGCCCCTGAGCTTGTACGCCGACTCGACCTGTCCCATCGACTTCTGGATCCGCAGCCGGAACACCTGGTCGTCGAGGTCTTTCTCGCGCTGCTTCAGCTCGTCGACCCCGAGGTCGCGGCATTCTCCGATCTTCATGACGCCTGCTCCTCCGCGAACCGTGTGGCGAACCTGGTCTTGATGGGCAGCTTCGCTGCCGCCAGCCGCATCGCTTCGCGCGCGTCGGTGACGCTCACGCCCTCCATCTCGAACAGGATCCGTCCGGGACGGACGACGCAGACCCACTGTTCGGGCGCGCCCTTGCCCTTGCCCATTCGGGTTTCCTGCGGCTTCTTCGTAATCGGTTTGTCCGGAAACACACGGACCCAGATCTTGCCGCCGCGCTTGATGAAACGGGTCATCGCGACGCGCGCCGCCTCAATCTGCCGGTCCGTCAGCCAGCACGGTTCGAGGGCCTTCAGGCCGTAGTTCCCGAAGGAGACATCCGATCCCCTCCAGGCCTTGCCCGCCATCCTGCCGCGCTGCTGTTTCCGGTACTTGACCTTCTTCGGCATCAACATAACGAGTTCCTTACGCTGTCAACTCCCAATTCCCAACTCCCAACTCCCAATCCCCAAATCAATCAAGTTGAGAATTGGGAATTGGGAGTTGGGAGTTGGGAGTTGGGAGTTTTGGAAGTCACCCCCGAGCTCCCGCCGCGCGGCGAGGTGTCCTGTAATCTTCCTCGCGGCCGATGCGGGGAGCGAGTCTTTCTCCCTTGTACAGCCACACCTTCACGCCGATGGCTCCATACGTCGTGAAGGCCTGCGCGAAGCCGTAGTCGATGTCCGCGCGCAGCGTCTGGAGCGGCAACTGTCCGTGCAGATACCACTCGGACCGCGCGATCTCCGCGCCGTTCAGCCGTCCCGACACGCGGACCTTGATCCCGCGGGCGCCGAAGCGAAGCGCCGACTCGACCGCCTTCCGCATCGCGCGGCGGAACGCCACGCGCTTTTCGAGCTGCATCGCCACCGATTCGGCGATGAGCTGCGCATCCAGCTCCGGCTTCTGGATCTCCTGGATGTTGATGAAGACCTCGCGGTTCGTCCGCTTCTGGATTTCCTGCTTCAGTTTGTCGACTTCGGTGCCCTTGCGTCCGATGATGATGCCCGGACGGGACGTGTAGATGTCGATCTTCAGCTTGTTGGCCGCGCGCTCGATCTCGATCTTCGAGACGCCCGCGTGGGCGAACCGCGCTTTCAAGGTGTCGCGCAGCTTCAGATCCTCGTGCAGCAGCTTCGAGTAATCCTTGTCGGCGAACCACCGCGAACGCCAGGTCTTGTTGAACCCGAGCCGGAATCCATGCGGATGAACTTTCTGACCCATTAGAAATCAGTCTCCAGTCGCCAGTGGCCGGTTTCCAGCTATGCGGTCGCGCGCGTCGCGCGCGTCTCGCTCTTCTTCTTTGGTGCCGCGCCCGCGCTCCGCGGTGCCGCGCCCGCGCGTTTCGGACGGCTCCCCTTCGGCTTGTCCGCCGGAGCAGAGACGGACACGGGGGCGGGCCGTTCGGCCACGCGCACCGTGAGATGCGTCGTCCGCTTCACGACGCGGAACGCGCGTCCCATCGGCGCGGGGCGTATGCGCTTCTGCGACGGACCCTGGTTCGCGTAGCACGACGCGATGAACAGCCGGTCGACGTCGCCGCCGAAGCCTTCCTTGTTCTGCGCGTTCGCAATCGCCGACCGGAGCACCTTTTCGATGTCCCGCGCGACGCCCTTGCGCGCGAACTTCAACGTCGCGAGCGCGTGGTTGACGTCGCGTCCGCGGATCAGATCCATCACGAGCCCGGCTTTCTGCGCGGACGTCCGGACGAACCGTGCGGTGGCGTGGGCTTCGATCATTACGCGCCTCCCTTGGGCGCGCCGGGCGCCGGCGGCGCGACCGCGGCGGCCTTGTCGGCCTTGGTCGTGTGGCCCTTGAAGTGGCGCGTCGGAGCGAATTCGCCCAGCTTGTGGCCGACCATGTTCTCGGTCACGTACACCGGGATGAACTTCTTGCCGTTGTGCACCGCGATCGTGTGCCCCACCATCTCGGGCACCACCGTGGACCGCCGCGACCAGGTCTTGATGACCTTCTTCTCATTCGCGCGGTTCATCACCTCGACCTTCTCGAGGAGCGGGACGTCGACGAAGGGACCCTTTTTCAGTGATCTGCTCATGTCAGTTACCAGTAACCAGTTTCCAGTTCCCAGCTGCCGCAAGTGGTCAGCGTCCAGCGTCGATCTCGACGACCGGAAACGGCTGACGGGCAGCTGAAGACCGTTTACTTCGGCCTCCGGGTCACGATGAAGCGGTCGGTCGACTTCCGGTTCCGCGTCTTGTAGCCCTTGGTCGGCACGCCCCAGGGTGTGACGGGATGACGGCCGCCGGAGGTCTTGCCTTCACCGCCGCCCAGCGGGTGATCGACCGGGTTCATCGCGACGCCGCGCACGTGCGGACGCTTCCCGAGCCACCGACTCCGCCCCGCCTTGCCGATCGACACGTTCTCGTGATCGACGTTGCCGACCTGGCCGACGGTTGCGATGCACTCCACGTTGACCTTCCGGATCTCGCCCGACGGCATCTTGACGGAGGCGTACTGTCCTTCCTTCGCGACGAGCTGCACGCCCGAGCCCGCGCTCCGTGCGATCTGGCCGCCGCGTCCCGGGCGCAGCTCCACGTTGTGCACGAGCGTGCCGAGCGGAATGTTCTTCAGCGGCAGCGCGTTCCCCGGCAGAATGTCGACGTTCTCTCCTGCGATGATCGTGTCGCCGACTTTCAGGCCGAGTGGCTGCAGGATGTACCGCTTCTCGCCGTCCGCATACGTCAGCAGCGCGATCCGCGCCGAACGGTTCGGGTCGTACTCGATCGTCGAGACCTTCGCCGGGATCTCGCGTTTGTCCCGCTTGAAGTCGATGATGCGGTAGTTGCGCTTGTGGCCGCCGCCGCGCCACCACGACGTCAATTCACCGTGATTGTTGCGGCCGCCCGACTTGCGCAGCGGTTCCACCAGCGGCTTGTGCGGTTCCTGCGTGGTGATCTCGTCGAACACCTGTACCGTCTGGAAGCGCCGGCCGGGAGACGTTGGGTTGTATTTTCGGATCGGCATAAAAAACTCGTCAGTGACAATCCCGACGGCCAACTGCCAGCTCCCACGTAGTGACTGTTCTGGGAGTTGGGAATTGGGCGTTGGGCATTGTCTAGGCGCCCTCCAGGAACTCGGGCACCTTTTCGCCTTCGCGCAATTTCACGTACGCTTTTTTCCAGTCGGAGCGCTGGCCGACGAATCGTCCCTGGCGCTTCATCTTGCCGTGCGCGATCGCGGTGCGCACGCTCTCGACCTTCGATCCGAGCAGCTTCTCGACGGCGCGCTTCACGTCGACTTTCGTCGCGCCCGGCGCCACCTCGAAGACCAGCGTGCGGCCGTCTTCACGCAGGAGCGTCGTCTTCTCCGTAATCAGCGGACGACGGATGACATCTGTGAGCTTCATGTCAGTAATCAGTGACCAATTGCCAGTTCCAGTAACCAGCCGCCGCGTCCCGGTTCGCCGTTCCCAGCGCGCTGCTGGGAACTCGAGACCGGAGACTGGCCGCTATCCGAGCGACGCCTGCAACTTCTCGAGCGCCTCGCGAGTCACGATCACGAAGTTCGTGTCGATGACGTCGCGCGCCGTCACGCGACTGCTGACGACGAGGCGCACGCCCGCGAGGTTCCGCGCCGTCCGCATGAAGCCGTCCTCGTGCTTCACGTCGATGACGAGCGTCTTGCCCTTCGCGCCGAGCGTCTCGAACATCGCCGCGGTTTCCTTTGTCTTGCGCTCGGCGCCTGCCTCGAGCTTGTCGACGACCATCACGGCGCCGTCTTTCACCTTCTGCGCGATCGCGGCGCGCAGCGCTCCCAGCTTCACCTTGCGCGGCAGCTCGTATTCGTAGCTGCGCGGCTGCGGCCCGAACACCGTGCCGCCCTTGCGCCACAGCGGGTTGCGGATCTCGCCGACGCGGGCGCGGCCGGTGCCCTTCTGCCGCCACGGCTTCTTGCCGGAGCCGCTGACGAGCGCACGGTTCTTCGTGGCGTGCGTGCCGCGGCGCTCCGCCGCGTTTTCCTGCACCACGGCCTCCCAGATGAGATCCGTCTTCACGCGCCCGCCGAACACGTCGTCACTCAGGTCGACCGACCCGACGGTCTCGCGCTTCGAGTTGTAAACGTCAATCTTCATGACTGCTCTTGGTTCAGGGTTCGAGGTTCACGATTCGGGCTGTTACTTCTTCGCCTTCTTCGCCACCGTCGTCTTGCCCGGCTTCTCGGCCTGGGGCTTCGGCTCGGGCTTCGCGGCCACGGCCTTGCGCACGATGATGTAGGTGCCTGGCGCGCCGGGAACCGCACCGCGGACGAGCAGCAGGTTGTTGTCGGCGTCGACCTGCACGACCTTCAGGTTGCGCGTCGTCACGCGGTCGCCGCCCATGCGCCCCGCGGCGCGCATCCCCTTGACGACACGCGACGGGAACGACGAGGCGCCGATCGACCCTGGCGCGCGATGGAACATCGAGCCGTGAGTCGCCGCGCCGCCGCGGAAGTTGTGGCGCTTCACGACGCCCTGGAACCCTTTGCCACGGCTGATTCCGATGACGTCGACGCGCTCGCCGTCCTTGAAGACGCCGCCCACGAGCACCTGATCGCCCGCCTTCACGGCATCGCCGCCGGCTGCGACCTTCACCTCGCGGCGCACGCGGGTCGGCGGCACGCTGCCGGCCTTCTTGTAGTGCCCGGCAATCGCCTTGTTCACCTTCGCGGGCTTCTCTTCGACGAACCCGAGCTGCACGGCCTCGTAGCCGTCCGTCTGCGCGCCCTTCGCCTGCAGCACGACGCACGGTCCGGCCTGAATGACGGTCGCGGGCGTGACAGTGCCGTCCTGTGCGAACACCTGGGTCATCCCCACCTTGCGGCCGATGATTCCTGTAACCATCACCTATGCTCCGTCAACTCCCAATTCCCAACTCCCAATTCCCAAATTGATCAACTCGGGAATTGGGAGTTGGAAATTGGGAGTTATTTATGTTCCTTCCCGAACGCCTTGATCTCGACGTCGACGCCCGCGGGCAGATCCAGCTTCATCAACGCGTCCACCGTCTGCGGCGTCGGCTCGAAGATGTCGATCAGCCGCTTGTGCGTGCGCAGTTCGAACTGCTCGCGCGACTTCTTGTCCACGTGCGGCGAACGGAGCACGGTCCACTTGTTCTTCTCGGTCGGCAGCGGAATCGGCCCGGCGAGCTGCGCTCCGGTGCGCCGCGCCGTGTCCACGATCTCCGTCGTCGATTGATCCAGCACCCGGTTGTCGTACGCCTTGAGCCTGATGCGGATCTTGTCGCTGAATGGTGAAGCCATGTTTATCGAGTCCTGTCAACTCCCAACGCCCAACTTCCAATTCCCAAACTCAACTTCAAATTCCCAAACTGACCTTCCAACCTCCCAAACTGCCGAACTTGCCAGTCCCGACTGCCCAACACCCAAACTGAGTGAATATTTGGGAATTGGGAGTTGGGCGTTGGGAATTATGTCGTCTTCCCCTGCACCCGCGCGACGACTTCTTCGCTGACGTTGCTGGGTGCCTGTTCGTACCGATCGAAGTGCATCGAGTATGTCGCGCGGCCCTGGGTACTCGACCGCAGGTCCGTCGCGTAGCCGAACATCTCCGAGAGCGGCACGCGGGCGTTGACGATCGTCGTCCCGCCGCGATCCTCCTGCGACTGGATCTGGCCGCGCCGGCTCGAGAGATCGCCCATCACGCTGCCGAGGTGCTCTTTCGGCACCACGACCTCGACGCGCATCATCGGCTCGAGCAGAACCGGCTTGGCCTTCTTCGCCGCATCCTGGAACGCCATCGATCCGGCAATCTTGAACGCCATTTCCGACGAGTCGACTTCGTGGTACGACCCGTCGTACAGCTCGATCCGGACGTCGTCGATCGGATACCCCGCCAGGACGCCGCGCGTGAGCGCTTCCTTGATCCCTTCGTCGACCGGCTTGATGTATTCCTTCGGAATCGAGCCGCCCGTGATCTTGTTCTCGAACACGTAGCCGCTGCCCGGCTCGCCGGGATACAGATGAATCTTGGCGTGGCCGAACTGACCGCGGCCGCCCGTCTGCTTCGCGTACTTCATCTCGCCGTCGGCCGGACGCGTCAGCGTCTCCTTGTAGGCGACCTGCGGACGTCCGACGCTCGCCTCGACGTTGAATTCGCGCTTCAGGCGGTCGACGATGATCTCGAGGTGCAGCTCGCCCATGCCTTCGATGACGACCTCGCCCGTGGCCTGGTCCGTCTTGACGCGGAAGGTCGGGTCCTCGGCCATGAGCTTTCCAAGCCCCTGTCCGAGCTTCTCCTGGTCGGCCTTCGTCTTCGGCTCGATCGAGAGGGAAATGACCGGCTCCGGAAAGTCCATCGATTCGAGGACGACGGGCTTCTTGTCGTCGCAGATCGTGTCGCCCGTCGAGACCGTCTTGAGGCCGACGGCCGCGGCGATGTCGCCCGCGTAGACCTCTTTGATCTCTTCGCGCTTGTTCGCGTGCATCTTGAGCAGACGGCCGATTCGCTCGGTCTTGCCCTTCGTCGAGTTGTAGATCGAGGACCCGGAGGTCAGGACGCCGGAATACACGCGGATGAAGGTGAGCTGGCCGACGAACGGGTCGGTCATGATCTTGAACGCCAGCGCGGCAAACGGCGCATCGTCCGATGCGGGCCGCTCGACGATCACGTCCTCTCCCTTGTTCGGATCGAAGCCCTTGATCGCCGGAATCTCGACGGGGGACGGCAGGAAGTCCACGACCGCATCGAGCAGCGGCTGGACGCCCTTGTTCTTGAACGCGGACCCGCAGATGACCGGCACGAACGCCGCCTCCGAACTGTCGCCCTGGGTGTGCACCGACGAGATGACGCGCTTGCGCAGCGCGGCCTTGATCTCCTCTTCGGTGATGTCCTCGCCGTGGAGGTACTTCTCGAGGATCTTGTCGTCGGCCTCGCTGACTTTCTCGATCAGCTGCTCGCGGTAATGCTTCGCCTCTTCCACCATGTCGGCGGGGATGTCGCCGACGATGTAATCGGCGCCCATGGTTTCATCCTTGTACGTAATCGACTTCATGCGAACGAGGTCGACCACGCCGATGAACTTGTCTTCCGACCCGATGGGCAGCTGGATGGCGACCGGGTTGCCGCCGAGCTTCGAGACGATCTGCTCGAACGTGCGCTTGAAGTCGGCCCCGACGCGATCCATCTTGTTGACGAAACAGATGCGCGGCACGCGGTACTTGTCGGCCTGGCGCCACACCGTTTCCGACTGCGGTTCGACACCGGCGACCGAGTCGAACACGGCGACCGCGCCGTCGAGCACGCGCAGCGATCGCTCGACTTCCGCGGTGAAGTCGACATGGCCAGGCGTGTCGATGATGTTGATCCGGTGCTCGCGCCAGAAGCACGTCGTCGCAGCGGACGTAATCGTGATGCCGCGCTCCTGCTCCTGCTCCATCCAGTCCATGACGGCCGTGCCCTCGTGGACTTCACCAATCTTGTACGTGATGCCCGTGTAGAACAGGATCCGTTCCGTGGTGGTGGTCTTGCCGGCATCGATGTGCGCCATGATGCCGATGTTGCGCGTCTTGTTCAGTGCGACTTGACGAGGCATTGCTAATTACCAGTTGCCAGGTGCCAGTTACCGGTTCCGCTCTCTCGTTCCTCTACTGGGAACCGGAGACTGCAAACTGGTGAGTGACACAGCATTTACCACCTGTAGTGCGCGAACGCCTTGTTCGCTTCCGCCATGCGGTGCGTGTCTTCGCGTTTCTTGACGGCGCCGCCGCGAAGGTTCGCCGCATCCATCAGCTCGTTCGCGAGCTTCTCCGTCATGGTCTTGCCGTCCCCGCGCTCGCGCGCGTAGCCGACCAGCCACCGGATGCTCAGCGACAGGCGCCGATTCGGGTTCACTTCGACGGGCACCTGATAGTTCGATCCGCCGACGCGGCGCGATTTCACTTCGAGCGCGGGCTTGACGTTCTCGACCGCCTTCTTGAACACCTTGAGCGGGTCATCGCCCGTCTTCTCCTGAATCGAGCTCAGCGAGCCGTACATGATCTGCTCGGCGGTGCTGCGCTTGCCGTCCCGCATCAGCGTGCTGATGAACTTCGTCACCAGCGAGCTGCTGTAGAGCGGATCAAGGGGAACCTCACGTTTTGGAATCTCGCGGCGTCTCGGCATATCGCTCTTCCCTGCTTAACCCCTCACTCTCGATCCAACTCCCAATTCCCAA
>DATJIW010000062.1:0-2402 GCA_035492775.1 Vicinamibacterales bacterium
CAGATCATCGGCCTGCAGCATCCGCACATCGTCACTGCGCTCGACGTCGGCACCGTCGACAACGACGATACGACGCCGTTCATCACGATGGCGTATATGGGCGGCGGCGATCTCGGGCAGCGCATTGCCGCCTCGGGCGGCGTGCAGTCGCCCGAGGAAGTGGCGGGCTGGCTTCTCTATATTGCCGGTGCGCTCGACTTCGTCCACGAGCATCACGTACTGCACCGCGACGTGAAGCCGGGCAACATTCTGTTCGATCGTGCCGGACCGAATGCGGAACCGTTTCTCGCGGACTTCGGGATCGCGAAAGCGCTCGAAGGCGAGATGATGGTGCACACCCACACGGGAGAGCACCTGGGCTCGCCGAAGTACATGCCACCGGAGACGTGGTTCGGAACACCAGGACCGGCCTTCGATCAGTACTCGCTCGCGTGCGTCGCGTACGAAGCGCTGGCAGGGACGCTCCCGCACACTGCGGATAACGCGCTGGCGCTGGCGATGGAGAAGAACGCGAAGCCAGCGCGCCCGTTGACCGATGTGGCCCCGCACGTGCCCGCCGCCGCCGCGGCGGCGTTGATGCGCGGCCTGGAGAAGGATCCGGCGCAGCGTTTTCAGTCGTGCAGCGAGCTGGCGCGGACGTTTGCGGCGGGATTGACGGCGCCGTCGATTCCCGCCAGTCGTCCGACCGGAACCGTTGTCGGCGTGCAGGAGCCGCTTCAGCGCCAAGCCATCGGAGCGGTGCAGACCGCAACGGTCGAGCGTCCACCCCTCTCTGACCTGCAGGTGCGGCTCCCGTCGGCGCGCCTGCAGTGGATACCGATCCTGGCAACCGCCGGAGCGATATGCGCCATTGTGCTCGCCGCCGCAGCCGGCGCGGTGATGGATGGCTTCGGCATCGCATACGTCATCGGGATTCCGATTTGCTATGCCACGGTGTCCGGCGCATGGGCGACCCGGAGCCTTCGGGTCGCGACGCTTCGCAGCCTCTCACTTTTCGTCGCCGCGGTCCTGGGAGTCGTCCTCCTCGGCCTGATTCCGTATGACGCGCGTGGCGGCCTCGACGTGGTGAGACTCGGACCCGCAAAAGACCCGAATCGTCTGCCGATCGCGCTTCCGATCGCGGTAGTCCTCACCGGCGGCGCTTTCGTCATCGGCCGAATTCGCAACCGAAGCGTTCGCGACAGCAATGCGCTGCTGGCGATTCAGGTGCCGATGCTCGGGCTCTGTTTATGGCTTGCCGGCCGGCTCGAGCCTTCCCACTTGAGGCCTGCGATTCTCTGCGGAGTCGGTCTCGTCGCCGTCGCGCTCGGTGTGCTGTTCGTGGCGCCTCGAACGCCATTTCTCGCTGATTTGCCGATTCCTGCCGCACCGCTGAATAGACGCTTCGTCTGGTTCTCTGTGGCGGCCACGCTCCTGGGACTGACGGCGCCATTAATCTCCCCCTCACGCAGCGTCTCCGGTGAGCTTTTTTATGCGGCGGGAGTGATGCCGTTGACCATCTTCGGCATTTTGCAACAGCGCACGCGGACTGCGCTCTCTGCGTCGTTGCGCGGGGCCGCCTACGGCTGCGCGGTACTGATCGCGGCTCTCGTTGGCGGGACCTTCGGCTTTCTGACGTATTTCCTTTTCGGTGT
Source organism: Vicinamibacterales bacterium (assembly GCA_035492775.1). Taxonomy (GTDB): domain Bacteria; phylum Acidobacteriota; class Vicinamibacteria; order Vicinamibacterales; family 2-12-FULL-66-21; genus DATJFQ01. The sequence continues at coordinate 1,635 of DATJIW010000062.1, forward strand.
GGCGATATTTCATGTGCCGGAACAATACTTGCGGGCAGGCCTCATCGTTTTCAGCGCGCTGCCGTCCGCCGTCGTTGCACTGGGGACGATCTACTTCAGATTGCGGCGAACCCGCATGTGGCATCCGATGGCGCCCCTGGCGGCTTTACACCTGTCGTGGATTGGCTCGTCCGCTCTGATCCTTCCGGCCGTTTTTGGCGGAGTGCTCGGCGGTCTTCTGAGCAATGGCGAGACGACACAGCGAACGCCAGGGTATCTGCTCGCGGCCTCCGCCGCGGCGTCGATTTGCGCCCTGGTTAGCGCGCGGGCGTCAGCGCGTCGCGCCGTCGCCACGCCAGCCGGTCCGCCAGTGAAGGTTTCCGTCTGATTAGCGGCCCTGCGCGTTGCAGGAGTAGAGGAGCGGGAGATGGAGCGGGACCTGCGCGGCATGACCATCGCGGGGCGCTATCGGATCGAGCGGCTTCTCGCGCGCGGCGGGATGGGCACGACCTACGTCGCGGTCGACGAGCGCGCCTTCGACCGCCGCGTCGTCATCAAGGTCCCCGACGCGCTGCGGTCCGACGATGCGCGGGCGCGGTTCGTGAACGAGGCCCGTCAGATCATCGGCCTGCAGCATCCCCACATCGTCACCGCGCTCGACGTGGGTACCGTTGACAGCGACGACACGACGCCGTTCATCGCGATGGCCTATATGGGTGGTGGCGATCTCGGACAGCGCATCGCCGCCTCGGGCGGCGTCCAATCGCCGGAGGAGGTCGCCAGTTGGCT
>DATJIW010000063.1:0-79685 GCA_035492775.1 Vicinamibacterales bacterium
GGCATCGGCTTGCGTCGCCTTCAGCTCGACGCCGACGTGATCAACCTGCTGCCACGGGAAGGGCACGCGATCACGCCGTTCCGAGCCTATCTGCAGCAGTTCGGCTCACTCGATCAGCTGTTCGTGGTGTTCACGGCGGGACAAGGCCATCCAATCGCCGACTACGCCGACCAGATCGACGCGTGGATCAAAGCGCTCCGCGCCGTGCCGGAAATTGAATGGGTGGACGCGGGCGTCGCCGGTCCCGATCGCGACTGGCAATGGCTCGTGGACCACCAGCTGCTGCTGTTGCGGGGATCCTCGCGGGACGCGGCGCTCGCGCGCCTGAGACCTGACGGCATGGCACGTGCGCTCGAATCATCGCGCAACCTGCTCTCGGTGCCGTCGTCGCAGGTGCAGCAGCTGGTCAGCCACGATCCGCTGGACTGGCTCGGACTCCTGCGCCAGCAACTGGGGGGCGCCCGCGCCGGCATGTCGCTCGGGTTGAGCGAGTCTGGCTACGTATCCAAAGACGGCCGGCAGCGGCTCGTCATCGTGAAACCACGGCGGCCGCCGTTCGACACGGCCTTCTCGCGTCAACTGCTCGACAGGTTGGACACGACCGGGCGCCAGTTCCAACGGCCGCTCGACACTGGAGACAATGACGCACCACCGGCTATGACCGTGGAGTACGCCGGCGGACACGTGATCGCGCTCGAGACCGAGTCGCTCGTGAAACGCGAGAGTATCTGGAACAGCGTCGGTTCGCTCGCGTTGATCCTGCCGCTGCTGCTCGTCGTGTTCCGAAGCGTGTGGCTGTTCTCGGCCGGTGCGCTTCCGTCCATGGCGTCGCTGCTCGTCGTGCTCGGGCTGCTGGGTTTCACCGGCGTCAAGCTGTCGGCCGCCGCAACGGGATCGGCGGCGATGCTGCTCGGGCTTGGCGTCGATGGTGTGGTGCTTCTGTACGTTGCCCACCGCCTCGCGCTCGCGGACGGGCGAACCGGATCCGAGGCGATCGCCGCGCTCGCAAGTCCTTCGGCCAGCATGCTCGCCGGCATGCTGACGACAGCGGCGACGTTTTACGGCCTGGTGTTCGTGGACTTCCCCAGCCTGCAGCAGCTCGGACTGCTCATCGGACACAGCATGGTCGCGTGCGGCGTCCTGACGCTCATTCTCGTTCCGGCGCTCCTGCCGGACCGCGTGCGCGCGGACGATCGACGGTCGCTGCTCGAGTGGCCGGGATTCGCGAGATGGATCGCCGCGCGGCGGGTGCCCCTCCTCTGGGGCGCGGCGATATCGACTCTCGCGCTCGGCGCTGCGGCGACTCGCCTGCACATAAACGCATCGCTGGAGCGATTGAAGTCCACGACTCCCGCCGCCGTGCGCGAGGAGCAGATACGGCGCGAGTTCGGACTGCCCTCAAACGTTTTCATCGTCCTCCAGCAAGGTCCGGACCTGCAGCCCCTGATCGAACAAAACGAACACCTCGTCGCGATGCTCCGAGAGCAGGCACCCGGCCTGGCATTCGATGCGGGCTCGTCGCTGCTCCCTTCGGACGCGGCACAGCGGCAAGCACGCGAAGCCGTCCGGACCCAGGCGCCCGACCCGCGGGATGCGGCGGAACTCGTGGCTGCCGGAGCCCGGAACGCCGGATTCGCGCCTTCCAGTCTGCAACCGTTCGTCGCTCGACTGCCGGCGCTGCTGGATCCGCACGCGCACCTGGCTTACTCGGATTTCGACCGTCACCAGCTTGGCGATCTGATTCGACGCTTCATCGTGCAGTCGCCGGAGGGATGGACACTGGCCAGCTACGCCTTCCCGGCAGACGCGGCGCAGCGCCGCGCACTCGAAGCGGCGGTCGCCGCAACGGTGGGCACCAGCCTGACCGGCCTGACGCTCGTGAACGAGGAACTCGCGGCGCGGTTCCTGCCGCAATTCGGACGGGGACTCGTCGTCGGTTCGATCGTGGTGCTCCTGTTGATCCTCGCGATGTTTCGCGACTGGCGCCTCAGCCTGCTCTCGACGCTGCCGACCATCGTCGGTCTCATCTGGGCTGCCGGCCTGCTCGCGATCTTCGGCGTGTCGCTCGATCTCTTCGCGGTGTTCGCGGTGGTCACGTTCGTCGGGATCGGGATCGATTACGGCATTCACGTGGTGCACCGCTATCAGGACACCGGCGACCCGGCGGAAGCCGTGTCGCACCTTGCCCCCGTCATCGCCGTCGCGGGGCTCATCACGCTCTTCGGCTACGGCACTCTCGTCTCCTCGAGCTATCCTCCGCTCCGTTCGATGGGTGTCGTGTCGATCGTGAGCGTCATCACGCTGGTGCTGGCGTCGCTCGTCATCCTGCCGGCTCTCCTGCCGGCAGCCGCGATGCGGGAACCGGCGCGCCTCAATCGATGAACGTCCACGCCCTCGTCCCGGCGCACGACGAAGCGCAGACGATCGCTGCGGTTGTCGGCGGACTCCTTGCCGTGGTCGACGCCGTTACGGTCGTTGACGATGGGTCGACGGATTCGACGGGCGACCTGGCGCGTGCGGCGGGCGCGGCGGTCATCCGCCAGCCGGTAAAGAGCGGCAAGGGCACCGCGGTCCGCGCCGGCCTTGCAGCCATTCTTTCAACAGACTGCACGCATGTGCTGCTGGTCGATGGTGACCTCCAGCATAGGCCTGACGAATCGCGGCGGCTCATCGACGTCGCGCGCGCGAGCGGCGCCGCGCTCGTGATCGGCGAGCGCCAGTTCGAGCGCGGCCGGATGCCCTGGTCGCGGTACCACGCGAACCGGATTGGAAGCCGGGCGCTGTCGGCGTTCGTCGGCGTCCCGCTCGCGGACACGCAATGCGGCTTCCGCTTGTTCGATGCCCGCGCGCTGCGGGGACTCCGGCTCACCGCATGCGGTTACGAGATCGAGACGGAAATGCTCGTCAAGGTGCGTCGCCGAGGGGGCACCATCACCTGCACACCAGTTTCCGCCGTCTATAATGGGCGGCCGAGCCGGCTTCGTCCCGTCCGCGACACGACCAAGACATGCTTCCTCGCCGTGTATTACAGGTACCTCGAACGGCTCTAGGCACGCCGCCCTCCGACGTCTACCCGCGGCGATGGACGCTGCACGGCCTGAACAACGGCCTGATCTTCCGGTTGACTTATCACGGCGTGCGACGGCTGCCTCGCGCCGTCTCGTACGCGATCGGGAACCTCGGTGCTTCGCTGGTCGCGCGCTTGTCGCCGCGGAGCACGGCGGCGATCGTGGACAACCTGCGGCCGATCTTTCCCGGGCAATCCAAGGAGGCGCTCGCCCGCCGCGCCCTCGACACCTATCGCAGCTACACACGGGACGCGGTGGATTTCATCCGCGCGCTCGACGACGCGGATGTCGAGGACGCGTTCGAGTTCTCCGAGGAGACATTCCAGCGCGCGATGGGGCTGCAGGCGCGCGGACGCGGCGCGATTCTGGTCACAGCGCATTTCGGGAACTGGGAGGCCGGCAGCCTCTTGATGACACGCGCGCTTCACGTTCCGCTTACCGTCGTCGCCATGCGCGAGGCCGACGACACCGTGAACCGGATTCGCAATGAGATCCGCGCCCGAATCGGGATCGACACGATCGAAGTCAGGCAGTCGCTGGACACGGCGCTCCGCATCCGCCGGGCGCTCGCGCAGAATCGCTTCGTCGCGCTGCTCATCGACCGTCATATGGGACGTGACCGCGTGCCGGTGACGCTGTTCGGCCGCTCGGCGTGGTTTCTCCGCACACCGTTGCTCATGGCCGCGCTGACCGGCGCGCCGATCGTCGTGACCTCAATCGAGCGCTGCGGCCCGGGGCGGTTTTTCGCGACGATGAGCGGACCGATCGAGATGCTGCCCGGTGTATCGAAAGACGAATGGATACTGGACGCGGCGCAGCAGATTGCCGACGAGATCGCCGCACGCGTCAGGAAACGCCCCGAGTGCTGGTATCACTTCTATCGATACTGGGATGCCCAGCGCGACGACTATCGCGGGCTCGAGTAGCCGATCCGACGGCCCGTCACCGGCGGGATCGCTCTCCTCGCGTTTCGCGCATCAGTGCGCTCGTTCAGCGTCGCCTGCATTGCGGGCCGCCTGCCGACGAGGAGAACGTTTGCGAATGGAGTGCCGTCCGCGGCTCCCCGGCTCTCGACCTTCAATCCAAGGCGTTCGAGGAGTTCCGTCCACTCGCCCGCCGCCCGAAATGCGAACCGCTGACGCCAGTTTCCCGTGACGAGCGCCTTGAGACGGTTGCCGGCCCGCACCGTCATGAAGCCCGCGCGCGCGGCAGCGTCAGCCTCCCGCACGACGAGTACGCCACCCGGGTTCAGTCGGCCGGCGATTCGCTCGAGCACCTGTTCCTGATCGGCTTTCGAAAGCATATGGAGAACGTCCAGCAGCAATACCGTGCTGCACGACGGCAGGTCGTAGGCGCGCACGTCGGCGTTGATGATGAGGACGTCCGGCCCGAGCGCCCGCCGCGCCACGTTCGCCGTACGCTCGCGCAGCTCGACGCCAATCAGACGATCGAATCGGTTCGTGAACGCCTGACCGGAGCGCACCGCCTCGCGGATGGCTGAGAGCGCCAGTCCGCCTCCGCAGCCGAGGTCGACGAGCGTTCCTCCGGACGCCAGCGTGCCCTGCTGCAGAATCGCGCGGTAGACGGGGTCGCCGCGCAGCTTGCCGCGAGCGAACTCCCACGCGGTAATGCCTGCCTGCAGATACGGGTCGCTCGCGCGCCGCCACAACGCGGCAAACGCGGGATCCTCGCCGCGCACGCCGCCGGTCGCCAGGGTCGCAGCGGCGATCGCCACACCGAGCAGGCATCCCACCAGAACGCTGCCGACCATCAGATCCCCGCCGAACGTCCACGGGTCGGTCGTACGCAGCGACGCGATCGTGAGGTCGTGCAGCTCGCTACGCCGCATCCACGCGCCCGTTTGCAGTTCCACGAACACGAGGAACGGAGCGAACAGCGGGTTCGAAATATTCGCCGCCAGGTACAACTTCAGCCGGTTCAGCCGCAGCGCCCAGCCGGCGATCCAGCACAGAATGAGGTGGAAACCGTAGAAGGGAGTGCAGCCGATGAAGACGCCGAGGCCGAGTGCCGCAGCTTCGCGTCCCGGCCCCTCGCCTTCCACCCGCAGCTCGTAGAAGGTGCGTCGCAGACGGTCGGGCCAGACGCTCATCCGGCTATCCGCGCGGGCGAGCGAGCGTGACTTCGCCTGACGCGACGACGATGCCGTCCGCGCGTACGACGCCTTCGATCTTGAACAACCCGGCGATTGTCCCGGCGATGCGGGCGTCGATTTCGAGCGTGGCGCCTGCGCCGGCCGCTGCCGGAAACTTGCAGGGGCCGAACGCGGCAACGCGCAGCGGAATGGGCGCACCTCCGGATCCGGATACGGCGGCGATCCCCCCCGCCTGCGCAATCATCTCCACGAGGATGCAGGCGGGAATGATCGGTTGGTCCGGAAAATGACCGTCGAAGAAGAAATCGCCCGCACGCGTCCGCCGCAGCGCCCGGCATCGGACGCCGGGAACCACCTCGGAGACTTCATCCAGCAATCGCATCGGAGGCTGGTGCGGCAGCGCGTCGATGTAGTTCATCGAGGCCAGAAGTATACGTGTCGCGCAAAGTAAGATGCTATATTTCGCGCGCGTGGTAATTCGTTCGATGAACGTATGGAGGCCACTCGAAGTGGCGGTGTCAGGAGCAGCGCGGCTGCTCTGGCCCGGACTGCAGGCGCTGAACACCCGGGTTCCCGCCTCTTCGTTTCACCCCGACTGGGCTCCAGGCCCGCTCCTCAAGAGCCGCGAACGCACGAAACCTCCTCTCGGCTGGCCACGACAGACCGATTCGCTGTGCCCGACCTGCGTTCGTCGGGCGCGGCAGCGCATCCTCGACGGCGAGCAGTCGATTGAAACGCTCGTGAAGACGCACGTTGCCGAAATCCCCGCGACGATTCTCGAGCGCGACGGAAATGTGCTCATCGAAAAGACCTGCCCTGAGCACGGGACGTTCACCGATACGCTCGCGATCGATCCTGCGTTCCTGCGGCGGATGGAGTCGCTCTATCCGGGCCGCGACTACTCCGCGGAAGCCGGCTCGCTTCACGACCACGGCACGTCCTCGATCCGCTACGGCCGCGGCGCGGTGCTCACGATTGACCTGACGAACCGCTGCAACATGATGTGCGATCCGTGCTTCATGGACGCCAACCAGGTGGGCTACGTGCACGAGCTGACGCTCGATGACGTCAAGCAGCTGCTCGACGATGCGGTCACGATCAAGCCGAAGCGCCAGATGTCGGTGCAGTTCTCGGGTGGCGAGCCGACGATCTCACCGATCTTCCTCGAGGCCGTGCGCTACGCGAAGCAGGTGGGCTATTTCAGCGTGCAGGCTGCGACCAATGGAATTCGGTTCGCGCAGGATGCCTCCTTCGCACGGCAGGCCCACGACTCCGGCCTGCGCATTGCGTACCTGCAGTTCGACGGGATTGGCGAACACGCGAACGCTCACCGCAAGGTGAAGAATCTCTTCGACGTGAAGCTGCAGGCGATCGAGAACCTGCACGCGGCGGGCATCGACGTCTGCCTGGTCGTGACCATCGTGAACACCGTCAACAACGACCAGATCGGTCCGATCGTGCGGTTCGCGCTCGACAACTGCGAGAAGATCAGCTTCGTCTCGTTTCAGCCCGTCTCGTTCACCGGCCGCGACGAAGACATCTCCGATGCCGATCGGCACGAGCGCCGCTACACGCTCTCGCATCTCGCCCGGGACCTGCAGCGTCAGACCGGGGTCACCGAGCCCCTCCGCGACTGGTTCCCCCTGTCGGCATCCAGTGTCTTCTCGGACGTGACCGATCTGCTGCAGGGTCCCGGGACCGATTGGGGCACGCTCAAGTGCGGCTGCCATCCGAACTGCGGCGTCGGCACCGCGTTCATGGTCAGCAAGAAGACGAAGGCCTGGGCACCGGTGTCGGCGTTCCTCGACATCGATCGCATGATGAGCGATGCGCGCACGATTGCTGACACGGCGCGCGGACCGCTCCTCACGAAGCTGCAGACGGCGCTCAGCCTGCTCCGCAACTACTCGCCGTCGAAAGTGCCGTCAGGCTTCAGACTGATCGATCTCGTGAAAAAATACGACAAGCAGAGCGGCGGGCAGCTCGGCGGCATCGGCGCCCCCGTTGGTGCCGACCGCAAACAGGATGAGTGGCTGGTGCTTTTCGTTGCCGGCATGTGGTTTCAGGACCTGTGGACGTACGACTTCCGGCGCACGGAAATGTGCATCATCCCGTACGCGACGCAGGCCGGTGAGATCTCGTTCTGCGCCTACAACACCGGCGTCGGCTGGCGGCAGATCGTCGAGAACATGCACAAGAACGCGACCGTCGCCGAGTGGTATCGCGAACACGGAAAGCACCCTGTTTACGCAAATCCGCGCAAGGAGGTCCCACTGCCGCCGGGGTCGATTGCCGTGTCCCTGAAAGTGCCGCGCGATGGCCGGCTGGTCGAGTGGAGACCGGCGCCGGCACCGGTGGATCGTCCGGCGTGAGCGTGCGGGTGCGCGGCAGCGGCCGGGCAAAAGAAGGGGCGAGCCGTCGCCCGCCCCTCTTTGTTGATGCTGAAGTCTAAGTTCTGACGCCTGCCCCGAACTCCGACTACTCGACTTCTTTTTCCTGGGTTTCTTCCGCTGCGATGCGGAGCGAGCGCAGGAATCGGCGGTCGTTGGCGCTGATCTCGAAGGGACGGCGCTCCTGCCGGGCGAGCGTTTTCGGCTGCGGCTGCATGCGCGCGAGCGTGCCGGGCTGGTTCCGGCTGACGAACCCAATCACCGCCTCGAGGGAAATCTTGAGCTCGAACCCGGCTGCGCGCGCCTTTTCGCGGCACGCCTCCAGCCGGGCGTCCTCAGCAACAGCGGCCGCAATGGCATCGGACAGCTCTTTGGCGATCCGGTTCATGACGTCATCCATTCGAGACCTCCTCCACGGCCGCCGGAGCTGGGAACCGGAGGCACGCCCCGATACGTCTGCCGGTGCGGGAACGCGGCAGAGTCCGGGCGCAAATTTAAGCATATGAATGGGTTGGAGCGCGGGAACGCACGTTCATTGTAAACTCGTGCACTGATCCTGTCAATGGATGAAGTCCCAGGCCTGTACCCGTATACCCGCGGAATTCAGCCCACCATGTACCGTGGCCGCCTCTGGACGATGCGGCAGTACGCCGGCTTCGGAACCGCGGCCGAGTCCAACCGGCGCTACCACTACCTGCTGAGCCAGGGCGTCAGCGGCCTCAGCGTCGCCTTCGACCTGCCGACCCAGATGGGCTACGACTCGGACCACCCGCTGGCCGACGGCGAGGTCGGCCGGGTCGGGGTCGCCATCGACTCGCTGGCAGACATGGAGCAGCTCTTTCGAGGCATTCCGCTCGAAACGGTCTCCACGTCGATGACGATCAACGCGACGGCAATCGTGCTCCTCGCCCTATACGTCGCGGTCGGTCGGCGGCAGGGCGCGGCCGAAGCGGGTCTCTCGGGCACGATTCAAAACGACATCCTCAAGGAATACGTCGCGCGCGGCACCTACATCTATCCGCCGCGCCCCTCGCTCCGGATTGTCACGGACATCTTCGCGTATTGCGAACGCGCGCTTCCGAAGTGGAACCCGATCTCGATCAGCGGCTATCACATTCGCGAAGCCGGCTCCACGGCCGTGCAGGAGGTCGCCTTCACGTTTGCCGACGGCATCGCGTACGTCGAGGCGGCGATTGCCGCCGGACTCGACGTCAACGATTTCGGACAGCGGCTTTCGTTCTTCTTCAATGCGCACAACGACTTCATCGAGGAGATCGCGAAGTTCCGCGCCGCCCGCCGGCTGTGGGCGCAGATCATGAAAGAACGCTTCGCGGCGACGCACCCGCGCGCGCAGCAGCTCCGCTTTCATACGCAGACGGCCGGCAGCACACTCACCGCGCAGCAGCCCGACAACAACATCGTCCGGGTCGCCTTGCAGGCGCTGTCCGCCGTGCTCGGCGGGACGCAGTCGCTCCACTGCAACGGGCGTGACGAAGCGCTTGCGCTGCCGACGGAAGAGTCCGCGCGGATCGCGCTTCGCACGCAGCAGATCATCGCGTTCGAGAGCGGCGTGGCCAACACCATCGATCCGGGCGGCGGCTCCTACGTGCTCGAGGAGCAGACGGAGCGGATCGAGCGCGAGGCGCGCGCGCTCATCGAACGCATCGATGCGCTCGGCGGCACGCTCGCGTCGATCGAATCCGGATTCATCCAGCGTGAGATCCAGGACGCCGCGTACATCGCCCAGCAGCGCGTCGATTCCGGGGAAAACGTCGTCGTCGGGGTGAACCGGTTCGAGGCAGGCGGGGAGGCCTCGATCGAGACGCTCCGGATAGATCCGCAGATCGAAGTGCGACAGAAGGCGGCCGTCAACGACGTCCGTCGGCAACGCGACGGCAACGCATGGCGATCAGCGATCGACGCGGTGACCTCCGCGGCCCGGGGCACCGACAACCTGGTGCCGCCGATCATCGCGGCGGTCGAGGCGAACGCCACCGTCGGTGAGATCTCCGATGCACTGCGCGGCGTGTTCGGCGAGCACAGAGAAATCGATACGTAGATCATGCATCTCGCGCGGGAGCGCTTCGAGTCGTGACAGATCCCGCCGCCCCGACCCGCGGCGCGGCCGAAACAGCCGTCTCCGGCAGCGCTCCCCTGCTGTCGGTGGACCATCTGACGGCGGCGTTCGAGACCGACGGGGAGAGCGTTGAAGCCGTCAGCGGCGTCAGCTTCGACGTGAATGCCGGCGAGACCGTCTGCCTGGTGGGAGAATCCGGCGCCGGAAAATCAGTCGTCGCGCGATCGATCATCAATCTGCTGCCTTCTGGCGGCCGCATTACGTCCGGGCGCATCGTCTTCGAAGGACGCGACCTTCGAGTACTCGACGAACGAGCGATGCAACGCATCCGCGGCGCGGCGATTGGTTACGTCTTCCAGGAACCCATGACGGCGCTGAATCCCGTCTTTACGATCGGACGCCAGATCGAGGAGACGCTGGCCGTCCACGGGGTTGCCCGCGGACGCGAGGCGGCATCGCTCGCGATCGACTGGCTCCGCGCGGTCAGCACGCCCGCTCCGGAGCGCTGCGCCCGCGAGTACCCGCACGAGCTATCGGGAGGCCTGCGTCAGCGCGCGCTGATCGCGATGGCCCTGGCCTGCAATCCCCGCCTGCTCATCGCCGACGAACCGACAACGGCGCTCGACGTGACAATCCAGGCGCAGATCCTCGATCTCCTGCGCGATCTGCGTCGGCGTCTCGGACTCGCTCTGCTCCTCATCACGCACGATCTCGGAGTCGTGGCGGAGATGGCCGACCGCGTCGTCGTCATGCAGGCCGGGCGCGTCGTCGAACAGGCCGACGTCCGACGCCTCTTCCGGCATCCCAATCACGCGTATACGCAGCGACTGCTCGCAATGGCCTCCGGACCCGCGGCGGCGCAGCCGCCCCGCAGCTGATGCCCCTGCTGGAGGTTCGTCATCTTACGAAGGAGTTCACCAGGGACAACGGTCTCTTGCGACGCGCGTCCAGCGTGCGCGCCGTCGATGACGTCAGCTTTTCGATCGAACGAGGCGAGACGTTCGGGCTGGTCGGCGAATCCGGCAGCGGCAAGACGACGACTGCGCGATGCATTCTGCGGCTGATCGAACCGACGTCGGGAGAGATCTCCTATGACGGCATCGACATCCTGACGCTTCCGCGCGCCGGCATGCGGCGGCTGCGGCGCCGGATGCAGATCGTGTTTCAGGACCCGTACTCGTCGTTGAATCCCAGGATGCGAGCGGGCGCGATCGTCGAAGAGCCGCTCATCGTCCATCGAACGGGGGGACGCGATGAACGACGCGCGCGCGTGCGGGAATTGTTCGAGCTGGTCGGGCTCGACCCTCGTTATGTCTCGCGCCGGCCGGATGAATTCAGCGGCGGCGAGCGTCAGCGGATCGGTCTCGCGCGAGCGCTCGCGCTGAACCCGTCATTCATCGTTGCCGACGAACCCGTCTCGGCGCTCGATGTGTCGATTCAGAGCCAGATCGTCGAGCTGTTCATGCAGCTGCGCGCGAGGCTGGGGCTGACGTATCTCTTCATCGCGCACGATCTCAAGCTCGTCGAACGGATCTGCGGACGGGTCGCCGTGATGTATGCGGGGCGGATTCTCGAGATGGGGGGGACCGCGCGCGTGTTCGGCGCGCCCAGACATCCGTATACCAACGCGCTGCTCTCAGCGATTCCAATCGCAGATCCGGACGCGCGGCGTCAACGGATCCCGCTGGATGTCAGGTCGTTCGACCGTGCAGCGCCGCTCCGCGAGGTCGAACCGGGTCACTATGCCGCAATATAGTTCTTATGTTCCCAGTCGCCGGGATCCGGCGTTCGCCGTTCACCGAGCCGCCGCGGCTGCGCCGGCGACGTCTTTCTCGACCTGGCCGTCGCGGATGTGAATGACGCGATGCGCGTAAGCGGCGATGTCGGCCTCGTGCGTGACGAGCACGATCGTATTGCCATTCTTGTGCAGGCGGTCGAACACGGCCATGATCTCGACGCCTGTTTTCGAGTCCAGATTGCCCGTGGGCTCGTCCGCCAGCAGGATCGACGGATCGTTGACCAGCGCGCGCGCGATGGCCACGCGCTGCCGCTGTCCACCTGACAGCTCGTTCGGGCGGTGTGATGCGCGCGAGGTCAGCTCCACTTTCTCGAGGGCCTGTCTGGCGCGTTCCTGGCGGTCCTTCGAAGACACTCCCGCATAGACGAGCGGCAACTCCACGTTGTGCAGCGCCGTCGCGCGCGGCAGCAGGTTGAAGGTCTGAAACACGAAACCGATCTCTTCGTTGCGGATTCGCGCGAGCTCATCGTCGTTCATCGCAGCGACCTCCTTGCCGTTGAGGAGATAGCTGCCCTTGGTCGGGGTATCGAGACACCCGATGAGATTCATGAGCGTCGATTTTCCGGAGCCTGACGGACCCATGATCGCGACGTACTCGCCGCGATCGATATTGATGTTGACGCCGCGCAGCGCGTGGATCTCCTCCGAACCCATCACGTAGGTTTTCCAGAGATCCTGCGTTTCAATCATTCCCATAGCCATCCAATCTAACAAATCATCGCGAACCGAGCCGGATCCGCAGGTCGGCCCCTGCGCCGTCTGTGAACGCCACGTAACCCGGTTCGATTTCGGTCACCCGCCACCGGCCGACGGCGTCTCCGACTTTGACGATCCGGCCGTCGACAAGGGCAATACGCCGGTCCGGCGACGTCAGGATCGCGCTGACCTGCGGCAACCCCGCCGGGGATACAGACGACAAACTACCGGCCGGGGTTTCCTCTACTCCGTTCGCCGCCTGGGGGTCCTGAGGGGCCGGAAGCCGTATATCCGCCGGCGTCCTGACGAGTGGTGGTATCTCCCGTGCTGGCGCCGGCGCAGATGGATGCGTCTGCCACCACACGCCGCCCGCCGAGAGAGCAGCGGCCGTGGCGATTCCACCGACGGAAGCCGCGTGCACGCGTACCCAGGTCTTGCGCGGACGCGGATTTCGAGCCATGGCTCCCGCGACCGCCAGGCGGATCGCCGGCGCCAGTTCGGCGGCGCTCTCCCAAACCGGCGGGGCGATCTTCATACCGTCAGCAGAATCGAGCGTCTCGACTTCGACGTCCAGTTCTTCGATGAGCGGCATCGTGAGCGATCGCAGCTCCGGCAAATCTCCGCAGGTGATGATGCCGTCGACGTCGGCGTCTTCCGTTTTCGCGGCTCGCATTGCGCGACGCAGCTCGGGCGCGAGGAACGCGACGAGCGAGTACCGCTGCAGGAGCGTCGAGTGGCTGCCGAACGCCCCGACCCTCGAGTCCCAGGCGAACGAGTGCGAGTAGAACAGGCGACCGGGCTGCATCACGACCATCGCCACGTGGCTTCGGTTGACTGCGGCCCACAAGAGCGTCGCGTCGAAGCGGGGACGCCGCGTGCGGCCGAGGGCAGCCAGGGCGTCACAGGGGGAAACGACGCGCTCGACATGAAAGCCCGCGGCGGTCAGCGGCTGAACGGCTGGCGACGTTTCCCCGGGCGGGGTAGTGCGGCTGTCCCACAGGACGACGCGCGCCCTGCGTGGCAAGTCGAGCATGCCTCGCGCCTGCTCGAGTGCGCGCGTGAAGCCGCCCATTCCGGGTACGGCTTCGCGATCGAGCCGCTCGATCGCATCCACGGTGACCGTCGTACCGTGCACGCTCGTCCCGACCAGCGTACCCATGTCGTCGGCGAGTTCAATGGAAGTGAGTCGGGACATTCGGTCGTCCGTTGTCCGTCGTGCGGGGCCCGTCGTTCGCGGTCCGTCCTCGTTCGCGTCCGGCCGGATTCACTCGCGTTCCTCGTACTCCGTCTTCAGCCTCGCGACGACGCCGGGGTCCGCGAGCGTTGTCGTATCGCCGAGCGCTTTACCCTGCGCGATGTCGCGCAGTAGACGGCGCATGATTTTGCCGGAACGCGTCTTGGGCAGATCTGCGGCGAAGAGAACCTGATCCGGCCGAGCGATCGCGCCGATCTTGTGCACGACATGCGCCTTGAGCTCGTCGGCGAGGCGTTCGGACGGTTTCGATCCCTCCTTGAGCGTGACGAACGCGGCGATCGCCTGCCCTTTGATCTCGTGCGGCCGTCCGACGACGGCGGCTTCGGCGACGCGGGGATCGTCGACGAGCGCACTCTCGACTTCCATCGTACCAAGGCGGTGGCCGGCGACGTTCAACACGTCGTCGACGCGGCCGAGCAGCCAGTAAAAGCCGTCTTCGTCGATGCGTGCGCCGTCGCCGGTGAAGTACGCTCCGTCGGCACACTGGCTGAAGTACTGGCGGATGAACCGCTCCTCGTCGCCGTAGATGCCGCGCAGCATCGCGGGCCATGGCTTCGTGAGGACCAGGAGTCCGCCGCCTTCGTTCACGCGCTCACCCTGCTGGTTGCGTACTTCCGGGCTGACACCTGGAAATGGCCGCGTCGCGGATCCGGGCTTCGTGCTCGTCAGCCCGGGCAGCGGCGTGATCATGATCATGCCCGTTTCGGTCTGCCACCAGGTGTCGACGATCGGGCATCGTTCGCGCCCGACGTGCAGGTGATACCAGACCCATGCCTCCGGATTGATCGGCTCGCCGACGGAGCCGAGCAGGCGAAGCGTCGAGAGATCGTGACGCTGGGGCCACTCGGGACCGCATCGCATGAAGCTGCGGATGGCGGTCGGCGCGGTATAGAAGATCGTGACGCCGTGTCGATCGACCATTTCCCAGAGTCGATCCTTCTGCGGCCAGTCTGGCGCGCCTTCATACATCACGACCGTCGCGCCGTTCGCGAGCGGGCCGTAGACGACGTAGCTGTGGCCGGTGACCCATCCGATGTCAGCGGTGCACCAGTACACGTCGTCATCTCGCAAGTCGAACACCCATTTGGTCGTCGCGTAAACGCCGGTGAGGTATCCGCCGGTCGTATGAACGATGCCCTTCGGCTTGCCCGTGGTGCCGGACGTGTAGAGGATGTAGAGCATGTCCTCCGCGTCCATCCGCTCCGGTTCACAGTCGAGCGGCGCGTGGTGCATGAGGCTGTGGAACCAGTGGTCGCGTCCTTCCTGGAGATCAACGGGAATCGGCGCGCCAGCCTGGCGCTGCACGACGACAACGTGTTTGATCGAGGGCGTCTCGCGCAGGGCTTCGTCCGCCATCTGCTTCAAGGGCACGATGTGGCCTCGGCGATAGCCGCCGTCGGCCGTCACGAGCAGCACCGCTTGCGCGTCGTTGATGCGATCGCGGAGCGACTCGGCGCTGAACCCGCCGAAGACCACGCTGTGGATGGCGCCGATGCGCGCGCAGGCCAGCATAGCAATCGCGAGTTCCGGAATCAGCGGCAGATACAGCGCCACGCGATCGCCGCGTTTCACGCCGAGCGACTTGAGCACGTTGGCGAAGGCGCTCACCTGGCGATAGAGATCCCAGTAGGTCAGCGTGCGTCGGTCGCCGGGCTCTCCTTCCCAGACGATGGCTGCCTTGTTGCGCCGCGGGCCGCCGAGATGTCGATCGAGACAGTTGACGCTCGCGTTCAGCTTGCCGCCGACGAACCATTTCGCGTGCGGCGGCTGCCACTCGAGGACGCGGGTCCAGGGCTCGAACCATTCCAACTCCCTGGCGAAAGACGCCCAGAATGCCTGCGGATCCTTGTCGGCGCGCTCGTATACCGCCGGGTCGGTGACCCACGCGGTTTTGCGCCAGGTTTCGGAAGGAGGGAACCGCCGGTCCTCGCTCAACAGCGCGTCGATTTCATTCATACGCGCGATTGTAGCCCGCCGGGCGAGGCCACAGAGCGCGGTCGCTGCGCGAAGCCGGGAGAGCCGGGAGAGTTATTTCACTGAGAGGCCCCGGAGGGCTGGCTGTCCCCATTTTTTGCGAAAAATGGGGACTGTCCCCTTTTTTCGTTGCTGACCATCACCGGGCCCAGGCGAGCAGCAGCCGTCCGGGGCGCGCGAGATCGAGCGACTCCGCGGCGCCGTCGACGTGGCAGGACAGGACGCGATTGGTGCGGTCCTCGTACGCGTTGAACAGCGAACGACCGCACAACGCGTTGACGAGCCGCGGTACGCCGAGCGTGCAGCCATGGACTGCTGCAACCGCACCGCGGGAGAACGAGACGCCCGCGCCCCCCGCAACGGCAAGCCGATGGCTGATGTAGGCAGACGTCTCGTCGCGCGACAGCGGCTTCAGCTCGCACCTCGTCGAGATGAAGCGGTGAGGCCTGGTCCTGCCCGATCCGCTGAGCGCGTCGCGAAGGTTGGTCCGGCTCGCGAGCACGACCTGCAGCAGCGTCTCATTCTGCCCTTCGACGCTCGACAGCGCCCGGATCTGTGCCAGGCGCGCGGGCGGCAGATCCTGCGCATCGTCAATCACGAGCAGCGCGTGCGCGCCGAGCGGCTGCAGCGACAGCAGGAACGCGCGAATCGTATCGATCATCGCCGCTTTCGTGGCGGAGGCCAGCTGCCCGCGCCGCACCTGGTCGCGCGACACGAGGCCGAACTGCTGCAGGATGACGCGCAGCAGTTCCTCATCGGAGACGAGCGGGTCGAGCACGAGCGCTGCGACGACCGTGCGGTCCGCGCGTTCGAGAATCGCGCGGCACAGCGTAGTCTTGCCCGTCCCGATCTGACCCGTGATGGCGACGAACCCTTCGCGGCGGCCGAGCGCGTACTGCACCAGCTCGAACGCGCTTGCGTGCGAAGCGCTGCGGAAGTGGTACTTCGGATCCGTTGTGAGGCCGAACGGATTCTCGGAAAACCCGTAATAGTCCTCGTACATCGTTGTCCGTCCCCGAGCCCTGAGCTCCTGGCCTACATGCCGCCCGCGCGCTCGGCGGCCGTCGCGGTGACCTCCACCACAAGGGCGTCGCCGATCGGCACGACGATGGTCCCGCCGCTGCGGACGCGGGACACGAGGTCCGCCGCGCCGCTTCGGCCCGTACCGTCCGACCATGACGGCGACACGCTCAACTGGATGAAACCTTCGCCATCGACCTGCGGCACGATCGTCAGCGCGAACGTCGCGCCGCTGCGATCGGTGGTGCGCATGACGACAGCCTCGTTGTTGACGCCGGCAAGTTCGGGGAAGGGAACCGTGGTCTTCGCGGCCGAGTCGACCAGACGAATCTGCAGGCGCACGAGACGCAGCGACCTCGATTCGAGCGCCTCGACGTAGGCGGCCACGCGGTCGAGCCTCTCGGGATAGTCGCTCACGACAACGAGTCCCGCATGACGATCCACGTGGGCGCGGCCGTCCGGGGAAAGTAGTGCGTCCACGCTCCGCTGGACGTCGTCGAACGGATCACCGGCTGAGACGATCGAGAAGGACGAACCGTCGGTCTGCGGCAGCGTCCTCTGCCACGTGCGGCGCACGTCGACAAAGTCGACGGCAAAAAACCGCGCCTCGGTCCGGTGCGGATACACGCGGATGACGGTCCCGTCGATCGTGTAGGCAAGACGCCGTGGCCGCAGCACTGCTTCGAGCGCCTGCCTGAGCGTGACGTTCTTGAGATCACCGGTGAACATGCCGCTCACCGCCGGATCGAGCACCACACGGAAACCGGTGCCGCGCACGAGCAGCTGGAGCGCGACGCGGATCTGGATGGGCGTGGCGGCCGTCATCGACAGCCGTCCTGCCGCGTCGGCCGTGGACGCCTCGAAATCCACCGCCACGACGGGCAGCGACGCCGGCGTCTGGGCGTGGTCTGCCGACACCCTCCCCGCCACGAGGATTGCGCACGCGATGAGCCGGTGAAGCGATCTCAGGCGCAGAGGGACCACGACTGCACACTTTTGCTGTGCAGTTGTTTCGGGACCTGTTGCGGCGGACTTTAGGGAGGCAGCGCGAAGGACAGTGGATGAAGATGGCGGCGCGGAGGACGGACGGCGATTCCGTCCTCCACGCTTCTTCCCGGCGTCGTTCTTTAGACGGGCGGCAGGATCTCGGTCGTTCCCGGCGGCGGAAGATCCTTTTTCTTGAACAGCGCAATCCCGATCAGGCCGCCGAGCATCCCGAAAACCGCGTCGACGCAGATGCTGATGAGACCCCTGACGACCGCCAGCACGCCGACAGCGCCCGAGCGCAGGGCGAAGTTCTCGAGCATCCGGCGCGTTTCTTCGGGGACGTCAGGATTGTTCGCGATGCGCTCCAGCAGGCGCGCCTGAAAGTCGCCCATGGCCATCATGATTGGAATCGAGAGAAACACCGCGATTGCCCCGCCAATCACACCGGCAAGCAGGCCGCCGAGGAGGCCGTCCTCCGTCTTGAGCGGATACGGATGGTTCTGCTGCATCAGGTACGTCGTCAACGCGCCCCCGCACAGCACCCAGAGGCAGCAGCAGCAGTTCCCGAGGTTGACGAACGGGAGCGCCGACAGCACTCCGATGAACACGCCGCCGAAGAAGGCCGGTTGCAGCCGCGCAGGTGTCGTATCCATCAGTCGTAGTACTCCAGGCCGAGGTGCGTGATGAGCTCCTCACCCCGCATGTAGCGGAGCGTGTTCTTCAGCTTCATCAACTGAATGAACAAGTCGTGCTCCGGGTACAGCCCGGGAGCATGCATCGGACTCTTGAAATAGAACGAGAGCCATTCCTGGATGCCGCTCATCCCCGCCCGGTGCGCCAGGTCGAGGAAGAGCGCCGTGTCGAGCACTATTGGCGCGGCCAGAATGCTGTCGCGGCACAGGAAGTTGATCTTCAGCTGCATCTTATAGCCGAGCCAGCCGAAGATGTCGATATTGTCCCAACCTTCTTTATTGTCGCCACGCGGCGGGTAATAGTTGATGCGGACCAGATGACAGAGGTCCTTGTACAAATCCGGATAGAGGTTCGGCTGGAGGATGTAGTCCAGAACGGACTTCTTGCTCTCCTCCTTCGTCTTGAACGACTCGGGGTCGTCCAGCACTTCCCCGTCGCGATTGCCGAGGATGTTCGTCGAGTACCAGCCTTCGACGCCGATCAACCGCGCCTTCAGGCCAGGGGCGATGATCGTCTTGATCAGGGTCTGACCCGTCTTCAGGTCCTTTCCGGCGATCGGTGACCCGTGATCCTGCGCAAGCCGAAGCAGCGCGGGAACATCTGCACTCAGGTTCGGCGCAGCGTTCGCGTACGGAATGCCTTCCTTGATTGCCGCGTACGCGTAGATCATGCTGGACGGAATCGACTCGTCATTCGACTCGAGCGCGCGCTCGAACGCGTCGACCGTCTGGTGCGCTTCCGACTCCGTCAAATAAATTTCTGTGCTGCCGCACCAGACGAGGACCACACGGCTGCAGCCGTTCTCCGTTTTGAATCGCTGGATGTCAGCACGCAGCTGTTCGGCGAGATCCTTTTTCGTACGACCCTTCTTGACGTTCGGTCCGTCAAGGCGCTTCACATAGCGCCGATCGAAAACGGCCGGCATCGGCTTGATGCCTTCGAGCTCCGGTTTGATCTGTTCGAGCAGATGGTCTTCGAGGACGCCAGCCGTCCTGGCGGCGTCGTAGCAGTTCTCGTCGAAGATGTCCCAGCCGCCGAACACGATGTCGTCGAGCGAGGCGAGCGGGACGAAGTCCTTGATCGCCGGTGAGCGCCCTTCGGTGCGCTTGCCGAGCCTGATTGTTCCCATCTGCGTGAGCGAGCCGATGGGCGGCGCGAGCTTGCGGCGAATCGCCACGGTTCCGGCGATCGTGGTGGTGCTGACCGCCCCCAACCCGACGAGCAGTACACCGAGTTTTCCCTCAGGATTGGCGACGTTCACGGCGTTTTTCACAACCCGCAACTATATCATCTGGATGTAAGGAGGACCGGTGGGCTGGCTGCGCAAGCAAGAGGACGTCGAACCGCTTCCGGTCGCGATGACCGGCGTGCGCCTGGGCGATCGCCTGCTCGCGATCGGAGCAGCGGACCCGCCACTCGTCGCTCTGCTGGCGCGCAAGACCGGACTCACGGGCCGCGTGTGTCTCGTCGACCCCGATCCAACCCGCGCAAATCACGCAGCCGCGGCGGTGGAGCGCGCCGGCGCGCTCGTCGAACCCATCTCTGCGCCATGGGGTGATCTCCCGCTCGACGCGAACAGCTTCGACGTCGCGGTCGCGCGAGACGCGCTGCTCGCGATGCCACCCGACGTGCGGGCCCGCTGTCTTGCCGATGTGTTCCGCGTGCTCCGCTCGGGAGGGCGTCTGGTCGTCATCGAACCATCCGGCCGGGCCGGCGGTCTCACGTCGCTTCTATCCCGCAAGACCGCGATCTCCACTTACTCCAGCGGCGGCGCGACGGAAGCGCTCACCGCGGCAGGATTCGCCGCCGTGCGGGTCATCGCCGAGCGCGACGGCATCCTTTACGTCGAAGCCGCCAAACGCACAACGACTTGATTACGATTCGAAGGAATCGATTCCGAAATCGCCAATCCACCCATCATGTGCAATCTGCAACTCACCGCGCGCGTCATCAGGACGCCGCCGGCGTCATCTTGCGCACGTCAGATGGCGTCCGCCGTCGATTGAGATCGTTTCGCCGGTGATCCAGCCGGACGCGGGCGACGCCAGGAAGTAAATCAGCTCCGCGATTTCTTCCGGCGTTCCAGGGCGGCCGATCGGATGCGTCGTCCTGGAGCGCTCGAGAAACGACGCATAGCTGTCTTCCGCCATGCCCGATCGCCGGTGCAGATTCGTCACGACCACGCCGGGGTTGACGGCGTTGACGCGCACTCCCTTCGGGGCGAGCTCGAGCGCCGCGCAACGGGTGAGCTGATCGACGCCGGCTTTGCTCACGCAATACGCGAGCACTCCGGGAAAAGCGCGGAGGCCGGTGACGCTCGAGACGTTGACGATGGCGCCGCCGGATTCAATCAGATGCGGCGCGGCGGCGCGTATCAGGCGAAAGGGCGCTCGCAGATTGATGTCGAGCATCTCGTCCCAGGCCCCGTCCGTCGTGGATTCGACGGTGCCCGAGCTGATGACGCCGGCCGCGTTCACGACGGCATGGATTCCGCCGCCGGTGTCGACCGCGGCCCGAACGATGGCCGCAGGTGCCTCCGCTGCGGTGACGTCCGCGACCAGCGGGACGCACCGGCCGGTCGGTCCCGCGCTCCCGGCGACCACTTCGAGCGCGGCGCGATCGCGCCCGACGGCCAGAACCGTAGCGCCGTCACGGCAAAACCGCAGCGCGGCGGCTCGACCGATGCCGCTCGACGCTCCCGTCACGATGATTGACGTCATGGGTGCGTTGTAGCACAACCTGCACATCTGTCTCTCGCCAGAGACAGCCCGGCCGACCTCCGGCCCCCTGTAACCCGCCAATCCGTGGCATTTTCATCAGGAACGGCTTTTGCCCCCTGAGGTCCCGGAATCCACGATGTACGCAGGCCGACACGGCATGCCTGAGGTGTATTCGGCGTCCGAAATCGCCCGGGCAGCCGGGGTCGACACACACGATGTCGTGGAGTGGGCTCGCGTCCACGACGTGGAGCCGCGGCCTGGCGGTTTCTACACCACCCCGCAGGCAGTGCTCATGGTGCGCCAGCTGATTGGGCACGCGCCGGCCGAAAACCATCGCCATGACTTGTTCGAGCGGTCGGCGGGCGCGCGTCGGCGGCCGGGACTCCCGGTCGCGATTGCGGCATCGCTTCACCTTGGCTTTCTCGCGGTGCTCGCGCTGTTCACGACCGCGTCGCTGCCGGCACATCGCGGCGACAGCGAGTCGCCGATGACGACGCAGCTGGTGTTTCTGGCGACACCGGGCCCCGGTGGAGGCGGTGGTGGCGGCGGACGCAAGGAAGCCGCACTTCCGTCTCCGGCGGAGCGAAAGGGCCACAGTCGTCTTCGAAGTCCCGTTGCTGCGCAACCGGAGGTCCCCACCGTAACGGTGCCCGAGCGGCCGGAACCGAAGCCCGAGACACCGCCGGTGATTGCGCCGGTCGCACCCATCAGCGCCGACGCGCAGAACACCGTGGGCGTACCCGTGGAGGCGCCGCCAAAGCCGGAGACGCACGGGCCAGGCACCGAGGGAGGTGCGGGTTCCGGGACCGGGACGGGAGTGCTGTCGGGCACCGGGCCGGGCATCGGGCCCGGCAGCGGCGGCGGCACGGGCGGAGGTCCCTACCGGGGAGGTTCCGGCATCACCCCGCCATCGCTCCTGCGCGAGGTGAAGCCGGACTACACCGAAGAAGGGCGGCGCCGCGGCATCGAAGGTGAAGTAGAGCTCGAGATCGTCATCCGGCACGACGGCAGTGTCGGCGATGTGCGATTGCTTCACGGGCTCGGTTCAGGCCTCGACGAGCGCGCCATCGACGCCGTCCGCCAGTGGCGCTTCTCACCCGCCACGCGTCAAGGTGCTCCCGTCGACGTGTTCGTCCAGGTATCGGTGGAATTCAGGCTGCGGTAATACGGTAAATGGTTATGTTCGGCATCATTCTTCTTTCGATGGCAATGTCGCTCTCGCTGAGCATCGTCGTGTGGCGGATGGTGCGCGACGACCGCCGGCGCAGTGAAGCGCGCGTGCAGGCGCTGACGGATCTTGCTGTGCGGCCGGAGCTGCACGCCGCGTCGGCAGCGCCGACGCTGTCGTTCGCGCCGCCGGAGCAGTCGTCCGAGTGGGGAACGCGCGCAGCGATCATGGCGTGCATGGCGCTGGCGCTCACCACGTTCGTTCTGATGGCGATGACGTCGCGCACGCGCGCGGCCATCGCCGCCAGCTCCGCGACGCAATCCGCGGCGAGCGCGGCCCCCGCGCCGCTCGAACTGTTGTCCCTGAGAGACACTCGCGAATCCGGCACGCTGACGATTGCCGGTCTCGTCGGCAATCCGCGAGGCGCCGTGATCCTGCACCACGTGACGATCACCGCAAACGCATTCGACTCGGCCGGGACGCTTCTCGCGAGTGGCGCCGCACCGATCGACGTCGCGTCGCTCGCGCCCGGCGATCAGTCGCCGTTCGTGCTGTCGCTCAAGGCCACCGACCGCGTCGCGCTTTACCGGATCAGTTTCCGGGGACCAGACGGCCGCGTGATCGAACACGTCGACCATCGGCAGCAGACGCCTGATGCTGCCTCGTCTTCGCGGACGGAGCAGTGATCATGCGCACGATGCTGGCAACGTTTGTGACGGCCGCGGGCTTGTGCCAGGGAGCGGCACTCCTTGCGCAGAACGGGACGGCGCAATCCCAGACGCCGCAGCAGGATCCCTACAAGTTCCACACGGGCGTCGAACTGATCAACGTGACGGCCACAGTCACCGATCAGAGCGGACGATTCGTACGGGGGCTCACGCAGAACGACTTCCGCGTATTCGACGACGGGCGTCCCCAGCCCATCTCGCACTTCAGTGCCGAGCGGGTGCCGGTCAGCATCGGCATCGCACTCGATACGAGCGGCAGCATGGAGGGGGAGAAGATCGAGGCGGCGCGCAGTGCGCTGGATCGCTTTCTGACGCAGCTGCTCGACCCGGAGGACGAAGTCTTCCTCTACAAGTTCGACAACCAGCCGACGCTCGTCGAGGGGTGGACGCACGACAAGCAGCGGATCAGCGATGCGGTGCGCCGCCTCCGTCCGCACGGCGGTACGGCTTTGTACGACGCTGTCGCCGACGCGGTACAGATGGCCGAACAGGGCCGCAACCAGAAAAAGGCCGTTCTCATCATTTCTGACGGGAACGACACGAGCAGCCGCACGGATGTCATCGCCCTTCAGCAGTTGATTCGGCAGACCGAGGTGCTGGTTTACGCCATCGGTATCGATGCCGGAGCGAACGTCGAACGGGATCCGCCGGGTGGCTGGATCCAGCAGGCCCAATATCCGCCGCGTCCGCCCGGGCGCTTTCCGATGCCGTTCCCGTTTCCACGGCCCGGCAGGCCCGGGGGTCCGCGTCCCTATCCGGGACGCGGCTCGATGGGCGACGAGCGCGTGAACGGGTCGGCTCTTCGAGCGATCACCGACGACAGCGGCGGCCGCACGGAGATCGTCCGCTCCGCCCGCGACCTCGATCCCGCCACGGCCGACATCGCGGATGAATTGAGCCGCCAGTACTACATCGGATATGTCGCGCCGAACGGCCGCGACGGCAAATGGCACGAGATCCGGGTGGAAGTCGGCAACGGATCGTACCTTGTGCGTGCACGACGTGGATACGTCGCCAGCAATGCGAGTCAGTGACGCGGCGTGAGCGCCCGGCGGCCGCATAACATAAACTGCTGCGCGTGCACCTGCTCGCGATCGCAGTCGCGCTGAGCGTTCTCGGCAGCCTCGGCGGAGTGATTGTCGCGTCGTCGTTCCTGCTGCTCGGCGACGAGATTCACACGAAGCTCGTCCCGCCGCTCATCAGCTATGCCGTCGGCACGCTGATCGGCGTTGCGCTGCTGGCGCTCGTGCCCGAATCGCTCGCGGAACTGTCCGCCCGGCCGGCGATGTTGACGCTGGCCGGCGGCATTCTCGCATTCTTCCTTCTCGAAAAAGCCGTTTTGTGGCGCCATTGCCACGACGAGGAAGGGTGCGAGGTGCACACGAGCGCCGCGCCGCTGGTCATCATCGGCGACGCCTTCCATACGTTCGTGGACGGCGCGGTCATCGCGGCCGCTGTCGTCACGTCGATCCCGCTGGGACTGACGACGACGCTGGCTGTGGCGACGCACGAGATCCCGCAGGAAGTCGGCGACGTCGCGATCCTGCTTCGCGCGGGCTACTCGCGCTGGCGTGCGTTCACGCTCAACGTGTTGTCGGGCGCCGGAGGCATTCTCGGAGCGGCGGCGATGGTGCTCGCGTCGAAGCTCGTCCCGCAGGCGCTCCCTTACGTGCTCGCATTCGCGGCCGGCAACTTTCTCTACGTCGCGATGGCCGATCTGATCCCGGATCTGCACCGCGGCAACCCGCGTTCAGCGGGACTTCCACAACTGCTGCTCATCGGGGCGGGCATCGCGACGATCGCTGCGCTGTAAGGCAGATCGCGCGGGCGGGTTCTCCTTGTGCTTGAAATGCGGCGTCTGTGAGCGGCACTCAAACGAACGCCGGAATGTCGAGCTTCTACGAAACCGCCGCGCGCTTCGCGTCTCGTCCGCGGCGCATGGTGAGCCAGATCAGCAGCGCGAGGACCGCGACGGCTGCGAGAAACGCGAGACCGAACAGCCAGAGCGTTCGATAGAGGATCGACTGGCTGTCCATGCGAACCGCCATCACACCCGGCACGCCGTTCTCCCAGGCGATTGGCTTGTTATCGAGGCGGTCCGCGAGATGCTGTTCCCACGTCAGGATGTTGCCGCGCGACGCGCCTCGCGGACGGTCGGTGTCGAGCGTGCGGGAGTTCTGATATTCGATCCGGCTCGGCAGGTGCAGCCGGAAGGCAACGAGCTCGCTGCCCGTCCATCCGACATTCGGCATCGTTCCGGGCTTGAACGCCGACGCACCCAGCGTCTGCTTGAAGAGCGTCATCCCGTCTTCCTGATGCAGATCGTACGTGGACCAGGAGAACGGCGCGGCCTTCGACAACGCCCGGATGTCCGGCACGCGCAGCGTGATGCCGACGAAGCGCCGTTTGGCGCGCGTCCACGTGCTGATGCGGGCGACCTGCGCGTACGAAGAGGTATAGAGCTGGCGTATGCGATCCTGGTCGACACGTTCCGCAGGATCGATCGGGAGCGGAAGCCCGTGCAGCACGACGAGCGCCGGAAGCGACGCATTGACGACCAGCGTCGCGGAGCCGTCGAGACCGAGCGTCAGATCTTCTTCGTACTCGTACTGCGGACCGAAGATGGCGGGGGCGCGGCCGCCGCAGCCCGCGACTGCAGCCGTCATGACGAGGGCCAGCAGGGCCGCACGCGTCCGGGAACTCATTGTAGAGCGAATGATATACTGAACTTTCCCTCCGAATGCCCACGGCGCCGCGTCTGTACCTGATCGACGGCAGCTCGCAGATGTATCGCGCGTATCACGCGATCCGCGGGTTGACCGGTCCCGATGGCAAGTCCACCAACGCCGTGTACGGCTTCGTCACGATGCTGCGAAAACTGGTGAACGATCATCAGCCGCAGTACATCGCCGCATCCTTCGACCTCGCCGGCCCGACGTTCCGCGACGAGATCGTTGCGGACTACAAGGCCAATCGTGCGCCGATGCCGGGCGACCTCGCGGAACAGATTCCGTTCGTGCACGAGGCGTGCGAGGCGATGGGCGTGCCGATCCTCACGTCGAAGCGCTTCGAAGCCGATGACGTGATCGGGACGCTCGCCACCAAAGCAGCCGCACAGGGATTCGACGTCGCCATCGTCACCGGCGACAAGGACTTCTACCAGCTCGTCCACGACGGGATCAAGGTGTACAACCCGAAGGACGAAGGCACGTGGTACGACGCCGCTGGTGTGAAGGACAAGTTCGGCGTCACGCCCGATCAGGTCGTCGACGTCCTTGCACTGATGGGCGATTCGATCGACAACATCAAGGGCGTCCCCGGCATCGGCGAGAAGGGCGCGCGCGACCTGATTGCCTCATATGGCACGCTCGAAGCACTCCTCGAGCACGCCTCAGAGGTCTCCAACAAGCGCTACCGCGAAGGCCTTCTCAATCACGCGGAAGACGCCCGGCAGAGCCGCACGCTCGCGCGGATCCACACCGATTGTCCGGTCGACTTCGACGCGAACGCGCTGACATACCGAGGGGTCGACCGGCAGCGCTGCTTTGAGCTGTTCTCGAAACTCGGTTTCCGTTCCCTCGTGATGGAGTTCGCGCCGACGGCGCAAACCGTCGATCGCGACTACGCGCTCGTGCAGTCGGCTGAAGACGTGGCGGCGCTCGCGGCGGATCTGCGCGCGGCCGGCCGCTTTGCGGTCCGTGTCCTGCCGAGCGCACCGTCGGCGATGCGGGCTGGAATCGTCGGGCTCGCATTCTCGACCCGCGCCAGACAGGCACGGTACGTGCCGTTGAGCGGAGGCGGACTGGGATTCGATGGTGGTCTCGATGCGTCCACGACGCTCGCCGCGCTGAAAGACGTCCTCGAGGACGTCGCCATCGCCAAAGTCGCGCACGATGCGAAATTCGACACGATCGTCCTCGCAAGGCACGGCATCGCACTCGCGGGCGTCACGTTCGACACGATGATCGCGAGCTACCTGATCGACGCGACGCGTTCCTCGCATACGATCGAAGACCTCGCGCTCGAGCACGCGGGCTACAAAGCGCTCGCGGAGGAGGACGTGTGCGGGCGCGGCGTCAAGGCGGTTGCGTTCGATCGGATCCCCGTCGAGGCGGCGCTGGACTACGCCGGCGAGCGCGCCGATCTCGCGCTGCAGCTCGCCGACCCTTTGAGCGCGATTCTCGAACGCGAGTCGCTGCGCAGCGTGTACGACACGCTCGAGCATCCCCTCATCCCCGTTCTTGTCGCGATCGAACAGGCCGGCATCCGCATCGACGGCCCGGCGCTCGCCACGCAGTCCCAGCACATCGACATGGAGCTGCACGCGCTGAGCCGCCGCATTTTCGAGCTCTGCGGCGAGGAGTTCAACATCAACTCGCCGAAGCAGCTCGGCGAGGTGCTGTTCGAGCGCATGAAGCTGCCGGCCCTGAAGCGGACCGGAAAGAACAAGACGCCTTCGACTGCGTACGAAGTGCTCGAGGAACTCGCGGAAGTGCACGACGCGCCGCGTCTGATCCTCGAGTGGCGCGCCTTGTCGAAACTCAAGGGTACCTACATCGATGCGCTGCCGCAGATCGTCGATCCGCAGACCGGCCGCGTGCACACGTGCTTCAACCAGGCAGTCGCCGCCACCGGCCGGTTGAGCAGCTCCGACCCGAACCTGCAGAACATCCCGATCCGGACGGAACTCGGCCGCGAGATCCGGCGCGCGTTCATCGCCGATCCAGGCAACGTCCTGATCTCTGCGGACTACTCGCAGATTGAGCTGCGTGTGCTCGCGCACCTGTCTGGCGACGAAGCGCTGGTCGACGCGTTCCGCAGGGACATCGACATCCACGACCGAACAGCCGAGCGGGTCTTCGGCGCCAATTCCGGACTGAGTCGGCACGAGCTGCGGAGCCGCGCCAAGATGATCAATTACGCGCTGCTCTATGGAAAGGTGGCCGCGACGCTCGCCAAGGACATCGGCGTGTCGCGTCAGGAAGCGCAGGCGGTCATCGACGCCTACTTCGCAGGCTTTCCGTCGGTCAAGGCGTTCATGGACGGCATCATCGAAACGGCCCGCGCAACCGGCGTGGTCAAGACGATGTTCGGACGGCGGCGGCTGATCCCGAACATCAACAACAAGAACTTCCAGGTGCGCGCAACCGCCGAGCGCGAGGCGCTGAACATGCCCATCCAGGGCACTGCCGCCGATATCCTGAAGAAGGCGATGATTGACGTTCACGCCGCCCTGCCGTCCATCGCCGGTGGCCGCGCGCGCATGATCCTCACGGTCCACGACGAGCTGCTGTTCGAGGCGCCGGGGGAATCCGCCGACGACACCGCCGCCGCCGTCCGACGGTTGATGGAATCTGCCGTCGCGCTCAAGGTACCGCTGACGGTGGACGTAGGGATTGGAGAGAATTGGAAGGTTGCCAAGGACTAGTCGTGAACGCCACAGCTACGCCACGAGGCAAACCGACAAGAACATGATCCCGTTCTTGTAATTGACGTGGCAGTTGAAATTCAACCGCGCGCTTTTATTTGTTCCAGGCGGTCTTGAAGGAGTCCCACTCGGCCGTCATGTCGGCGATAGCCTGGCGCTTGTCGCGCGTCGTCGCATGCGCGGCGCGCTCCGGGATGATCGCCTGAGTCACGAGACGGTCGAGGTCGGCGCGCAGCCCCGCGCCGCGATCGTGCGTCAACGAAGCGCGCACCCACGCGGCCGACGCGGCGGCCATCGCCCGATCGAGGTCGCCGGCGCCGCGCGCAGCCGCCGCCATCCAGTAGTTCGGAACGGGTGAGGCCGGATCGAGGCGCAACTCGTCGGTCATCAGGTCGGTAATCCGGCGATACATCGGGATGCGGTCGGCGGGCGTGACCATCTGAGCCTGACGGTCGAGCGCCGTCGCCCACCAGTCCAGCGCGCGCGCGTGCGCGTCGGGCCCGAGCGCGCTCGTGCCGCCAAGGATGGGCTCGAGCATTTCCGCAGCCGCACCGAACCGATTGTCGAGGTAGAGAATCTCGGCGAGGCCGACCTGCAGCTCGGTGCGCTCGCGCGGGTCGAGCGCCGCGGGGTCCACGCTGCGGAGCGCCGTCCGCGCGTCGGACAGATCCGATCCGTCGGCCGTGCGGCGGTAGCGCTCCAGTCGGATGCGGCCGATCACCAGCCGCGCAGACGACACGCTCGCGGGATCCGATTCCGCTTCGTGCGCGGCCACGAGCGCCTGATCGTACTCTCCCTGGTTGTACAGCCGCCGGGCGTTGGCGAGCTGATCGGACGGGCGCGCCGCGACGGCGGTGATTGCCAGCAGCAGGGCCACCGTTCGCGCGCGCATCCCGCGATAGTAGCACAGCCGATAGTCAGCCCTAACCTGCTGCATCAATGGCACTTACATCGTGGCCGCGAGCAGCCGGTGCTATAATGGCCGCGATGGTGGACCCGATCGTCGTGCCCCGAGCCGAGCACGCGGTTTCCCGGCGCGACATTGATCCCGACGCGCTCAAGGTTCTTTATCGACTCCACGAACACAACTTCACCGCCTATCTGGTCGGCGGCAGCGTCCGGGATCTGCTGCTCGGGCGCCATCCGAAGGACTTCGATATCGGCACCTCGGCGCACCCGCATCAAGTCAAGAAACTGTTCCGGAACTGCTGGATCATCGGACGCCGGTTTCGCCTGGCCCACGTCAAATTCGGCCCGAAGACGATC
This sequence comes from Vicinamibacterales bacterium, assembly GCA_035492775.1. GTDB lineage: Bacteria > Acidobacteriota > Vicinamibacteria > Vicinamibacterales > 2-12-FULL-66-21 > DATJFQ01. The sequence goes on from DATJIW010000063.1 coordinate 29,382, forward strand.
GAAGTCGCAACGTTCCGCCGTCAGGTCGACGCGACGGAACTCCCGCCGGACGTCGACGAAGTCATCGACCAGACGCCGGAGCCCGCCCCCGGCCACACGTTCGAGGAGGTTACCGAGGCGCAGGGCACGCATTTCGCCAAGGTGCGCGCCCACGACCGCCTGATCCATCGTGACAACACGTTCGGCACGCCGGAGGAGGACGCCTTCCGGCGCGATTTCACCATCAACGCGCTGTTCTACGACATCTCGACGTTTTCGATCATCGACTACGTGGGGGGGCTGCAGGATCTCGAGGCGCGGCTGATTCGCTCGATTGGCGATCCGGACGTCCGGTTTCTCGAAGATCCGGTCCGCATGCTGCGCGCCATCGTGCTCGCGGCGCGCCTCGATTTCGGGGTCGACGAACCCATTCTCGAGGCCATCAATACCCATCGGCACGAAATCAGCCGCAGCGCGCCGGCGCGGCTGCTGGAGGAGTACTACAAGATCCTGCGCTCGGGCTCCGCGGAGGCGAGTCTCGAGCTGTTGAAGGAGACGCGTCTCCTGCGCGCGATTACTCCGGAACTGGACGAGGCGCCCGAGCCGCTGTGGGAATCCGTCTCGCGACTCGATCAATTCCGCCGGCAATTCGCGGCCGCGCCCGACTCGCTGACCAATTCCATTCTCGCGGGTACGATCCTCGTCCCGCTTGGTCTGGCCGGTCGCCGGCAGCGTTTCACGGCCGACGCGTCGGAACGGCGCATCGAGCTCGGGATGCTGCCGATTCCGCGGCGCGACGTGGAGCGCCTTCACCAGATCCTGGCCATCCAGCCGCGGCTTCTCGATGTGGATGCGGCGCCGCGCGCGCAGCGCGCGCTGGTCCACCGGCATTCGTTCCAGGAGGCGCTCACCTGGCTCGAGATTCACGGGAACAGGCCCGACGCCGTCGCCCACTGGCGTGAACTGCAGGCGGCGCCTGATGCGGCGCCGGAGATCGGAACCGAACCCTTCCCACTGCCCCGCCGGCGTCGTCGTCGACGGCGTCGTCGCGGCCCGTCAGCTGTGGGCCGGTAAGTCCGTCCATCGAGAGGCCTGCCCGCAGTCGGCCGACGGAGGCTAAAACGTCATGCGCGCACCGACGCGGGCAAGGCGCGGCGCGCCGACCGTCCTGATCGGCGTGCGTCCGGTATCGATCTCCGCGTCGAACACATTTTCGATGGTGCCGAAGACTTCGAGGTGCGGCGTGACGTCGAAGCCTGCGCGCGCGGCGGTGACCGAGTCCGCCCGGAGTTCGAACGCATTCACGTCGTCGTCGAACTGCGAGCTGAACACGCGAACGTCGACGGCGGCGTTCGCGCGCGAGTGCGTGAGGCGGATGCCGACGGACCCCTGCGCGGAGGGGACCTGCGGAATGCGTTTGCCGTCGAGATCGCCGGACACGAATCGCGAGTCGTCGAAGGCCCACGACGAGCTGAGCGCGACGGCGCGAGTGGCTCGCCACTCCACTTCCAGCTCCGATCCCACAGCGCGAGCGTCGGCGTTGCTTCGCTGGCGCGTGATCGTCGCGCCCGAGGAGAGCGTGCGGCTGTAGATGGCGTCGGTCAGGCGCGTCGCATAGAAAATCGCACGCGAGGTCCAGCGGCCTCGCTCCGACGTGAACGCCACCTCCGGTCCCCAGGCGCGCTCCGGCGCAAGGTTCGCGTTGGCGAGCGTGATCGCGTTTCCAACGCGAAACGAGCGGAAGAGTTCGTTCATCGTCGGGCCGCGAAACCCGCTGAGCCAGGCCACGCGCAGGGTGTCCGACCCGTCAACTTTCCACGACAGCGCCACGCGGGGATCGAGTGCGTACGCGGTCGTCGTCGAGGCCGACGGTTCGCGCAATCGGGATTGAAAGATCTGCACCCGACCGCCGATTTCAATCGTCGCGCGACGTGAGAGATCCACGCGTGCCTGAGCCGCGATTCCGTCGGATCGTTGCCATGCCGGCGTGAGAGCGGTGGGCCCCTGCGCACTGCTCGCCGCGACTGCCGCCTCCTCGAGATCCGCATCCGAGTACCGGCTGGACGCCGAGACGAGTTCAGTCGTACGGCCTCCGGTGCGGAGATACGTGACGGCGCCGCCGGTGCTCATGGCGGCGACCCATTGCAGGCTGGTCAGCCGCTCGGAATCACGCGCGGCAGATACGGCGGAAAAGGTCTGACGGTAGCTCGTCGACGTCGTGTCGATGCGCGCCTCCCACAGCCCGCCGCCGGCAGCCCCGCGCAGGTTTGCCGCTCCCCACCGCGAAATCGTCGCGTTCACCTGGGCTGGCGTTCCGTTGTTGCGATCTTCGCTGAAGTATCCGCCGCGGGCCTCGATTTCGACGGCACCCGGGCGAGCGCTCATCCACCCGACCGAACTGGCCGCTTTCACGCGCGCTGGAATGTCGATCGACCCTCTGGATTCCGGTGCGGTCACGACATAGCCGTCCGTGCGAAGCGATTCTGCCGCAGCGCCGGCAAACAGCCGATCCATCGTGGCGCCGCCGAATCCGGACGCCCGCGCGGTGCCTTCGCTTCCGCCCTCCATTCTGATGTCAGCACCGGGCGCGGTCCGGAGGTTCATGTTGATGACCCCGCCGAGCGCGTCGTTGCCGTGGACGTCGCTCGACGCGCCTCGACTGACGACAACGGAATCGAGAGCCGCCGCCGGAACACGATCCCAGTACACCCAGGCGCCGAAGGGATCGTTGAGCGGCACACCGTCTGCTGCCACGAGTGTGCGACTCGCACCGGATGCGGACATGCCCCGCAGCGTCACACCCTGCGTGGTCGGATTTGCGACGAGCGAAGAAGTGCGCCGGAACAGACTGAAGCCGGGAACCATTCGCAGCTGTTCATCCAGCACGAGGGCTGGTGCTTTCGCGAGCGCCGTGCGATCGAGCACCGTCGCGCTGGACGCAACCGACAACCGGTGCTGCGCCTCGCCGCTCACCGTGATCCGTTCGGCTATCCCCTGCGGTACGAGTTCGATCCGGAGCGTCTGATCGGGCGCCGCAACGGTGCGGGTCACGTCGCGGAATCCCGGAAACGACGCGGTGACCTCGACGGGCGGCGCTGCGTCGATCGTGACCGTCCAGGAGCCATCCGCGGCGCTCGCGGTTCTCACGACTGCACGCGCGGCCGTCACGACAATCTGAGCGCCGGCCACGGCGGCGCCGCTCGCATCGACGATCGTGCCGTGCACCGTCAGCTGTGCACTCCAAAGCAGGATCGCCATCGCCATCACGAAGACGCTCCCGGCTCGCGGACGAACCGATAGCCCACCCCGCGCACGGTCAGAAGGTGACGCGGACGCGACGGCTCCTCTTCGATGTAGCGGCGCAGCCGAACGAGAAAGTTGTCGATCGCGCGCGTATCGGTGTCTTCGCGCAGACCCCAGACGTTCTCGAGCATCTCGCGGCGGGAGACGGCCTGCCCTTCGTGATCGACGAGATACCGCAGGAGGTTCGCTTCCATGAGCGTCAGCGGAAAGATGCGCGACGCAACAGTCAATTGGAGGTTCGCGAAGTCGATGCTCTTGTCGGCAAACTGGTAGCGGTCCGGCTTCGGCTGTCGCGTCCATTCGCTCCGGCGCAGGAGACTGCCGATCCGAGCCAGCAGGATCGGCAGTTCCGCCGGTTTCGCGAGATAGTCGTCTGCACCTGCGTCGAATCCTTTGAGGACGTCCTCGGGACGCCCGCGCGCCGTCAGCATGAGCACCGGCACGAACTGACGCCGGCCGCGCAGTTCCGCGGCCACTTGAAAGCCGTCGATCCCCGGGAGCATCACGTCGAGCACGACGAGGTCGTAGCGCTGTCGCTCGTCCGCCAGCCGCGCGAGTGCGGACTCTCCGGTTTCGACGACGTCGGCCTGGTACCCTTCCGCTTCGAGATTGAAACGCAGCCCTTCGGCGAGGTGCTGTTCGTCTTCGACGATGAGCACACGCTGCGGCATTACGAAGTCGGCGGCGCGGGCGGAAGCTGAAGCGTGAACGTGCTGCCCTTACCCGTGCCGGCACTCTCTGCAAAGGCGCGGCCGCCGTGCTTCCGCGCAACGGACCGGACGATGAACAATCCGAGGCCCGTGCCCTTCGTCCGCATCGCCACACTCGCGGGGACGCGGTAGAACCGCTTGAAAATCCGTTTGAGATCCACGGGCGGAATCCCCGCGCCGTGATCCGTCACCCGGACCACGAGCTTCTGCGTGTCGGTGTCCTGAATCTCGACGCGAACGTCCGGAGGCGATTCGGAGTATTTGATGGCGTTGTCGATGAGGTTGTAGACCGCGGCCTTCAGCTCCTCGCCGTCGCCGAGGACAATCGGCTGCGAGCGCGTCGCATCGACCAGGCACAGCGATTCGGCCGGAAGGTGGTAGCGCGTCCGTGCGATCTCGACGCATTCCCGCGCGATCTCCGAGAGATCGAGCCGCGCCCGCGCCGACCGCCGAAGCCGCGATCCCGCCGCGCCCGCGCGCAGCACCTGCTCGATCGTGTGCAGGAGACGATCGCTGTCGTGCAACATGATGCGATAGAACTCCTGGCGCTTCTCGTCGGGAAGCTCACGCGCCTGGAGCGTCTGCAGATACAGACGGATCGACGCGACGGGCGTCTTCAACTCGTGCGTAACCGCGTTGATGAAGGAGTCGTGCTGTTCGTTCCGCCGGATCTCGCGGACCAGAAAGATCGTGTTGAGCACCAGGCCGGCGATGATGAGAAGGAAGAAGATGAACCCGAAGAACGCGAGCACCCCCTCCCGCCAGTTGAGGATCAGCCAGCTCACGTTGAGCGTGACCGCTATCGCGACGAGGCAGATCCCGAGCACGCTGAAAAAGAGCGCTTTGCGGCGTCTGCCCGAAATCACACCTCTATCTTAGCGACTCGCCGGGCACCCCGGCGGATTCGGTATCGGGACGGCGCGGCGGACCGGTCGGTCGCGGTTGGCAGGGTGGTGCTGAAAACGACGGCGGATTCGTCTATACGCCGCCGAGGGGTTTCGCGGGCACGGATTCGTTCTCGTACGAACTCACCGGCGTACCGGTTTTGGCGGGCGGGAGGGCGACAGTGGTGAAGCAGCCGCGCGAACGAACGCCGCTTATGCGGCCTGTTCCTCGGCTTCGGCGGCGCGGACCTTGGCGATCTTGAGGTCGCGCACGATGCCGAATGCGTTGAGAATCTTCAGCGTGATCCAGCTGATGTCTAACTCGTACCAGACCAGCCCGTGGCGCGCCGACACCGGATGCGCATGATGGTTGTTGTGCCAGCCTTCGCCGAACGTGAGCAGCGCCACCCACCAGCTGTTGCGCGAATCGTCTCGGGTTGCAAAGCGGCGCGATCCCCACATGTGGGTCGCCGAGTTCACGAGCCACGTCGCATGCAGCCCGACGACGACGCGAAGGAAGATGCCCCAGAGCACCATCGGCCATCCGCCGACAGCCAGCAGGACCAGCCCCAGCGTCGTCAGCGGCACCCAGTGGAAGGTGTTGAGCCAGCGGTAGAACGGCACGCGCCCGAGATCCGGCGCGTACTTCGACATCAACTCCGTGTTGTTATGGTGAGTGTCGCCAAACAGGATCCAGCCCATGTGCGCCCAGAGGCCGCCGTCGCGCGGGCTGTGCGGATCGCCTTCGTGATCGGAGAGCTGATGATGCTGCCGGTGCGTGGCGACCCAGAATAGCGGCCCGCCTTCGAGCGTCAGCGTGCCGCAGATCGCCAGGAAGTACTCGAACGCTGTCGATGTCCTGAATCCGCGATGCGTATGCAGCCGGTGATAGCCGAGGCTGATGCCGAATCCGACGGCGAGCCAGTGGAGGCCCAGCGCGACGAGCAGGTTCGTCCACGAGAAATACCAAAAGGCGGCGATCGCGAGCGCGTGGAACGCGACCATGAAGCCCGCCGTAATCCAGTTCAAGGTTGTAAGAGAGTAAGCCGTGCGGACGGCCCGCCGAAGTGTCGTCACCCGAATCTCCTGCACTGTAGTGTGCAGACACCTTAACAAACGAAGACGCGGGAGATTGTAAGAGTTCTGTACAAACTACAAACCATTCAGGGTGTGAGAGTTACAGGGTCGCCTCCCCAACCGCGTTGCCGGGCAGTCATTCGCGTACAGTTAGATACTCCCTCGCGAAACGCGGTGTTATCCGTTCTTCTTCTCGAACTCCTGCATGAAGGAGACGAGGGCATCAATGCCGGCTTCGGGAAACGCGTTGTAGATCGAAGCGCGGAGGCCGCCCACCGACCGATGACCCTTCAGCCCGTCCAGACCCGCGGCTGTCGCCTCTTTCGCGAACTTCTGTTCGAGCTCTTCCGACGGGAGTCGGAACGTCACGTTCATGCGCGACCGGCTGTCCGGCGCGGCATGCCCTCGGTAAAAGCCGGTGCGGTCGATCTCTGCATAGAGTTTGTCCGCTTTACGGACGTTCAGCCGTTCGATTGCCTCGAGGCCTCCGTTCTTCAACAGCCACGTCATCACGAGCCGCATGACGTAGATCGGAAACACGGGGGGCGTGTTGTACAGCGAGTCGCTCTCCGCCTGCACTTTGTAGCTGAGCATCGTGTGAAGCGAGGGCTGGGACCGCTCGAGCAGGTCTTCTCGGATGATGACGATGGTGACGCCGGCAGGCGCAAGGTTCTTCTGCGCCCCGGCGTAGATGAGTGCGTGCCGCGGGACGTCGACCGGGCGGCTGAAGATGTCCGATGACATGTCGGAGACGAGCGGCACGGCACCGGTGTCGGGCAGCCAGTGCCATTCGGTGCCGTAGATCGTGTTGTTCGACGTCATGTGCGCGTAGGCCGCGCTCGAATCGAACGTCAGCTCGGATGCCTTCGGCACCCGCGTGAAATGCTCGGCTTCCGTCGAGCCGGCGATGCGCACGGTTCCGACGCGTTTGGCTTCCTTCACGGCTTTCTGCGACCAGACGCCGGTGACGATGTAGTCGGCAGACGCGCCGGCCTGGAGCAGGTTCATCGGGACCATCGAGAACTGCAGGCTCGCGCCTCCCTGCAGGAACAGCACCTTGTAGTTCTCCGGGATCCGCGCGAGCGTTCGCATATCGCGCTCGCAGCCCTGGATGATCGCGTCGAACGTTTTCGAGCGATGACTGATCTCCAGCACGGACATCCCGACGCCTGGCAGCGAAACGAGGTCGCGCTGCGCTTCCTCCAGCACTTCCAGCGGCAGCACGGCAGGACCGGCAGCGAAGTTGAAAATCCGGGCAGTGGTCGTCGCCATCACGAACTCCAATTCACCAATTCACAAACTCACCAGATGCAGATCCAGCACGTCGGCATTCTCCGACTTGATCTGGTTGCACAGCGCGGCGGGCGGCTCGCCATCGAGATTGATCCGCGCGACGGCGGCTTCGGCGCCTTCGAACACGATGTTCTCGGTTTCCTGCACGTTCAGGTTCGCCCGGCGCAGGTGATCGAACACGTGCGCGAGCACGCCGGGGCGGTCGCGGTGCCTGACGACGAGCATGTGCGTCGCGGGCGTGCGGCGCGCGAGATTCACCACGTTCGGCACGCGTCCAGTCTCGCGGTAACTCCGGATGATCCGGACCGTCTCGGCAGCGATCGCTTCCTGGGCCTGATCCGTGGAGGCTCCGATGTGATGCGTCCCGTAAACGTTCGGGAGCGCAACGATCGGATCGCTGAAGTCGGCGGTCGCCGACGCCGGTTCGTTCGCGTAGACATCCAGGCCAACGCGCAGGCCGCGCTCGCGGACGGCAGCAGCCAGCGCATCGTAATCCACGACTTCGCCGCGGGCGGTGTTGATCACGACTGCGCCGGGTTTGAGGCGCGCCAGCAGGTCCGGGTTCACGAGCCCCTTCGTGCCTGGTCCGAGCGCGACGTGTACGCTCAGGATATCGGCCCGGGCTGCCGCATCGACCGGCGTCGGCGCCAGCTCGATGCGTACGGCTCGCGCCGCGGCCTCGATGCCCAGCTCCCGGGCCGTTTCGTCGTCGATCGGGCCGGACCTGCCATCGAAGCGACGGCTCCAGATGACGATGTCGAGACCGAACGCTGCCGCGCGCCTGACCATCTCCTGGCCGATGCTGCCGACGCCGAGCAGCGCCAGCGTACGCCCGTAGAGGCCGGCGGCCTTCGAGAACTCCTTCTTGTTCCACTTGCCGGCGCGCAACTCGGCGACGTTGTCGGGGATGCGGCGATCGAGCGAGAGCAGAAGGCCGAATGCCAGCTCCGCCACGGCGATGGCGTTCTTGCCGGGACAGTTGGATACGTAAATCCCGCGTGTCGAGGCTGCGGCGACGTCGATCGTGTTGTAGCCGGCGCCGGCGCGGACGATGAGGGAGAGGCGCCCGGCATCCATCATCGGCGCGGTCACTTTCGTGCCGCGCACGACGAGGACGTCCGCTCCGCCCGATGCGATCGCCTGCGCGAGCCCGTCGTCTTTCAGGTCGGGCTCGTACTGCACGTCGTAGCCGGCGGCTGTCAGGCCGTCAATCCCGCTCTTCTCGAACTTGTCGGCGATGAGCACCTTAAATGACATGGATCAACAGTCCGTCGCGCAGTTTGGGTTCGAACCAGGTCGACTTGGGCGGCATGATGCCGCCTTCGTCGGATATCGAAATCAGGTCGTCGATCGTCACCGGATACATCGCGAAGGCGACGGACGCGCGGCCTTGATCGACGGCGGCCTGCAGGGCGGCCGCGCCGCGCCCGCCGCCGATGAAATCGATGCGCTTGTCGGTCCGCACATCGCCGATGCCGAGCAGCGGCTCGAGCACGTGCTGCTGCAGGCGCGACACGTCGAGGGCCGCCGCGTGCGAGCGTTCGGCGGGGTGCGCCTCCGAAAGGTCGAGGTCATACCAGCGGCCGGCGAGATACATGGAGACGTGACGTCTCGCCGCCGGCGCCGGGCCGCCAATCTGCAGCGGAATACCGCGCTCGCGCAGCGCCGACAGGAATCCCTCCGGAGTATTCCCCGCAAGATCCTTCACGATCCGGTTGTAGGGCAGGATCTGCATCTGGTCGTCGGGAAACGCGACGGCGATGAACGTGTCGGCATCGCCGGTCTCTCCGCCGCGGCGCAGTTCCTCTCGCGCCCGTGCCGCACTCGCGGCGCGATGGTGCCCGTCGGCAATGTACAGCGCCGGAATGCGCGAGAAGACGTCCATCAACTCGGCGGACTGCCGTGCGTCCGCCTTCCAGATTGCGTGCTGGACGCCGTCGGACGCGGTGAAATCGAACAGCGGCGCCTCCTTCGTGACGGCAGACGCAATCGTCGACACCGCGGACGATGCCTTGTGCGTCAGGAACACGACGCCCGTCTGCGCGCGCAGCGCGATGATGTGCCGGGTACGATCGTCTTCCTTGTCGCGGCGGGTGCGCTCGTGCTTCTTGATCAGACCTCGTTCGTACTCGTCGACCGAAAAACAGGCAGCCACGCCCGTCTGCTCGTGGCCGCCCATCCGCAGTCGATACAGATACAGCGACGGTTCGGCCTCCGTCACCAGCGGCGCCTCGGCCCGAAGCACCGAAAAATTCCTGGCCGCCTTCGCATAGACTTCGGGTGCGTACGGATCGGTCCCATCGGGAAGATCGATCTCGGAGCGGGTCACGTGAAGGAAACTGATCGGATTGCCCGTCGCAAGCTGACGCGCCTCGTCCGTCGACACGACGTCGTACGGGACCGATGAAACCGCGGCCGCGCTGGCAGGTTCCGGCCGCACGGCGCGGAAGGGTCGGATGACGGCCATCCGCGTATTCTACTGGATCGGTTTCGAGGCCTTCACTGCATCCGGCGCCGGCGGATGCGCGTCGAGCGCGACGTCCATGTTCTTCCGGATCTCGTCGCGCTGTCTGGTGAACTCGCCCAAACGCTCGGCGCCGATCGGCTCGCCGGGCGCCTGCCGGGCGTGCTCTGAAACCGGATTCACGAATACGCCGTTGCGCTTCAGCCGATAGTCGAGATGCGGCCCGGTCGCGGCGCCCGTCGCGCCCACGCGGCCGATGATCTGTCCTTGATCAACGTGCGCGCCCGCATGGATTCCGGATCCGAACGCAGACAAGTGCAGGTAGTACGTCTCGAATCCGCCCGGGTGCTTCAGGTGCACCATGTTGCCGCTGGCGCCGCTGAACGACGCCGATACGACCACGCCACCGGCCACGGCGACTACCGGCGCTCCGATCGGCGCGCCATAGTCGACGCCGAGGTGCGGCTTGAACATGTGATCGATTGGATGGAATCGGCGAGTCGTGAATGCGGACGTGATCCGCGGCTCGAACTTCAGCGGCGATTTCAGCAGGAAACGTTTCAGCGAACGGCCGCGCTCGTCGTAATACGCCGACCGGCCGGTTGCCGGATCCTGCCAGCGGAACGCGCCCATCTCCCGGTGGTCGACGGACATGGACGCGCCGAGGATGGCGCCATAACCCGAGAACTCGCCATCGTGTGACGTCTTCTCGAACAGCACCCTGAAGCTGTCGCCGGGCTGCAGCTCCGTCTGGAAGTCCACCTGCCCGCTGAAGATGTCGGCCAGCGCGATCGCCAGCTGCACGTTCTCGCCGCTGTCGTCGATGGCAGCGATGAGCGACGGATGATCGCCGTCAATCCGCGCTTCGATCCCCACCACCTCCACCTGCTTTTCGTAAGGAATCACGCGCGCGTCGAGCGCGCCGGGATCGTTGCCGTCACGGCTGACGATGCGGAGGAATCGATCGGCGTCGATCTGATACGTGAATTCGTGCAGCAGGCCGTCGAGCGATCGCACGAGACGGTACGGTCGATCCGCCCGGAGCAGACGCGGATTGAACACGGCCCTCGCGGCATCGACCGCGGCGATCACGAGGCGATCCTGGAGCTGGTTGGCGCGAAGAAGACTGTCGAGCGTCGCGTGCGCTGGCACGGTCGCCTGGATGGTTTCGAGCTCTGCGGCCAGACGCACGTCGGCGGCGAGCGCGTGCGGCGGCGGAACATCATCGAGCGGCTGCTGCGCGCAGCCGATGACGGCCAGCGCGACGAGCGACGCGCAGACCGGCCGGGCTTTGATGAACACTCCGAGTGAGTTTACTCACTTGGTCCCGTCGTGTCCCCCGAAATCTACTCCCCCATCACCCAGACGCCCCACCCCCCGGACCGGCGGCTGTGAAACGCCACGCGGTGGCCATCGGGTGCCCAGGAATACTCGCCCGCCGTCGGGTCATCGAGCACCTTGCGCATGCTGCCGTTGCCGAGATTCAGCAGCCACGCGCCGTCGCCCGAGACCTGAAAAATGATGCGCCGGCCGTCGGGCGAAACTGCGGGCATGCGCAGGAGACGCCCCGGGATCGGAGAGCGGTACCTGCGGCTGTCGTTGCCTTCGAGATCCTGGACGACCAGGGCGTCGTCACGTCCGTAAGCGATGCGGCGGCCGTCCGGGAACCACGACACACCCCACGGCTCGCCGGTGGTGTTGAAGGTCACCTGGCGCTGTGCGCCGGTTCGCAGATCGGCAACCCAGAGGTTCCAGACTGAGGGACGGTTCGTCTCTGCTTTGACGAAGGCGACCTGGCCGCCGTCGGGCGACCAGCTGGGCAGCGCGGCAAAGCCGTCGCCGCTCAAGCGTCGAACGTTGTGGCCGTCCTGATCGGCCACGAAGACGGCGCGCGTGCCGTCGCGATCGGAATCGAACGCGACGCGCCGCCCGTCGGGAGAGGGACGCGCGTGGAAGTTATGCGCCTTGTCGTCCAGCACGCGCGTGATTTTCAGCACCGTGCCTCGGGGCGCGCCATCGGCGCGCACGAGCGCGCTGTGACCGTCTTCGTCTTCGTCCTGCCGGAAGAAGACGGCGCCGCCTTCGTTGGAAAACTCCGGTGAGTTCACCGCCGCTGCGGGCACCTCGCGCGCGGCAGCGACGGACGGACCGCTCGAGCTGACGCGATTGACGGGCACCGTTGCCGTCCTGCCGGAATTCGCAGGCGTGGTGAATGGCGCCGTCTGTTTCTGCGCCTCGGCCACAGCCGGTGCTTTGGGGGTGGAGAGTGCGACGTCTGATGACGCAGGCGTGCCGGCGGCGGCGATCACCGGCAGGCGATGTGAGTGCAGCCAGAACGCCGCGGGGCCCACGACGAGCGCGGCAGCCGCCGCCGTTGCGAGAAGGAGACCGCTACGACGTCGCGGCAGCGGCTCGACGACCACGTCGATCGCGTGAAGCGACGGCGCAACCGGCGGCAACGCCGGCGGCGCCAGCAGCAGCTCGAGCGACTCCTCTGCGGGAATGAGCCGGACCGCATCGCCGCCGCGCGCGTTGATGACCGTCTGCAGCATCGGCCATGCAACCTCGATCACGAGACCCTCGTCGAGGTTCGCGGCGCGCGCATATCGCACGAGCTGGGTGCGTCCGTACAACCCGCCGGGCCAGTTCCACAGATAGCCCCATTCCAGTTCGCGCAGGAGCGCTGGCGGTATGCGGCTGCGTTCCGATACCTCCCGCAGCGTCAGTCCGGTTGCGCGGCGCGCCCGGCGGATGTCGGAAATCGTCAACTCGCGTTCGCCGGATTCCGCAGCGGAAACCGGAAACGGAACATCCGCTGACGCGGGGAGCAGCGCCGTCTCCTCGGCGGCAGGCGCGGCCAACGCTGCGTGCGCGCGGTCGTACAGCTCGCGCAGCGCCGATGACGGCTCTGCCGGCGCGAAACGCGCCACGGCTGCCGCAAATGCATCGAGGCCGGGAAACGGCGGAAGGTCCACTCCGCCACGCGCGCGTAGCAGCGCCAGCCGTAGCGGACCCGGCGCGCGGAATTCCGGCGCTGCATCCGCTGGCGCGATCAGATCCTCGAGCAGCTGTGCCGCACGAGCGACCGTCGCGCGATGCGCGGTAATCGGACCTTCGGCGAAGATCTCGCCGGTATTGCTGACCCGCAGCACGTGTATGGATGGGACGCCGCGGAGCTCCCCGCGTGTAATGCGGGCGCACACCTCAGCGACGATGGCTGCCGACTCCGCGGGACGGATGAGGACGCCTGCGGCCAGCAAATCAGAGAGTGAGATCCGGGAAGACATCGTCGGCCGTCCGCGTTGCGAAGTTCCTGCCACTTCGGTCACGCGCTGTGCCGCCGTTGTTTCCGCGGTTGCGATGCGGATGTGTTTTCTATGGCTGAGCGGGATGGAGGGCAGCCCGTCTACAAACTTACACGGCGGTCCATCGGCCGTGGCCAACGGACCGTCGGATTTCCCACTCGACTAGTTTTGTTTCGTGACGTTGATTTGAATCAGCTTGCGGTACTTGACCGGCTGGCCATCGAGGGTACCGGGCTGATATTTCCAGTCACGCGCCGCCGTCAGCACGAGATTGTCGTAGATGGGGTGCACCGATTCCCGAATCGCTGCGCTGGTGACGCGCCCCTTTTCATCGATGACGATCTCGAGCACGCCGCGGCTACGCGCCTGCGAGGTGACCATCGACGGGATCCTCGGCAGTTCCTGGCGCACGACAGCCGGCGCCGTCACATCCGGATCATCAGCGCCATAGATCTTGTTCACATCAGGACGCGGCGTCGGCGGCGGCATCGGCGGCAGCTCGTGCTTCGGCTCCGGCGCGGGCGGCGGAGTCGCCGCAGCAGCGCTCAGATCGAGGAAGCCTTTCGCAAGGACTTTGAGATCCGGCAGCCGGCCGCCCATATCGGAGTCGTCCAGCAGCGCCATGACGCCCCGAAAGGCGTCCTTCGCGGCGGGATAGTCCTTGCGATCGAAGATGGCCTTCGCATCTGCATAGCGCGCGCTCGCAATGTCGGGAAGCAGGCGCTTGCGGACGTCCGAGAACGCTGCGCGGACGCGCGGCGACGCATCGGCCTCGCTCGGCACGTAGCTCGGATCAGCGGTGATCACCTGGGCGATCGCCGACTCGGCCTCCTGTCCGCGGCCGAGCGCGAGCAGGCACAGCGAACGGTATTGCTCGATCGAGCGGCGCTCCGTCGCCGGCGTGTCGGGCGCCGGGTGCAGGTCGTCCAGCACGGCAAGCGCTTCGTCGTAGCGGGCCGACGCGTACAAATCGCGCGCCGCGCCGAGCGGATCCTTCGACGGTCCCTGCGCCGCCGCAGGTGTCGCGGCCACGACCGACGAGACGAAAACGAAGACGAGCAGACGTGATGGCATATGGACCCCGCTTACTTCATGTCGACACTGAGGCGCACCGGCGCACTGAGCGTCACGGACACCGCCTGATGTTTTTCTCCGAGCTGCGGATTACGGAACACCACTTCGTGCGGACCGATCGTGATCGGGAAGTTTCCGATCGGCGTTTCGCCGATTCGGCGTCCGTCGATCCAGACTTCGGCCCACGGCGTCGCGTTCAGGTTGATCACGCCCTGGGGCAGCTCGATCGGCAGCGAGAGAATCCGCCCGGCCGGCACCAGCACACTGCGTCGAGCGGTGTACCCCAACGTGTCGTTGACGAACTGAATGTCGTGCTTGCCCGCGGCCAGCATGATCTTGTCGCTGTCGCTCGTGCCGAGCAGCCGCCCTCCTTCCCGGATGTCCATCGTCACCGGGGCTTTGACGGCAATCCAGCCGGACACGGGTCCGGGCGCCGCGGTCGACACCGGCGCGAGGACCGACGACGTCACGCCGGCCTGGATGACGACCTTCTGCTTCACCGGGACGCCCGCGGAGCCGATGAGCACCACTTCATGCTCTCCGGGCGCGAGATCGCTGACGTTCACGGGAGCGACGCCGTGCTCGACGCCGTCGATCGCGACCCGCGCCCCTGCCGGGTCGGACTGCACGAGCAGGCTGCCCGTCGACGGTGTCGCGGGCAGCTCGAGGTACTGCGACACCTCGGCACCAGCGGCGACCTGCACCGGCACCACGCGCGGCACGCCTCGACCGCGCAGTTCGAGAATGTGCGAGCCCGGCGGAACCGAGATTCTGGCTGGCGTGTTGCCGTGCGCCACGCCGTCCACGAATACCGCCACGCCGGACGGGTTCGTCTGCACGGCGAGCGTGCCTGTCGTCGTCGTTGCTGCGCCCTTCGTGCCCGTGCGCGACATGTAGTACCAGCTCGGAACGCCGAGCAGCGCAATGACGACGGCTGCCGCTGCTGCCCGCATGATGAACTTCATGCGCCCGCCGCCGGCCTTCGCCGCGGCAGGAACAGGCACGCGTTCTTCTGCCTCGAGAGGCATCACGCCGGGAACGTCTCTCAGCAACTCGGTGATGTCCGGTGGTGCCGCCGGTGGTGCTCCAGGCGGGATCGGGGCCGTCACGATCTCGGCTGGGGCCGGCGTCTGCGCCGGTGATGGCTGCGATGACTCCGCTGCTACCGCCGGAGGAACGGACACGGGGGGCACAACGGGCGGCGGCATGACTGCCTGAGACGTCACGGCGGCGGATACCGGCGCGACGACAGCCGGCAGCGGCTGCGGCGCGGCCACCGACGCCATCGGCGCCGGCGCGGGGGCCGGCGGCTCGAGCAGAGACGCGGTGTATCGGGACAGGAACGTTTCGAGTGCGACCGGTGCCGCAACGAAACCCATCTCCTCCGACAATGTGTCTTCGAGCGCAGCCTGAGCCTCGACGGCGGACGCGTAGCCGCGGCCGGGATCGAACTGCAGCATGCGTGCGAGCCACAACCGCAGCGGATACGGCAGCGTTTCCTCGTCACCCATCGCCGAGCGCGCGCGCGCCTCCTGCAGCAGGATCGGAATGCGTTGCGGGTAGTCCTCTGGTGAGATCTGGCGGCCCAGGATCAGCGCGAGTGCGACCATGCCGGTCGCGATGACGTCCGTCCGATGATCGAACCGCGCCGTCGTTGACGACGACGGCAGGACGACGCCCAGCTCTTTCCAGAGGCGATCGCTCGGATACTGAAGCTGCTCGATCGCCGAGCCGAGCACGTGCTCGACGATGATCACCCGCGCGTGCGGCGTGACGACGAGCCGCTCGGGCGCGATCAGTCCGTGCGCCACGTCGCGTGCGTTCTCGTGCAGAAGCGCGACGGCCGGGACCAGCTGCCGGATCAGACACAGCGCGGCATTCAGATCGAGCGTCAGCCGCCGGTCTGTCGCCGTACGGAGAAGATCGGATAGCCGGGTGCCCTCGACGTGATCGGAGACGACCGTGAGGGCAGCGCCCTGTCGATCAATGCGGCGGACGCGGGCGTAATAAGCATGACGGAAGTTCGCCAGCCGCGCCGCGCGTTCGCGCAGTGCGAACTCGAACGAGGGCACGGCAAGCAGTTGCGGCCGAAGCCGCAGGATCTGGAGCAGGTCGCCGGTCCCCCCGTCCACGGCGATCGCACGGTCGCCGAGGCCATCGGAAAACACGGGCGCCTCCGGTCGCTCTGAGGGAGCAGGCAGGCTGGTCATGCGCCCGGGGGCTGCAACGGAAAGACCATGGATCCGCGCACGCCGCAACGTGCCGCCAAAGCCAGACAAAATCGTCACTTGCCGCCCGTCGGGGGGTGGTCTCGCGCACACGTTCGTTTACAGGCCTGTCGGCTGACTTGCGTTTTTGTAATCGGCTGGCGGTATATCCTTGCCGGCGGTGCACGCGCCATCGGCCGTCCGGCCGGAGCGCGCCGGAGGAAGGAAAAGAGACATGAGGATGTTGTCACGCGCGGGCGCGCGCTGGGCCGCTGGTCTCGCGGCAGCCGCGCTCGCTGCCTCGCTGCCCTTGGGCGCAGCAAGCGAACGGCTCGACTACCAGGCGATCGAAAGGATCAAGACTCAGGGGCTCGACCCCGCCAACTCGAAGGTGATGGAAATCGCGAGCTGGCTCACCGACGTCAACGGGCCGCGTTTGACCGGATCGCCAAACATCAAGAAGGCGGCGGACTGGGCTGTCCAGGAAATGACGTCATGGGGCCTCCAGAACGCGACGGAGGAACCCTGGACGAATCGCAGCAATTACTTCGCGCACGGATGGCAGAACGAGAAGTTCTACATGCACGCCGTCGCGCCCCAGGAATTCTCCATTCCGGGAACCCCGACGGCATGGACCCCGGGGACCAACGGACTCGTTCGCGGCGACGTGGTCCTCGTGACGGAGACGACCCAGGAGGATCTGCAGCAGTACGCCGGAAAGCTGAAGGGGAAATGGATTCTCACGCAAACCCCTCCGGACGTCCCTGCGTTCTGGACGGCGCCATCGCAGCGGGAAACGACGGAAACGCTGGCGGACATGGAAAACGCGACGCCGCGCGAGCCTGAGTTCGGACAGCCCCGGCCGAACGACGGCCGCGGAGGATTTCCCGGCCGCGGCGGGTCGGGTCAGGGCTTCAACCGCAACGACTTCTTCATGAACGAAGGCGCGCTCGGCCTCATCTCGACGACACCGCGCGGCCACGGCATTTATACGATCGGCGGCAACCGGAACACGGATCCGGACAAGTCGATTCCGCAGATCGTCATTCCCGCCGAGCAGTACAACCGGATGGCGCGCACGCTCGCGAAGAACATCACCGTGACGGTCGAGGCGGACGTGAAGAACACGTTCACGAACGACCCTCCGATGTTCAACGTCGTCGGCGAGATCCGCGGGACCGACAAGGCCGACGAAGTGGTCATGATCGGCGCACACTTCGACTCATGGCATGCGTCGACCGGAGCCACCGACAACGGCGCCGGATCGGCGGCGATGCTCGAAGCGATGCGAATTCTGAAGCAGAGCGGCGTCACGCTTCGGAGGACGGTGCGCATCGGCCTGTGGACGGGTGAGGAGCAGGGACTGATCGGGTCGCGCGACTATGTTGCGGCGCATTTCGGCAGCTGCAACGACGCGCCGGCCGCGCAGCGCGGGGGACGCCGGCGCGCCTGCCAGAGCGGCTTCACGCTGAAGCCCGAGCAGGCGAAGTTCGCCGGCTACTTCAACATCGACAACGGGACCGGCGCGATTCGCGGAGTCTACCTGCAGGGAAACGAGGCCGTGGCGCCAATCTTCCGTGAATGGATGGAGCCCTTCCGCAGCATCGGCATGACGTCGCTGACGATACGCAATACAGGCGGCACCGACCATCTCTCGTTCGACGCCGTCGGATTGCCGGGATTCCAGTTCATTCAGGACGAGATCGAGTACGACACGATGACGCATCACACGAACCTCGATGCGTACGACCGGTTGCAGCCCGGGGACATGATGAAGAATGCGACGATCGCGGCGGCCTTCGCCTACCTTGCCGCGAACAGGGACGACCTGCTGCCACGCAAGCCGCTCCCTTCACCGGCAGGGAGTCAGCAATAGGTGAATGGAGACAGCTCCCAACTCCCAACTCCCAACTCCCAATTCCCAATTCCCAATTCTTAATTCCCAATCCCCAAGTTGGGAGTTGGGAATTGGGAGTTTGTATTCATTGTTTCGCCGCGGTCTGGCGAACGGCCTCGAAGTAGATTTGAATGGCCTGACCGACGGCATCCGCCGGGATGAACTCGTCGTCGGCGTGCATCGACAGGATCGTCGCGGCGGGGACGATGCCCGGGAACAGTCCATAGGCCTTCACGCCGTTCGAGCGGTATCCGTTCGCGTCAGACCCAAAGGGAATGACGATCGGCGCGACGATCGCGTCCGGATACTTCGTCCTGATCGCCGATTCGAACGCGCGATACAGCGGCGTGTCCTGCGGCGTCACGATGGGATCTTCGCCCTCATTGATGATCTCGATCTTCAAGGTCGGGTCGTCGAGGCGCTGCTGAATCAACGCGACCCAGGCCGAAGCGGACGTCCCCGGCAGCACGCGGCAGTCGAGCGTCGCCTCGGCTACCGGCGGTATCACGTTGACCTTCGGCGGATCCCCGACGCCGGATCGCAGCGTGGTCAGCGAGATCGTCGAGTGCTGAATGGCGTTGGTGAACTTGTTCTGAACCAGCTCGCCGCCGACGCGCTCCTTCAGCGTCTTGATGACGCTGAACTCCGCGCCGGGAATCGGTTCCGCGAGCAGCCGGTTCAGCGCGCGCATCAAATGCTCGTTCGGATTCTGCGCGTGCGGCATCGAGCCGTGGCCGGCAACGCCTTCCGCCCGGACGCGCAGCCACATGATTTTCCGTTCCGCCACGGAGACGCCGAACACCAGCTTGCCCGCCGCAAACATGTCCCGGCTGCCGAAGCCGCCTTCGTCGATGACGTACTCCGGATCGAGATCGGAGTAATGGTTCTTACGCATCCATGCCGCGCCCATCGCTCCGCCGACCTCCTCGTCGGGGACGAACATCAGCAACACGTCGCGTGAGAGCGGCACGTGCTGCCGGTGCAGCATGATGAACGCATAGAGCTGCGCCACGCCGATCCCTTTCATGTCGATCGATCCCCGCCCCGTGAGGTTTCCGTCGATGTTCCGCAGCGTGAACGGGTCGCCCGACCAGTGACGAGGATCCGCGGGCACGACGTCCATGTGACTCTCGAACAGGATGGCCTTGCCGCCGGTACCGTCCCCTTTGAGACGCGCGAGCACGATCGATCGCCCCGGGGCGGACTCGTAGCGCGTTACGTCGATGCCTTCGTGCTTCAGCAGATCGATCAGGAAATCGGCCGCCTTCGTGACGTCGCCCGGCGGGTTGGACGTGTCAATCGCCACGTATCGGTGCAGGGTTGCCATCGCTTCGCCATTGATGGCCGACCAGTCCGGAGCTTGCGCCGGCGCGCCGGCAGAAAGCGCGGCACAGAGGAGGAGGAACGAAAGGCTTCGCATGGCGCCGGATTGTGTCACACTCTGTGCGGAGGGAACCGATGTCGGACGCGGTGATCGCTGCCCGTTGGCAGTTCGCGTTTACGATCATGTTCCACTACCTCTTCCCCGTCCTGACGATGGGACTGGGAGTGCTCATCGCCGTTCTGAAGACGATCGAGCTCAGGACGGGTGACCGCATCTACGGCACTGCCGCGCGTTTCTGGGCGCGGATCTTCGCCATCACTTTCGCGACGGGCGTCGTCACCGGCATTCCGATGGAATTCCAGTTCGGAACGAACTGGGCCCGCTTCTCGCAGTACGCGGGGCCGGTCGTCGGACAGACGCTCTTCATGGAAGGCGTGTTCGCGTTCTTCGCCGAGTCATCGTTTCTGGGCGTATTTCTCTTCGGGGAGCGCCGGGTGAGCCCGACCCTGCACTGGGTGTCCGCCGTCATGGTCGCGGCCGGCGCCGTATTGTCCGGTTTCTTCATCGTTGCCACCAATGCATGGATGCAGCATCCGGTCGGTTTCGAGATCGTGAACGGCCGGGCGGAGCTGACCAGCCTCTGGGCGCTGCTGTCGAACCCGTATGCACGCTGGCAATACCCGCACGTGATCATGGGATCGCTCGTGACCGCGTCGATGGTCATGGCGGGCATCGGCGCGTTTTACCTGCTGGCGCGGCGTGACGAGGAATTCGGCCGCGTGTTTCTCCGCGTCGGTGTCGTCTCGGGCGTCATCTGCTCGACGCTCGCAATGTTTCCGACCGGCTCCTTCAACGGCGAGAACGTCAGCCACTATCAGCCGGCGAAGACGGCGGCGATGGAGGGACTCTTCAAGACCCAGAACGGCGCGCCTCTCGCGATTATCGGCATGCCGGATCGCCAGAAGCAGGAATTGATGGATCCCATCATCGTGCCCGGGCTGCTCAGCTACCTGATCTACGGCGATTTCCGTGCGCAGGTCACGGGACTCAATGACATTCCGGAAGATCAGCATCCGCCGATCGAGATCGTCTACTACGCGTACCACATCATGGCGGGGCTCGGAACGATCTTCATCGGGATCCTCGCGCTCGCGTCGCTGCTGCTGTGGCGCGGGACCCTCTTCGACAACCGCGGTGTGCTGTGGCTCGTCATGCTCGCGATGCCGTTTCCATACATCGCCAACGAAGCGGGCTGGACGGTCGCGGAAGTCGGACGGCAGCCTTGGGTTGTTTACGGTCTGCAGCGCACCGCGACGGCGGATTCGACGAACGTCACGCCCGCGATGACCTATTTCACCTTGCTCGGATTCATGGGGCTGTATCTGGTTGTCGGGCTGCTGTACCTCATGCTGTTCTACCGCATCATCGAGCAGGGGCCCGACACGGCATCGGCGGATGCCGCGATCGGTGCATTGGGTACTGGCGGAGCGACAGCAGCAGCGCGAAGCGCCCCATGATCAATTCGATCTGGTTCATCGCCCTGGCGCTGATGCTGGCCGCATACGCCGTGCTGGATGGCTTCGACCTCGGGATCGGTGTCCTTCACCTGGTCCTCGGACGGACGACGGAGGAGCGGACGCAGTTGATCGACACCATCGGCCCGGTTTGGAACGGCAACGAGGTATGGCTGCTCGCGGCCGGAGGTTCCATGGTGGTGGCCTTCCCCACGCTGTATGCAGCGAGCTTCAGCGGGTTTTATCTCGCGTTGATGCTCGTCCTCTGGCTGCTGCTGCTGCGCGGCCTGGGAATCGAGTTCCGGCATCAGATACACCATCCGATGTGGGAGCACGCGTGGGACGTGGCGTTCGCGGTGTCGAGCGCGCTGCTGGCGCTGCTCTTCGGCGTCGCCGTCGGAAATGTGCTCCGCGGCGTTCCCTTCGATGTCGACGGACAGTTCACCGGCTCCTTCTCGGTGCTGCTGAATCCATTCGCCATCGTCGGGGGACTGCTGGGCGTCACAACCCTCGCGTTTCACGGCGCCTGCTGGGCCGCGCTCAAGACCGACGGAGATCTGCAGGCACGTGCCCGGCGGTTCGCCGGGCGTCTGTGGTTTGTGAGCATCGCCGTGCTCGGGTTGATGATTGCTGCCAGCTTCGCCGTCAGTCCGCACTTCACCGATAATTTCAGCCGGTATCCAGTCCTCCTGCTGGTGCCCGCCGCGACGCTGGGGGCGCTCGTCCTGAACCGCCGCGCGCTCGGCAGGCGTGACGACCGTGCGGCGTTCCGAGGGTCCGCCGCGTACGTGGCAGGCATCCTTGCGTCGGTGGCGGCCGGACTGTATCCGATGCTGCTGCCGCCACTGGCCGGGAGTCCGTATCCCGGTCTCGACATCTACAACTCCGCAGCGCCCCCGCACAGCCTGCGGACGGCGCTGGCGATCTACTTGTTCGGCATCGGATTGGTATCGATCTACCTGGCGAATATCTACCGGATCTGGAGCGGAAAGGGCAGCGAGTCGTCATAGCGTCCGGTCGGAGTCGGACCCGTTGCCGTGATCGACTCACGGCTCGTCAAGCGAGCCGCATCCCGAAAAAGTCGGACACCTCCTGCACGGCGGCGTGATCGGTCGTCAGCGTTTCGACGTGGACGAGATCGAGCGCCCGTACGGCGCGGTCGAACAGCGTCACGTTGCTCCAGAGCGCTTCCCATGACGACCACCAGCGCAGCCCCGCAGCTCCGGCGTGCGTGCGGAAAAGGGTGAGCGCCTGCGGCTGTGTCACCGCACGCGTCCGCGTTGCAACGCGCGATGGACGTAGCCGCTCGCGGCGGAGCACGGCTGGATCGTCGAGGTCGATGAGCGGCGCCTTCGTGTCATCCAGTTCGAGCTGCGCGAGCGCCAGGGCATGTCCGCGTCGCTGCAGCAGCGCCGGCACCAGCCGCTGTCCGCGGAACGGCGCGAGCTGCTCGACGACGCAGGAGACAGGCCGGTCGGACAGGTACAGGCACCCATAGGCGTCCGGATTGTCGTGGCGACCTTCTCCCTGATAGCGCCTCGGGAACCAGAGCGGGCCGTCCTCCTCGCGTTCGCGCGCGCCGGCGTTCCACGCGAAGCACCGGTAGAGCGTCACGCGAAGGAGTCGGAACGTTCGGCACGCACCGCGCGCATCAACTCCTCGGTGCGTCCCGCACGGATCAGATCGATCGGGCGGCGGTCCTGCAGTCGCGGGTTGACGCCGAACAGCCACGACAGCGCGGCCTCCCGATCGTAGATGCGGAGGAGCGCCGCCCAGACGAGCTCGAGCAGGTCGACCCGCTCGGCGTTGAGGGGGTCGATCCCGGCGCCGCGCAGCCAGCGCGTGATCTGCGAGCGGTTGACGCCGAGCATCTCGGCGAGCCGCGCGGCCGACCGGAAGTCGTCGCGGAGCGCCTCGATCTTGTGGACCGTCGCGAGTGGCATCCTCGCATCTTAACGCAACAGAAAATGTTGCGCAACAAGATCCGTTGCGAATTCGGCCAGGAGCTATGCGGCAAGGCGCCGGGTCGACTCCGCCAGCCGGCGCAGGAAGCGCGCGCGCTCCAGCGCGTCCCGCTCGCGCTGCAGGTCCTCCACCGGCCACGGCAGGCGCCAGCACCAGTTCGCCTCGCTGACGACCGCCGGCGTATTGATCCGGTCGCGCCAGCCGAACACGTCCTGGATCGGCAGGATCAGCAGGTCGGAGCCCGACTTGAACAGCACCGTGAGAAAGGCGTCGCGCACTCGATCCGAGAACGGATCGGCGTCCGACAGCCCCGCCGCACGCGCCGCGTCCAGCTGCGCGAACGCACGGCGCTCCTCCGGGGGGGCGCTGTCCCACCAGTCCGCCATCGTCTCCGTGTCGTGCGTGCCGCTCGTCGCGACCGAAACGGCGGCGTAGCCGCAGGGATCCCTGAACGGCCGGCCGTCCTTGTCCCACTCGCGCTCCCAGCGAAGGACCTTGTAGCCGGGCACCTCGAAGCTCGCGAGCGTTTGCCGCACGAAATCCGGGATGACGCCGAGATCTTCGGCCGTGACGCGCGTGCCGGTTTCCGTAAAGAGGCTCAGGAGCCGCACGCCCTGAGCGATCTGATCGGGTTCGGCGGAGGGCACGAACGCGGCCGAGCCGTCCGGTTCGCGAACGTACGTGCGGAAAAAGCCTACCAGGTGGTCGACCCGGTAGCCGTCATACAGATCGGCGCTCCTCCGAGCCCGCGCGCGCAGCCATTCGTCGCCTTTCGCGGCAATCTCCGGCCAGCGATACGCAGGGAAGCCCCAGTCCTGCCCCGTCTCCGAAAACGCGTCGGGTGGCGCGCCGACCGATGTATCGAGGCGGAAATCGTGCTGCCGCGACCAGACGTCGGCGCTGTCGCCGCTGACCATGAACGGGAAATCGCCGAACACGCCGACGCCAGCCGCACGACGCGCCTGCTGCCATTGCTCCGCTGCGATCCATTGCAGGTAGGTGAAGAACAGGATGTCGCGGGCGAGGTCGGCGCGAGCGGCAGCGAGCGCCTGGGGCTCGCGGTCGCGCAGTGCGTCCCGCCACTCGAGCCAGCCGCGGCCGCCCTCACGCGCTTTCAAGGCGCGGAAGAGCGCGTACTCACGAAGCCACCAGGCCTCGCGGTCGCTGAAGGTCTGCAGCGCGGCGGCACGTGGAGTCTCCTGGCGCCACTCGTCACGCTCGAAGCGCTCGAAAGCCGCGCGAAACGCGCGCGACTTCAGCGTGCGCACGCCGTGGTAGTCGACGGTATTCGACGTTCTCGCGGCGGCAAGCGCGTCGCGTTCGCCGGGATCGAGTACCGCTTCCGCACCCGACGGGCCGAAATCCACCATGCGCTGCGGCGAAATGAAGATCGGATCGATCGCCATCGCGCTCAGCGCCGAGTACGGCGAATGCTGGCCCCACGCCATCTCGTTCAACGGAAGCAGCTGTACGAAGGAAAACCCCGCATCTCGCAGCCACTCGCCCAGGATCGGAAAATCGCACAGCTCGCCGATGCCCCAGCTGGCGCGTGAGGGGATTGAAAAGAGCGGTACGAGAAGTCCCGCATGCCGTCCGGAGAAGAAATCACGCGGCATCGGCGCACTCGAGAAGGATACGGACGCCCTGCTCGAACGCGAGCGGCTCCGGCAACAGGCTGACCACGATGAACGCCTCGTGAGGGAAATCGAAGAAGAACCCGGGATGGACCACGACCCCGCGGTCGAGCAAATCCAGGGCCAGCCGCTCTTCGCCAATCGTCGCCGGCACGCGCAGAACGGCCGACCAGCCGCCTTCCGCGGGCAACATCGACACGCGCCCGCCGCGACTGCCCTGAACGAGCCGGTCGAGGGCGGCATAGTTCGTCCGGATACGTTCGCGAATCTGATCGCGCACGACGCCGCTGTCCCGCAGAAGCGCCGGTACGGCCAGCTGCACAGGCGTGGACACGGACAAATACGTGTCGCACACCAGTTCGAGCCGATCCATCGCCTCCTCGACGAGCGCATCCGGACCGCCGACGGCAATCCACCCGAGTTTCACTTGCGGAAGTCCCGCCGTCTTGGACAGGCCGCCAAGCCTGAACACCAGCGCCTCGTCGCTGGCGAGCGCGGCGGGATCGTCGAAAGGCCCGAGAAGCGGATACTCGGCAAAGACTTCGTCGACGATCAGCCCGGCCTGTCTCGATACGCATCGCTCCATCAGCTGCGCGGCGTCCGGCCCCGTCAAGACGCTGCCGGTCGGATTGTTCGGACTCACGACGAGCACGGCGCGCGTGCGTTCGGTCCAGACGCGATCGACGTCGATCCAGTCGATGCTCCAGGCTCCGTGGAAGGCGAGGCGATAGGATCGCTGCGCGACGCCTTCGAGCTGCGTGAGGTGATCGAAGAGCGGATAACTCGGCACCGGCGCCAGCACCGCCGTTCCGGGGTCGCACAACAGCTTGAACAGCAGCGAATATGCTTCGCTCGTGCTCGAGGTCAGGGCGATCCGCTCGACGGGTACCCGAACACCTCGCGCGGCGTACACCTCGGATACTGCTTGTCGCGCGGCCACGTCGCCCAACGGATCAGGTGCATAGTCCAGCCCGCGATCCGATCCGAGCGGGTCGAGCAGCTGTGGAGGGTACCGGATCCCCGCGCGCGTCGGGTTGGACAGGGTGAGATTGATCAGATCGCGTCCGACTTTCGCGCGGGAGAGTGCGGAAGACAGCCGGTTCGGCCGGCGGTCCTCGGGAACACGGGACGAAAACATTGCTCTAGGATATTTGGTAACTTGGGCGCAGGCGCGGGGCTGATTGTTTTTCCTGCCGGGACTGACAGGTGAAACGGGCGCGATGCCGTCCGCTCGTCGCGCTATTTGGCCTGCGGGATTTCCGATGAATCTCCCGTTCGACACGTTCGCGCGGTATACGGCCGAGGAGCGCGAGAAATGGCGCGACTGGTTCGCCGCGCACCCCGATGCGCTCGAGGTGGAGATGCAACCGGGCGGCCGGTTCTCCACCATCGGCGCCCTGATCGATCACATCTTCATCGTCGAACGCCGCCACCTGCAGCGGCTGACGGGCGCGCGTCTCGATGAGCGGACGGGATTGAGCGGACGCCATGCGGCGCCGCTATTCGATTACGGCGCGTCGGTCCGTCGCGAGTTGCTCCAATTCGTGTCGGAACTCGATGAAGAAGCGGCGGATCGGCCGTTCGCGGTGACGGTCCAGAGCGGCGGTGAGTTCCACATCACGCCACGCAAGCTGATCTTCCACTGCCTGCTGCACGAAACGCGTCACTGGGCGCAGATCGCGCTCGCGCTGAGACGCGCCGGCCTCGAGCCACCGGGCAATCACGACCTGTTCTACAGCCGCGCAATGCGATAAAGCAGTTGCCAGTCCTCAGCCTCAAACAAAACTGATGACTGATTACTGGAGCCTGGCTACTGCTTTATTGCCGCCAGTCCTCTATCGATGATTTCGAACGCGTGGCGCAGCTCTTCCTCGGTGATCGACAGGGGCGGGTTCGCGAAGAAGGTGTTCCAGCGGATGAAGGTGTAGAGCCCTTCGTCGCGGAAGAATTTCGCGAGCGCCTTCATCGGCTCGCTCGTGCCGTTGAACGGCGCGAGCGGCTCCATCGACTTGCGGTCTTTCACCAGCTCCACGAGGCCGAACAGGCCGATGTTGCGCGTGGCGCCGACCATTTCGTGCTTCTCGCGAAGCGTGGACATGAGCGTCGTCATCAGCGTCCCCATCCGCCTCGCGTTCTCCAGCAGGCGATCGTCCTCGTAGACCTGCAGCGTCGCGAGCGCCGCGGCGCACGCGAGCGGATGGCTGTTGTACGTCAGTCCCCCGTAGAACACCTTGTCGCGGAAATGCTCCGCGATGTGCCGACGCATGCCGACGGCGCCGAGCGGCACGTACGCGCTCGTCAGTCCTTTCGCCATGGTCATCAGATCCGGGACGACGCGCCAGTGATCGACGGCGAACCATTCGCCGGTGCGGCCGAAACCCGACATCACCTCGTCGACGATCATGAGGATGCCGTAACGGGAGCAGACGTCGCGCACGCCCTGCAGGTAGCCGTCGGGAGGGATCAGGACGCCGTTCGTGCCCGTGACGGGCTCCAGGATGAAGCCGGCGATCGTCTGCGCACCTTCGAGCTGGATCGTTTCCTCGAGCATCGCGAGCGCGTCCTTCGCGGTGTCCCAGCCGCGCTGGATGCCGTGATACGGGTTCAGCACGTGCACGACGCCGGGCATCCCCGGTTCCGCCGCCCAGCGACGCGGATCTCCGGTGAGCATCATCGCACCCGCGGTCGCGCCGTGATACGAACGGTAGAACGACAGGATCTTGTGACGCCCGGTGTACTGGCGTGCCAGCTTCACGGCGTTCTCGTTCGCCTCGGCACCGCCGTTCGTGAAGAAGAACGTGTCGATGTCGCCCGGCGTGATCTCCGCGAGCTTTCGGCCCAGACGCGCCCGCGGCTCGGTCGCCATGAACGGGTTGGCATACGCGAGCGTTTCGAGCTGCTGCGCGATCGCGCGGATGATGCGCTCGTCGCCGTGGCCCGCATTCACGCACATCAGCTGGCTGTTGAAATCGAGGTACCGCTTGCCCTCAGGCGTCCAGAACCAGCACCCTTTCGCGCCGGCGACGGGAATCGGATCGACGGTTGACTGCGCCGACCATTCGTAGAGCGTGTGCTTTTTCGTGAGGTCGACGATCGTCTGTCCGCTCAGTCCCGCCGTCGCGTCTGCCGTCTTCATATGAGCTCCTGGAGGATGGCGTTGGTCACGTCCTTCGTCGCCGCGTGTCCGCCGAGGTCCGGCGTGCGAGGACCGGCCGTCTCGAGTACTTTCTCGATCGCCCGCACGATCCGGTCGTGCGCGTCGGCGGATCCGAGGTGATCGAGCATCAGTGCGCCGGCCCAGATAGCGCCGATGGGATTGGCGATTCCCTTGCCCGCGATGTCCGGCGCCGAGCCGTGGATGGGCTCGAACATCGACGGATGCCGCCGCTCGGGATTGATGTTGGCCCCCGGGGCGATGCCAAGGCTGCCCGACACTGCCGCCCCCAGGTCCGTAAGGATATCCCCGAAGAGGTTCGATGCAACAATCACGTCGAGCGTGGCCGGGTTCGTCACCATCCGCGCGGCGATGGCATCGACGTGATACTTGCGCCAGACGACGGACGGGAAGTCCTTCGCCACACCGTCGACGACCTCGTCCCAGAGGACCATCGAGTGCTGGAGCGCGTTCGATTTCGTCGCGCTCGCGAGCATCCGGCGCGGACGCCGCGAGGCGACCTCGAAGCCGTACCGCGCGATGCGCTCGATCCCGTGTCGTGTGAAGAGTCCCGTCTGTTCGGCGACCTCCTGCGGGCGCCCGACATGGATGCGTCCCCCGAGACCGGCGTACTCGCCTTCCGAGTTCTCCCGAACGCAGATCATGTCGATCTCGGCGGGCGGGCGATTCGCGAGCGGTCCGTTCACACCCGCGAGAAGACGCATCGGCCGCAGGTTCACATATTGATCGAACCGCTGGCGGATCGGCAGGATCAGCTCCCAGACCGAGACGTGATCGGGTACGGACGGATCGCCGATCGCGCCCAGATAGATCGCGTCGAACTGCTGCAGCGTGTCGAGCCCGTCGGCGTCCATCATGCGGCCGTTGCGCGTATAGAACTCGCAGCCCCACGGGAACTCGACGAACTCGATCGCGACACCGGTCAGCTCCGCCGCCCGCTTGATGACGGCAATACCTGCCGGCGTGACTTCTTTACCGATCCCGTCACCCGCAATGACGGCGATTTGCTTCTTCTGAGACATCTTCTTCTCGTGCTGGGCGCGTACTCGACGGCTACGGCCAACGCTCGACAAAAACTACATGCCGGGGGGCGTGAAGCGTCCGTCGGCAGCCAGCCAGCCGCCGTCGGCATAGATGATCGTCCCGGTCACGTAACTGGCGCTGTCCGACGCCAGGAACACGGTCGGACCGACGAGTTCCTCCGGCGTTCCCCAGCGGTTGAACACGCTCTTGGCGGCATAGGCGTCGTACCACGCCTTGTTTGCCTTGATCGGCGCGGTCAGCGGCGTTTCGATCACACCCGGTCCGATCGCGTTCACGCGTACGTTGTACGGGCCGAACTCCGCGGCGGCGGTCTTGACGAGTTGCAGGATACCGGCCTTGGTGGCCGCGTAAACGCCCTGGCCGGGTTCGACGACCTGCGATCGCACTGACGAGAAGAGGATGATGCTTCCCTTCCTGCGCTCCGTCATGATGCGGCCGGCCGAGCGCAGCACGTTGAAGTTGCCCTTGATGTTCACGTCGAGAACGCGCTGCAGCTCTTCGTCCGTGTATCGCAGGATGGGTTTCCGCACGTTGATGCTCGGCGTGCAGATCACGACGTCGAGGCCGTGGCGCGATGCGAGATCGTCGAACGCGCGGTCGACGGCCGCGCCGTCGCGGATGTCGAGCGGGCCCGCCTCGCAGCTGGCGCCGTCCTTCGTCGCGCGCTCGGCCACCTGACGCGCGGTGACCTCGTTGAGGTCGAGCGCCGCCACGCGGGCGCCCTGGCGGGCGCAGCCGAGCGCAACCGCTTCTCCTATGCCTGACGCGGCGCCAATCACCGCGATCGTCTTGCCTGAGAGATCGAACAAACCCTTGTTGGACACGAGTACTCCGAATCAGCGGCCGGCGCGCGCCGGCGCGGTTGAGGGTGAACGCGGAACGAGCAGCACCGCGAGGGCGAACACGAGGATCGCCGCCGAAAGACCGCACATCGCGGGGGTGAACACGCCAATCGGCTTGCCGCCGTTCCAGGCCTGCGCTGCGACAACGGCCGTCACTCCGGCCGTAATCGCCGCGAGCGCATCGCCCGCTTGCGGCCGCGCCATGTATAACCCCGCGAGCACGGGGACGAACAGGCTGACGCCGAGCAGCGTGTAAAAGATGCTGAGCGCCGCCACGATCGTCTGCGCCCAGAGCGCAACCACGATGCCGAGCGCTCCGCCGGCGACCGACGCCAGGCGTGCCACGCCTAGCAACCGATCGTCGCTCGCAGCGGGCGCGACGAACCGCTTATAGAGATCCTGCGAGAGCGAAGTCGCGAGCATGAACAGGATCGCGTCGGCTGCGCTGACTTCCGCTGAAAACACCGCGGCAAGGCCCAGCCCACCGACCCAGAACGGCACGTCGCGGGCGAAGAGCGTCGGAAGCGCGAGATCCCCGGCCAGATCCGGATGGTGGACGCGCGCAATCATGCCGAGCAGCGCGGGAATGGACGCGTAGGCGAAGAGCGCCACCGCATTGAGGCCGACGCCGATACGAACGGTGCGAGCGTCGCGCGCGCCGTAGACCTTCTGCAGCAGTCCCGGCGAGACGACAAACGCGGGCATCAACATCGCCACGTACATCCACCCCGACGAGCCGTTCTGCCAGCCGCTCCACATTGCCGGATCCGGGATAGCGGCGTGCAGCCCGTTTATCCCCCCGACGGTTCCAAGCGCCAGCGGAAGCGCGATGAAGAACCCCGCCATCTTCACTGTGAGCTGGATCACGTTCACCGCAGCGGACGACTTGAGGCCGCCCGCGCTGAAATACGCGGTGACGACCACCGCGCCGATCGCGCACCCGACCCAGCGAGGGATGTCAATCACGGCCGACAGGACGGCCGCGAGACCGATCAGCTGTCCCGCAAGAATGGCGACCGTCCCCAGCCAGAGCAGGATCGCAATCACCGCGCGCACCCGGCTGTCGTACCGCCATTCCAGGAAATCGCCGACCGTGCGGAAATCATGATCCGCGGCGAGCTGGCGGATGCGCGGCCCAACCCAGATCGCCAGAATCGCCGATCCCATACCCGCCGACCCGACCCACCACCACGACGCCAGTCCGTCGCGATAGCCGAGCGCGGTCGCATTGATCGTCGACCCGCCGCCGATGTTCGCCGCCAGGAACGTCGCAAACAGCAGTCCGGGACCGAGGCTCCGGCCGGCGACGAAAAAGTCCTTCGACCCGCGCACGCCTCGGGAGATCCACAGCCCCAGCGCGATCTGCGCGATCGAGTAGACGACGATGATCAGGAGGTACGCCAACGTGGTCCTGCTGCTGCCATCCCGGCTAGAAGGTTGGCGGGGTGTTGATCCAGAGCAGTGCGGCCTCCGATTCGCCGGGATTGAACCAGCGGTGCCCGTGGGTGCTCTCGAACCAGAAGCTGTCGCCCGCGTGGAGCACGAAGCATTGCAGCTCGTCGAGCCAGACCTCCAGCGTGCCCGAAATCATGAAAATGAATTCTTCCCCCTGGTGCGAATACGAGCCCTCGCTCCCCGCCAGGGGTGCCACGCGGAAGAACATCGACTGGAGCATCGGCGCGCCGCTCGACAGGAGTTCCATGCGGACGCCCGGGTGCACCTCCAGGACGCGTCGTTCGTCAGGTTTCACGAGGCGTCCATGATGGCGCGGCGTATGGAAGAGTTCCATGACCGTCGTGCCGTACGTGGTGGCCAGACGCTGGAGCGTCGCCACCGACGCATTGGCCTGCGTGCGTTCGAGCGAGCTCAGAAAACCCGCAGAAATCCCCGCTTTTGCCGCGGCCTCGGCCAGCGCCATGTTCCGGCGCTGCCGCATGCGCCGCAGCTGGGGCCCGAGCGGCCGCTGTCCGGCGGGCGTCCGCTCGACGGCCGGAGTCCCCAGCTCGCGCTTGATGCCGGGAACGTTGAGCCGCTGCACGTCCCGCAGATATTTGATCCGCTTCAGAACTTTCAGCAGCTCGGGACTGTATAGACGATAACGGCCGTTGCTCCGGATCGGGCTGACGAGTCCGACGTTTTCCCAGAGGCGCAGCGTCGACGGGCTCACGCCGAGGATACGCGCCGTCTGCCCCACGGTCAGAAATCCGTAGGCTGGCGTCGCCGAATCACGGCGCGCGCGCCCGCGCGGCTTGGCATGTGCTTTGGCCATGCGAGACGCGAATCGTAGTGCATCGGACCGTGTTTGACAAGATTGCAGCGTTCCTGTAAACACAGCACCACACGGAGGCTTTTTCATGATCAGTCGCGTACGCATCGCCCTGCTCGCTGTGCTCTTCGGCTGTTCCGCGCTCTCTGCCGCGGCCCAGGTGACCGGCTCGATTGCCGGCACAGTGCGCGACGCCAGTGGCGCGGTGTTGCCCGGTGTGACCGTCACTCTGACCGGTCCGGCGCTTCAACGGGAAAACGAAGTAACGACGACAGCGGCCGACGGGAGCTACCGCCTCCCGCTGGTCCCGCCGGGTGTGTACGAACTGAAGTTCGAACTGAGCGGGTTCTCTCCCGTCACGCAGGGACAGGTCGAAGTCGCCCTCAACCGCCAGACGACCCTGGACGAGTCGTTGAAGGTCGCGGGCGTGTCGGAATCGGTGCAGGTGTCCGAAGTCCTCCCCGTCATCGAGGTCACGCGATCCGACATGTCGTCGCGCGTCGAGAGCCGCACCATCGACGCGTTGCCGCTGAACGGGCGGAATTTCGTCGACCTGGTCGCCCTCGCACCAGGCGCGCGGCCGGTTCCCGAAGGGCAGCAGGGCGCCAACGTATCGATCTTCGGCGAGCGCGGATCGGCCGTCTCGTTCCTGGTGGACGGTGCTGAGAACAACGACCCGCTCGACGGCGGGCCCGCGCTCCGCTACACGCAGGACTCGGTCCGCGAGTTCGAAGTGGTCACGACCGGGTACGAAGCCGAATTCGGCCGCGCGCAGGGAGGCGTCGTCAACGTCATCACGCGCTCGGGGACCAATCAGGTCAGCGGCCGCGGATTCTGGTTTCGACGGAGCGACGCGCTCGATTCGTCGAACGTACCGGGACAGGACTCGCCGAAGCTGTCGCGCAATCAGTGGGGCGGAACGGCCGGCGGCCCGATCGCGAAGGATCGCGCGTTCTTCTTCGGGTCGTTCGAGCGGCTGGACGAGACGCGCGGCGTGAACCTCAATCGTTCCGTCATCCCGGCATGGGTGCAGAGCGGCATTGCGACGCCTTCCGGCACCGAAGATTTCAGCCTCGGGCCCAAGACCGGCGCGTACACGCTCGTCGGCAAAGCGGACTACAACCTGAACGCGTCCAACCGGCTCAGCATCACCGGCAACGGCAACAATCAGGACGTTACCGGCGAGATCAGCTCGCCCGTTGCCGGCACCCAGGCACTGCCGAGCGCTGCGGCGACGACAGCGAACAAGGGCTGGGCGCTCATCGGACGTGAAACGGCGACGCTCGGCAACAGCACGTTCCTCGAGAGCACGGTCGGCTACACGCACGGCCGATCGGGGACGAACCTCGAGCAGACGGCGCGCTCGGAACCCATCCTGCTGCTCCTGCGCAGCCCCGGATTCCTGCAGACGGGAGCGCCATTCGGCGGCCAGACTCTGCGTGAGCCGGATCGCCTGCAGCTCACGCAGTCGCTGACGCACCTGATGACCGGCGACCACGGATCGCACCAGCTCAAGGCCGGATGGGACTTCAATCGCGTCACGCTGACGGGCTACAACCAGGTGACCAACGACGTCGAGTATTCGGCGGCGTTTCTCGCGCCGAACGCCGGCGACATCATGGCGAACGCGTTCGAGCGCCTCGGGTTCGCGCAGTCGGTCGCGCGCTTCTTCACGCTGTCCGCCACTCCAGGCGGTTCGCTCGATTTGAACATGCACAGCAACGCGACGGCGCTCTACGCACAGGATCGCTGGGACGTCGGGCACGGCGTGACGGTCGACGCCGGATTGCGCTACGACTACGACAGCCTCTTCGGCGGCGACAAGAACGACTTCGCGCCGCGGCTGGGGGTCGCCTGGGACATCAACAACCAGCACAACACGATCGTGAAAGCGAACTGGGGGCTGTTCTACGACCGCAATCTCCTGTCAGCGGCCGCAACGGTTCCGGAGAAGGGGGGCATCTTCACGCGGTCGGTCTTCGACGTCGCCCTGCCGCGGCTCGGCTCCGACTACACCGACTCGCTCATCGACCTCGTGATTACCTCCGGCTTCCCCACCGCGACGCCGGGCGTGCGAACGCCCGCGGAGAACCCGGCGTACACCGGTTTCGCCAATGCGCTCCGCAATGATCCCCTGGCGCTGTACAAGCTGCTCGGCATCGCGGTCGCCGATCCGAGCAAGCCGCCGGTCGTGACGTCCGACAACATCCAGCAGCTCTCCGGCAAGAGTGCGGCGCAGGCGCTGGCGCTGCTCGAATCGACGTATCCCGGGACGGACTTCGAATTCTTCGACGTACCGGGCGGATCGATCGTCGGCAACCGCGTGCTGTCGATCTTCCCCCGCGGTCCGCTCAGTCTGAGCCGCGACGTCTCGGTGTACTCGGAAGACAAGACGCCCCACACCAACGCGTTCAACATCGGGGTCGACCGGCAGATCGGCCAGACGATCGGTGTCTCTGCAACGTATGTGCACCGCCGGACGCGCGATCTGCTGACGCGGCGCATCATCAATCTGTTCGACGTGCCGCCGGGCGACCCGAACTTCGGCAAGACGACCGACGGCGGTCCGCGCCTGAACGCGGTCGGGTACGACGGCCTGGTCAACTACGACGGAATCGTGCTCGCGGTGAAGAAGCAGTTCAGCGATCGCTACCAGTTCGGTGCGTCGTATACCGGTTCGCGCGCGCGAGACAACCTGCTCACCGGCAACGTCGGCTCCGGATTCAGCAACAACAACCACCCCGAGATCGACTACGGTCCGTCCAACCAGTCCGTACCCCACGTCTTCACGGGACAGGGCCTCTTCGTGGTGCCGTTCGACATTCACCTCAGCGGCATCGCGTTCTGGCGCAGCGGCTCGGCTTTCAACCCGCGTGGCATCGTCGACACCGACGGCGACGGGCTGGTCGACCAGCGCGACACGACACAGCCCCGGAACGCGTTCAGAACGAAGGCGTATGCCGACGTCGATCTACGCGTCGAAAAACAGTTCGGGTTCGGCAGCGGGCAGACGATCTCGGTGCTGCTCGAAGGGTTCAACCTGTTCAATCGCGCGAACGTGGAGAGCGTCTCGAACGTGTCGGGCCCGAGCTTCGGCACGCCGACGACCTTCTTCCCCGGACGGGAGATGCAGATCGGGATCAGGTACTTCTTCGGGCGTCAATAAGCCGCATGGGCCACATCGATCGAGTACTCGAGGAAGTGGACGCGCTGGCCGACGAGGCCGTCGCGTTCACAACGGAGATGATCCGGATTCCTACGGTGAACCCGCCGGGAGATCTGTACGAGGAGTGCGCGCGGTTCATCGGGCAGCAGCTCGTCGAGTGTGGCTTTGACACCGAGTACTACCCCGCCGAGGGGCGGCCCGAGCACACGGTCGCCCATCCGCGGGTGAACGTTGTCGCCACGCGGCGCGGCCGATTCGACCGGCCGCTCGTGCATCTCAACGGCCATTTCGACGTCGTCCCGGCCGGTGACGGATGGACCGTCGATCCCTGGGGAGGAGAGGTGCGGGACGGCCGGATCTATGGACGAGGCTCGTGCGACATGAAAGCCGGCATCGCGGCAGCGGTGTTCGCGTCGGAAGCTGTGCGCCGCGCCGGCATCGAGCTGAACGGAACGGTCGAGGTGAGCGGAACCGTCGATGAAGAAAGCGGTGGTTTCGCGGGAGTCGCCTGGCTCGCCGAACATCGTCGGCTGAGCAGGGACCGCACCGATTATGTGATCATTCCTGAACCGCTCTACGTGGATCGGATCTGCATCGGCCACCGGGGCGTGTACTGGTTCGAGGTCCAGACGCGCGGTCGGATTGCGCACGGCAGCATGCCGTTTCATGGTGTGAGCGCGATCGACCATATGGCGCTCCTCCTCGATCGTGTCCGCAGCGAGCTGCAGCCGAAGCTCGCAGCCCGGATCACCGATATCCCCGTCGTTCCGCCAGGTGCGAGACACGCGACGCTGAACGTGAACGGAATCAGCGGCGGGCAGCCGGTGGACGGCATCCAGACGCCGTGCGTGGCCGACCGGTGCCGGGCCGTCTTCGATCGACGATTCCTGCTCGAGGAAGGCTTCGATGCGACGAAAGCGGAAATCATCGAGCTGCTGGAGGGCATCCGCCGCGACGTGCCGGACTTTCACTACGACATCAGTGATCTAATGGTGGTCCATCCAACACGCACACCGGAGGGATCTCCGGTCGTCGGCGCGCTCGAGCGCGCGCTCAACCGCGTGCTGGGACGCAGCGGCCTGGTCGCGAGCCCCGGCACGTACGATCAGAAACACGTTGCCCGGATTGCCGGCGTCCCCCACTGCGTCGCCTACGGTCCCGGCATCCTCGACCTTGCGCATCAGCCGGACGAATACTGCGACGTCGCCGATCTCGTCGCCGCGACGAAGGTCATCGCGCTCGCGCTTCTGGATCTCACGGGTACTCACGAGTAATCAGCCATGCCGACCATTCATATCGAAACACTGGGCAACTACGTCGCGGGCCGGTGGCAGACGCCTGACGCCCCGACACAGGACGTCGTCAACCCCGCGACGGGCGAACCGCTCGCGCGGGTGCCGCTGTCGCCGGCACGGGAAGTCGATGCTACCGTGGCGGCCGCGGCGCGCGCGTTCGAGGGCTGGCGCCGGACGCCGGCGACCGAACGCATTCAGTACCTGTTCAAGCTGAAAAACCTGCTCGAAGAGAATCTCGAGAGCATCGCCCGTACCATCACCATCGAGTGCGGCAAGACGATCGGGGAAGCGCGGGCAGAGATGCGCCGCGGCGTTGAAAACGTCGAGACGGCGTGCGGCATTCCGATTCTCTCGCAGGGGTACACCAGCGAGGACATCGCCGCCGGGATCGACGAAATCATGATCCGGCAGCCGCTCGGCGTCGTCGCCGCGATTACCCCGTTCAATTTCCCGGGGATGATTCCGCTGTGGTTCCTTCCCTACGCGATCGCGTGTGGCAACTGCTTCATCTGCAAACCATCCGAGCGCGTGCCGCTGACCATGCAGAAAATCATGGGCGTCATCGAACGCGTCGGCCTGCCGCCCGGCGTCGTCAGCCTGGTAAACGGCGGCAAGGAGGCCGTCGACGCGCTGCTCGATCATCCGGAGGTGCGCGCGATCTCCTTCGTCGGTTCGTCGCCGGTCGCGAAGTACATCTACCAGCGCGCTGCGGCGAACGGGAAGCGCGTCCAGTGTCAGGGCGGCGCGAAGAATCCGATCGTGATCATGCCGGACGCGGACATGGACATGACCGTCCGCATGGCAGCCGATTCGGCGTTCGGGTGCGCCGGCCAGCGATGCCTCGCTGCATCGGTCGTCATTCCGATCGGCGAAGCGCGTGAAACGTTCACGCCGCGCATGCTCGACGCCGCGCAGTCACGCCGCGTCGGCAACGGTCTCGATGAAGCGACCGAGATGGGTCCCGTCATCACGGCCGAGAGCCGCCGGCGTATCGAGGGGCTCATCGAGAAGGGCGTCGGCGAAGGCGGCAAGGTTCTCGTCGACGGTCGCTCCGCAAAGGTCCAGGGGCACGAGGGTGGATATTTCCTGAAGCCGACCGTCATCGAGACGTCCGATCCCGGCGGCACGATCGGCACCACCGAAATCTTCGGCCCGGTCATCGCACTTTCCGAGATGCGGACCCTGGACGACGCGATCGCGGCGGTGAACCGGTCGGCGTTCGGCAACATGGCCTGCATCTTCACGTCGAGCGGGGCGACGGCGCGCAAGTTCCGCTACGAAGCGCGGGCGGGCAATATCGGCGTGAACATCGGCGTTGCCGCCCCGATGGCGTTTTTCCCGTTCTCGGGCTGGAAGGGCAGCTTCTTCGGCGACCTGCACGCGCAAGGCCACGACGCGATCGAGTTCTTCATGGACAAGAAGGTCGTCGTGGAGCGGTGGCCGAAAGAGTGGACGCGGACGTTCTGACGCATTGGTGAATTGGTGAAAGCGGTCATGAGATTCAACAGAGCCCACCTTTTCGCGGTCGCACTGACGGCTGCCGCCGGCCTCGTCCTGCAAGCCCAGGCTCCGGCGACGACGCAGACGCCGGATCCGAAGACGTCGACGTTCGCGAAACCGGCGGACGACAACATGACGTTGACCGCTGTCGAAGGTATCAAGGTCGGCCACTTCACGCTCTCGGAACGGCCAACCGGCTGCACGGTCATTCTCGCGAAGGACGGCACGACCGGGAGCGTCGATCAGGGCGGCGGCGCGCCCGGCACGCGCGAAACCGACCTATTGAAGCCTGTGAACAGCGTCCAGATCGTCAACGCCGTCGTCCTGGCCGGCGGGAGTGCCTTCGGCCTCGACGCAGCTTCGGGCGTGATGAAGTTCCTGGACGAGCGCAACATCGGATATCCGGTCGGACCCGCCGGAGTCGTCCCGATCGTGCCGTCGGCCATCCTGTTTG
This sequence comes from Vicinamibacterales bacterium, assembly GCA_035492775.1. Taxonomy (GTDB): domain Bacteria; phylum Acidobacteriota; class Vicinamibacteria; order Vicinamibacterales; family 2-12-FULL-66-21; genus DATJFQ01. The sequence goes on from DATJIW010000063.1 coordinate 67,754, forward strand.
ACCTTGGCTTCGGCGGGAACGCGAAGGTTCGTCCGGGGGCCGACTGCGGATACAAGGCTGCCGAGGCCGCGTCCGAGGCGCCGGTGCAGGAGGGCAACGTCGGCGCCGGTGCCGGCGCGACGGTCGGCAAGTCTGGCGGCGGGCGCGGCGCCGAAGGCGGCCCGATGAAGGCCGGGATCGGATCTGCCGCCATCAAGCTGCCGAACGGCCTGGTCGTCGCTGCGATTGTGGCGGTGAACGCCGTCGGCGACATTATCGACCCGTGGACGGGCAAGGTCGTCGCGGGCGCGCGCGGATCCGACGGCAAACTGCTCGACGCGCGCAGGCTCGTGCGCGGCGATGTCGCGCGGCCGGGCCGGCCCGGAGAGAACACGACGATCGGACTGGTCGCCACCAACGCGAAGCTGACGAAGGTCGAAGCGGAGAAGATGGCGATGATGGCGGCGGACGGCTACGCCCGCGCGATTTCGCCCGTTCACACGCCTGGCGACGGCGACACGGTGTTCTCGCTCGCCACCGGCACGTGGACTGGACAGGCGAACTATGGCCAGGTCGGCGCGCTCGCCGCCGAGGCCATGGCGGACGCAATCGTGCGCGCGGCGGTGATGGCGACGTCGTCGCAGGGACTTCCGGCAGCGCGCGACATCGGCACCGTTCCCGAGCGGATCAAGATTCGGTAACCGGTCGCCGGCCGACCGCCCGCAGATAAGGGATAATCCCCCCGCGCAGCTTGCGCGGGGGAGTCATGGCTCACAGTCGTCGGCTCGTGACGTCGGCGCTCGCTCTGCTTCTGTCGGTTTCCACTCTTCACGGTCAAAATCAGCACGCCTTCTCGGGTTACGACCGCGGCTTGAGCCTTGCGATGCTCAAGCAGGAGAAGCAGGACCTCAGAGACAACTACTACGACCCCGGGTTTCGCGGCCTGGACATCGACAAGGTCTTCGCTGAGGTCGAGGCGAAGGTGCGCGCCGCGACGACAACGGCAGAAGCCATCACCATCCTGGCCGAGCCGCTGCTGCGGCTGAACGACTCGCACACCCGCTTCTATCCCCCGGAGCGCCTCACGCGGACGCGGTACGGCTGGGCGCCGCAAATCATCGGTGACGTACCGTTCGTGACCTGGGTCGATTCATCCAGCGACGCCGCGCGCAAGGGACTGGCCCGCGGCGACCGCATCATCAACTGGAACCGGTTCGAACCCACGCGCGCCACGCTGTGGCAGATCGAGTACGTCTATCGCAACGTGCGTCCCCAGCAGCTGCAGCGCCTTGTCGTCGAGAAACCTGGGGGCGCGCAGCAGGTGATCGACGTCGAATCGCGCGTCGAACAGCGGCCGGTCGGCGACATCAACCAGCTCGTCCGCGAGCTCGACGATGCCGAGCGTACGCCCATCGGCCTCGAAAAGGCGGCCGGGCACACGCTGGTCGTCTCACTCTCGGAATTCGGGGATCCCGCCGTCATGGACCGTTTCATGAAGAAAGCGCGGGAATACGATTCCCTGGTACTCGACCTCCGCGGCAATCACGGCGGCGCGCTCGTCGCAGTCGATCGCCTGCTGTCCTACTGCTTCGAGCACGATGTAAAGATTTCGGTCGACAAGATGCGCAACCGAGAGCTCGTGGATACCGCCCACGGCCGGAAGGATCCGTTCACCGGCCGCATGGTGGTGCTCATCGACAGCGAGTCGGCGTCGGCCTCGGAGATCACCGCGCGCGTGCTCCAGATCGAGAAGCGGGCGACGATCGTCGGCGATCGAAGTGCCGGCGCGGTGATGGCTTCGCGCTTCTTCCCACACACACTCGGCGGCGAGCTGGGCGGCGTCGTCTCCGTCGCGTTCTGGGGCACCAGCATCACCGTGGGCGACGTCCGCATGTCCGACGGGAAGAGCCTCGAGACAATCGGCGTGACCCCAGACGAGCTGGTCCTCCCGACGGCGGCCGACCTCGCCGCGAACCGCGATCCCGCACTCGCGCGGGCGATCGCGTTGCTCGGGGGGAAGATGACGCCCGAACAGGCGGGCGCGTTCTATCGCTGAACGCTTGATCCACCCGCAAGGCGCGTGCATAATCCGCGCACACGAACGTCGGGGGAGGGTCGATGGGTCGATCGTCCGGTCTCGCTGCCGCCGCCGCAGTCCTCTGCTGGATCGCCTGGCTGCCTGCCCAACCCTCGGCGCTGGACCTCTCGCGCTTCGATCGCGGCGCCAGCATCATGATGCTGCGCCAGATCAAAAGCGACCTCACGGCCAACTACTACGATCGGTCTTTTCGCGGGATCGACGTCAATGCGGCCTTCGACGAGGCCGAACGGGAGCTGCGATCGGCTCACACGCTCAGCGATGCAATGTCGGTGATTTCCGGCGTGCTCCTCAGGCTGCACGACTCACACACGATCTTTTTTCCACCCGAGCGGATCACGCGTGTCCGCAACGGCTGGCGCGCCGCGATCGTGGGCGATACCCCTTACGTGGTCCAGGTCACCCCGGGATCCGATGCCGACATGAAAGGGCTGGCGGTCGGTGACCGCCTGGTCCAATGGAATGACGACACGCCGGACCGATCCAATCTTCGGCGACTGACGTACACGTATCAACTCGTCGCACCGCAGGTCGTTCACCATCTCATCGTGGCAACGCCGTCGGGCCGTACGCGGCGCATCGACGTCTCCGCCGCCCTCACAGCGCGTGATCCCGCGGACGAGCCCGGCGCCCTCATCGAAGATCTGGCGGACGCGTTTGCCGCGCACGAGCCGGACCGCGACACGCGGGTCGACGGCGTCGTTGTGTGGCAGCTCCACGCGTTCGACGACCGTTCGTCGTTCGATTCCGTCATCCGCAAGGCAGCCGCTGCCGGCGCGCTGGCGATCGACCTGCGCGGCAATGGCGGCGGATCCATTCGCGCAATGCTGGCGCTGCTGGCTCGGCTCTTTCCATCGGACGTGCAGGTCGCGACCGTGCGAACGCGCAACGGGACCGATCGGCTGGTTGCGAACGGCCGCAGAACCGCGTTCACCGGTCCGCTGGCCGTGCTCGTCGACAGCGGGACGGCGTCGGCGTCGGAGATCGCGGCGCGCGTGGTACAGCTCGAAGGACGGGGCGTGGTGATTGGCGATCGTACCGCCGGCGCGGTGATGACGTCCCGCGTGTTCTCGCACACGACGGGGATCCACAGCGTCGCGTTTTACGCCGACAGCATTACGGTCGGAGACGTCCGCATGCGCGACGGCGCTTCGCTCGAAGGGTCTGGCGTCACGCCGGATGAAGTCGTGCTGCCCTCGGCGGACGATCTCGCAAAGAATCGCGACCGCGCGCTCGCCCGGGCTCTCGTCCGCCTGAGGGAGAAACGCTGACAGCCGCAGCGCATCAATACGACTGCGGCCGCCACCTCCTGTAGCTCGCAGCAATCGCGATGGCCCCGGCAAGGACTGGAATCAATCTCGTCACGTCAGAGAGGACCGCATTCGTGTAGGCGCTGGACGACATGATTCGTCCCTGGCCTGAGCCGTGGGCGCGGCCGTCGCGCTGGGGGTGTTCGAGATTTCCCTCGCGGGCATGCGCCCGGTCGTAGCGCTTCTGCTGCTTCCACATGGGCCCTTCCATCAGCTTGTCGGTCAGCCGCGGCGCAATCGCACCCATCAATACCTGGGCACGGCCCGCGCCTCCGACGATGATGTCGCGGACGGGCTTTTCGGCGCACGTCAGGATCGCCTTTGCCACCACCTCCGGCTGATACATCGGCGGCGGGAGCGCCGGCACGCCATCCTCGAGGTAGCTGCGCGCATGTTCGGGATAGGGAGTGTTGATGGCCGACGGCTTGACGAGGGTCACCGAAATCGGGATGCGGTCGTGTTCGAGTTCCATGCGAAGCGCGTCGGTATAACCCTTCACGGCGTGCTTCGACGCCGAATAAATGCCCTGCAGGGGAATCGCGCGATCGGACACTTCGCTGCCCAAATTGATGAGCGCACCTCCGCGATGCTTCATGAAGCGCACCGCGGTCCGGCATCCGTTTACGATGCCCCAGAAGTTGACGTCGAAGAGCCGGCGTTTGTCGGCCATGGGAATCTCGGTGAGCTTCCCGTAAATCGACAGACCTGCGTTGTTGACCCAGGTGTCGATCCCGCCGAATTCACGAAGCGCCGTTTCTCCGATCCGATCGACGTCCTCTTCTTTCGAGACGTCCGCCACGACCGACACAGCGCGGCCGCCTTTCGATCGAATCTCTTCTGCCGCTTTCTGCAAGTCGGTTTCGTTCCGCGACGCGAGCACGACGGATGCGCCGCGCGACGCTGCCATTCGCGCCGTTGCGAGACCGATCCCGCTCGACGCACCGGTAATCACGATGACCTGGTCCTTGACCGCCTTGAGCCTCGGTCCGCTGTTTCTCCGCGCCATGTTCGCTCCTGCTGGAAATTCTGAAGAGATTGGAGTGCGGTTCGGTAACCCTCTAGCAATCCCCGCGCCCGGCGTGAGCTCAGCGGCCGTCCGGATATAGAATCAGCCCCGTTATACGCGTTCCGGAGGAGGGCCATGCGTTCGACGCTGCTTGCCGCAACTGCCATCATCGCCACGATCACTACGCTCGACGCGCAGTCCGCGTCACGGAGCGCGACAACCGGCTACCAGCTTCCGCCGAAAGTGATCGTCGACATTCTCGACGCGCCGCCGACGCCAACAGTCGTCGTAGGCCCGAACCGGAAGCTCATCGCGCTGCTCGAACGACGAAGCATGCCGACCATCGCCGAACTCGCGGAGCCCATCTATCGCGTCGCCGGCGAGCGCATCAATCCCAAGACGAACGGCCGACAGCAGAGGACAGGGGGGATCACGGCCATCACCCTGAAATCGATCGAGAGCGGCGACGAAAAGAAAGTGACCACTCCGGCGGACGCCCAAATCGGCAGCGTGACGTTCTCGCCCGACGGCCGCCACCTGGCGTTCACCAATACGAAGCCCGACGGCATCGAACTGTGGATCGCAGATACGGCGACCGGCCAGGCGAAGCTGTTCAGCGGCCCCGATCGCATCAATGCGACGGCCGGCGACCCATGCGATTGGCTGCAGAACAGCACGGCAATCGTCTGCACGATCGTGTCCCCCTCGCGTGGGCCTGCGCCAGTCGAACCGCGGGTACCATCCGGTCCCAACGTGCTCGAGACGTCCGGCAAGGCAGCGCCCGCGCCGACGTTCGAAGATCTCATCAAGACGCGGTTCGACGAGGACGTGTTCGAGTACTACTTCACGAGCCAGCTGGCGTCGTACGACCTCCGAACGGGTCGCCGAACGGATATCGGCCGCCCCGGTATTCTGGCGGCCGTTTCGATCTCGCCCGACGACGAGTACGTGCTCGTCACACGTCTGAAGCGGCCGTTCTCTCATCTGCTCGGCATGAATGGCTTCCCGAGAGACGTCGAGATCTGGGATCTGCGCGGTGTCGTCGTACACACGGTCGCGAACCTTCCGAGCGGCGAGGGAGTGCCAATCGAGGGTGTGCAGACGGGACCGCGACAGTATCGGTGGCGCGCCGACCAGCCCGCGACAGTCACGTGGGTCGAGGCGCTGGACGAGGGCAACCCGAAGAACAAAGTGCCGTTCCGCGATCGCGTCGTGTCGCTGGCGTCGCCGTTCACCGGCCAGCCGTCGGACGTCGCGAAAACCGAATGGCGGTTCTCGGGACTGTCTTACAGCGACAAGGGAGTCGGTTTTCTGAGCGAGTCCGACAGGACGTCACGTCGCACGCGGACCTGGATCGTCGAGAACGGCGCAGCATCACGGAAGCTGTTCGATCTCAAGCAGGAAGACGCGTACGCGAATCCCGGGACGTTCGTCATCCGTCATCCCGGCGGTCCTATCATGCAGACCGGCCGGACCGTGTACCTGATAGGCCCAGGCGCGTCGCCGGATGGCGAGCGCCCCTTCATCGATCGCCTCGATCTCGACACGCTGAAGACCGAACGACGCTTCCGCGCTTCCGAGAAGACATACGAATCGATCGTCGCCCCGCTGGATGACGAGGCGAAAACGCTGCTGACGCGGTACGAGACGCCGAACGATCCGCCCAATTACTTCGTGCGCGACGTGGTGTCCGGAAACCGGCGGGCCGTCACCACCTTCCCCGATCCGGCACCGCAGCTGCGCGGCGTCAGGAAGGAATTCGTGTCGTACACGCGCAAGGATGGCGTCGGACTGAACGGCACGCTCTACCTGCCGCCGGCCTACAAGGAAGGACAGCGGCTGCCGATGGTGATGTGGGCATATCCGCGGGAATTCGGCGACGCGGATTCGGCCGGCCAGGTGACAGGCTCTCCATACCGCTTCACCACGTATACAGGGCCGACGCATCTGTTTCTGCTTACGCAGGGCTATGCCATCTTCGACAACCCGTCGATGCCGATCATCGGAGAGGGTGAAACGGCCAACGATCACTACGTCGAGCAACTGACGATGGACGCGGAAGCGGCGGTCGACAAGGTCGTGAGCATGGGCGTGGCCGACCGCGATCGGATCGGCATCGGCGGCCACAGCTACGGAGCGTTCATGACCGCAAACCTCCTCGCGCACACGGATCTCTTCAGGGCCGGAGTGGCGCGCAGCGGCGCTTACAACCGTACGCTGACGCCGTTCGGCTTCCAGAACGAACGCCGCATCTTCTGGGAAGTGCCTGAAGTGTACGAGAAGATGTCGCCGTTCTTTTACGCCGACAAGGTGAACGAGCCCATTCTGCTCATCCACGGCGAGGCCGACGACAATTCGGGAACATTCCCGATTCAGTCGGAACGCTTCTACATGGCGCTCAAGGGATTCGGAGCCACGGTGCGATACGTGACACTTCCCTACGAGGCACACGGGTACGCCGGCCGCGAGTCCGTACTCGACACGCTGGCCGAGATGGTCAACTGGTTCGACAAATTCGTGAAGAACGCGCCTCCGCGTTCCACGACGACGGAGCAGCGCGATAAATGAACCCTATTCGGACGATTCTCGGAGCTGTCGTGATGGCGGCGTTGGCGTGCGGCGCTGCCGCCCAGGATAAACCCGCCGTCGACAAGCCTGCCGCCGACAAAGCACCGGAGAAGCTCCCCACGATTGCGGAGAAAGTGAAGGAGCTGCGCAAGATCGACGGCTTCATGCCGCTCTACTGGCAGGAATCGACGGGCAGGATGTTCATGGAAATCGGCCGGCTCAACCAGGAGATCCTCTATCAGGTCAGCCTGCCGGAAGGTCTCGGATCGAATGACGTCGGGCTCGACCGCGGACAGATGGGTGATACCTCGATCGTCCGGTTCGACCGCGTCGGACCAAAAGTGCTGATGGTGCAGCCGAACTATCAGTACCGCGCCATTTCGAGCAACGAACCGGAACGCCGCGCGGTGCACGACTCGTTCGCGCAGTCCGTCCTGTGGGGCTTCAAGGTGGAAGCTGAAGAAGGGGACCGCGTGCTGGTCGACGCCACGGCCTTCTTCATGCGCGACGCCCACCGGGTCGTCGATCGGCTCCGGCAGGCGAAGCAGGGCACTTACAAGCTCGATGACAGCCGCAGCGCGCTGTATCTGCCGCGCACGAAGGGCTTCCCGAAGAATACGGAAGTCGAGGCCACGCTGACGTTCACGACCGACGGCGATCCGGGACGCTTCGTCATGCAGACGACGCCGTCGCCGCGTGCGGTGACGCTGCGCGAGCACCATTCATTCGTGGAACTGCCCGACGGGAATTTCAAGCCGCGAAAACTGGACCCGCGCGCGCCGTCGTTCGGGATCGAGTTCTACGACTACGCGCAGCCGCTCGACAAGCCGGTCGAGCAGCGCTGGATTGCGCGGCACCGGCTCGAGAAGAAGGACCCCACCGCGGCGATTTCCGACCCGGTGGAGCCGATCGTGTATTACGTCGATCCGGGAGCGCCCGAGCCGATCAAGCAGGCGCTGATCGAGGGAGCGTCGTGGTGGAATCAGGCGTTCGAGGCAGCCGGCTTCCGAAATGCCTTTCAGGTGAAGGAACTCCCGGCGGACGCCGATCCGATGGACATCCGCTACAACATGATCAGCTGGGTTCATCGAGCGACGCGCGGCTGGTCCTACGGTGGCGGCGTGACGGACCCGCGCACGGGAGAAATCATCAAGGGCAACGTGACGCTCGGGTCGCTCCGCTCCCGGCAGGACTTCACGATTGGATCCGGCCTCGTTCCGCAATTCGCCGAGGGATCGGCGTTGGCGCCGTGTTTCGCCGATATGTCGCCCGACCCCGACTATCTGGCGGCATTCGATCCGTCGACGGATGCCGTCGCAATGTCGCTCGCGCGGATCCGACAACTCGCCGCGCACGAGACCGGCCACACGCTGGGCTTCGGGCACAACTTCGCCGCTAGCACTTACAACCGCGGGTCCGTGATGGATTACCCGGCGCCGTGGGTGGAGATCAAGGACGGCAAGCTCGATCTGTCGAACGCATACGCGACAGGAATCGGCGAATTCGACAAGTTCGCCGTGAAGTACGCGTACTCGCAGTTTCCGTCGGGAGCCAACGAGGACCAGGAACTCGAGAAGATTCTCGAGGACGGCGTGGCGCACGGCATGCTTTACATCCAGGATTCCGACGCGCGGCCGTTGTCATCCGCGCACCCGCTCGCGTCGTTGTGGGACAACGGCAGCGATCCGGTCGCGACGCTCGCCCACGAGATGGAAGTGCGCAGGATCGGGCTGCAGCAGTTCGGCCTGACGTCGATTCCAGTCGGCACGCCGCTCTCCGACCTCGAGCTCCGGCTCGTGCCGCTCTATCTCCATCACCGTTATCAATTGATCGCGGCCGCAAAGTCGGTGGGCGGCGTGAACTTCACCTATGCCGTCAGAACGCCAGAGGGGCCGAACCCGCCGACGGTCGCGAAGATCGTCCCGGGCGCCACACAGCGCGAGGCGTTGAAAGCGGTGCTCGATACGATCTCGCTCGAGTCGCTGCGGATTCCCGAGCGCATCCTCGAGCTTATTCCGCCGCCCGCCTCCGGCTATGGCGACGGCACCGCCGAGCCGTTCGACCGCAAGACGACGCCCACGTTCGATCCGATCGGCGCGGCGCAAATCGCGGCGGACATCGCGATCTCGACGCTCCTCGTGCCCGAGCGTGCCGCGCGGACGATCGAACAGCACGGCCGCGATTCCAGCGTCCCCGGATTCGATGAAATCGTGTCGGCGCTCGTGCGCAGCACGTGGTCCGGGCCCCGCGCCGCCGACGGGTACGGCCAGGCGATTCAGGAGGCAGTACAGAATCTCCTAATCGTGCGCCTGATGGATCTCGCCGCGAACTCCGCCGCATCGTCGCTGGTGAGGGCGGATGCGTCCGCCGGCCTGCGGCGCATCAAGGCGATTGCCGGCCCGGTGACGTCGGCGCACGCCGCCGCCGCGCGCGAGGACATCACGCGTTTCCTGGCGCGTCCCGACGCCGCGCACAAGCGCACGGATCCGCTGCCCACGCCGCCGGGAGAGCCGATCGGCGGCGGCGGATAGCCGCACCTTCTCGCGGGGGTGCCTTTCGCGGTCAATGCGTGGTCCTCGGGGCCCCGCTTGGCTGGATTATTCCGGCAAGCATGAACCCGGAGACCCGCAACCCGGCCTTTTGCAGCGCCGCTCGGGATGCGATGTTGTCGAGGCCGGTTCGGGCGGCCGGGATTCTGCCGGCGAGATAGCACGCCTTCTTGACTTCCTGAAGAAGGAACGCTGCAAAACCCTCGCGCCGTCGGTCCGGACGGACTTCCATGTAGAGGTCGGCAAACGGCGCGTTGTAATGGACCATGAAGCCGCCGGTCGCGACGATCTCGCCGTCGATCTCGAGCACGTACTCGCCCACTGGCTCGACGGCGTGCTCGAAGATCCGGTCGGCCTCCCGCCTGGGACGCACGACGGCGGCGGCTATTTCATGGCGCGTCGCAACGTGGTCCTCGAACAGCACCGTGTCCGACCGGATGTCGCGCGCGAACTCGTAGAGCATCGACGTGAGCAGCCGATCGTTGCTCTGACACTCGATCTGCCTCGCGCCCGACGCTGACAGCAGCTCTGCGAACAGCAGGCGCAACCTATCTCTGTATGCGGGAATGACGTAGAACTCGAAGATGGTGTCCCTGTCCTCCCGCTCCTGACCCTTGATTGCGCCGTAGCCGGCACAGACGTCGTCGACATAAAGGAGGTACGAGTCGGTCCAGCCGCGTGAATGGTACGCGTCGTACCTGATCTGCGTGTTCATCTCCTGCAGGTACAACGCACGGAGATGCTGGATTTCAGCGAGCCCGGCCCGGACGGCTCGTGCGGTCATCTGCCGGTGCAGCATAAGATACTGAGACGATGAAACTCGAAACATTTCTGATGGAGCGGATGCAGTCCACGTACGAGAACGTCGTGGACTACGACATGAGCGAAAGCGGCGTGCGCCCGCTCACGCTGCGCGAGCTGGTGGAGATGGGATTCGACCTGGACGCGGCGCTCGACGAGCCGCTCGGCTACTCGCAGTCGAACGGGACGATTCCGCTCCGCGAAGCGATCGCGCAGCACTATCCCGGCGCGACGAGCGAGCACATCGAGGTCACGAACGGCACGTCGGAAGCCAACTTCATCCTCGCGCTCACGCTGCTCAAGCCTGGCGACGTCTTCGCGATGGAAGTGCCGAACTACATGCAGCTGCCCGGGATTGCCGACAGCGTTGGCGCGGACGTGCGGACGTTCCGGCTGCGCACCGAAGCCGGCTGGGAGCCGGACTGGACCGAATTCGAGCGCGCGGTGACGACGGATACGCGACTGCTCTACCTGTCCAATCCCAACAATCCGAGCGGCGCGGTGCTGTCGCGCGCCGCGATGCGGCGGATCGCAGACCGCTGCGTTGAAACGGGCACGTGGCTGCTCTCGGACGAGGTGTATCTCGGCGCCGAGATCGACGCCCCGCGGACGTCGTCGTTCTGGGGCATGGCCGAGCGCGTGATCGTCACGAGCGGCCTGTCGAAGGCGTATGGCATCCCTGGCGCGCGGATCGGCTGGATGGTGGGACCGCCGTCGCTGATGGCCGAGACGTGGAGTCAGCACGACTACATCACGATCTGCCCCAACAAGATCTCGGATCGGATCGCGCGAACCGCCGTCACGGCGGAAAACCGCGAGCGGTGCTACGCACGGACTCGCGAGATCCTCCGGCACAACCTGCCGATCGCGCGCGAGTGGGTGGAGAGCTTCGGCGGCCGGCTCACGTGGACGCCGCCGACGGCTGGCGCGATCGCGCTGGTGAAGTATCACGCGGACACGCCGAGCATCTCGATCGCCGAGCGCGTCCGCATCAACCAGAACACGTTGATCGTCCCCGGCTCGCACGTCGGTCTGGAAGGCCATCTGCGGATCTGGCTGGGTGCACAGGAAGACTACCTGCGGGAAGGCCTCAGGCGGATCGGGGTGGAGCTGAAAGGGATCTTCGACTGAAGGGCGGAGGGCGGCGGCGCGAAGCTGTGCTCGGTGCTTCGTGCTCGGTGCTCCGTGCCAGTGCGCGGTGCGCCGTGCTTCGTGCGCCGTGCTTGGTGCGCCGTGCTTGGTGCGCCGTGCTTGGTGCGCCGTGCTTCGTATCCGTGCGCCGCACTTCGTGCGCCGTGCTTCGTGCGCGGTGCTTGGTGCCGGTGCTTCATGCCCGTGCGCCGTGCTTCGTGCGCCGGGCTCCGTAACCGTGCGCAGTGCTTCGTGCTCGGTGCTTCGTGCCCGTGCGCCGTGCGCGGTGCTTCGTGCCCGTGCGCGGTGCTCGGTGCCCGTGCGCCGGGCCCGTGCTTCGTGTCGAGGGGCGCAGCACTGCGCATCGAGTACCGAGCGAGCACCGCGCGCATTCGCACCGTGCACTCGCACCGAGCACCGACTGCGACGCACCGAGCACCGACTGCGACGCACCGAGCACCGACTGCGACGCACCGAGCACCGAGCACGA
>DATJIW010000064.1:0-24664 GCA_035492775.1 Vicinamibacterales bacterium
CTGATCGAGCAAACCGACGCGCGGGTTGTCGTGCACTGGCGATATGCGCTGGTGAACGTCAAGAACGAACTGTGGAACGTCTCGCCCCGGCTCGGCAACGGCGCGTGGATTGACGAGTACTACTACGTGTATCCAGACGCAACCGCCGTGCGGCACGTCACGTGGCCGCACGACACGTTGGGACACCCGATTCAGTTCCAGGAGTCGATCGTCATCACGCAACCCGGACAGCTCGAGGGCGACGTCATCGAGCCCCGATATGCGACCGTCGGGAACTTGAACGGAGACACCGGCACGCTGGAGTTTGTCGACAATCCTGCTGGCCGGCCGCCGAAGACCTTCCCGTCGAACCTCTCGATCCAGATGCATCACTTCAAATCGCGTTACAAGCCATTCATCGTGTTCGAACCTGGTGACCGCATGGGCAGCCTGCGCGATCTGGACACGCACGCCCTGTCGCAGCCAGCGTCCAGCGATCACTGGCCCGTCGCGCAGATCTGGTCGGACGGGCGCACCGGACAGGCAGCCGACCGCGCGGGGCACTTCCTCGGATTCCCCATCTCCGACCCGCCGCTGCATCAGGGCGTCGACGGCCGCGATTTCTGGAACGGGCTCTACGGGATGACCGACCGTCCGTTCACGGATCTGGTCATGTTCGCGCGGTCGTGGGAAACGCCTCCGATGGCTAAGCTCTCGGCGCGAGGTTACACGTCGGAGGGCTACGATTCGTCGGAACGAGCGTACAACGTCACGCGCCATGAGGATGCCGGCAACGTGCCGCTGCGGATGACGCTCGCCGCATCGTCGACGTCCCCGGTGCGCAACGTGGCACTGGTTGTCACGAACTGGGGCAATCACGGCGCCACTCTCGTGGCCGACGGGCAGCCCGTTGTGCGCGGTCCGCGATTCCGATACGGGTACCGCTACACCCTGCAGGGCACCGATCTCGTCGTCTGGATCGAAGCGTCAACCGAGCGGCCTCTCTCGATCGAGTTGACGCCTGTGCCACAGCACTGAACGCAGGAGAGTGTGAATGCGACTGATTCACAACGTCGTCCGCGCCGCGGCCGTCCTGTCGGCAGCGTCACTTGCGGCCGTGTCCGCTCAGGCGCCGCGCCCGGCTGCGTGGTGGACGTTCGACCGAATCGATGCCGGACGGGTGGCCGACGCTGCGGGCGACGCGACTGACCTCGTCAGCGGTCAATACAGTACTCCGCCGGGCGTCGTCGGCCGCGCGTTGAAACTTGACGGGTACACCACCGTTGTCACCCGGCAGGCAGCTTCAGCGCCAGCGATCGATGACGCGCTGACCATCGAAGCATGGGTTGCGCTTGCCGCGTACCCATGGAACTGGACTCCCGTCGTCGATGATGCAGATGCGGAAACGCGCGGCTACGCGCTCGAGATCGGACCGCGCGGTCAGCTTCGACTGCGCGTTGCTGCCGACGGTCATTGGCTGACGGTAACGTCGGCCGACTTTGCGGTGCCGCTACGGACGTGGATACACGTGGCCGGTCGGTACGCTGGCGTTCGTGGCTCGACGCTATTCGTCAACGGGAAGGTCGCGGGTGAAGGCGTACCCGAGCCGCCGGCGGCGAGCGGCGGCCGCGCACCTTCGTGGCGTGTCACGCAGGCATCCGGTGTGGATCTGCTCGTGGGCGGCGTACGCGCGCCCGAGCGCGCGTCGAACTGGCATCGCTTCGAGGGCACCCGTCCGAGCTGGTTCTCGCTCGACGGCCTTTTGGACGATGTCAAAATCTTCGCGGCGGCGCTCGACAGTTCAGCGATCGCGGCCGACGCGTCGGGGCCGGGCACGCCCGGCACGCCACCAATCGGGCCGCGCGTGTTCCCCTCGGGTCCGAAAGGTCCCGGGCGGTTTGGCGCCTACTACGCGACCCTTCCCTACTACCCCGAGTGGGACGCGCTCTGGCGCGTAGGCCCAGACGCCGACATCGTCGTTCGCTTCGACGAGTCGCCTGCGCGGGTCGTGTTCTGGCGCGGCACACAGTACTCGCCCGCGTGGGTCACCGAAAACAACCTCTGGATGGCCGACCAGAGCGTGGAGGGCTACAACCCGCAATACACGTACGAACACATGAACGACAAGCAGAACCGCTACTCCCGCGTCGACGTCGTGGAGCAGACGGAGGCGCGCGTCGTCGTCCACTGGCGGTATGCGTTGGTGAACGTAGACGACGAGTTCTGGAATGTGACGCCGCGGCTGGAGAACGGCGCGTGGATCGACGAGTACTACTACCTCTACCCCGACACGGCCGGAGTACGAAAGGTGACGTGGACACACGGCACGCTCGGCCGGCCGATTCAGTATCAGGAATCAATCGCGCTCGTGCAGCCCGGCCAGGTTCCGGGCGACGTGGTCGATCGCGACTACGCCACCGTTGGCAACCTTCAGGGACAGACGCAGGTACTCTCGCACGTCAAGACCAACGACAGCCAGGCCAACGACATCGTCAACCCTTCGGCGGAAACACAGCGGAAGGCGTTTCCGCCCGATCTGACGATCCAGATGCATCACTTCAAGTCGCAGTACAAACCGTTCGCCGCGTTTGAGCCCGGGAGCCGCATGCTGCCGGAGTTCCTGCGAGATCTGGACGAAGCGGCGCTGACGCGCCCGGCGCGCAACGGCCATTGGCCGGTGGGACAGGTCTACTCCGACGGCCGCACGTCGCAGGCTGCCGATCGTGCCGGTCACTTCCTCAGCTTCCCCATCACGGATCCCGTGATCCACGAAGGAGACGACGGCAGGGACTATTGGAACGGTGTTTACGGGATGACCGACCGACCGTTCGATGACGTCGTCGCCCTCGCGAGATCGTGGTCGGCGCCGCCGGAGATCGCAATACGCGGCGTGGGCTACGCAAATGCGCATTACGACAGAAGCGAACGCGCCTATTACGTCGACCGCAACGCCGCGCCCTCCGCCAGCCCGCTGACGGCCACGCTCTCGGGGTCGACGGCGTCGCCCATACGGAACGTCGCGCTCGTGGTGCGCAACTGGGGCGATGCGGATCCGCGTTTGACCATTGACGGGACGGCCGTCCCTCGCGGCTCGCGTTTCCGGTACGGGCACCGGCGCACCCTCGACGGCTCGGATCTCATCGTCTGGATCGAGGTCCAACAAAACAGGCCAGTCATGCTGCTGATCCGATGAACCGATCAATTCCACAGTCGCAACTACCAACGGTCAACAAGGCGAGAAAGCCGCGTACGGCATGGTGGCTGCCGGTCGGCGTCGCGCTCGCATTGGGCGCAGCTGGAGCAGCGCAGAGCGCGCGGCCGCCCGCGCTGCCGACGACCGCTGTCGAGCGCGAACACGCCTGGGCCGTGCACCAGGAACTACGCCGCGATTCGCCTTTCGCGGCGCTGGAGTGGCGCGCTGTCGGGCCCAAGATGGTTGGAGGGCGGGTCGAGGCGGTTGCCGTCGCATCAGACAACCCCGCCACGATCTACGCAGGTGGCGCGGGCAACCTGTGGAAGACGGTGAACAACGGGATTACGTGGACGCCTGTCTTCGAGCACCAAGAAGCGTTCGCGATCGGCGACGTCGCGGTTGCCAGCTCCAATTCCGATGTCGTCTGGGTGGGCACCGGGGAGGTGCAACCGCGCTTCGCCGGCTTCGCGTTCTCAGGAACCGGCGTTTATAAGTCGACCGACGGCGGCGCGACGTGGCACAACATGGGGCTGCGCGACACGCACCACATTCCCAAAGTGCTGATCGATCCGCGCAATCCGGACATCGTGTACGTGTCCGCAATGGGCCATCAGTGGTCGACGAACGCAGAGCGCGGCGTGTTCAAGACGACGGACGGTGGTCAAACATGGACGAAGGTCCTCTACATCGACGATAGCACCGGTGTGATCGATATGGCCATGGATCCATCGAATTCCGCCATCGTCTACGCGGCAGCGTGGCACCTGCCGTCCGGATCGCAGAGCGCCATCTACAAGACGATCGACGGCGGCACGACTTGGAAGAAACTGACCAACGGCCTGCCCAAGGGACCCCTCGGCCGCATGGGCCTCGACGTGGCGCCAGGGCGCCCGTCCGTCCTGTATGCATTCCTTGACAACCAGGCGAAGTACGAGGGCGCGGAGCCCAGTCAGGGACGCACCGTGATTGGGGCCGAGCTGTATCGCACGGATGACGCTGGCGAGCACTGGCGTCGCGTCAACGAGACAGACCTGTACGAGGTTTTCACCATCTACGGCTGGAAGTTCTGCGACGTTCGCGTCTCTTCCGACAACCCGGACGACGTGTACATCCTCGGGAACCGCGGCTATCACTCGACCGATGGCGGGCGGACGTTCAGCCCGTTCGGCGAGCAGATCCTCCGGCTGCACGACACGGAGGGCAAGGTACTGCACCTCGATCAACATGAGATCTGGATTGATCCGCGGAATCCGAACCGAGTGATCGTGGGCAATGACGGCGGCTTGTTCATGTCGTACGACCGCGCGCACACGTGGCTTCACATGAACAACCTGCCGATCTCGCAGTTCTACGCCGTTGCCACAGACATGCAGCAGCCGTACGTGATTTATGGCGGGACGCAGGACGATGCAGCGGTGTACGGACCAAGCGACGTGCCGATCGCCGACGCCGCCGCGGATTTGTGGCACCACGTGTACCTCGATCGCTGGACGGGGGGCGATTCGTTTGTCACGCTGCCAGATCCGACCGACCCGAACATCGTGTATTACGAGCATCAGAACGGCGATCTGCGCCGGATGGACATCACGGGATCGTCCGTGCAGACGAGCCGCGCAGCCGATGTCCGTCCTCGAGCAGCCGCCGGCGAACCCGAATGGCGGTT
This sequence comes from Vicinamibacterales bacterium, assembly GCA_035492775.1. Classification (GTDB taxonomy): domain Bacteria; phylum Acidobacteriota; class Vicinamibacteria; order Vicinamibacterales; family 2-12-FULL-66-21; genus DATJFQ01. The sequence goes on from DATJIW010000064.1 coordinate 4,836, forward strand.
CGGCTGGTACATGCCCTTCGTCATATCGCACCATAACCGCGAGACGCTGTACGCCGGCGGCAACAAGCTCTTGATGTCGCTGGATCGCGGCGATCACTGGCAGGCGATCAGCCCCGATCTGTCGGAGCCTGCGGGTGGCGACCGGGCCGTCGTGCCGTACGGCACGATTACGATGATCGGGGAATCGTCCGTCAAACCGGGTCTGCTCTACGTCGGCACGGAAGCAGGCGCCGTCTGGCTCACGAAGAACAACGGAGCGACGTGGACAAACGTCAGCGGCGACCTGCCCCGCAAGTGGGTGACCCGCGTGATCCCGTCGCGCTGGAATCCGGCCACTGTATACGTGGGGATGAGCGGCTATCGCACGGACGACTTCCGCCCGTATCTGTACGTTTCGAGAGATTTCGGCACAACCTGGCGTTCGATCGCCGCGAACCTCCCGGCGGAATCCATTAATGTCGTCCGCGAGGATCCGCGCAATCCCAATGTGTTGTATGTCGGAACCGATCTCGGCGTGTACGCCTCGCTCGATCGAGGCGGCTCGTGGGTGTCGCTCGCGGCGAACCTGCCGTCGACACCGGTGGAGGATCTCGTCGTGCACCCGCGTGACGATGAAATCGTCATCGGAACTCACGGCCGCGGCGTGTTCGTGCTCGACGCGCGGCCCGTCCAGCAGTGGAGCGAGGCGACAAAGAGCGGCCTGAGGCTGTTCGCCGTGCGGCCGACGGCCGTCCGCGACGGCGACGATATCGAGCCGTCGCGAAATCGCGCGGAGGAGCGACTGCTCTTCTATCTGCAAAATGCCCAGCCTGTCACGATCGTGATCACGGACCCGGATCGGCACGTGGTGCGCAAACTCACCGTAGAGGGACACCAGGGCCTGAACGCGCTGGTGTGGGACGGGCAAGTGGAGGACCGATCGTCGCCTGGCGGTGGATGGGAAGGGCCCATGAGGCTTCGCTACGCAGAGCCGGGCGTGTACCGCGTGCGCATCGCCGCCGGGCCATGGGAGGACGGCGGCGCGATCACGGTGACGCGATACTCCCGCCGTTATTGAGCGATTCCACAAATTGGCCCATCGGAGGAAAACAGGGTGAAGACGACAGGAACTCGGCTCGTCATGGTCACGGCCGCGGCGATCCTTGCGCTGGGCGCCGCCAGAACCGTCGTCCCGCCCGCCATGCCGGCGACGGCCGTTCAGGCGGCGGCCGCGGTTCCCGTCGACCCGACAACGACCCTCTGGTATCGCCATCCAGCCGAGAAATGGGAGAACGCGCTGCCCGTCGGCAACGGCCGACTAGGGGCGATGGTGTTCGGGAAAGCCGACGAGGAGCGAATTCAGATCAATGAAGAAACGTACTGGACGGGCGGGCCTTATACGACGACCGTAAAGGGAGGCTTCAAGGCGCTGCCCGAAATTCGAAAACTCATCTTTGATGGCGAATGGATTCGCGCGCATCGGCTGTTCGGCCGTCAGTTGATGGGCTATCCCGTCGAGCAGCAGAAGTACCAGTCGATCGGCGACGTCGTACTGGCGTTTCATCGAGCGGATCCCGTCACGGAGTACCGGCGTCAGCTTGATCTCGACACGGCGATTGCGACCACGAGCTATCGCCAGGGCGGTGCCCGGTTCGTCCGTGAGGTGTTCGTCTCGCCGATCGATCAGGTGATCGTGGTGCGGCTCTCATCGGATCGGCCCGGACAGATTTCCTTCGACGCGCAGCTTCGCGGACGCCGGAACACCGCGCATTCGAACTATGCCACCGACTACTTCCAAATGGATGGCTATGGTTCGGATGGCCTCGTCGTCCGCGGCAAGTCAGCCGACTACTTGGGCGTCGAGGGACGCCTGCGGTACGAATCGCGGCTCAAGGCCGTAGCGGACGGCGGCAGAGTGCACGTCGAGGACGACACACTCGTGGTGCGACAGGCGGATGCGGTCACGCTGTTCGTCGCTGCGGCGACGAACTTCGTGAGTTACAAGGACGTGAGCGGCGATCCGGCGGCTCGCGTGTCCGCCGCCCTCACTCGGGCCAGCACCCAGCCGTACGACGCCGTCCGGACGCAACACGTCGAAGCACATCGCAAGCTGTTTCGTCGCGTCCGTATCAGTCTCGGACGCTCGCCCGATTCGGATCTTCCGACAGACGAGCGGCTTCGGAAGTTCGACGGCGCGAACGATCCGGCGCTGCCGGCGCTCCTGTTCCAGTTCGGCCGCTACCTCCTGATCTCGTCCTCGCGAGCGGGGACGCAGCCGGCGAACCTGCAGGGAATCTGGAACGACAACATGAACCCGCCGTGGGACTCCAAGTACACGACGAACATCAACACGGAGATGAACTACTGGCCGGCGGAGGTCGCCAACCTGAGCGAGTGTGCCGAACCGCTGTTCCGCATGATTCGCGAGCTGACGGACCAGGGGACTGACGTGGCTCGCGAGTATTACGGCGCCCGAGGGTGGGTGATGCACCAAAACACAGACCTGTGGCGTGTAGCGGCACCAATGGACGGACCGAGCTGGGGCGCATTCACCACGGGAGGCGCATGGCTCACAACGCATTTATGGGAGCACTACGCCTTCACGGGCGATAAGGCGTTTCTCCGGGAGTACTACCCAGTGATGAAAGGATCCGCGCAGTTCTTCCTGGATTTCCTGGTGCCCGAGCCGAAGCACGGCTGGCTAGTGACGAACCCGTCGACCTCGCCCGAGAATTTCCCGCTCGCGCCGGGGAACGATCCGTTCTTCGACGAGGTCACCATGTTCACCAGCCCGGGGACGACGTTGACGGCAGGGTCGACCATCGACCTCGAGATCGTGAGCGACCTGTTCACGGAATTCGCCAATGCGTCGGAGGTTCTCGGGCTCGATCCCGAGATGCGGGCACAGGCGCTGGCGGCGAAGGAGAAACTCGCTCCACTGCAGGTCGGAAAGAACGGGATGCTGCAGGAGTGGCTGGAGGACTGGGGACAGCGAGAAAAGAGCCACCGGCACATCTCGAACCTCTGGGGCGTATATCCAGGCCACGACATCACCGCCGACCGCACACCCGCGCTGGCCGAGGCGAGCGCGAGAGTGCTCGAGCAGCGCGGCCTGATCGGAAACGGCTGGTCGTCTGCGTGGAAAACGGCCGTCTGGGCCCGACTCGGGAACGCCGTAAAGGCCCTCGAAAACATCACCTACGCGGTCGCGAACTATACGACCGACAGCCTCTTCTCAATCTGCTCGAAGAACCTTCAGGTGGACGGCGCGTTCGGCATGACCGCTGCGGTTGCCGAGATGCTGCTGCAGTCGGACGGTGGCGTCATCGATCTACTGCCGGCCGTGCCGGCCGCGTGGGCTGACGGCGATGTTCGCGGCCTGCGCGCGCGCGGCGGCTACGAGGTGGACATCGCGTGGAACGCGGGCCGAATCCGGCGCAGTGAGATTCGCTCGACAATCGGCGGCGTGTGCCGCGTCCGTGCGGCGCAGCCGCTCGAAGTCGCGTCCAACGGGGCGGCCGTGCACGTGACGCGGCCGGAGCCCGGCGTCGTCCAGTTCGAGAGCGCGCCCGGCGCAACATACGTGCTCACTTCGAAACAGTAAGCGCCTTCAAGGCGTCCACCGCAGCGGCGTGGATGATGTCGTTCGGAGACCGCACGTCTGACACTCGATCGAGGAACGGAATGGACGCCGGGTCGCCGCACTTGCCGATCGCGCGAACGGCCTCCGCCTGCGCGAGGTAGCTCTCGTCCCCGGCGTACCTCTCGCGAAAATACGGCTCGAGAGCGCGGTCGCGCAGGTCACCGAGCGCGCGCAGGGCGGCCGCGCGCACGCGCGATGCGGGGTCGAGCGCCCGTTCTCTGAGGAACGGGACGTCGTCGGCCGCGAAGGATGAAGCCAGGCGCTGAATCGCCTCCCGGCGTACGGCCCAGAAGGGATCGTCAGCCGCCGCCTGGCGCAAGGCCGGATCAACGTCCGGTTCGCGCAGTCGCTCCGATAACTGCTCCGCCGCCCACAATCGGCCGATCACGTCGTCGTGCCGCAGTTGGAAGAGCAGCTCCTCACTCGACTTTCGGAACGTCAACTCCTTCAGCAGGTGATTTCCCTCGTCGAATCGGATCATCAGCGGCTTCTCGGGCGACGGCAATTCGAATGTCTCGTCCGCCTTGCGGATCCAGACCCTGTCGTGCGCCGTCCCGGAAGGCGTGGTGATGCCGATGACGACGGGCATCTGGAACACCGGGACGTTTTCTGACGTGGGCTGCACCTGACGGACGCTCAACCGCACGGTTCCTGGCGACGGCGTCCATGAATAGCCGACCTCGAACACCGGATGTCCCGCTTTGTAAACCCATTCGTCGAAGAACCAGTCCAGCGACTGGCCCGTGGACTCGGAGATCGCGTCCTGCAGATCGTGCGTGTCGACCGGCTCGTACGCGTGCTTGTGGAGGAAGGACGACAGCGCTCTCCGGAAGTTCGCCTCGCCGATCACCCACTCGAGCATGTGCAGCACCACCGCGCCCTTTTGGTACGTGTGCCGATCGAAGTTGTCGTTCGGCACGTTCCAGCGCTGGAACACGATGGGACGCTCGTAGCGCGTGTGCGCCTCCTGCAAGTATGAGCGCGTCTTCTCGAGCAGGTTCAGCGCTCCCTCGTCATCGCCCAGGGTTCGGCGCGAGTAGACATACTCGAAGTACGTCGCGAACGCCTCGTTCAGCCACGTCTGGCTCCAGTCGCGCATCGTGACGAGGTCGCCCCACCACTGGTGTGCCAACTCGTGGGCAACGAGGGAATCGCTCGGGAAGTCGGGATCCGCCTTCGCATCGTGCAGCGTGCCGTCGCCGACGACGGTCGCCGACGTGCTCTCGGCGCCTCCGCCGAAATGCGGCAGCACGATCTGGTCGTACTTCGGCCACGGGTACGGAAATCCGAACGTCTCGTTGAAGAAGCGGATCATTTTCGGCGTGTTGTGAAACGACCGCCGCGCGTCGGCGACCCGATCCGCATAGACCCAGTAATTCACTGGAAGCGTGCCGAACCGATCCTCGACCTTCACATACGGCCCGACGACGACGACGAACAGATACGTGGAGAACGGCTTGTCCTCGGACCAGTGAAACGTGCGCCGGCCGGTGGCGGGATCTTCGGTCGTAGTGACCAGGCGTCCGTTGGAGATCGCCTGGTCACCCGGGTCGACGTTGACGATGACATCACTGGCAGCCTTGTCGTCCGGCTGGTCGTCACACGGAAACCAGTGCCGCGCACCTTCGGGAAATGACAACGTGTTCGCGAGCCGCGGGTGCGTCGAGGTGGCCGCCTTGAATGTCAGGCCGAGATCGTAGTTGGCCGGCATGCCGTGGGCCGACGCGTCCACGTGCGGATCGTCTTCACGGTAGTACACCGTAAAGGCCAGCTGCTGCCCGTATGCGTACGAACGAGGGAGGTGCACCGAAAGAGCCGTCGCGGACTGCTCGAAGGTCAACGGCGCGGTACCGGCCTCCATCACGACGCGCGAGACTTTGAAAGTCTCGGCATCGAGCACACACAATGCGAAGTCGTCGCGGAGCGGCCGCAGCGTGACCGTCGCGGCGCCCTCGAAGGACCGTGCGTCCTGATGGAACGTCAGCTCGATGCGATACCGCAGTACGTCATAGTCGCGGTTCCGCTGCGCACGCTCGGGACGTTGGTATACGTCGACGTGCTGCGGCGGCTGAGCAGTCGCGACGGCGAACAGGGCCAGCAACGCGACGGCGAGCGTCAGCCTCATTGACCCACGGAGACGCGAACGGGCGAGGTCGCTTCTTTGCGCAACCAGAGCACCAGGTCGTCTCCCTCCAGCCTGTGAACGATTCCCCTCCGGACGTCCTTGCCGAAGGGCGCCGGCGCACCGTCTATGGTCACGACCGGCGCGGCGGATCCCCAGTTGCGGATCACAACTGCCGGGTTCACGACTGGCGAACCGGCCGTCGCTCGAATCGTCATCTCGACGCGCGGGTCGGACGAGGCGTTGCGCGTTGCAATGAAGGCGCGCTCGGTGGGATCGAACCCGCCGCTGGTGAATCCACGGCCCGCCACGTCGAAGGCCGGAGGGGTCAGCCACGCGGCGGCCATCGGCACCAGCGCGGTTGCCGGCTCGGCCGTCAAGCCGTTCAGCATGAGCATGGTCACGCTGTCTTGCGTTCGCACGTAGGGATCCCAGGCCTGGATATGCGCCAGCGAACTATGCGAGGCGCGGTCGGGCGCAATCGCCCAGCGGCCGTTTGACTGGATCTGCTGCGACACGGGCCAGTGATTCCACCACGGGAACATCGACCGCTCACGAATGATCTCCCCGGCGTAGCAGTCGATCGCGACGTGCCGCGGATCCACGACGACATACGGACTGTAGTGCGCTTTGAGGTTCACGCGAAGGATGTTGCCGTGCGAAGGCTGCGTGAGCCACTTGTGCGTCTCGGGCTCAAGGTCCGATATCTCGTGCAGCAGCTTCAGCGTATCGGCGTCAAACGGCGCGCCTTTCGTCCCCGGGGCCTCGTTTGCCCACGAGTACGTGTGGCTCTCGCCTTTCATGTTCGCGATAGTCAGGGCGTCGGTCTGGATGTTGTCTTCCGGCCGCGTGCCCGGCGGGTTGATGACGATGGCTTCGTGGTATTGCCGGAATCCGCCTGTGCCCGGCCCCTTGCCCGGAACGACGTACGGACTGGACGACCAGACGGTGATCCGCCTCACGGACTGCCCATCTGGATAAACCGTGAAGTACTCCTCCACCCAATCACCCCACCCGCTGAGGGGATCGACGTTGACGAAGCCGTAGTCCACGGCCACAGGCGCGTAGCGCCACATGACGACAACCCGGGCGTCTGTGCTCTCGAGGATGCGCACCTGGGAAAACCGCGTTTGCTTGTCCGCCATCGGCTCCGCGCTGGTCTCCATCGGGTCGCTCTGGGTTTCGTAGAACTCGTTGGTGTACCAGATGCCGTTCTCGGTCACCCACGCCGGGATGTAGCTCGTGCCGCGCCAGAACACGAGGCGCGTCGGCATGTCGTCGAAGCGAACGACAACGTCCGCCGCGTCGCCAACGCGCCACGGTGCCTCCCACTCGGGCGAGTAGCGAAGCCGTGTGTAGTACGCGCCGAAGCGCCCTTCGCCCTTGGGACCCTCGGGCAGCGCCGGCGGTGCGAGAGGCGCCGGACCGGTGGGCGCGAGCTTGCGAAACGCGCTCTGCACCTCGCCCTCGTTCATTGCGCCTGCGTCCAGGCGCAGTTCATCGATGATTCCATTGAAAGAGAAGGCCACCGGGGCGACCACCTTCACTTCGTGGCTCAGGCCGAGAGGTGTGTGGTTGCGACCGATCCAGACGTCCGCGTCAGGGGCGAAGCGGGGTGCGCCGTCGATGCGCGCCTCTCCGGCGGGGGCGCCGTTGAGATACAGCCGGACCGCGCCGCGGTCGAACGTCGCCACGAGGTAATTCCAAGCGTAAAGCGGGAGCGACACGGTCGAGCGGCTTTCCTTCCACGCGCCGCCCGCGGCGAGCTGCAGCCCAAAATGCCCGTCCGGATCGATCCCGAAGAAGTAGCCGGTTTCGTGGCGCGTCTCCTGGTTCACGATCGCGCACCAGGTCCAGGGGTACTCCTGGATTGCCACCCACGCTTCGATGGAGAACGCGTCGCCGAGGCGCGGCGCGTCGCGCGCCGCGCGCACAACCGTCGTCGTCTGACCGTCGAATCGCAGGCCGCTGCCGACTACGCCGGGAACGTAACGCGAGAAGCCCTTCACCACGTCAGCGCTCGCGCTGCGGTCGAAGGACCAGGTCGCAACTGGCGTTGTGTCGGCGCCGAGCGTGGCCGACGCGAGCAGCAGGACCGCGGACAGCAACGCTCGGCGCATGGCATCCTCTCCTTGATTTGTAGCCGCTATCGCTTCGCAGGGATACCGGCTTCTTGTCTCGTCACGATTGGTACGTAGCCCACTTCGAGTCCCTTCGGCGGCGAGACGATGAGAGCCGATTCCATTTCCGCGAGCGAGCCAACGCTGGGCAATGGCATGTAGTCACGTGTGACCGGCCACTGGGAATGGATCCGGACGATCAATGCCTGAAGCTTTTCCTTCTGCGCCGGGTCGAGGTGGAGATGCTGCAGCGCGGGCTGATCGACGAACCGATACCAGCTGTACGTAACGCGGCTGCCGTCGTTCAGCTGAACCGACATAGGACCGCTCGCTGGTCCGGGGCTGCGCCACACGGAGCCGGCGTCGGACGGGGAGGTGTAGGGCTTGCCGGCTTTCGCCGCTGCAAAGGTCTGCGCCTGCAACGCCGTCTCGCGCGGCACGTCGGACGCGCGGACCGCCACGAGTTTGTTCCCGTCCTGCCTGAAGTACTCGGGGAACCCCGCATCGGGTGCCTTCCATGCCAGACCGAACGAGCACGACCCCGATCCGCCGATCATCGTCGTCTCGACGAACGCGTCGAAGCCCGTCATCGGCACTTTCTTCTGATCGAATTTCAACGGGACGCTGGTGCAGGATGGCGTGAATGTGCCGCGCGCCTCGAACACGCCGGTTACGGGGCCGCCCGAGTCAGACCACAACTTCATCTGGTTGTACAGGGCATCTCGCGAGTACATGTGGACGTCCTGCATCAGGACAGTCTGGCCAGACGCATTCACCGGGAACAGCAGCTTGGGGATCCGCGAGTAACGCACCCCGTGGCCGTCGGTGTTGCTGAAGTACGGGACGGTGTTCACTTCCATCGCGCCGCCGCCCATCACCGCCGCGCGCGCGTCGAGTGTACGGCCCGCCGCCGGCGGATAGCCGTTCGCGATGGCGCTCCACGTGTCAGGAATATAGAAGGCGAGCGGACCTTTGAAGTTCGCGGCGCTGATGAATAGCGTCCAGCTCAGATCGCCCGTCGGCTGCGCATGGTGAGCGCCGGCGTCCACGAAGGGCAGCGCCATCCATGCCGTGCCGAACAGCTCGCCGCGAAGCCCCGGACGAAACGTCAGACCGTCGGGGGGAACGATGAGGCGGTTGCTGACCTGCACGAGCCCCATGAGGTCGGCGCTCAGCGGCTCGGGCTTTCCGAAGCCCCAACCTGGCGATGAGATTTCGTCGTTGTAGCAGTTCGGGGTTCCGTTCATGCGGAACTTGGGCGTGACGGAGCCGAACTGGGTGCTGACCCAGAACCCCATCCCTCCTTCGATCGTCTGGAACACATTTGCGTAGGACGGCGCGCGGTCGGGCCAGTGATCGCGCGCGATTGTCCCATGGGGACAGAGAGGCTGCTGGTAGCCACGGTTGTCGGGAATGATCCACGTGCCGGGCAGGCCGATCTGGAAGTTCTCGAGTGGGGAAGCGACAAGCGGCCACGCGCCCGAGTAGAAGCTGATGCCGTACCCAAAGCCGTCGGGCGGCGGCGGCACCTTCATAGAGATGTAGCCGTGCAGCCCGTCGCTCATCGATTCCGTCAAGGTCGGCGAACTCTGTGCGCCCGTCACCCGTTGGACGCGAGGGACCGCCATAAGAGCGGCCGCGACGCACACGCCGGTCAACCATCTGCGATGAACACTGGGAGCCTTCACGATGTCCTCCCTTTCGGCGGCCCTACATGGCCGGTTTGTTCCGCGCGTGGGTCTTTCCAAGGCAACCGTGCCATGCCGGTTGTCCGGCAGCTACTTGATCGTCACGATGGGATCCCCGAGCCGCGCTTTGTCGACGTGGATGCCGATGCCGGGAGCGTTGGGGACAGGGAGGCGCCCGTTGTGCCGTCGCGGCGCGTCATCGGCAAGGACGACGTCGACGTAGCTGTTGAAGTCCGTGGACGTGAACAGGAACTCCGGCCGGGTGCTCCCCGCGAGCTGCGCAATCGTCGCTGTTGCCACGTCGCCGCCCCAGCTGTCTTCGATCGTCATGACAATCCCCAGCGACTCGCACAAGTCTCTGATGCGACGCGCCTTCGTCAAGCCACCCACGCGCGAGATCTTGATATTCACCACGTCCATCGCGCGCGCGTCCCAGGCCTGAAGGAATGGCCCAACGCCGGTGATGACCTCGTCCAGCACCATCGGCTGCGGGGTGCGCGCGCGGACCGCCAGGCATTCGGCGAGCGTGGCGCACGGCTGTTCTACGTAGTAGTCGGCGTCACGCAGCGCGTGCACGAGACGGAGCGCCTGATGTGGCCGCCAGCCGGTGTTCGCGTCGGCCACGAGGACGTCGCCCGGCTGGATTACCTTGATAACCGACCGCACACGCTCGATGTCGTCGTCGGGGTCGGCACCCACTTTCAGCTGGAAGCGCCGATACCCTTCGGATCGATACCGCGCGACATCATCGGCCATCGCGGTGGGCGCGCCCTGCGAGATCGCGCGATAGAGCGGATAGTCGTCGACGAGCCGTCCGCCAAGCAGCGTCGAAACGGGCACTCCTGCGGCCTGGCCGAGGATGTCCCAACAGGCGATGTCGATCGGCGACTTCACATAGGGGTGACCGCTCAGAGTGGAATCCATCAGCGCGTTCATCGCGTGGAGGCGCGTGGGGTCCTGGCCGAGTAGAACGGGCCCGAGTTCCTCGACACCGGCGGGCACGCCTCTGGGATGCGCTTCCATGTACCCCGATCCGAGCGGGCACACTTCGCCGTAGCCGGTGAGTCCCTCGTCTGTCGCCACTTGGACGATTGTGGTCGTCAAGCCCTTTACGGCATGACCGCCCGACCACGCGTACTCCTTCTCGCGCAAGTCGTATTGAAGCTGGTAGACGTCAATCTGTCGGATTTTCACCGTGCACCGCGCTGTATCCCGTTCTGTATTCGCTATTGAATACCGCCCGTGTCGCCCTGTCAACTCCTCTTGAACACGCGGCACATGCGCCTAACTGCGGCCGCGGCAAAATAGTGGAAGTAGCTCCGGGTGGCGTCTCCGAAGTAGTTGGGAATGCCGCGGGGAGTGCCATAGCCCACCATCGGGCACGCGCCCGCGATTGGAAGGCTCGGCCTTGAAACGCACGCGCCCATAGTCGCCGACGACTTCGAAGCCAAAGCCGATCGCAAAGAGTCAGGCGCGACCGCTGTGGGCCCGGAGCGCGATCCGACGCAGCATCCCGCCGAAGATCACGGCGTGCACCGGAAGAAGCCCGTACCAGTAGAGCAGCCCCGGCAGTCCGGCCGGCTCGAACACGGCCGTCTGGTGGACGAGCGCGCCGTGATCGTCCGGCACCACCTCGAAATCGAGCCATGCGCGACCTGGCACCTTCATCTCCGCTGCGAGGCGCAATCGGCGACCGGGCTCGTACACTTCGACCCGCCAGAAGTCGAGGGCGTCGCCGACGGCTGGCGTGTCCGGGTCGCGCCGCCCGCGACGCATCCCGACGCCCCCCAACAGCAGGTCCATCGCGCCCCTGATTCGCCACAGCCACGTGGCGTAGTACCACCCCTGATTGCCGCCGATCTTCGCGATCGGCGCGAACGCACGGTCCGCATCGACCGCCACGTGGACCTGGCGGCGGTCGATCAGCCGGCTGCCGAATCGTGTGTCGGGGGGCGCCGCGGTCGCGCCTCCCGCGGAACGCGCGTCCGACCACCGGGTCAGCGCGAACGTCCGATCTTCGTAGCGAATGGCGCGATCGATCGCGTCGCCGAGGCCGATCGGTTTGACTGGAAATACCGCGAGCGCCGCGCGATCCGTGACGATGGACCGGTTCTTCAGTCCCTCGATGAGTTCCCGCCCGACCCGCGCATACACGGGCGTAACGAGTCCGAGCCAGAGACTCGACAAGCGAGGGGTCAGTAACGGCACCGAGATCATCACGCGCCTCAGCCCTCGCTGCTTCGCGTACTCCCGCATCACGTCGCCGTAGCTCGCCTGATCGGCCCCGCCGATTTCGAACGTGCGGCTCTCCCCATCGGGCAACTGAAGCGCCGCGGCAAGATAGGCGAGCACGTCGTCGATCGCGATCGGCTGGCCCAGGGTGGCGACCCAGCGCGGGCAGACCATTACGGGCAACCGTTCGACGAGCGCGCGGATCAGCTCGAACGACAGGCTCCCGGATCCGATGACCACCGACGCACGAAATTCCACGACGGGAACGCCACTCTGTCGCAGCGTCTGGCCGGTCTCGATGCGGCTCCTGAGATGCTTGCTGAACGCCTCGTTCCCCGTGGCTAATCCGCCGAGGTACACGATCCGGCGAACCCCGGCGCGCCGCGCCGCTTCGCCGAAATTACGGGCGGCGGTGCGATCGGTTTCGCGATAGTCGCCGTGCGCTCCCATCGAGTGCACCAGGTAGTAGGCCACGTCGATGCCCGTCAGCGCACGGTCGAGCGACGCCGGATCCAGAAGATCTCCGGCCACGACCTCCGTCTTCGCCGACACGCGCGACGAGAGCGCGACCGGTTGGCGCGCCAGACAGCGAACCCGAACGCCCGCGGATTCGAGAACGGGCACGAGTCGTCCGCCAATGTAGCCGGTCGCCCCCGTCACGAGTACGGCAGGCGTGCCGTCATCAACCTTGATGACCTGCTCGTGAAGCTCCGCCGTCCTCATGGCGATCGCCACATTTCGAGCCGGCGGCCCCGCGCAGGAAATGCTGCGCGTCGGCACGCAGGACCAGCGCCGGCAAGACGCGCGAAGGCGCGACGAGTCACGGCCGTCACGCCACGCGTCCGCCGAGTCGGACGAGTTCCTGCTGATAGGTCTGATAGTCGGTCAGCACCAAGCCGCGCGGCCGGATGATCGATCCGTGCCGCTCCGCGCCACGCCCCCCAGCCCATAGTTCGACGCCGTCGGGGAGTTCGCGAACGATTGTCTTCAGCTCTCGTTCACGCGCCTTGTCGGCGACGGCTGTCGTCAGGCCGAGCACCAGCACCTTGGCGCCTGCCGGCTGGACGGTGTAGATGATTTCGCGCGCGGGCACGTCAGCGCCGAGGTAGGCAACCCCGAGTCCCGCGCTCGCCGCCAGCATCGCCGCGCCGAGCGTCGCGACCTCGTGGCGCTCGCCGGAGGGCGTCGCAAACAGCAGGCGGACCGATGCCGGCCGCCGCGCGTACAGCCGCAGAAACGCGCCAAGCAGGTTCCGAATCGTCGCCGACATCAGGTGCTCTTGCGCGATGCCCGTCCGCCGGAGGTGCCAGTCGTCGCCGACCTGAATGAGCACCGGCATCAGCACGTCCTGGAGAAGGTCGAGCGGACGCAGCACCGCGGCGAGCCGGGAGAGCTCCTGGTCGAGGCCCACGGCGTCGTAATCGCGCAGCGCGGTGAGGAGAGCGGTCGTATCGAAGTGCGTGCGCCGCGTCGGAACGGTGGTGCGGACGGCGACGGCGTCAGCCGCGCCGCGGAGATCGCGCAGTTGATCGTCGTTGAGCCCGGCGAGCCGCCCGATGCTGTGTCCCTGTTCGACGGCGCCGTTGAGGAGCCGCAGCCGCGCCACGTCGGAGTCCGTGTACATCCGGCCCCGATCGTCACGGGTCGGCGTGACGGCGGCGTAGCGGCGCTCCCACGCACGCAGCGTGTCGATGGGGATTCCGGTCAGCTTGGAGACGGCGCGGATCGGATAACGCGCCGGCCCGGCGGGTGTGGCGCTCATCGAGCCACGAACCAGAGGGTCGATCCGCGAGGGATGACGAAGAGCGCAACGCCTGTGCCGAATGGCGCGTAGACGACCGGCGTCGCCGGCGTCGCCGGCCAGTTCGGAGTCGATATGCCCATTTTCTGCCGCTCAGAGTATCGCGGGGAGGCCATTTTGTCAACCTTATGTCATGGACAATGGCTTGACACACAGCGGCGTGGACATATTAGAGATGAAGCGAAGGTTCGGCAGCCACACCAAGCGTGCATTACCGTCTGACGGTGGAAACCCGCGAACGGAAATACGCGCCGGCACATCGCGTGTCGGATTGCCGTGAGGATCCGGTGGCAGCCCCGGATTCAGGAGAGTTACCGATACGCGGGATGCGCCTTGATTGCCGAGCGCAGCGCGTCGCAATCGCCCCAGTTGAGAACGACACCGGGCCTCGTCAGCATGTTGCGCGCATCGACGATCGCGAACGCCGCCTTGTAGATGGCCATCTCAAGTGCGCCCCCCGAAACACTCGTGTGGTTCGCTCTGAGATACATCGCATCAGCCAGATACGCCACGACCTCCTCGTCCTGCATTGACGGGACCTTCCATCCTTTCACGTCCTTCAGGGCGTGGACGCTCTCGTGATAGATCGCGGCTCTCCCCAGCGCGCTTCGGACCACGTTCTCGCTGCCGAGCGTGATGCTTCCGATCAGTTTCTTCTCGCCGGGGCCGAATGTGCGGCCGACGAACGATGAATAGGCCGCTCCCAGTTGAGGACCGCTGCTGCCGACCGCCACGGCGATATCCTGCTTGTCGATTGCCTTGGCCACGAGATCCATCTGCGTGCCGTCGATGGCGATGTTCTCGACCTTGAACCTGATACGGTCGACGGGGTGATCACGAAGAATGTGGGCGACGTCGGATTGGAAGCTCATGGCAGTGAACTCTTTCGCGGCGACTTGCTGTTCGACGCTAGCGGTGAAACCGCGAATCGCTTTCGCGCCGCGTTCATGACGTGCACTTTACGTCCGCCTTCGTCCGCCGGCAACTCTTTCCGCGTGGCCGTAGTAACCTCATGCGGACCCACGCATCATGTCTCTCGCTTCTGGAAGTCGGCTGGGGCCGTACGAGATCGTCGCACCCGTAGGGGCGGGCGGGATGGGCGAAGTCTACAAGGCCGTCGACACGCGTCTCGACCGCGTCGTCGCGATCAAGGTCTCGCCGGCACAATTCTCGGAACGATTCGAACGCGAAGCGCGCGCGGTCGCCGCGCTCAACCATCCCAACATCTGCCAGCTCTACGACGTCGGGCCGAACTACCTCGTGATGGAGTACATCGAGGGCTCGCCGCTCGCGCTGGTGGAGAGTGCGCGCAAGCTGCTCGACCTCGCGGTGCAGATCGCGGACGGTCTGGCCGCGGCCCATGCCTCCGGGATCGTGCACCGCGATCTCAAACCGGAAAACATCCTCGTCACCCGCGACGGACGCGTGAAGATCCTCGACTTCGGACTGGCCAAGGCTGCCGCGTCCGCGCAGGTCGCCGGGAATGCCGCCACCGTGACAAACCTGACCGATCCTGGCATGGCGGTCGGCACCATCTGTTACATGTCGCCCGAGCAGGCGCGCGGCGAGCCGAATCTCACTTTCCAGTCGGATCAGTTCTCGTTCGGCCTGGTGTTGTACAAGATGGCGTCCGGCACGCGCGCCTTCGAGCGTTCCAGCGCCGCCGAGACGATGACGGCGATCATCCGGGAAGAGGCGGAGCCGTTGCCCGCCACCGTCCCCGTCCCGCTCCGCTGGGTGGTGGAACGGCTGCTCGCCAAAGAGCCCGGCGAACGTTATGACTCGACGCGCGACCTCTATCGCGAGCTGAAGCAGATTCGCGATCGGCTGTCCCTCAGTACGGCCGCGGTTCGGGAAATGTTGCCTGCCGGAGCGGCGCGCAGACGGAGTCGCGTACTGGAGGCCGCGGGTGCGGCGGCCGCGCTCGCGGTTCTGGCGTCCATCTTCCTTCTGTTCTCGCGACGGGCGCCGTCGGGTCCTGATCTTTCGCACTACAAGTTCACACGCGTCGCGCCGGGAGAAACTGAAGAGCGCGATCCCGCGTGGTCGCCGGATGGAAACAGCATCGCGTATTCGGCCAGGGTTCATGGCGTCAGGCAGATCTTCGAGCGCGGCGTCGGGTCACACCAGGCGGCGCAGCTCACGAAAGCAGCGAAGGACTGCCTCGCCCCGATCTGGTCTCCCGACGGCGAGTCCATTTACTACCTCGCGGGCGGGAACCTGTGGGCCGTCCCGGCCTCGGGCGGCGCCGAGCGGCTGGTCCTGGAACGCGTCGAGGCAGCCGCCATTCACCCTCGTGGAAAGATGCTGGCGTTCGCGCGCGACGGCAAACTGTGGCTCGCGGCTGTTGCCGGGGGAGCGGCGAAAGAGTTCTGGCCGGGGCCGCTGGCGCCCGCCACTCCCACGACGAGCATGTGCTTCTCGCCAGACGGCTCCTCTCTCGCGTTCGACAACGGGACCGTCTGGGTTTTTTCCTACCCGTCAGGTCAGGCCCGCAAGCTTTACACGGGCGTGGAGAACGGAAGTCCTGCCGGTGTGGTGGGCGTGAGCTGGTTTCCGGACGGCCGCAGTCTGCTCGTCGCCCGCAACGGCCCGACCGACTCGCTCGTCCGGCTTACTCTCGCGGACGGCAGCCGCGAGACCATTTATTCCGCCGGCTTCACGATCATGGCTCCAGCGGTCTCGCCCGACGGAAAGCGCATTGCGTATTCGGCCGGAGAGTACGAATGGAACGTCGTCGAAATCGGGCTCGCTGACGGCGCCGCGCACGTGCTCGTCGAGAACGGAGGCAGCAACACGTCACCGGACTGGTCGCCGTCGGGCACGCATTTCCTGTACTCGGGACAAGGCGCGGTCATGGATCAGGACGCCGCCGGCGGCGAGTTCTCGCGCCGCCTGATCGACACCAGCTACGACCCCGGTGCCGCACGCTGGTCGCCGGACGGCGCGCGGTTTGTGTTCGTGGACAATGGCGCAACGAACAAGTTGATGCTGGCAACCGCGGCCGGTGGGCATGCCACGCTGCTCGACCAGGCCGACGACATCCGCGGGCTCGCGTGGTCGCCTGATGGTCAGTGGATCTCGTATTGCCGGCTGAACGAAGGCCAGCCGAAGCTGGCGAAGATTCGATCCGTCCCCGGCACCGCCCCTGTCCTGCTGGCCGATGCGCCAGGGGTCAGAGTGACGCAGTGGTCCGCGGCGGGCGACTGGATCCTCTTCAGCGCGGGGAGCAGTCTCGACCTGATCTCCCCTGACGGCAAGTTCACACGCAAGCTGTCATCCCGCCGCTTCTCGGCCTACAACTTCACGAAGGACGGTCGCGCGGTTTACGCCATCTTCCACAACACGGCCGATCCTCGCCACGAGTGGCAGGTGTATGACGTGAACGTCGCGACCGGTGCGGAAACGATCGTGACAACTGTGGATCTGTCGCCATCAGTTGCGGCTCTTTCCGCGTTGAGCATTCATCCGGATGGAAAGCGGGCCCTCACGACAGTGGCGAATTTTCCCTTTCAGATCTGGACGCTGGAAGGGTTCGAGCGTACCCGCGCGACGACGTGGCGCGCCGGATGGGCAGCGGGGCAATGACGCTCGACCCGGGATTCCGGCTCGGACCCTATCGCATCGACTCGCCGCTCGGCGCCGGCGGCATGGGCGAAGTCTACCGGGCGCACGACACGCGGCTGAATCGCGCCGTCGCGATCAAAGTCCTCCCGGCGTCCCTCGCAGCCGATCCCGACGCGCAGGCGCGCTTCGAACAGGAGGCCCACGCGATCGCGGCGCTGTCGCACCCGAACATCCTTGCCATCCACGATGTGGGCAACGAAGGACCGACGGCGTACGCGGTCATGGAACTGCTCGACGGCGAGACGCTGCGTGACCGTCTGCGAACGGGCTCGCTGCCGCCGCGCAAGGCTGCGGAGATCGCGCGCGCGGTCGCGCTGGGGCTCGCGGCCGCGCACGATGGTGGAATCGTCCACCGGGACATCAAGCCGGAGAACATCTTTCTCACGGCGTCGGGTCACGTCAAGATTCTCGACTTCGGCCTCGCGCGCCAGGTGCAGATCGCACCCGCGGACGATCCGAACTCGCCCACCCTCATTCGAAAGACCGATCCGGGGACGGTGATCGGCACGCTCGGCTACATGTCGCCCGAGCAGGTCGCCGGACGAGCCGTCGATTTCCGATCCGACATCTTCTCGCTCGGCTGCGTGCTGTACGAGATGGTGACCGGCAGGCGCGCGTTCGAGCGTCCCACGGGCGCGGAGACAATGACGGCGATTCTGCGCGAAGACGTTCCCGAGATTCCCCGCGGCAGCGACAGCGGCATCGCGTCGGCGCTCGATCAGATCGTGCGGCACTGTCTCGAGAAACAGCCGGCCGAGCGCTTCCAGTCGGGGCACGATCTCGCGTTCGCGCTTCAGGCGGCTGCCGGCGCGTCGGCAACCGGGCCGGCACCCGCCGCTGCGGGGTCAATGCCGCGCGCGCGCCGTGGCGTATGGCGCCCGCTCGCGTTCACCGCCGCCGTCGTCGCCCTCAGCGGGTCGGCCGCCTGGTGGCTTGCCCGTCGCACGCTGCCTGCGCCGCCGGAGGCGCCTGTCATGCGGACGGTCCTCCCGCTCGGCGACATCGCCGTTTCGCGGCTGGTCGGCAAGGACGACAGCACGATCGCGGTCTCTCCAGACGGGAAATGGCTGGCCTATGTGGGGGCGACTCGCCGCGAGATCCGGCTGCTGGATCTCCAGACGGGAGAGTCGCGTCCACTTGTGAGCGAGCGGGATGTCGGCGAACCCGTCTTTTCGCCCGACTCGAAATACCTCGCGTACGTGTCCGGCGCCGGCGGCGCAATCCGGACCGCCGTCTGGGGCTCGCTCCGCAAGATCCCGATCGCCGGCGGCGCATCCACGGCGCTTGTCGGCGGCATCACCGGAATCAAAGGCGCGAGCTGGGGAGACGACGGATGGATCTACTACAGCCCGGGGCCCGGGTTTGGACTCTGGCGCGTGCCGGCTGCCGGCGGCGACGCCGAGAAGCTGACGGTTCCTGACGCCGCCAATGGCGAAAAAACCCACAGACATCCGTTCGTTCTCCCCGGAAGCCGCGCCGTCCTGTTCGTCGTCGGCACGTCGAAAATCACGTCGTTTGACGATGCGCGGATCGAAGCGCTGCGGCTCTCGGACCGATCCCGCCACCGGCTGGTCGAGGGGGGCACGGCGCCGCGATATCTGCCGACGGGTCACCTGCTCTACGAACGCGCGGGACAGCTGCTCGCGGTGCCCTTCGACGCGGATCGGCTGACGGCCGGCGGCGTGCCTGCTATCGTGGCTGACGGAATCGAAAATCTCCCGGCGACCGGAACGAGCTACCACACCCTGTCGGCGAGCGGCACGCTCTTCTACGTGCCGCGGCAGGCGTCGCCCGCAGCGAACGCACTCCTGGCGATCGACGATCACGGACGCGCTACCAGACTGGCGGACGCCCCGTTCGCCGCTACCAGCGGCAGCCTGTCTCCCGATGGCCGTTATCTCGCAGTCGATCCCGACGGCGCAACGCAGCAGATCGCGATCGTCGATCTCAATCGCAACACGACGCGCCGGATCACGTTCGAGTGGGACAACGCGAGCCCGCTGTGGACGCCCGACGGCTCCCGCCTCATCCTTCGGTCCAACATCGGCGGCGGCGTGCGGAGGCTGTACTGGCAGGCAGCGGACGGCGGCGGACCGCCGGAGCTGCTGTCGAAGAGAAACCGCGACGAGCTTCCGACGTCGGTGAACGGCGACCGGCTGCTGTTCGAGGACCTGGATCCGCAGACGCACACCGACATCTGGATGATGTCCCTCCGCGATCGTACCTCGAAGCCCCTCGTCAGAACGTCGTTCGACGAGAGCGCCGCACGGTTCGCGCCCGATGGACGATGGGTGGCCTACCAGTCGAATCAGTCGGGTGCATGGGAGATCTATCTGCAGCCAGTCGACGGCGACGGTCGACGGCTCCAGGCGTCCGACGGCGGCGGCGTTCTCCCTGTCTGGGAGCCGAACGGCCGCAGCGTGCTGTACTTGAAAGGGGCGGACGTCATGCGGGCGACGTTCTCGGAATCGTCCGGCGAGGTCGGGCCGCCCGTGCGGCTCTATTCGCTCGAGCCTGACGATCAGCTGTTCGACATCGGGCGCGACGGACGGCTCATCGTCTTGCGCCACAGCACGGCGCCGACCCCGACGACGCTGACCGTCATCACGAATTGGCT